>JAYOFO010000037.1:0-25517 GCA_038117265.1 Rhodospirillaceae bacterium
CGGGCCTGCCGGCGACGTTGCGGGACACGGCGCCGGATGACGGGCTGCCCGTCCAACTGGTATTAGGGGCACGATGAACAGCAATCCCAGACTGATCGACTGGCTGGAACGGCTCGCATCCTCGAACGTCGTGTGCGTCGGCGATGTGATGCTCGACCGCTTCGTCTACGGCGATGTCGAACGGATCTCGCCGGAGGCCCCGATCCCGGTGCTGCACATTTCGCGCGAAGCGGTGGCCGTGGGCGGTGCAGGCAACGTCGCGCACAATCTGACGGCGCTGGGTGCCGCCACACGCCTGTTCGGCGCGCTGGGAGACGATGCGGCAGGCGCGGAGGCGCGCGCGGTGTTTGTGACGGACGCGGCGGTCAGCCTGTCGCTGGTGACCGATCCGGGCCGGCCGACGACGGTGAAGACCCGCTTCATCGCGGGCAGCCAGCAGCTCCTGCGGACCGACGAGGAGCGAACGGAGGCGTTGTCGGATGCCGTCCTGTCCGATCTGGTGGGCCAGCTGGAAGCGGCGCTCGCCGGCAACGGTTTCGGCGCGCTCGTTCTGTCGGACTACGGCAAGGGCGTCCTGACCGACGACGTGATTGCCCGTGCGATCGCGGCTGCGCGCCGCACCGGCGTCCCGGTCGTCGTCGACCCGAAGGGCACCGATTACGGACGTTACCGCGGCGCCGATGTTCTGACTCCCAACCGTCGCGAACTTGCCGAGGCGACCCGGATGCCCGTCGATTCCGACGCGGCGGTGGCGGCGGCGGCCCGCAGCCTGATCGCGGTGTGCGGCGTCGGTGCCGTGATCGCGACGCGCGGGCCCGACGGCATGACGGTGGTGACAGACGATGCCGAGGTCCACCTGTCGGCGCTGGCGCGCGAGGTGTTCGACGTGTCGGGTGCGGGCGACACCGTCGTGGCGACCGTCGCCGCCGGTCTGGCGGCAGGAATGGCGCTGGTCGATGCGGCGCAACTCGCCAACGTCGCGGCGGGCATCGTCGTCGGCAAGGTCGGCACGGCCGTCGTGCGGTCCGAGGAATTGGCCGATGCGCTGGGCGCGACCGGCGGGCTCGGAGCGAAGTTCATGCGCCGCGAGCAGTTGCTCGACCGGGTGGCCCAGTGGCGCGCCCGCGGGCTCGCGGTCGGTTTCACCAATGGCTGCTTCGATCTGGTGCATCCCGGCCATATCTCGCTGATCGAACAGGCCAGCGCGGCCTGCGACCGGCTCGTGGTCGCGCTCAACGACGATGCCTCGGTTCGCCGGCTTAAGGGCGACGGCCGGCCGGTACAGCCCGAGGATGCGCGCGCGCGGGTGATCGCCTCGCTTGTCGGAGTCGATGCCGTCGTGCTGTTCGCCGAGGACACGCCGATGGCCCTGATCGAGGCGCTGCGGCCCGATGTCCTGGTCAAGGGCGCCGACTATGCGCGTGCCGATGTGGTGGGCGGCGAATTCGTGACCGGGTACGGGGGCCGGGTGGTCCTGGCCGAGCTGGTCGACGGGTTCTCGACCACCGCGACGATCGCGCGCCTGGCACGCTAGACCCTCCCCGGTCACACGCGCGGATCGACGAGCCGCTGGTGACGCTCGGCGGCGGCCCGCGCGAAGCGCAGGGTCAGCGCCTTGCGCCGGCTCGCATGCAGGCCGGTGTTGGGCGCGGTGCGCATCTCTTCCGCACCCCATGCATCGGCGACGATCAGGCCGGGGCGGTCGGGAATCAGCTCGGCCGGGAACTCGGGCGGCACGGCGAAATAAAGCCGGTCGCAGAAATCCTCGTATTCCGGCCATTTCGCGTCGGCGCGGAAGTCGGCGACGCTGACCTTGACCTCGACGATCGCGAAGCTTCCGTCGTCCGCCAGACCGATCACGTCCGCGCGCCGGCCGTTCGCCAGCGAGAATTCGGTCAGGACCGCATAGCCCAGATTGGCCATGTACCGGCACACGCCGCGTGTCGTCCGCGCGGTCGGGTCGACCGGGTCGAGAGGCTGGGGGGTGTTTTCGTATGCATCCGACATATGGATAAGGTGCTGTTAAGAATAAGGTTTCTATATTAGCGCTTGTTGCGTGGCGTCGTGGCCACGATATATTGTGTGCTTATCGGTCGGGGAGGATCGTTAACGGACGGAACGGGCCTGCGGCCCTCCGCAAGCAGGAGACATGGTAGACAAAACCACCGACGCGAATCGAATCTCCGGTGCCATGAGCCGTCGCAAGGCGCTCGCGCGTCTCGGGCTTGCGGCCGGTATCGCCTATGCGGCGCCGACCATCGTCCGGCTCAACCGCAGCGCGAATGCTAAGGTGCTTCCCACCCCGTGTCCGCCGCCCGGCTCCAAGGGCGGCGGCGCTCCGTGGTGCAAGTAGTTCCAACTCCGCGTTTCTGAACATCGAATCGCCGTTTGCGCGCCGTCGCGCGGGTTCGTTTGTGTCGGTCCGAATACGTCGTTACCGTGTCGTCGTTTTGAGGGGACAATGAAGAACGAAAAGAATTCCGAAAACGGAAAACTCGACCGCCGGCGCGCGCTGGCGCGGTTGGGCCTGGCTGCGGGCGTGGCCTATGCGGCGCCGACGATCGTTCGCCTCGACCGCAGCGCCAACGCCAAGGTGCTGCCCTCCCCGTGTCCGCCACCGGGCGGCAAGGGCGGCGGCAAGCACTGCTGACCGAATTCCGCCGGTCGGGTATCCGCATGTCATAATCGGGCCATGCCAGCCGACGATTTCTTCCAGGCCGAACGCCTCCTTGCCGGAGGCACTGCCGATGCGGCCGCCGCGATTCTCGAACGCATGCTCGAGGAGAATTCCGAACATGTCGCGGGCTGGCGCCTGTATGCGCGGGCACTGGACATGCTTGGACAGGGTGCCGAGGCGGCGGACGCCGCGCGCCGCGCCGATGCGATCGAGGCGGATCACACAGCCGAGGTCGGGGCCTCGCTGCTGTTTCATGGCGACGAGAGGCGCGCCGAGACGTGCTTCGAACGCGCGCTGGCACTCGATCCGGACTGCCTGAGCGCCCATTGCCTGCTCGGCGAGTTCCATGGCCAGCGCGGGGCGCGGGACAAGGCGCTCGCCCACTACGCGCGTTGCCGGGAGATCGCGCCCGACCGCAACGGACCGGCCTACATGATCGCCGCGCTCGGCGCCGATGCCTCGCCCGATGCCGCGCCGCGCCGCGCGACTATATCGAGGCGTTCTTCCACTGGTACGCCGATCATTTCGACAGCCACCTGACCGGAAACCTGAAATACACCGGTCCGGCACAGGTCGCCGCCCGCCTCGCGGAACTGCGGCCCGGCGGTGTCGGGCACGTGGTCGATCTGGGCTGCGGCACCGGGCTTTTCGGGGTGGCGCTCGCCGGCCAGTGTCGTTCGCTGACCGGCGTCGACCTGTCGCACGAGATGCTCGCGCGTGCGCGCGACCGCAACATCTATGACGCGCTGGTCGAGGACGATCTGGTGACGGCGCTCGCGGCCATGCCCGAGGCGCGCGCCGATGCCGTCGTCGCGGTCGATGTGCTGGTCTATATCGGGGCGATCGAGGGTCTGTTCGCCTAGGTGCGCCGGGTGCTCGCGCCGGGCGGGGTCTTCATCGCAACCTTCGAGGCCGCGCCGGACGATGCCGGGGATTGGGAACTCGCCCAGACCGGGCGCTTCCGCCATTCCGCGGTGTATATTGCACGCGCGGGCGCCGAAGCTGGCCTCGTCGATGCGGACATCCGTGCGACGACCCTGCGCGAGGAGTATGGCGCGCCGGTCGCAAGCCTGCTCGCGAGCTTTTCACGGCCTGCATAGCGAAACGCCCGGCCTTGGGCCGGGCGTTCGCGGAAATCGTGGTCAGGCCGGATCAGGCGGCCTGGGGAACGCTCTCGTCGTCGACCAGTTCGAGGAACGTGTTGAGGCGCTCGTTCGAGCTGGCCGCGGGCGTCGCGGTGATCAGGCGTCCGTCGGTGGCGAGCGTGGCGTCGCCTGCCCAATCGGCGCCGGCGCGGATCAGCTCCGAACTCTGTTCGGCACTGCCGGCAAGGCGCCGGCCGGCAGCGATCTCGGCCTTGACAAGAAGGTCGATCGCCTCGCCGATCGCGAGCACCGGCGCATCGGCCGACACGAAGGCGGCGATCAGCCGCTTGGTGTGCACATTCTCGGCGAGCGTGTGGGCGCTGTTCTTGCCGTCGGGCATGATCAGGGCGCTGTAGTCGGCGGCCAGCGCGTCGGCGATCTTCTCGTCGGCCATAAAATGGTGCCCCCAAGCGCCGTCGTGCCATCCCTGGACGAGACCGCCGTCGGGCGAGATGACCTTCACCTTCCGGCCTTTCGCCAGCAGGAACTTCTGCGTGTCGGTGAACGTGGTTTCGGCGAAACCTGCGGCGGCGAGGATTGCGATGGGAAGCTTTTCGTCGGCCATTCAAACACTCCGTTTCTGGTCCGCGCGCCATCCCGGGAGGGACGCGCGCGGCGGTGGCAATGGTACGAGCAAACGGCGATGGCGCGGCGTGCGCGCTACCCGCTCGGTCTTGCTCGCTCGGAAACGGCCGCGCATCGCCGCAGCGACCGGGACCGGATTTTCGAAGATGGCGGGAATGTAGGAATCGCGTCCCGCAGAGTCAATCGATGCACGGCGATTCTGTGCGGTTTCGCCGCACGCACCGTTTTAAGAACGCGGGGGCAACCCTCCTGGCGACATGGGCCGTGCATTCGGCGCGTTCTCGTCGTGACTGATCGAACCGGCGATCTCGCCGCCGGCCTCGACCTCGATCCGGCCGTACTTGATGGTGCCGGTGACATGGCCGCCGGCGCGCACGCGCAGCGCGCCCGAGACCGCCAGATCCCCCTCGAAATGGCCCTGGATCTCTGCCTCGGACACCTTGGCCGTGCCCTTGAATCGGCCG
This sequence comes from Rhodospirillaceae bacterium, assembly GCA_038117265.1. Taxonomy (GTDB): domain Bacteria; phylum Pseudomonadota; class Alphaproteobacteria; order UBA6615; family UBA6615; genus JAYPUG01. Next base: position 4,872 of record JAYOFO010000037.1, read on the forward strand.
CCTTCGGAGATCTCGAGCACCTCGCCGACCAGCGTGGCCTCGACATTTCCCTCGACCACCATGGTGTCGCAGCTTCCCACATCGCCCTTCAGGTCGACGCCGGGGCCGATCGTCAGGCGTGCGCCGACGCTGCGCTGCGGGCTCGGCTCGACCTTGGGGCGCGGCGGGGCGCCGGGGGTAGGGACGGGCGGAATCTCCCCGAGGCTGCGCGCCGGCTTCTGGGTGGGGGTAACGGTCTCGTTCATTGCGGGCTTTTCCGGCGGTCGGGCGCGGATGTGCGCACCGGCTCGATCATTGACATTCGCTCAGCAGGCATCTTATCGCATGTTGGGCGCGCGGGCGCCCGTCATTTCGCGATTTGCGTGGCTGCAAGTTCGATTGTCGAGCCGGAATCGGCCGCGACGGAGGCGGGCCCGGGGTCTTTTCGGGGCAAACGCGCAAGCGCCGCCCCGGCTATCGAGCCGGCGCGGCGCGCATGCGTGGAACGGACGGTGACGACGTCTATTCGAACGAGACGATGCGGACGTGCCAGGGACCCGAGGCCTGGGTCACCGCCTTGAAGGTGCCCGGACCCGCGAACGGCAGCTTTCCGGTCATCGGTGCCGCCTCGTCGCCCTCGCGGGTCTGCGGCGCGCTCGAGATCAGTTCGATGCCGTTCTGGTCGATCAACTTGACCAGGAACTGACCGCCGGTCGCCGTCCAGCGGATTTCGAACCGTCCCTTCGCCTCGAACAGGGAGCCTTCCTTGGTGTCGGCAGCCCGATCCTCGAACAAAAGCTGGGTGACCTGTGCGGTCGAGCCGGTGGCGGCGATCGCGACGAGGACTGCCGCGAAGGCGATCGTCAGGACGGTGGTGTGGATATTGCGAAAGAGACCATTTATTGGATTAGCTCGCCAGTTAGTTTCCGTTCCGTGTGCCCTCGATGACACGACTGACTGTGCTCCGAAGAGCGCCGATCCCCCGACTACACATCATAATACCAGCGGTTCGGCTGTGTAAAAGTGTTAACGGTCCTTCGTGTCCATGCTGTGACGGGCATCACTGCACGACCGGAATGTTGCAAGCGGCGGGCCAGAGAAAAATGGCGCGCCCGACAGGATTCGAACCTGTGACCTTCGGCTTCGGAGGCCGACACTCTATCCAACTGAGCTACGGGCGCGCTGCGGGCGGACAATTGCGCCAAAACGGGTACAGGTCAAGGATGCGCGCGTTGCCCGTGTCGCACTATGCGACCATATTAACTGCGAAACGGACTCTCAGATTGCGATTCAACAGGGAGATGCGCCGATGGCGGACGAAGGACGCGAAAAGCTCGAAAAGTCGGAAGAGGAGTGGCGCGCCCAGCTGACGCCCGAACAGTATCGGATCACCCGCCAGGCGGGGACGGAGCCGGCGTTCACGGGCAAATACAACGTTTCGAAGGATCCCGGCGTGTTTCACTGCGTGTGCTGCGGGGCGTCCCTGTTCCGCTCGGACGAGAAGTACGATTCCGGGAGCGGTTGGCCCAGCTTCTGGAAACCGGTCTCGGACGATGCGGTCGAGACCCATGTCGACCGCAGCCACGGGATGATCCGCAACGAGGTGGTCTGCGCGCGCTGCGACGCCCATCTCGGGCATGTGTTTCCCGACGGGCCGCCGCCGACGGGGCTGCGCTATTGCATGAATTCGGCCTCGCTCGACCTCAAGGCGAAGGACGGGGACTGAGTCAGCGCTCCGCGAGCTTCGCCAGCGGATCGCCCCGGTCCGCCCCCGACGGAAGCGCCGCCGCGGGGTCGTCGATCCAGCTCAGCAGGTCGCGCAGCACGGTCTCGCCCTGCAGGTCGCGCAACAGCATGTGGTAGCCGTCCTCGTAGACCGCGATGCGGCGACCGCCATTGGTGGCCGCGGGCAGGCGCTCGAGCATGCGCCGCGAGGCGCCCGGCGGCACGATGTCGTCGTTGGCGCCGTACAGCAGCAGCGCCGGGGCATCGAAGCGCGCCGCGGCGTCCAGCGCCGCGTCCATAAGGTTGACGATCCCCCAGATCGCGTCGACGCGGGTGCTCTTGAGCACCAGCGGATCGTTGGCCAGTGCGCGCAGCATCTCGATGTTGTCGGACGGGTGGCGCTTGATGCCCTCGCCGGTCAGCGGCAGCCACGGCATCGTGTGGGCGAACATCCACAGGCTGGCGGTCTGGTAGAAGGGCATCGTCACCCGGCCCCACACCGCTGGTGCGACGAGGATCAGCCCGTCGACGTCCAGCGGTGCGGTGCCCCAGGCGGTCATCAGCACCGCGCCGCCCATGCTCTCGCCCATCGCATAGACCGGAAGCGCGGGAAAGGCGTCGCGAACCGCCGCCACGGCGCCGTGCGCGTCGGCGGCCAGCATTGCCTCGCCGGGCCAGATTCCCGGATCGGGCGCCGCCCCGAAGCCGCGCTGGTCGTAGGCCAGGGTCAGGATGCCGTGCGCGGCGAGTTGCCGGCCGACCGCGTCGAAGGCGTTGGAATAGTCGTTGAAGCCGTGCAGCGCGAGCAGGATCGCTCGCGGGGTCGTGGCGGGCGCCCAGCGGCGCAGCGGCAGCGCGGTGCCGTCGGCGGCGGTGTAGCTGGATTCGGTCAGGCGGGGCGGCATGGGGTTCTCGGCTCGGGGTCCCGGATCCTGCACGCGCGGCGCGCACGCGGCGAGCAGCACCGCGAGGGCGAGGAGGAGGGTGCGGGTGCGGTTCATGCGGTCCGGGGGGTGCCCCGCGTCAGTTCGAGGAAGATATCCTCCAGGTCGGGCTCCTCGGTCGCCAGGTCGGCCACCGTCAGGCCGGCAGCGCCAACCGCATCGAGGATTTCCCGGACCTGGGTGTCGCGGGTGCGATAGCGGAACACCAGGATGTTCGGGTCGCGCTGCTCGACGGTGAAGCGGGTCAGCGCGCCGGGGATGGTGTCGAGCGGCTCGGCCACGTGGATGCGCAGTTCCTTGTTGTCGAGGCGCCGGACCAGCGCGCGGGTGTCGTCGCACGCGATCACCTCGCCATGGTTGATGATAGCGATGCGGTCACACAGCTCCTCGGCCTCTTCGAGGTAGTGGGTGGTGAGCACCACGGTCGTGCCGTTGGCGTTGAGTTCGCGCACGAAGGCCCAGAGCGACTGGCGCAGCTCGATGTCGACGCCGGCGGTGGGCTCGTCGAGCACGAGGACAGGCGGGTTGTGGACCAGCGCCTTGGCGATCAGCAGGCGCCGGCGCATGCCGCCCGACAGCGAGCGCGAATAGGCCCTCGACTTGTCGGCCAGCCCGACCCGCTCGAGGATCTCGTTCGTCCGCCGCTCGGCCGGCGGCACGCCATAGAAGCCGGCCTGCACCTCCAGCATCTCGCGCGGGCTGAAGAAGGCGTCGAGGTTAAGCTCCTGAGGCACCACGCCGATCGCGGCGCGGGCGAGCCGCGGCTGGCGGTCGATGTCGATACCCCAGACCTCGGCTGTGCCCGCGGTCTTCACCACCAGGCCCGCGAGGATGTTGATGAAGGTCGACTTACCGGCACCGTTCGGGCCGAGCAGGCCGAAGATGCCGCCGCGCGGCACGTCCAGGTCTATCGCCTTGAGGGCGTGCACGGCTTCGCCGCCGTCGCCGCGATACACCTTGTCGACGCCGCGCGCGCGGATCGCCAGGTCGGGCAGGTCCGCGCCGGCGGGCGGCGGCGTGAATGTGGCGGCGGGCGCGGTCATGGCGGGCGGTCGAAACCTGTTCGGAACCTGTTGAGGCGGGAATGCGCTTCGCCTATTTATGGCGTTGGCGTCCGGTGTACAACCGCGGGGCGCCGCGTCGTCCCCGTCTGCCGGAGCCCGCCGAAGATGCAGCCGCCCGAAACCATCACCGTCGAGAGCCGCGAGATCGCGTGCGACGGCGGCAACGGCCCGCTGGGACACCCGCGCGTGTTCCTGAACATGGGCGACAAGCCGGCGATCGACTGCCCCTATTGCGGGCGGCGGTTCGAATTGTCGGCCGACGCGCCCGCCCACGCGGGTCATTGACCACGCCGCCAGCGACCGCACGGATGGCGGGCCTGCCCGCCCCGATCGAGACCCGCCGGATGCGCCTCGTGCCCGTCGGGCGCGACCTGGCGCGCGCGCTGCTCGCTGACCGCCGGGCCGCAGGCGAGCTGGCCGGCGGCCTCCTGCACCGCGACTTCCCCGACGCTGATCTGGCCGGCAAGCTGCCGGCGTTCGCCCAGCGCCTCGACGATGCGGCTAACACTGCGCTCGGCGCCACCGCCCCGCTCGATCCGGCGGGCTGGGGGCTGTGGCTGTTCGTCTACAAGCCCGAGCGCATGGTGGTCGGCGCGGCGACCTTCACCGGGCCGCCCAACGCGGCGGGCGAGGTGGAGCTGGGCTACCAGATCGTCCCGGCGCACCGCCGCCGCGGGCTTACGGCCGAGGGCTGCGGGGCGCTGGTTGCCTGGGCGTTCCACGATTCCGCGACCGGCGCCGTCACGGCCGACTGTGCCGAGGACAATCTGGCCTCGGCCCGCACGCTGGAGAAGCTGGGTTTCAAGCTGGCGCGCAGCGCGCGCGGCCGCTTGTTCTGGCGCCGCGAACGGCCGAAACTCTAGGCGCCGATACGGCGGGAGGGGACGACATGGCCGACTACACGCTCTACGGACATCCGCGCTCGGGCAACGCCTACAAGACGGCGCTGATGCTGGCGATGACGAGCACCGCCTACGACTTCGTGCTCGTGGACCTGATGGACGGCTCGAACCTGAAGCCGGAATACCTGCGGGTGAACCAGAACGGAAAGGTGCCGACCCTGGTGCATGGCGACCTGGTGATCCGCCAGAGCTTCGACACGCTGCGCTACCTGGCCGAACAGACCGGCCGGTTCGGCCCGGACGGCTGGGAGGAGGAGGCGCGGATCGGCGACTGGGTCGGCTTCTCGGTCGATTTCTTCTCCTACGGGCTGGCGCGGCTGCGCTTCGAGCGGCTGTTCGGCGGCGGCGCCGACACCCCCATCTTCGAGTATTTCAGGAAGGTGTCCGACCGCGGGCTCGGGATCATCGAACCCCACCTGGGCGCGAACGAATGGCTGGCCTGCGGGCGGCCGACCATCGGCGACATCTCGTGCTATCCCGTCGCGAGCTTCTTCGAAGACGCGGGCTACGACCCCGCCGACTTCCCCAATTTCGCGGCCTGGCGGAAGCGCTTCGAGGCGCTGCCGGGCTGGGGCACCCAGCTCGACCTGATGCCCAGCGACGACTGGCCGCCGAAATAGCTCCGCGCCGGCGCCGGGCGCCGTATCGCCCGCAAAACCGCGCGGATATGCCCGGTATTTGAACCAGAATTGGCGGTTCGTTAACCCTCCGCGGCGATGATCGGCGGGTTATGGGCAAGGTCCATCAGTTCCGCGGCAACCCGGCCGGCGACGAACCGTTTCTGGAGGATTTCTTCCGGGACATGTCGCCTGCGCTGATGCACAGCTTCACCGACGAGCAGCTGCACGAGATCAAGAAGGCGTTCGGGGCGCGCGACAAGGGCGCGCACGAGGTCGATTTGCGCTTCAAAATCCCGTTCCTGCGCCGCTACGTGGTGCTGCTGATCGGCCGGGAGCGCCGCTCGCGCGCGCGCCGCGCGGCCGACCGCAAAGTCCATCCGCTCGCCACCTCGGGCAACGCGGTGGCGCTCGGCGCGTTCGCCATCGTCGCGGCGATCCCGCTGGCGGTGGTCGCCTTCGGGGTGAAGTTCTGGCTCGGGATCGACGTGATCTCGGACGGCGGCGGCCACGCCTTCGTCGAGGATTTCCGCCAGCAGATGGTGCTGTTCATCAAGGGGCTCTAGAGCCCTCCGGCGCGCCGCCATCGATCCACCCTATCTATCCACCGCGGGGCCTGCGCGGCGGCTCGCCCGGCGCGGCATTCTGCGCTAAACCTTGGCCCATGGCCGGAAAGACAGACGACAAGCCCGCGCGCGACGACGTCCCCGCACGGCTCTACCTGATCGACGGGTCGGGCTTCATCTTCCGCGCGTTCCACTCGAGCCCGCTGGATGCGTTCCGCCGCTCGGACGGCGTCTACACCAACGCCGTCAACGGCTATTGCTCGATGCTTTTGAAGCTGATCGACCGGGCGCATGCCGACGGCGCGTTCGACTACATGGCCGTGATCTTCGATGCGGCGCGCAAGAACTTCCGCAACGACATCTATTCTGAATACAAGGCCAACCGCGACGATCCGCCCGAGGAGCTGCGGCCCCAGTTCGCGCTGGTCCACGAGGCGACCGAGGCGTTCGGCCTGCCCGCGATCCGCATGGAGGGGTTCGAGGCCGACGATCTGATCGCCACCTATGCGCGCGAGGCCGCCGCGCGCGGCATCGAGACCGTTGTGGTGTCGTCCGACAAGGACCTGATGCAGCTGGTGCGCGACGGCGTGATCATGCTCGACCCGATGAAGGACGTGGTGATCGGGCCCGACGAAGTGGTCGACAAGTTCGGCGTCCGGCCCGACAAGGTGGTCGACGTGCAGTCGCTGGCCGGCGATTCCACCGACAACGTGCCCGGCGTGCCCGGCATCGGCATCAAGACCGCGGCCCAGCTGATCGACGAATATGGCGACCTCGACACGCTGCTGGCGCGGGCCGAGGAGATCAAGCAGCCCAAGCGGCGCCAGAACCTGATCGAATTCGCCGAGCAGGCCCGCATCAGCCGCGAGCTGGTACGCCTGCGCGACGATGTCGAGACCCCGCACGGGATCGACGATTTCGCGCTCAAGGACCCCGACCCCAGGCGGGTGATCGAATTCCTCAAGGAGATGGAGTTCCGCACCCTGACCCAGCGGGTGGAAAGCCGGTTCGTCGCCGACGGCATCATGGATGTGGGCGACACAATGGCCGCCGCCGCGATCGAGGCGCCGGCCGACGCCGAATACGCGCTGGTGCAGGACGAGGCGACCCTGGCCGCCTGGATCGAGGAGGCGCGCGCGGCCGGCACGGTCGCCTTCGACACCGAGACGACCTCGCTCAACGCCATGCGGGCCGAGCTGGTCGGCTTCTCCCTGTCGTTCGCGCCGGGCCGGGCCTGCTATGTGCCCGTCGGCCATGTCGAGCCGGCGAGCGGGGACCTCGACCTGCTGGGCGATCCGATCGAGGCCAAGGGGGATGCGGGCAAGGGCGGTGGCAAGGTGAACGGCCAGGCCGGGTCCCATGGTTTGGGGGGCGACCTCAAGCAGATCCCGATCGACAAGGCGCTGGCCCCGCTGAAGGCGCTGATCGAGGACGCCTCGGTCCTCAAGATCGGCCACAACGCCAAGTACGACCTGCTGGTGCTCGCGCGGGCCGTGGAGAAACACCTGCCGAAAGAAAAACCGCTCGCCCCCGCCGCCATCGACGACACGATGCTGCTCTCCTATGTGCTGGATGCCGGGCGCAACAAGCACGGGCTCGACGAGCTGTCGATGCGCCACCTGGAGCACGCCACGATCCATTTCGAGGACGTGGTCGGCAAGGGCAAGAACCAGATCGGGTTCGCGCAAGTGCCGCTGGAGGCCGCCCGCGACTATGCCGCCGAGGATGCCGACGTGACGGGGCGCCTGCACACGCTGCTCAAGCGCCGGCTGGTGGGCGAGCGCATGGCGACGGTCTACGAGACCATCGAGCGGCCGCTGGTGCCTATCATCGTCGACATGGAGCGCGCGGGCATCAAGGCCGATGCCGAGGTGCTGTCCGACCTGTCGAAGGACTTCGCCAAGCGCATGGCGACCCTGGAGGAAGAGGCCCAGAAGCTGGCGGGCGAGGAGTTCAACGTCGGCTCGCCCAAGCAGCTCGGCGAAATACTCTTCGACAAGCTGGGGATCGAGGGCGGCAAGAAGGGCAAGACGGGCGCCTACACCACCTCGGCCGACGTGCTCGAGGATCTGGCGGCCCAGGGCCACGCGCTGCCGCGCGCCGTGCTCGACTGGCGCCAGGTCCAGAAGCTCAAATCCACCTATGCCGACGCGCTGGTGGAACAGATCTACCCCGAGACGGGCCGCGTCCACACCGCCTACGGCATGGCCATCGCCCAGACCGGCCGGCTGTCGTCGACCGACCCGAACCTGCAGAACATCCCCGTGCGCACCGAGGAAGGGCGGAAGATCCGCGCCGCCTTCGTGGCCGAGGCCGGCAACAAGCTGGTCTCCCTCGACTATTCCCAGGTCGAGCTGCGGGTCGTCGCCCACGTGGCCGGCGAGGAGGCGCTGATCGCGGCCTTCCAGGACGGCCAGGACATCCATGCCATGACCGCCAGCCAGGTCTTCGGCGTGCCGCTGGAGGGCATGGACCCGATGCTCCGGCGCAACGCCAAGGCGATCAACTTCGGCATCATCTACGGCATTTCGGCCTTCGGCCTGGCGCGCAACCTGGGCATCGGGCGCGAGGAGGCGGGCGCCTATATCAAGGCCTATTTCGAGCGCTACCCCGCCATCAGGGCCTATATGGACGAGGCCAAGGCCTTCGCCTACGAGAACGGCTTCGTCGAGACGATCTTCGGCCGGCGCATCCACCTGTCGGGGATCAAGGACAAGAACCAGGCGGTGCGCGGCTTCGCCGAGCGCCAGGCGATCAACGCGCCGATCCAGGGCGCGGCCGCCGACATCATCAAGCGCGCGATGATCCGCGTGCCCGACGCGCTGGCGAAGAAGAACCTCGCCTCACGGATGCTGCTGCAGGTGCACGACGAGCTGCTGTTCGAGGCGCCCGAGGGCGAGATCGACACGCTGATCGAGGCCGTCCGCGACGTGATGGAGGGCGCCGCCGCGCCCGCCGTCAACATGGCCGTCCCGCTGGTCGCCGACGCCGGCGTGGGCGACAGCTGGGACGAGGCGCATTAAGCTATGCGCCGCGACGAAGGCAGGAGACGACGGTCGAAACCGCCGTCTTCTTCTGCTGCGACACGCGCCAGGCAAAGTTCGTGAAGGCCAACATGCGCCGCACCGATCTGCGCGGGGTGTGCGTGAGGGGTGCCGATCTGAGCGGCGCCGACCCTTACGACGCCGACATGCCGAGGGCGCGATCGCGGACAAGGATATCTCCGGGAACCTGACGGTGCGCGTGCACGATTCGTCGGACGACGATGCCGACGCCACGGACGCGAACTTCTCCAATGCCAACCTCGAGCGGGCGAATCTCTCAGGCCTGGTCGCCGTCCGCACCGACTTCAGCGGTACCACCCTGCGCAAGTGCAAGCTGGTGCGCGCGAACCTGAAGCAGGCCAATTTGAAGGGCGCCGACCCGGACGGCTGCGATCTGGCGGGTGCGGATTTGACAGGCGCCGCTTTCACCGGCGCGGTCCTGACCGGGGTCGATCTGAGCCAGGCCCTGCTGTACGGCACCGGTCTGGAGGACGTGCTTACCGACGAGCCCATGGGAACGCCGATGCGCGAGGTCGACCCGCCGGTCGCCGACCAGCTGGAGGCACACATCCTGTTTGTCGAGACCGACGGTGCGGGCGGTCGGCCGGCCAACCTGTCGGGGGTCGATCTGCGGCCGCTGAACGTGATGGCGCATCTCAAGCTGACGGCGTTGCAGGCGCGCGAGACCACGTTCTACGGCCTCGACATGTCCGGCGTCATGCTCCAAGGCGCGCATCTCGAGGGGGCCGATCTGCGCGGCGCAAACCTCTCAAACGCACGTCTCAACGGCGCGAACCTTCGCGACTGCAACATGCGGCCGCTGGTGATCGATGCAAGCCGCCGCCTGCCGGTGAACCTCTCGGGCGCCGACCTCACCGGGGCCGACCTGCGCGGCACGGATTTCAGCTAGGCCGCGGTCGATGGCGCAATCCTCGAGGGCGCGGGGACCGATGGTGCCGACGCCGCCGGACAGGCCGCCTGACCCCGAAAGCCCCCGTGATTTCAACGCCTTCCATGCTGCGACGCAGCATGGCAGCGTGTTTTCTCGCTGGTCTTCCAACCGGATTCCTGTGCTAAACTTTTTGCCGTTGATGTGCACCGCGGTCCGACGGACCCGGTTCAGGTAGATCCGCCTCCGTTGGAGTGTCCGCGATGCCGAGTGCGTCAGGATTCGCCAGCGATGAGTGATACAGGTGCATCGGGCGACGGCGGCGGCGATCGGGTGTCTGCCACCGTTAAATGGTTCAACCCCATCAAGGGCTACGGATTCGTTCAGCCTTCGAACGGGTCCGGGGATGCATTCGTGCACGTTTCGGTGCTCGAAGCGGCCGGTCAGAAGGATCTGCAGGACGGCGCGCAGCTCGAATGCGAGATCGAACAGGGCCCGCGCGGACCCATGGTGTCTGTGATCCACAGCATCAGCGACGGCGGCGGTGCGGAAGCGCCCGCGTCGGTCGATGCCGACGCCCCGGTGATCGAGGGCGTGGTCAAGTTCTTCGACCCCAACAAGGGCTATGGCTTCGTGGTCCCCGACGATTCCGGACAGGACGTCTTCGTGTCGGGCCGGGTGGTGGCCCAGTCGGGGCTGCGCATGCTGGAGGCCGATTCGCGCGTCCGCGTGACCACGCGCATGGGCGACAAGGGCCCCCTTGCGCTGACCGTCGAGGTGATCGGCGGCCCGTCACCGTCGGGCAACGACGACTGAGCGGCGTGCCGACCGCCGCCCCTGGCTTCTGAAACGAACGTCAGCTTGCGATACGCAGCGCCCTCTGCGCGGTGCGCGCCGGCGCTTCGGTCGTGCGCAGCGGGAACTCGTAGCCGGCATCGAAGATCGTGCGCGCGGCCTCTTCGCTCAGACCGCGAATGCGGGTTCGGCCCCGGGGATCCACCAGCCAGGCCAGCAACGCCTCCGCATGGATCGACGCGCCGCGCTGCTGCGCCGCCAGAAGGTTGAGCAGCGCGAGTTCGTCGTAGCCGACATGACAGCACACCGGCGGGAACAGCCGGATGGTCCGCCGTGCGGCGATGCCGATCTCATGGAACAGGTCCGCGAGCGTCTTGGACAAAAGTGTCGCGCGGCGCGGCCCCCATGCCCGGTTCAGTTCGAGAACGACCTCGCACCATCGCGACCGGTCGTTGGCCCACTGCCGGACCGCATGCACGACCAGGCGCTCGAAATAGGTCAACTCGTGTGCGGCGTGCAGGTGCGGGGTGGCCCAGTGCATGTCGATCATCATCGCGCTCCGTGGGGGCAGGTGGCCGTCATTATATGCGAATGATAATCATTATCTACTAGAGCGTCGATGCGACTTATGCGCGATTGCGCGTCCGCTCACATATTTCGGTCGGCGCGGGCGGTTTTGGCCAGGGCGACGAGTTCCGCCCGGGCGGTCTCGGCATCGGCAACCGGCGCGGCGAAATCGACGCGCGCCTCGGCATCGTGCCGGGTCAGGTCGAAGCCTTCGGGATCGATTCCCGTCATCTGCCAATCCAAACCCGGGCGATCGGCATAGTGGTGCGCATACAGGCACAACGCATCGCGATGCTCGGCGTTCATGTGGTCGACGATGTCCTGCTCGGACGCGGCCAACGCGACGGTCTCGGCCGGGTCCAGCATGACCGTGTCGGCCGGCAGGGTCTCGATCCGGCCGAACCCGGCGATGAAATGGACGCTTTCGGCGACCATGCGGTAGAGCCGGAAATCGGCGAAGGCCATGTGATCGCGCGAGCTGGCGTGGCGCCGCATGAACCGCGCGCGCAGCGCCGCATCGTCGCAAGCCTCGATCCGCCCAATCACGCTAGCGCGCGACTGGCTGACGGCCTCGACCCCGTGTTTCGCATAGAGCATCGATGCCCGGGGATCGGCCGTGAAGTTGCGGGTGTGGCGGGCGAGGTCGGACAGCAGCATCAACGGGCTTCCGTCCTGGCCGCAGGCCGTCAGGACGAGGCTGGCATAGGGTGTTCCACCGGTCTCCGAATCCACGGTCGACAGCGTGGCGGTCCGGTTCGTACGGATGATCCACCGGACGAGCGGTCCAGCGGGTTTCTCGCGGTCGTCGATGGTCATGATGGGGAACTTAGCGGACGGTGGGAACACCGCAAGGGGGTGCGATCAGTTCTTCATATTGTGCCCGTTACCGCTCCCGGCGGCACCGGACGGTTCCTGGACGACCACCTCGATGTCGATCGGGCCGGCCTTCTCGAACACCAGGGTCAGCGGCGTGAGCGTCTCGTCGAGGAGCGGCACCTTCAGATCGACCAGCATGAGATGCAGGCCGCCGGGTTCGAGTCGCGTCTCCCCGCCGTCGGGAATGTCGATCTTCGTGACCGGAACCATGCGCTTGTGGGCATTGTCGGCAACAAGATCGTGCAGCAGGGCGGAACCGGCATCGGACGACCTGGCGCCAACCAACCGATCGGCCTGGCCGGAACGATTGCGGATAACCATGTACACCGCACCATCCGATTGCGCGCCGTCCGTCGCCGCGGTCCAGGGGTGGAGCACTGTGAACCCGCCCGACTTCTCTTCGTGAGCGCCTGCCGCAGAGGCCGCGAGGATCGTCAGAGCGCCGAGGACAGAAGGAAGGGTTCGCATTGCAGGCTCCAAGTTTGTCTGCTTCTCCGCTATCCGCGCGCGGCCATGACTTGGCGGATCGCTGCTGCCATGTCCTCGGGCGCAGTCCCGTAGCGGAACATCGAGGCGACGTCCCCCTCGCGATCGAGCAGATAGACGAACGACGAGTGATCCATAAGATAGTACGTATACTGGTTCGAATCGAATCGCTGGTAGAAGACACGGAACTGGGTGGCCACGTCGCGGATTTCCTCCGCCGTCCCCGTCAACCCGATCAGGCGCTCATGGAACAGCGGCACGTATTCCGCCAGCACCTCGGGCGTGTCGCGTTCGGGATCGATGGTGATCATCACCGGCGTGACCCGGGCGCCCGCCTCGCCCAGCGCATCGATCGTTGCCGCCATCCCGCCGAGTTCCGTCGGGCACACGTCGGGACAGAAGGTGTAGCCGAAATAGAGCAGCGTGTAGCCGCCCCGCAGCGCCGTGTCGGAGACGCGCGCACCGGTGTGATCGGTGAGTTCGAAGGGCCCGCCGACATCCACGTTGACCACGAGACCGCCGACCACCGAGCTCTCCGGCGGGTCGTCACGGAGCAGTGTGAGCCACGCTCCGATTGCGAACACGAGCGTGACGAGTGCGACGATGCTGGCCCTGAGTTTCCATCCCATGGCGGCGGATTTAGGGCGTCGGGCGCGCCGGGGCAATGCGTCGACCGGTCGCACGACCGTCACGATTTCGTTGCCCGGGTCCTTCCTGTTGTCCCGCGCCCGTCGAAAACAACGCCGAAAAGTAGGAAACCCGCCCAAACGGAGCCCTAAATGCGCCATAATGGCCACCGAACGTGTCCGAACGTCGAGGCGCATCGCGCGGCGGCGCGTCGAACTCGGACAAATAGGATTCCGGACATGGCCCAGACGATCGCACTGGTCGACGACGACCGAAACATCCTGACCTCCATCTCGATGGCTCTCGAGGCCGAGGGATACAAGGTCAGCACCTACGCCGATGGCGACGAGGCGCTGAAGGGGCTGACCGCCCAGCCGGCCGACCTGGCGGTGCTCGACATCAAGATGCCGCGAATGGACGGGATGGAACTTCTCGGCAAGCTGCGCAAGTCGTCGCGCATGCCGATCATCTTTCTCACCTCCAAGGACGACGAGATCGACGAGGTCCTCGGCCTTCGCATGGGGGCGGATGACTACATCACCAAGCCCTTTTCGCAGCGGCTCCTGATCGAGCGCATCCGCGCGATCCTGCGCCGCGCGGAGGCGGAGCGTTCGCCTAAGGATGGCGGCGAGGCGGTCATCCGCCGCGGCGAGCTGGTGATGGACCCGAGCCGGCACATGTGCACCTGGCGCGGTGCAGACGTCACCCTCACGGTGACCGAGTTCCTGATCCTCGAGGCGCTCGCCCAGCGTCCCGGTCATGTCAAGAGCCGCGACCAGCTTATGGACGCGGCCTATGGCGAGAACATCTATGTCGACGACCGGACCATCGACAGCCACATCAAGCGGCTGCGCAAGAAGTTCAAGGAGTTCGATTCCGAGTTCGGCCAGATCGAGACGCTCTACGGGATCGGCTATCGCTACAAGGACGGCTGATTCGCCAACGCATGACGGCGGCCCGGCCCGCGCGGCCGACTGTCGGGGGATAGCATGACGCTCGATGCGCGCACCGGGAACCGGTCCTCCGGACCGAACCGGCAGTCCGAGGAGGCCGCGGGCCGCCGGTCGCGCGTGCCGGGACCGCGCATGGTCTGGGCCTGGCTGCGTCGGCGACGCCCGTCCATGTCGCTGACCCGCCGCATCCTCGCGATCAACCTGCTCGTGCTCGCGGTGCCCGTCGGCGGGTTCTTCTTCCTGGATCAGTATCAGGAAAGCCTGATCGATTCCGAGATCGAGGCGTTGCGCATCCAGGGCGAGGTCTTTGCCGGCGCCGTGGGTGCCGGAGCGGTTCTGGTTGCGCCGGGAATCGGGCAGCAGGTCGACCCGGTGCGCGCCAGCCTGATGCTGCGCCGGCTGACCGAGCCGACCCAGCACCGTGCCCGGCTGTTCAGCGAGCGGGGTTTTCTGGTGACCGACACCCAGGCGCTGAGCGATGTGCGCGGTTCCGTTCGCGTGCGCGCGCTGCCGCCGCCTGAAGGGTTCGCTCCCTGGCTCTGGTTGCGCGACCGGTTCGATGCGCTGCTCGACTGGCTGCCCGGCCAGGGCGAGTTGCCGGTCTATCAGGAGCGCGTGCCGCAGCGCGCGAGCGACTATCGCGAGGTGACGGCGGCACTGGCGGGCTTCCAGAGCGCGGCGGTCCGCCGGCACGAGACCGGCGGCATGGTCATCTCCGTCGCCGTTCCGATCCAGCGCTATCGCCAGGTGGTTGGCGCGATCATGCTGACGCGGGGGGGCGAGGAGATCGAACGCGCCATGCGCGCGATCCGGATCGACATTCTTCAGGTGTTCGCCATCGCGTTCGCCGTGACGATCCTGCTGTCTGTCTATCTGGCCGCGACGATCGCACGCCCGCTGAAGCGGCTCGCCGCCGCCACCGAGCGCGTGCGCACCGGGGCCGGGCGCCATGCGACGATTCCCGACTTCGCCGGTCGCGACGACGAGATCGGCGAACTGGGTCGCGACCTGCGCGCGATGACCGAGGCGCTGTGGACGCGGATGGATGCGATCGAGCGTTTCGCCGCGGACGTTTCGCACGAGATCAAGAACCCGCTCACCTCGCTGCGCAGTGCCGTCGAGACGGTGGCGCGGGTCGAGGACCCGGCGCAGCAGCGCAAGCTGATGTCGATCATCCTCGACGACGTGGCGCGGCTCGACCGGCTGATCAGCGACATCTCCGATGCCTCGCGCCTCGATGCCGAACTCAGCCGCGATCCCCCGACCATGGTCGACCTGCGCGTCGTGCTCGCTGCGCTGATCGACATCCTGGACAGCACGTCGGAGAACGACATTGTCCTCGATATCGCGGCCGGTGACGATCTTACCGTGCGGGCCTTCGAGGACCGGCTGGGCCAGGTGTTCCGCAACATCATCGCCAACGCCCAGTCGTTCAGTCCGATGGGCGGGCGGATCGTCGTCCATGCCGCGCGTCAGGCGCGCCGCGACGGGTCCACGGTGCAGGTGACCGTCGATGACATCGGGCCGGGAATTCCCGAGGAGAACCTGGAATCGATCTTTAAGCGCTTCTACTCGGACCGACCGACGAACACGGCGAACGGGCGCGGGGAGAAATTCGGAACCCATTCCGGACTGGGTCTGTCGATCTCCCGACAGATCGTCGAGGCGGCCGGCGGCCGCATCTGGGCCGAAAACCGGCGAGCGCCCGACGGCAGCGTCGCGGGTGCGCGTTTCGTGGTTGAATTTCCGATCGAATAACGCCGATCCGGCGCACGCCATGCGCGCCGTGTAGACCTGCCCGCAAGGAGATTTGCCCGGGCGTCATATTGCGGAGCCCCGACCTGCGCCCTATTGTGCGCATCGGTCTTATATAAGAGAAACCCGGCGCATCGCGGCGGTCGAGTCGACGCGTGCAATCCCGGATACGGGGTGGAAACCATGAAACAGATCAATGTCGGGCTCATCGGTCCGGGCTGGTGCGGCGGCATTCGCGCCAACGCCTGTGCGCGTCATCCGCTGGTGGATCAGCTGCATCTCGCCGAGATCCGGCCCGACCGGCTGAAGGAGGTCGCGGCGGAAACCAACCCGACCTACACGACCGACAATTGGGACGAACTGATCGCCAACGACGAGCTCGACGCGATCATCATTTCCACCACGCCTGAAGCCCTGCACTACCCGATGACCAAGGCGGCGCTTTCGGCGGGCAAGCACGTCCTCGTCGAAAAGCCGATGGCAACCAGCCTGCTCGAGGCGGACGAGCTGATCAGCATCGCGGCCAAAAAGAATCTGAAGTTCACGATCGGCTATTCGCAGCGCTTCAACCCGCCCTTCGCCTACATCAACAAGGCGCTCAAGGAAGGCACGATCGGCGAGCCGATAACCTGCCTGGTCAGCCGCAACGTGACCCGTGAGCTGGGCGACAAGATCACCGGGCGCACCAAGCTGTCGCCGGCGGCGATGGAGGCGACCCACGATCTCGACTTCCTGCTGTGGGCGCTGCAGCCGCGGAAACCCGTGCGGGTCTATTCCCAGCAGGCCGGCAAGCTCTACAAGCGCACCAGCGAGACGCCCGACCACCAGTGGATCATGGTCACCCTGGACGACGGCACGACCATCACCGTCGGCGCGGGCTGGGTCCTGCCGCTGGGGCATCCCAACTACTCGCAGTGCTGGATCGAGATCGTCGGCACCGACGGGACGCTGACCATCGACAACACCCACAAGGAAGTGCAGTTCAATACGACCGCCCACGGTATTCGCTACCCGATGTCGTCGATGCCGGGTGAGCCGGTCGACCATGTCTTCGCCGGCCCGATGGCGCAGGAGACCAACGACTTCATCGAGGCCATCGCGCTCGACCGGCCGGTTCTGGTCAAGCCGGGCGAGGCACGCCTCGTAATGGACGTCTATGTCGCGGCCGATCTCTCGGCCGAACGCGGCGAGCCGGTGTCGTTGCCTCGCAACGACCCGTCGGCGGTGGCGGCGCAGTAGGCACACCCGCCAGCGCCTCGGGCGGAGCGCGACGATGGCCTTCAGCAGCACGACGGAGCTCATGCCCGGTAGGGTTTATGCGCTGCAGAACACATTCGAACTGAACGGTCAGGTCAGCGCCTACCCGCACAGTGCACGCGGACACTCGGTCTCGAACTGCTACCTCCTGAAGGAGGGCGACCGGGCGATGCTGCTCGATACCGGCTACACGGTGCACGAGCGCGAGATCCTGTCGCAGCTCGCCGGGATTCTCGGTCCGGAGACGCCGCTTTCGCTGTTCCCGCTGCGCATCAACGAGTTCATGTCGGTGTGCAACGCGATGCCCATCGCCAAGCGGTTCAACGTCGTCGAGTGCTACTCCAACGTCCCCGACATCGAGGACTGGATCGAGTTCGAGACCCTGCGCGGCGCAGAGCGCAACCCGTCGCTCGAGACCACGATCATCGGGCGCGGCGACCATTCGTGCGTCGAACTGGGCCCCGGGCGCACCATCGATGTGCTGAACGCCCCGATCCGCCTGATCAGCACGCGCTGGATCTATGACGCGGCGAGCAAGACCCTGTTTTCGTCGGACATGTTCAGCCACGTCTGGAGCGACCGCGCGGACGGACCCTGGCTTCTGGGCGACAACGAGGAGGACGACGTCACCGACCTGCCATTCGTGCGATCGTTCCTGCTGAACACGCGCTACTGGTGGATCGAGGGGGCGAACATGGCGCCGATCCGCAAGGCGGTCGCCGAGGTCTTTGAGACGTTCGACATCGAGACCATCGCACCGGGATACGGCACGATCCTGCGGGGGCGACACCATGTCGAGCGGCAGTTCGAGGTGCTCGACGACGTCCTCGACCAGCTCGACCGCACCAAGGTGGCGCCCGCCTACGTGCCGCGCGGCCTCGAACGCTAGGAGACGGCGCATGGCGAGCACGAATCCCTTGCCCCGCGAGATCGCGCCCGGCGTGTTCTGGCTCGGCGACTGCCTCGAGCAGGAGTACCAGGGGCGCGAGTACCA
Organism: Rhodospirillaceae bacterium; assembly: GCA_038117265.1. Taxonomy (GTDB): domain Bacteria; phylum Pseudomonadota; class Alphaproteobacteria; order UBA6615; family UBA6615; genus JAYPUG01. The sequence goes on from JAYOFO010000037.1 coordinate 22,912, forward strand.
TTCCTACAACGCGGCCTTCCTGCTGTGCGGCACCGAGGCCTCGATGCTGATCGAGACCGGGCACCCCAAGGATTTCCCCGAGATCGAGCGCCAGATGATCGAGTTGCTCGACGGCGATCGCGCCCCGCTGAAGTACCTCTTCATTACCCACCAGGAGACGCCGCACTCGGGCGGGCTGGGCCGGGTGTTCCAGAACTGGCCCGACATCACCGTGCATGGGGACGTGGCCGACTATCATCTGGCCTTCCCGCAATACGCCGACCGGCTGTTCCCGATGGAGGTCGGCGACGAGATCGATCTCGGCGGCCGCAAGCTGGTCGCCGTCGAGCCGGTGATCCGCGACCTGCGGACCACGCTGTGGGGCTTCGACACGGGCGCGAACTGCCTGTTTCCCGGCGACGGGTTCGCCTATAGCCACTATCACTGGGACGGCCATTGCGGGCTGGTGGCCGAGGAGGCGACGTCGCTCGACCTGGAAGACGTGCTCGCGGTGTTCGCCGAGCGCGCGCTGTACTGGACGACGACCACCGACATGAACATCTATGTCGACAAGCTCGAAGCGCTGATGGACGAACTCGGCTGCGCGATCATCGCGCCGACCCACGGGCTGCCGGTGACCAACATCCCGCTGACCATGCCCAAGGTGCGCGACGGGCTGATCGCCGAGGGCGATCCCGAGATGACGGCGCGCGACGCCGACCGCGTGCATTAGGTCGGCCCGAGCGGAGATGGCCATGGCCGAGTTCGACATCGTCTTCAGCGGCTATCAGGGCCCGCGCTCCGTTCACAGCCGGGCGGTCGAGATGTTCGGTGCCTCGCTTGCACAGTCCCTGGGCGACCGGGTCGCCTTCGAACAGGTTCTCAACGTGACCGCACAGGGCCGCAAGGCTGCCGATCTGCTCGACATGGTGGCGACGGGCGAGACGACGCTTTGCTATTTCTCGTCGAGCTATCTCGCCGACCGGGTGCCCGAGATCGCGCTGTTCGACCTGCCCTTCCTGATCCGCGACCGGGCGCAGGGCTATGCGATGCTGGACGGCCCGCTGGGCCGGCTGATCGCCGACAAGATGGCCGAGGCGACGGACTTCCGGATCGTCGCCTGGTGGGACAACGGCTTCCGCTATTTCTCCAACGGCGTGCGCCCGATCCGCACGCCCGCCGACTGCCGGGGGCTGAAGATCCGCACCCTGCTCAGCGCGCTGCACCAGAAGAGCTTCGCGGCCATGGGCTTCGAGCCGGTGCCCATCGACGTGGCCGAGCTGCCGGCGGCGTGTGCCGACGGGCGGGTCGATGCCCAGGAGAACCCGCTAACCAACACCTACAATTTCGCGATCCACGAGAGCCACCGCTGGATCACCCTGTCGGGCCACTTCTTCGGGGCGGCGGTGGTGCTGGCCCACAAGGCGACCTGGGATGCCTGGCCCGACGAGGTGCGCGCGGCGGTCGCGGCGGCGCTCGCGGTCGCAACGCCGGCCCAGCGCGGATTCGCGGCGGCGGACGACGACGACATCCGCGCGAAGCTGGAGGCGGCCGGCAACGAGCTGATCGCGCTCACCGAGGACGAGCGCGCGGCATTCGTCGCCGCGGTGAGGCCCGTCGTCGACGATGCGATGGGCCGTTTTCGCGACGATTTGTTCGAGTATCTGCCGCGCGTGTAGTGCCGCGGATGCTGTACGGAAAATCGGGTTGCGAACCTTGTCAGACAGGAGGCAAGACGATGCATATCGTGAGAAGGCTCGCGGCAGCCGTTTTTGCGGCGGCTGCCCTGATCGTTCTGGCCGGTGCGCCGGCGACCGCGCAGATGGATTTTCTAAAACGCGGGACGGAAATCCTGCGCGGCATCCCGGGCAGCGGTTCGGGTTCTGCGTCGTTGAGCGATGGTGAGATCGTCTTGGGCCTGCGCGAGGCGCTGCGGGTCGGAACCGAACGTGTCGTGGGGAAAGTCGGTGCGTTGGACGGGTTCAACAACGATCCGCGAATTCACATCCCCCTCACCGACAGTCTGCGCACCGTCCAGACAACACTCGCGCGGGTCGGGCTGTCGTCGATGGTTGACGACCTAGAACTGCGTCTCAATCGGGCAGCCGAAGCGGCTGCGCCCGAAGCGCAGGCGTTGTTCTGGAACGCGATCGAAACGATGACCTGGGACGATGTGCGGCAGCTGCTCGACGGTCCCGACGATGCGGCGAATCCCTATCTCGAACGGACGATGTCCTCGCCCCTCGTCGAACGGATGACACCGATCGTCGACGCCAGCCTCGCAGAGGTCGGGGCGATCCGCGCCTACGACAGCGCGATCGCGCGCTACCGGTCGTTTCCACTGGTGCCGGACGTGAAGGCGGACCTGACGCAGCATGTCCTGGAGCGCGCGCTCCACGGATTGTTCCTCTATCTCGCGGAGGAAGAGGCCGCGATCCTCCACGACCCGGCAAAGCGGACCACTGAACTTCTTTAGAAGGTGTTCGCCCGCTAGCGGTTGCCGAGGTGCCCGGTCTTCGTCAGTCTTCCATCGCGCGGACGTCGTCGAACACCTTGTAGAGCAGCGAGTAATCGTCCTCGGCCATGCCGCGTTCGATCGCCTTGCCCAGGAACGCGCTCGTCTCCTT
>JAYOFO010000038.1:0-25517 GCA_038117265.1 Rhodospirillaceae bacterium
GCTGAGGGCGGCGCGGGCGGCGATCGCGGCCGGCGCGGCCGTCGACGTGTCGGGCGATGCCTTCGTGCAAAGCGCGGCGGCAAACCTCGAGCGCGCGGCCGCGCCGTCGCTGCGCCGGGTCTTCAACCTGACGGGAACCGTGCTCCATACCAATCTAGGCCGTGCGCCGCTGGCCGAGGCCGCCATCGCCGCGATGGCCGATGCGGCGCGCGGGGCGAGCAACCTGGAATACGACCTGTCGTCGGGGAAGCGCGGCGACCGCGACGTCCATGTCGAGGATCTGCTGTGCGAACTGACCGGGGCGGAGGCCGCGACCGTCGTCAACAACAATGCGGGCGCCGTGCTGCTGCTGCTCAATGCGCTGGCGCTGCGCAAGGAGGTGCCGGTCTCGCGCGGCGAGCTGGTCGAGATCGGCGGCGCGTTCCGCATCCCCGACATCATGTCGCGCGCCGGCGCAAAGCTGGTCGAGGTGGGAACGACCAACCGCACCCACCCGCGCGACTATGAGGGCGCGATCGGCGAGAAGACCGCGCTGGTCATGAAGGTCCACACCTCGAACTACGCCGTCCAGGGCTTCACCGCCGCGGTCGACGAGACCGCGCTGGCAGGGATCGCCCACAAGGCCGGCGTGCCCTTCGCCGTCGACCTAGGCGCCGGCGCGCTGGTCGACCTGGCGCGCTGGGGCCTCCCCCACGAACCGACCCCGCAGGAAACCATCGCCGCCGGCGCCGACCTCGTGACCTTCTCGGGCGACAAGCTGCTGGGCGGGCCCCAGGCCGGCCTGATCGTCGGGCGCGCCGACCTGATCGCGAAGCTCAAGCGGAACCCGCTGAAGCGCGCGCTGCGCTGCGACAAGGCGACCCTGGCCGCGCTCGCCGCGACGCTGCGGCTGTACCGCGATCCCGACCGCCTGGCGGAGCGCCTGCCGACTCTCCGCCTGCTGGCGCGGACGGCAGACGACATACGCGCCGACGCCGAGGCGCTGCGCGGCGCGGTACAGGCCGCGCTGGGCGATGCGTTTGCCGTGGGGGTCGCCGAATGCGCCGGCCAGATCGGGTCCGGCGCCTTGCCGGTCGAGGTGCTGCCGAGCGCGGCCCTGACCATCGCCCCGACCGCCACCCGGGGCCGCGGCGCGGCTCTGAAGCAGCTCGCCACGCGGCTGCGCGACCTTCCCGTTCCCGTGATCGGCCGGGTGCAGGACAACGCGCTCTGGCTCGACCTGCGTTGTCTCGACGACCGGGACGCATTCCGCGCCCAGCTCTCGCGCCTGGCCGCCGCATGATCGTCGCCACCGCCGGCCATATCGACCACGGCAAGACCCTGCTGGTGAAGGCGCTCACCGGAACCGACGCCGATCGCCTGCCCGAGGAGAAGAAGCGCGGCATGACGCTCGACCTCGGCTTCGCCTACACCGACCTGGACAATGGCGAGCGCCTCGGCTTCATCGACGTGCCGGGCCACGAACGGCTGGTCCACAACATGCTCGCCGGCGTGACCGGGATCGACTGTGCGCTTCTCGTCGTCGCCGCCGACGACGGCCCCATGCCCCAGACCGAGGAGCATCTCGCGATCCTCGACCTGCTCGGCGTGTCGCGCGGGCTGGTCGCGCTGACCAAGGTGGACCGGGTCGACCCTGAACGCGTGGCCGAGGTCCGCGACGAGATCGAACTCCGGCTCGCCGACAGCTCGCTGGCCGACGCGCCGATCTTCCCGGTCTCGGTGGTAACGGGCGACGGCATGGCCGAACTCGCCGCGCATCTCGCCGAACGCGCTGCGCAGACGGGGGAAAAATCCACTGCGGGCCATTTCCGGCTGGCCGTCGACCGGGTCTTCACCGTCGCCGGCGCGGGTCTCGTGGTCACCGGCACGGCCTTCTCCGGCCGGGTCGCGCGCGAGGACCGGCTGTGGATCGCGGGGCGCGACAACCAGTTGCGGGTGCGCGGCATCCACGCCAACAACCGCGAGAGCGAAACAGGCCATGCCGGCGACCGGCTGGCCCTCAATGTGGCTGGAATCGATCGCGATGACGTCGCGCGCGGTGACTGGCTGGTCGCCGATCCGGGGCTGGACCTCTTCCGCAAGCTCGACGTGCGGCTGCGCCTCGTCGCCGACGCGGCCCGGCCGCTGCGCCACTGGACACCTGTCCATGTCCATCTCGGCGCGAAGAACGTCACCGGTCGGGTCGCCCTGCTCGGCCGCGACACCCAGGCGCCGGGCGCGGCCGGCCTCGCCCAACTCGTCCTCGACGAACCGGTCGGCGCGTGCGTGCGCGACCGGTTCGTGATTCGCGACCAGTCGGCCCAGACGACCCTCGGCGGCGGCCACGTCGTCGACCTGCACCCGCCGCGGCGCGGTCGTGCAAGGCCCGAGCGGCTGGCGATGCTCGAGGCCCTGGACACGGCCGATCCGGGGAGAGCGCTGGCCGCGGCGCTGGCGCTGGCCGATACGGGCGTTCCGCTCGGTGAATTCGTCGCGTCCCGAAACCTGACCGGCGCCGAGGCGGACGCCACCATCGCCGCGACCGGTGCAATGGTCGACGGCGAGGGCCACGACCGCAGGGCCCTGTCGCCCGAGGCATGGAACGCGCGTTGCGACGAGGTGCTGGCCGCACTCGACGCCTTTCATGCGCGCCACCCCGACCGGATGGGGCCGGCGTCCGCCCAGCTCCGCGCCAGCGTCGGGCGCTACCTGCCCGACGCCCTGTTCGAGGCGATCGTCGCCGCGCTTGTCGGCGACGCCACGCTCGCCAGCGACGGCATGCTGTACCACCGGCCCGGCCACCAGCCGGGCCTGGAGGGCGACGACGCGAAACGCTGGCAGACGCTCCGGCCGCTGCTCGACGAGACGCCCGAGAGCCCGCCGGTGGTGCACGAGCTCGCCCAGGCGACGGGAATTCCCGTCAACGCCGCGATGAAGACCCTGCGCCAGGCCGTGCGCATGGGCCTCGCCGTCCAGATTTCCGGCAACCGGTTCTTCTCGCCCGCGGCACTGCGCGCCCACGCGCAGACCTTCGAGACGATGATCGCGGAAGAGGGCACCGTCGGCGTGTCGCCGTTCCGGCAACGCGCCGGGATCGGGCGCAACCTCGCCGTCGAGGTGCTCGAATATTTCGATCGGATCGGGTTGTCGCGCCGCGACGGCAACATCCGCCACCAGGTCAAGTCGGTGGCCGAAATCTTCGGCGCCTAGGGGTCGTCAGGCGCGCAGATCGGGCGCCCGCATCAGTCAGGGGCGCACGAAGGCGTAGCTGACCACCTTGCGCACGCCCTCGGTGTTCTCGACCGCCGCGAGGGTCTTGTCGAGTTCCTCCTGCGAGCGCGCACGCCCCATCAGGTAGACGGTGCCGAAGGAATCCGCCGCCGTACGGAAATTGACGTCCGCGACCCCGCGCGTGGAGACAAGCTCGACATCGACCTTGGTCTCGAGGACCAGCACATCGTCCCATCCGAGCATCTCGGTTTCGCGCGCCTTGCGCTCGGGCTCGCTCATATGCAGCGCATGCCAGAACAGCTCCTTGACGCCGTCGACCTGGCGCACCTTCGCGAGAAACGCGTCGTGGGTCGCCTTGTCGTCGAAGATGCCGGTGATCAGGAGCTTCTGCTCGTAGATCTCGGTCGAGGCCTTGATGGTGCCGATGTCGGCCATGATCGCGTTGACCTCGATCACGATCCGGTTGTCCTTGGCGATGTCCTCGGTGCTGCGCGCCTCGATCGCCCGGTCGATGAGGGTCTTGGGCGCCTTCAGGAGGTCGCCGAGCTGCGCGCCGGCGGGCTCCGCCGCCAGGACGAGCGCGGGCGCCGCCAGCAGGGCCGCGGCCGTCGCCTTTTGAAACCGCATGAGCAATCCTTTCACGTTCCGTTCGGACCAGCCCATCATTGGTTCCCCTCCTGTTGCGTTGCCGTCTTTTTCGTCGCCCTGCGCCCGTCGGGACGGGGGCGCGGCCGCGCGACCAAACCCTCATGCCGTAGCGCGTGCCCCGCGAGCGCGTCAACGAGACGACGTCGCATTCCTGCCGCTTCGTTGGTGTCGCTTCAGGGAACGGATACCCCCCAATTGTGGCATCCGTGGGGAGGGAATCCGGCCGGCCGGCGGTTTCGGTCACCCCGCTGTCTTGCGCCGCGCCCGATATCGTCGGACACTTCCCCATCCCACTTACCCCGACCGGGGCCCGCCATGCAGACCCAGACCATCGGCGACATCGTCGTCCGCGCCATCCACGAAAAGACCGAACCGACCATGCCGCCTGCGGAAATCATGTCGCAGGCGACACCGGACGCGATCGCGCCGCACATGGACTGGCTCGCGCCCACCTTCCTCGATCCGGCGACGGGTGCGCTGATCCTCACCTTCCAGAGCTTCGTGGTGCAGACGCCGCGCCACACGATCCTGATCGACACCTGCATTGGCAACGACAAGGAACGCGCCAACCCCGAATTCCACATGCAGACGGGGCCGTGGCTAGACAACCTGAAGACGCTGGGGCTCGCTCCCGAAGACATCGACTTCGTGATGTGCACCCACCTGCACCCCGATCATGTCGGCTGGAACACGCAGCTGCGCGACGGGCGCTGGGTGCCCACCTTCCCCAATGCGCGCTATGTCTTCGCACGCGACGAGTATGCCTACTGGGAGGCCGAGAGCGCGGCGGGCTCGGAACGCATCGGGCTCACCTTCGACGACAGCGTCCTGCCGGTGATGGAGGCCGGCCAGGCGGTCCTCGTCGACCATGACCACCAGATCGAGGACGGCATCTGGCTGGAGCCGACGCCGGGGCATTCGCCGGGCCATGTGGTCGTCCATGCGGAATCCGGCGGCGGGCACGGCGTGTTCGTGGGCGACCTGATGCACCACCCGCTGCAGGTCCCGCACCCGGACTGGAGCACCTGCTGGTGCTGGGACCTGGAGATGTCGGCGCAGAGCCGCACGAGGTTCGTCGAGCAGCACACCGATGCGGGCACCCTGATCCTGCCCGTGCATTTCGCGGGCCCGACGGCGGGACGCATCGTCAGCGACGGCGCATCGCAGCGCTTCGCCTTCGTGGACGGATAGGACGGCCGACCGATGGCAACACTGACGCTGGAGCAGGCCCAGAAGATCATTGCGGTCGCGCTCGACCACGGGCGGCAAACCGACTGCCTGCCGCTGGGCATCGCCGTGCTCGATCCGGGCGGCCACCTGATCGCGTTCGCGCGCGAGGACGGCACCAGCTTCCTGCGCCCGAAGATCGCCCAGGCCAAGGCGTGGGGCGCGCTGGGCATGGGCATGGGCAGCCGGGCGCTGGTCGATCGCCCCGACCGGTTCATCCTGACCCTGAACGCGGCCACCGACGGCAAGGTGCTGAACGCTCCGGGTGGCGTGCTGATCCGCAATGGCGCCGGCGAACTGCTCGGCGCGGTGGGGGTGACCGGCGACGTGTCGGACAGGGACGAGGCGTGCGCGGTCGCGGGAATCGAGGCGGTCGGACTGACTGCGGAAACCGGTTGAGGAAGAGAGAGAACGTAATGAGCATCAAGGTCATTCAGACGATGGACGTCGCGCCCGAACGCATGGAGGAGCGCGACGGCTGGGCGATTTCGGAGTTCCGGCTGCCGATCACCGGCGAGACGGGCAGCGCGACGACCGTGTTTCACTCGATCTTCCGGCCCGGCTCGACCCACGCCAAGCATCTGCACGAGGTGAGCGACGAGATCGCGGTCTACCTTTCGGGCTACGGGGTCGTCGGCCAGGGCGACAGCCGCGCCGTCGTGTCCGCCGGGCACTGCCGGCTGATGCCCATGGGCTCGACCCATTTCTTCTACAACGAGACCCGTGACGAGGACGCCAAGGTGATCGGCTTCTACATGGGGGCGCCCGACGTGGCCGGCACCGGCTATCGGTTCTGCGGCACGGTCACCGAGGACGACCTCCAGCAGCCGCGCGAGGGACTGACCGAGGGCATCCTCGTCCGGCTCGAAGAGGCGGGGCACGCGGTCGACCTCCCCGCCGCGTGGGCGGGGCTCGACGTGCGCGTGCCCATTGGCCGCCACAACGGCTCCCCCAATGCGCTTGTGCATGTGGCGATTCCGGCCGGCGGCGCGATTCCCGAGCACGCGCTGGCGAACGCCGAGGCGATCTATTACGTCGCGTCGGGGACCGGCGAGGCGGTCGGGGACGGTGGCGGCGCGATTGCGGTGGACAGCTTCATGTTCGTGCCGCGCGGCGCGGCGCACGGCATTCGCACCACCGGCGACGGCGCGCTGGAACTCTACGTGGTTCTGACCGGGGCGGGCGGTCTTGCCGAGGCCGCCTGACGGGGCGGCTAGTGCCGGCGGGTCATCCCGATAACGCCGCCGATGAACAGTGCCAGGGCGTAGCCCACCGGCAGGACCATGACGGTCGACAGCAGCGGCTTCCAGAAGAGGACGAACGGTTCGGGTCCGCCCTTGATCACGAACACGACGACCGCGGCGGCCGCCGCGATTACCGCGGCGATATAAGCCTCGCGGTGAAGGTCGGCATATTTCGCGACCCTGCCGGTTGCTCCCTCGAGCCGCTCGGCCGGAAGCATGGGCTTCAGCACGAGGGTCGCGACCGTCATCACGACGAGCGGCAGGATGAATAGAATCCAGTTGTCCGTGTTCGCGAAGAAGGCACTGATCGATTCCATGGCGGGTCCCCTGTGCTCCCGAAGGCTGCGACTGTTCTGCGGCCGGCGTTGATATCAATTACAATGACCGCACCGGCGATGACAAGGTTCGTGCGCACCCATATTTACAAATCGGCGTGCGCAAGGGCACCATCGGGTCCGTGAAAATGCGCATTCTGCGGTGCGCGCCACTCCAACGAAGGATCAGGCATGTCTGAGAAACTCGGCATCGGTTCGACCTTCCCCAACGTGACGATCAACCTAGTCGGCGGCGGGACGCTCGACCTGCCCGATGGCCTCGATGCGAAGTATCGGGTCATCCTCTTTTATCGCGGCCACTGGTGACCCTATTGTCGCCGTCAGTTGGTCGGCTACGCAAATCTGAAAGACGAGTTCGACAAGATCGGCGTGAAGGTCGTTGCGGCCAGCGTCGATGACGTCGAAAAGGCGAAGGAAGTCGCGGACGAGGTGAACTTCCCCGTGGGCCATGGGGTTTCGCGCGATATCGCGAATGCGCTCGGATCGTGGTGGGAAGACCGCCGCCAGATCATCCAGCCCTCGGAGTTCGTCGTCGGCGCGGACGGCAAGGTCATCTGCGCAAGCTACAGCGACGGCCCGCTGGGACGGATCGACGCGCCCGACGTGGTCAAGCTCGTCAACTTCTACGAATCCATGAAGAACAAGTAGCTTCGCGGTATCGAGACGTGCGGAAACGCCGCGCCGGTTCCCGGCGCGGCGTTTTCTTTTCTCCGGTCGCTGACACCGACCGCCGACCGGCGCTAAAATCCTGTTACTACAAAGGGAGGAGACACCCATGATCGCATTCGACCTCGCCGTCGAGCAGGAGTGGAACCCGAAGCGGCATGTCGAGAAGATTCTCGACACCGTCGAAGAGGGCGACGTCACGGTCGCCTGCTGGGAACCCGGACAGACGAGCCCCAACCACTGCCACCCCAACGCCACGGAAATCTATTTCTGCTTCGAAGGCGGCGGCGTGATGCGCACGCCCGACCAGACCATCGAGGTCAAGCCGGGCGCGTTCATCGTCCACCCGCCGGGCGAGGTGCACGAATACGAGAACGGGCCGCAGCGCTCGCTGCTGTTCCGCGTGCGTTACGGCGGCGACTTCTCGACCCGGATCAAGGAGTGGCCGAGCCAGCCCGACTACGCGGTGAGCGACGAAGACTCCGCCTATTTCGAGGCAAACCCCAGCTGATCGATCTAAATATTACACTATATAAAGTGTGTAATAGTTAGATTCACATTGTTTTTGGGTAACTGGACCCTATATACCGTCGCCTCATCGTATGAAGCGGCGAAAGGTACCGTCATGTCCAAGTCCCGATTCCCCGTCCTGCGCGCGCTGGCCGCGCTGGCGTTTGCGTTCGCGCTGTTCCCCGTCGCGGGCGCCAACGCACAGACCAAGCTGAAGGTCGCCTACATTCCGATCATGCCGATGACCCAGCTCTTCGTGATGGAGGGCGAGGGATGGACCAAGGAGGCCGGACTGGAGCTAGAGCTGACCAAGTTCTCGTCGGGTCCGGCGATCGTCCAGGCGATCGCATCCGGCGGCTATGACGTGATGTATTTCGGAATCGGGCCGGCGATGGTCTCGCGCGCGAACGGCGTTCCGATCAAGGTGGTCGCCAGCAACGTCATCGAACAGATCGCACTGATCACCCAGGGCGAGTTCGCCGAGACGATGGCCGCCGCCGCCAGCCCCGCCGAGGGCGTGCGCGCCTTCGCCGAGAAGACCGGCCGCAAGCCGCGCATCGCATCCCTGCCCAAGGGTTCCGTGCCCGATACGGTCTTCCGGCACTGGCTGATCAAGATCGCGGGCATTCCGGAAACCGACATCGAAATCCTGGGCATGGGCACCGACAAGGTGCAGCAGGCGATGCTGGCGCGTTCGGTCGATGCCGCCTCGATCCTGGAGCCGATCGTCACGATCATCACGGACCGCCTGCCCGACGCCAAGATCGTCGCCAAGGGCGGCGAGATGCTCGCCAACCAGCCGGGCGCCGTGGTGGCCGTCCGCGAGGATGTGATCGCCGAGCACCGCGACGCCGCACAGAAGCTGGTCGACCTGCATGTTCGCGCGACCAAGCTGATCAACGACGATCCGGATCGCGCCGCCAGGCACATCCATGCGTTTCTCGGGCAGGGCCTGATCGCGGAAGAGACGATCCAGCGCGCGGTCCGTTCCGCGATCAGCAACTTCGTCGCGGACCCGCACCAGATCCGGCCCGCGACCAAGGTGATGCACGACTTCTCGGCCGAGATCGGAACCCTGAAGAAGCCGGTCCCGCTCGACGAGCTTTTCGACACCTCGTTCTACGACGCGGCGCCGAAGTAGTCCGTGTCGAAGCGCGTCCTTCTCGGTGCGGCGGGGCTCATCGTTTTCGTCGGGATGTGGGAGGCGGTCGCGCGCAGCGGCGTGATCGCCGCCACGCTCCTGCCGCCGCCGGCGGGCCTGCCCGCGACCCTGATCAGCGAAATCTCGCTGGGCTTCTGGCAGGCGATGGTGCTTGCCAGCCTGAACCACTACCTGATCGGGCTGTTCGTCGGCTCGTTCCTGGGCGTGGCCGTCGGGACCGCGGTGGCGCTGTTCCCCACCCTCGATGCCGCGCAGGCCTGGATCGCGCGCCTGCTCCGGCCGATCCCCCCGCTGGCCTGGATTCCCTTCGCGATCATCTGGTTCGGCATCAGCGAGACGGCGGCGGCGTTCATCATCTCGATCGGCATTTTCTGGATCAACTACTTCACCGCGCACGCGGCGGTGCGGGGCGTCGATCCGGACCTGATCGAACTCGCGGCGTCCTTCGGTCACCGTTCGCTGGCCGCACGCCTGCGCAAGGTCATCCTGCCGGCCGCGGCACCGGGCATCCTGTCCGGTCTGCGCGCCGGCCTCGGGCAGGGATGGATGACGGTCGTCGCGGCCGAACTGTTCGGCATTACCGGCATCGGCCAGCGCATGATGGAGGCGGCGGGCCTGCTCGCGACCGAAGTCGTCATCGTCTACATGCTGACCATCGCTCTTCTCTATGGCCTGAGCGACATGCTGTTCGTCGCCGCACAGAATCGGGTGCTCCGTTGGCAGCGATCGTAGAACTCGACGGCATATCGCTGACGTTCGCGGGAACGAATGCGCCCGTATTCTCCGAAATCGACCTGGGGATCGAGCGCGGCGAATTCGTCATCGTCGTCGGGGCCTCGGGCGCCGGCAAGTCGACCCTGTTGCGCGTGATCGCCGGGCTCCTTTCTCCGAGCACGGGGCGCATTGCACGCAAGACCGAGGAACGCCCCGACCGCCGGCCGATAGCCATGGTCTTCCAGGAGGCGCGGCTGATGCCGTGGCGCCGGGTCCGCGACAATGTCGCCCTCGGCCTCGAGGGCCTCGCGGTCGAACGTGCAGAACGCGACCGGCGCGTCGCCGAGGCGCTGCGCCTCATGGGGCTCGCCAGCTTCGGCGACCGCTGGGCACACGAGCTTTCCGGCGGCCAGCGCCAGCGCGTCGGCATCGCGCGGGCGCTGGCGGTCGACCCCGACCTGCTGCTGATGGACGAGCCCTTCGGCGCGCTGGATGCGATCACCCGCCAGACCCTTCAGGACGAGCTGCTGCGAATCTGGGGCGAGACCGGGAAATCGATCCTCTTCGTCACCCATGACATCGACGAAGCGGTCTATCTGGGCGACCGGGTGCTCCTGCTCGGCGGCAGCCCCGCGACCGTCGTGCGCAGCTACGAGGTGACCGCCCCCCGTCCGCGCAACCGCGACGCTGATGAGGTCTCGCGCATCGGCTCGACCGTGAAGGCCGACCTGTCGGGCTTGTTCGATCATGGCGGCGGGATCTGACCATGCGGGTGCTGCTACACGCCCCGACCGCCGGCGCGCTGATGCGCGCGCGCTCGAACCTGCGCAACCTGCGCGCGGCGAACCCCGACGCCGAGATTCTCATCGTCGCCAATGCCGACGGTGTCGCGGCCGCGATCGCCGCGCGCGATCCCGAGACGGATTCGGCGGTCCGGTTGTGCGCCAATACGCTCCGCGCACGCCGCCTCGACGCACCCGCAGACCTTGCCACCATTCCGGCGGCGGTCGAGATGCTGGCGCGCCTGCAGGCCGAGGGCTGGATTTACATCCGCGCCTGAGCGAGCCTACGGGCATGAAGCGACTTCTCGGCACCGGCCTTGCGGCACTGTTCCTGCTCACGCCCGCCGCGAATGCCGGCGAGGCAGAGGTGTCGCTCGGCAAGCTGGGCGGCACCCTCGCGACGCACGACACCAAGGCCAGCGGCAAGGGCGTGGTCATCGTCGCCGGCTCGGGTCCGACGGATCGGAACGGGAACAACCGGCTCGGGGTCGGCGCGAACGCCCTGAAGATGCTGTCGGACGCCCTGGCCGCCGACGGTGTGTCGGTCCTGGGCTACGACAAGCGCGGGGTCGGCGCCAGTAAGGCGCTGGTGACGGACGAGGCCGCACTGCGGTTCAAGAACTTGGTCGACGATGCGAGCGGATGGGCGACATGTCTGGACGCCCGGCCCGGAGTGTCTTGCGTGTTCATGCTCGGACATGGCGAGGGCGGTTCGATCGCCACCCACGCCGCCGCGCGCACCCCGCTCGCCGGCCTGCTGCTGATCGCATCGCCGGGCCGCCCCCTGTCCGCGCGCCTGCGCGACCAGTTCGCGCGAAACATCCACGACGACGCCATGCGCGCCAAGGCCGTGAAGGTTCTCGAGAGCCTCGAGGCGGGCAAGACCGTGCCGGACATCGACCCCAAGCTCTCGCCCTTCTTCCGGCCGGGCACCCAGCCCTACATGATGTCGGCGCTCGCGATCGACCCGGCCAAGGCGCTCGCGGCCGTCAAGATTCCGGTGCTGATCGTCTCGGGCGGGCGCGACCTCCAGGTCATTGCCGCCGATTTCGAAGCGCTCAAGGCGGCACGGCCCAACGCCAATGCGGTCCGGATCGTGACGATGAACCATGTGCTGAAGAACGTCTCGGAGGGGCGCACGCCGAACTTCGAGAGTTACCGCGATCCGAAGATGCCGCTGTCGCCGGAACTCGTTCAGGCGGTGCGTGGCTTCGTCGGCCGGACGGCCTGTCCGGGCTGAGGCAGACACCGGGCGTGTGTCAGGGTATCAGCCGCGCGGCGCGCATCTCGTCGAACAGGCGCAGAAACATCTCCTCGCTGTCGACCCAGTCGAGGAAGCCGAAGCGCTTGAGCTTGTTCACGTTCGAGACCGCATCCCAGTGGCGGTGGAAGGCGACGTCCCCGAAGCCCCAGGATGCGACCTGCTCGTAGGCATAGGGGGCAAGCCCGTACTTCGCCTTCATCGATTCCCACAGCGGGCCCTTGTCGGCCATGAACTGGGTCAGCCGGATCGTCTGCGGCGGCGCCAGTTCCATGCCGAACCAGTCCGCGAACTGCGGCCACAAATTCTCCCAGCGGAAATAGTCGCCGTTGGTCACGTTGAAGATCTCGCCACGGCAGTCGGGACGGGTCGCCGTCCACTCCGTGGCGCGGGCCAGCAGGCGCGCATCGGTTGCCTGGTGCAGCGCGCCATAACCCTCCGGCGTTCCGGGAAAGCGCAGGGGCAGGCCGAGTTCCTTCGAGATCGCGGCATAGACGGCGATCACGGCGGTCAGGTTCATCGGATTGCCGGTGGACAACCCGCCGACGATGCCGGGACGCATCGCCACCCAGCCCCAGGACCCGCCGGCCGCGCGTGCCCGCAGGAAATCCTCCTGGTCGAAGTAGAAGTTCGGCGGCATGTGCCGGGGGTCGGACTCCTTGGCCGGCGTGCGATACGGCCCGATGAAGGCCCCGTAGGCCTTGCCGCCCTGCATGATCGAGACGGTCTGCAGACCGGGCGCGTGCGCCTCCAGCGCGTCGACCAGGTTGGCCAGCATCGCCAGGTTGGGCGCCACCTCCTCGGCCAGGGTCGGGCGGGCCTGCAACGCCGCATAGAAGACGTGGGTGACCCCCGCAAAACCGGGGGCGGCCGCATCGACCGAAGCGCCGACGAGCAGGTCGACCGCCACCGGCACCACGCCGCCGGGCAGGCCGGCGGGGTCGCGCGCGGCGACCCGCACCTCCCAATCCGCCTGCGCGACGAGGTGTTCGGTCAGCGCCCGGCCGATGATGCCGGTGCCGCCGACAACGAGGGCCGTCCGCCGAGACATCGGACCCGCACCCGGCCGCCGCCCGGCGCTACCAGCTGCCGACGGTGTTGGCCAGCACGCCCACGCCCTCGACCTCGATCTCGACCTGGTCGCCCGGCTTCAGCCAGCGGTCGCCGTCGGCACCGCTCTCGACCGCGGTGCCCGCACCGGTGCCCGACAGGATGATGTCGCCCGGCCGGATCGCGGTGTAGCGCGAGATGAAGGCCACGCTCTCGGCGAAGTTGTAGATCATGTCCGACGTGTTCCAGTCCTGCCGGATACCGCCGTTCACCCGCGTCTTGCACTGCAGGTTGTTCACGTCGATGCCCTCGTCGACGACGACCCAGGGTCCGCACGCGTTGCCGGTGTCGAAGTTCTTCTCGAGCGCCCAGTTGAACGCGCCGGCATGGATCGGCACGCCGATGCCGAGCCGGCCGTCGCGGATCGACAGATCGTTCCACGCGGTGACACCCCACACGTCGAGGGCGCCCTCGGCCATGTTGCGCCCGCCGCCGCCGAGGATGATCGCGGCCTCGGATTCGTAGTCGAACTTCTGCACGTTGGCCTCGGGCGCCACCGTGGCCCCCGGCCCGACGACCGTGTCGGCGAGGATCAGGAAGCCCCAGGGCGGCAACCCGTCGCGCTTGTTCTTGTAGAAATGGTCTTCTTCGAACTCGTCCCCGGTGATCGCCTTGAAGGCGTTGGCCGCATGCGCGGCCACGTTGGCGCCGAGCGCGATGATCTTGCCGTCCGGACGCGGCAGCGGCGCCTCCAGCGTCACGCTCGACAGCGGCACCCTGCCGCCGCCCGCCTCCAGCGCCTGCATCGCGCCGCGCGCCTTGTCCCAGTTGGCGATGAGGCCCTGCCAGCTGCCCGTGCCGTCACCCGGCAGGTATTCCGCCAGCTTGCCGCTCGCACCCACATCGATGACCGAATCCCCGGCCAGGATGCCCGTCTTGCCGCCGTCGAAACGCACCAGTTTCATCGTGATCTCCCCCGTCACATTGTGTTGCCGGATAATACCGTGCCCGAAGGCACATGTCCCGCGCGGCAAAACACCGTCTCCCCCGGCACGGCTTGCCCGCCCCGCCCGTCTGCGGGACACTGGCCGGTGGAGGAGGAACGCACCCCGGTGGGGCGCCCGGTCTTCAAAACCGGTGAGGGGCGTCAGACGTGCCTGGTGGGTTCGACTCCCACCCTCTTCCGCCAACTTCCCAACAGGTTTGCGCAATCATGGGGATGAGTCGCGTCCCCCCGGTGTTTATGCTTGCAGGCAGACACTCGGCGAGGTCCCGCACGGGCATGACACCCGACCAACCCATTCACTTCGAAATCGTCCTGGTCGGCGGCGGCCACAGCCATGTCGACATCCTCAAGAAGTTCGGCATGAAACCCGAACCGAGCGTGCGGCTGACGGTCGTCACGCGCGACATGCTGACCCCCTATTCCGGGATGATCCCGGCCTATATCGCCGGCCACTACAGCCGCGCCGAGGCGCACATCGACCTGCGCCCGCTGGCCGCCTTCGCCGGCGCGCGCATCATCCATGCCCCCGCCACCGGCCTCGATCTCGAGAACCGCTGCGTGCATGTCGCGGGGCGCCCGCCGGTTCCGTTCGATGCGGTGTCGATCGACACCGGCTCGACCCCCGACACGCGCGGCATCGCGGGCGCCGAGCACGCGATCCCGGTGAAGCCGATCGACCGTTTCCTGGAAGCCTGGCAGGGCCTCGGCGACGCGATCCGCGCCCATGACGGGCCCTACCGGGTGTGCGTGGCCGGCGGCGGGGCCGGCGGGGTCGAGCTGGCCCTCGCACTGAACCACCGCATGCGCACCGACGCCGCCGCGCTCGGCAAGGCGCCCGAGGACATCCGCTTCGCCATCGTCGAGGCCGCCGACACGCTGCTGCCGTCCTACAACCCGGCCGCGCGGCGCCGGCTGGTGCGCGCGCTCGCCGCGCGCGGAATCGAGGTGCGCACCGGCGCGGCCATCGAACGGATCGCGCCCGACGGAATCGCACTCGCGTCCGGCGACACGATCGCCAGCGATACCACGATCCTGGTCACCTCGGCCGGTCCGCCCGAATGGCTCGCCGACAGCGGCCTTGCGCTGGACGAACGCGGCTTCGTGCGGATCGGATCCGACCTGCGTTCGGTCTCGCACCCCTTCGTCTTCGCCGCCGGCGATGCCGCGTCGATGGACGGGCACGCGCTGCCGAAGGCCGGTGTCTATGCCGTGCGCATGGGACCCTACCTGGCCGAGAACCTGCGCCGGACCGCACGCGGCGAGGCGCTTCGCCCCTATCGTCCGCAGCGCCGGACCCTGGCGCTGATCACCACGGGTGCGCCCTATGCGATCGGCGCGCGGGGTCCCTTCTCGGCGGAGGGAGCGTGGGTCTGGCGCTGGAAGGACTGGATCGACCGACGCTGGATGCGCAAGTACCAGGAACTGCCCGACATGCACGCCGGCGAAGGCGGCGGGTCGGACACGCTCGACGAGATGCGCTGCGGTGGCTGCGGCGCCAAGGTGCCCGCACCCGTGCTGCGCCGCGCGCTGGACCGGCTACCGCCGCAGACCCGCGACGGCCTGGCCCAGGGGATCGAAGCGCCCGACGACGCGGCCGTGCTCACCCCGCCGGCCGGCAAGGTCCTGGTCCAGACCGTCGACCAGTTCCGCGCCTTCATCGACGATCCCCACCTGTTCGCGCGGATCGCCGCCAACCACTGCCTCGGCGATGTCTTCGCCATGGGGGCCGAGCCCCACTCGGCGCTCGCCGCCGTCATGCTGCCCCACGGCGCGGACGACAAACTCGCCGACGACCTCTACCAAATCCTCGCCGGCGCGGTGGAGACCCTGACCGAGGCCGGCGCCGCGCTGGCGGGCGGGCACACGGGCGAAGGCGCGGAGATGGCGTTCGGCCTGACCGTGAACGGCTATGCCGACCCCGATGCGCTGGTCCGCAAGGCGGGGCTGCGGCCCGGGGACGCGCTGATCCTGACCAAGCCGCTGGGTACCGGCGTGCTGTTCGCCGCCGACATGCGCGCCAAGGCCCGCGGCGACCGGATCGATGCGGCGCTCGCCTCGATGCTGCGCTCGCTGGGGCCGTGCGTCCCGGTCATGCGCACCCATGGCGCTTCCGCCGGGACGGATGTCACCGGGTTCGGACTGGCGGGGCATTTGCTGGAAATGCTCGAAGCCTCAGGCGTGGACGCCGAGATCGACCTGGATGCGCTGCCACTCCTCGCCGGTGCAGCGGAACTCTCCGATGCCGGACACGAAAGCACGCTGAAACCCGGCAACGAAGGCGCCGTGTCGGCGGCGCTCAACGCCGTACCGCACCGCGCCTATCCCCTCCTGTTCGACCCACAGACCGCCGGCGGATTGCTTTTCGGCGTGCCGGAAGCTCAGGCCGAGGCCTGCCTGGCCGCGCTGCATGCCGGGCCGGCGCCCGACGCGGCGATCATCGGACGCGCCGTGGCACGCGCCGGAGCGGGCGCGCACATCGGGCTGAAATATTCGCTCTGAACCCGGGGTCAGCCGTGCTGGGTGCGGTGGCGCTGGTGCGACGGCACCATGGCCGTCGGTGCGAGAGCCTTGAAGCCCGGATGCTCGGTCTCCATCGCCCAGTCGCGGATCGTCACCAGAACCTTGCCCAGGGTCGTCTCGCCCCACAGCCAGTTGCCCAGCTCGATATCGCTGGCGCGCCCGTCGGGCCGCGCGATCGCGGCCTCCATGTAGTAGTAGCGCATGTCGTCGGCCGCCTGCTTGAAGGCGAGATCCGCGGGCTTGTCCGCGAGGGGCGATTCGGCCTCCTCGCGCGCAACGACCACATGGGCGATGTAGGCTGCCGCCGCCTCGGGCGACAGGCCCGAGACGCCGAAGTTGGTGCGGCCGCCCCGGTTGGACTTCGATTCCTCGTACCAGGGACGCAGCAGCGCGAGTTCCTGATCGAGCGCCTGGCGCAGGAGATCCTCGTCGCTGACGTCCTCGACGGGCGGTGCGAAGTTGACCGGACAGGCCCAGCCATGCTGCTCCTCGTCGGCGCCCGGCGGCTCGTCCGGGAAATCGTCGAGCACGGGGCCGGACTCCCGCTCCAGTAGTTCGAGCAGCGCGCGCAGGACCCGGCGCTGGAAGTCGGGCTCGTTCGGCGCCCCCAGCGGGCGGCCGAGCTCGAACGGCACCGCCAGCGCGCGCGGCGGTTTCATTTCCTCGGCATGCTTGCGGATCAGCGCGATCGCGACCGTCGGAATGCCTTCTTCTTCGAGATAGTGTGCCAGCCCGCTCACGGCGCGCGTGCACTGCGGTCAGACGGGGACCAGCGCCACCGCGTCGACATTGTCGGCCTTGAGAACCTTCGCCAGGTCGCGGGCCACGGGTTCCATCACCGCCGGCGGCGTGGCTCCCATGAACGAGTAGTGCCGGCTGGCCACCGACCCGATCACGCCTTCTTCGGCCAGCTCGTGCAGGCGGTCGGCCGGGAACGAGGTGTTGACGTCCTGGTAGAAGCCGCTGCGGTCGAAGTTGGTCGACAGGTGGCTCATCACCAGGTCGCCCATATCGTAATCGTCGGGGATGATCCGGTAGTCGCCGGCGCCCGGCGTGAAGGGCGGGTCCTCGCGCCGGTGCAGGCCGGCGGTGGAGACCA
Source organism: Rhodospirillaceae bacterium (assembly GCA_038117265.1). Lineage (GTDB taxonomy): Bacteria > Pseudomonadota > Alphaproteobacteria > UBA6615 > UBA6615 > JAYPUG01. The sequence goes on from JAYOFO010000038.1 coordinate 17,435, forward strand.
GTGCCACGCGGCACGCGTCCAGCGGCTTGGGCGTCGTCCAGGGCGTGTCGCCGAAGTCCGGCAGCTCCTGATTGATGAGCGCCTCGCGCAGATGCGCGGGCATTTCTCTGAGGTGGACCATGTCATCTCCCGGGTCGGGATTCGGTTCGGGAACTTGCGGTAAGGATAGCAGCGAGGTCCGGGTGCGACAATCCGCGCACCGAGGAGTCGCGGCACAACTGCGTTGCGCAAACCGCACAGCGGCGTTTCAACGGGCGAGACAGAATCCCGACACTTGTTGCGCCCCGGACACGGCAAAAGTTCGATCTGGTCAACAGTCTTGGGAACTGTTTCAATTCCCAATCCTCGAAGGGGGCTTTCCGGGACCGCCGGTTAGATCGACGAGAAAAGATACGAGGGAGGAAGTAATGATCACGATGAACAAGGCGGCGATTGCCGCCGGCGTCGCCACTGCGCTGACGTTTTCGGTGCAGACGGCCGTGGCCGACGACCATGTCTTCGGCGCCGACGAGACCAACTACGACAAGGTCGTCGAGATGACCTCGTCGGCCGGCGACTGGCTCGATGGCAAGCTGCCGGTGACCAGCAAGGTGACCTATGACGGACCCGTCATCACCTACCGCTATGCCACCTACATCCCGCCGGTCGCGGGGGTCGAGAAGGTCAACCGCAAGGCGCTCGACCAGCTCGAACGCGAGTCCAACGGCAAGATCAAGGTCCAGGGCTTCTATGCCCAGTCGCTGCACCCGCAGCGCGAGGGCTTTACGGCCGTGCGCGATGGGATCGCCGACTATTCGGCCTGCTTCATGATCTACGAGCCGACGAGCTTCAACCTGCTCCACGGCCTGACCCTGCCGTTCATCTTCAACGATTCCTCGGCGGGGACGCGCGCCTACATGGAGCTGTATCCGAAGTATTTCCGGGGCGAATACGAGAACATGGGCGTCTATATGGGGCGCGGCATGATCACGCCGCCCTACAACATGCTCGGCAATGCATCCTACAAGACCCTCGACGACTGGAAGGGCTCCAAGGTTCGCGTCGCGGGCCGCACCCAGATCGACGCCGTGAAGCGGCTCGGCGGCGTTCCCGTCGCGATCCCGTCGAGCGACTCCTACACCTCGCTGCAGCGCGGCCTGGTCGATACGGTCTCGATGAACGACCCGGCATTCCTGATCTTCAAGCTCCAGGAAATCTCGAAGTTCCACAGCCAGGTGGCGCTGTTCACCGTGAACCTCGAATACTGCCTGAGCCCCGACTGGTACGGCGCGCTGCCCGACGACCTGAAGACCGTCTATTACAACTGGGTCCAGAAGGCGAACATGGCGCTCGCGCAGGCCTATTACGAGCGTGAGGACCGCCGCGCCAAGACGATCTTCACCAAGGCCGGTGTCCAGCTCGTGAAGCCCGACGCCGCCGAACTCGCCAAGTGGGCCAAGCTGGTCAAGCCCGTCACCGCGGACTGGATCGACGAAAACGAGAAGGCCGGCCGGCCTGCCAGGGCGATGCTGTCGGACCTGAAGGCGGCGCTCGCCAAGTTCGAGCCGCAGCCCTGGAACAAGCAGTTCGACGACATCGTCGCCAAGCCGGTTAGCGGCTACGTCAGCAACTGACGACCGGCTGGCGCTGGAGCGAAACCGAAGGAAGCCCGCCGGATGACGGCGGGCTTCCGACTGCTCATGGGGGATTACCGATGCAGGCTGTCGTCGACGCCCTGATCGCACTGCTCGACCGCGGGGTGGACCTGCTTCACCGATTCGGGGCACTCATCTGCATCCCGGCACTGACCCTCGTGGTCACCGTCGATGTGGCGCTTCGGTACTTGTTCAATTCGCCGTTCGACTGGTCGGTCGAATTCAACGAGACGATGCTGCTGCTGATCCTGTTCGGCAGCCTGCCCTACACCACCAAGGTAAATGGCCACATCCGCATGGAACTGCTGTACCGGCACTTCCACGGCGGCATGCTGCGGCTGGCAAACGTGCTGTGGGCCTCTGCGGGGTTGTTCTTCTCGGCCCTGCTGGCGGTGCGCACGGCCCAGCAGATTCCGTTCCTGATCAAGATCAACAAGGCGACAGAGTTTCTCGGCATTCCGGCATGGGCCCCCAACGGCTTCGTGTTCGTGTGTTCCGTGCTCATGTCCTTCTATTTCCTGCACCTCCTATTCTACGGGGTTCGCAAGACCGCCGACGCCGAAGACTGGGAAGCGCGCATGGCCGAGGGAGAGGACTGATGGATCCGACCACCATCGCCATTGCCGGCATCGTCGTGATGCTGGCCCTGATCGCGCTCGGCGTACCCATCGCCTTCTCCATGGCCGTCGTGGGCGCCGGCGGCTACTGGATGCTCGTCGGCTTCAAGCCGGCGATCACGCAGGTCTACATCAACTCCTACCAGAAGGGTTCGGAGCTGGTGTTCATCGCCCTGCCCCTGTTCATCCTGATGGGGCAGCTCGTCTATCACTCGCGAATAGCCGTCGACCTGTACGACTGCGTCCAGAAATGGTTCGGGCGCCTGCCGGGCGGGCTTGCCATCACGTCGGTCGCCGGATGCGCCGGTTTCGGCGCCGTGACCGGCTCGTCGGTTGCCGCCGTGGCGACGATCGCGCCGATGTCGATGCCCGAGATGCGCCGCTACAAGTACGACGTGCGGCTGGCGACCGGCAGCCTCGCCTCGGCCGGCACCCTGGCGATGCTGATCCCGCCTTCGGTGATCTTGGTCGCCTACGGCATCTGGACCGAGACATCGATCGGCCACCTGTTCATCGCCGGGGTCATTCCCGGAATCGTCCTGGCGACCATGTACAGCCTCTACATTTGGGGGCGCTGCCTGATCAATCCCGAGATGGGGCCAATTGGGCCACGCTATACCTGGGGCGAGAAAATCGGTTCGCTCTACAAGCTCGGACCGGTGCTCGCGATCTTCCTGATCGTGCTCGGCGGCATCTATTTCGGGGTGTTCACCCCGACCGAGGCGGCCGGAATCGGCGTCAGCGGCGTGTTTTTCGTCACGCTCGTGATGGGTCGCGTCACGTGGGAGGGCACCAAGGCCGCCCTGCTCGATGCGGGGCGGACCAGCGCCATGATCTTCGCAATCATCGTCGGCGGGCACATCATCGGCGCGTTCCTGAACGTGACCGGCGTGACGACCGGGCTGATCTCCTGGATCGCCGACCTCGGCGTGAACAAGTACGTCGTGATCGCGATCTTCGTCGCGCTCTACCTGGTGCTCGGCGCGATCCTGGATGTCTGGGGCATGCTGATCCTGACCCTGCCCTTCGTGTTCCCGGTGATCGTCGAGCTCGGCTTCGATCCGGTCTGGTTCGGGATCTTCATCGTGATCATGGTCGAGATCGCCCTGATCACCCCGCCGATCGGCATCAACGTCTACGTGATGCACAACCTCGCGCCCGACGTGCCGCTGACCGAGATATTCAAGGGCGTGGCCCCATTCGTGGTGGTCTCGCTTATCTTCGTCGTCCTGCTGACGGCGTTCCCGCAAATGGCGCTGTTCCTGGTCGAACTGGCCTTCGGCTGACGGCCCGGAACCGCGAGCAATGACCGACGCCCGGGCCCAACGGCCCGGGCGTTTCGTTTTACAGGCAAGGAGTCACAGCCATGATCCTCGAAATCCGCAACTACACGCTGCAGCCCGGAAAGCCGGCGGAATACTGGCGCCACTATGCCGAGGGCGGGTTCGCCGCCCAGGACCCGCGCATGCGCGAACATCTGGTCGGCTACTTCCAGTCCGACATGGGCACGCTCAACCAGATCGTCCACATCTGGCAGTACGACGACGTCGCCCAGCGCGACGAATTGCGCAAGGCCAACTACGCACGGCCCGACTGGGCCGCGCATTTGGCGAAGATCCGCCCGCTCATGGTGAAGCAGGAATCGACCCTGCTGGTGCCGTCGCCCGTGCCGGGGATGTGTCCTCTATTCGAGAACTGACGGCGCCGGCCCGCGGCAGAAACCTACGCCGCGCGCATGTCCTCGGCGGTCGTCCCGGTCGAGGTGTTCTCGGCGTATTTGCGCCAGTTCTCGATCAGCACGTCGAGCGCGGCCGACCCCTCCATGACCGAGGGCCGCCGGCCCATCAGCTGCAGCCAGGCCTTCACCAGCACGCATTCCTCGGGAATCCGGAAACCGCGATAGTGGGCCAGCACGCCGAGCCGCTGCATGTGCGGCAGGAAGGTCAGGTCGACGAGGCTGATGTCGTCGCCCAGCCAGTACGGCACGTCCGACAGCTTGCCCAGCCCCTCATGCTCCATCATCAACAGCGCCTTCGTTAGGCGCTCGGCCTGGAAGGCCTGGCGCTCGGCGTCCTGGGCCAGCATCAGCTTGTAGACATGGGGCACGAAGCGGACGTTGGCGAAGTCGATCCAGATGCGCGCCTGGGCACGGGCGTAGGGATCGCGCGGCAGCAGCGGACGGTCGGGGAACACCTCATCGAGGTACTCGTTGATGACGGCGGATTCGAAGATCACCTTGCCGTCGTGGCGCAGCACCGGGACCTTGCCGTAGGGCGAGATTTCCAGGAACCAGTCGGGCTTGTCGTCGAGCGAGATCGCCGTGAGGTCGAAGTCGATCCCCTTCTCGATCAGCGCCATGCGGGTCCGCTGGGCGAACGGGCAGGTCGACGAGCTGATGATTTCCACGTCCGCCATGGCGGTCTCTCCTCTTGCGAGCGGCGCGGGGCCGCACAGGCGTGAAGTGGGCCCGGCTCGCGCCGGGCCAACGCCCGGTCAGTATTTCCCCAACGCCTTCAGCACGCGTTCCGGCGTCACCGGCTGGGCCCAGACCCGCGCATCGAACGGGACGAGCGCGTCGTTGATGGCGTTCAGGATCGCCCCCGGTGCGCCCGCGGTGCCGGCCTCGCCCGCACCCTTGGCGCCGAGTTCGGACTCCTTCGTCAGCGTCTCGACATGGCCGATCTCGATGTCGGGCATCTCGCCGGCCATCGGCACGAGATAGTCGGCCATGTTGGCGTTCAGGAAGTTGCCGTCCCGGTCGTAGCGGCATTCCTCGTAGAGCACGCCGCCGATGCCCTGGACGATCGAACCCCGGACCTGTTCGTCGACCAGAAGCGGGTTGATGACCTTGCCGCAATCCTCAACACACCAGAACTTCAGCAGCTGCACGGTGCCGGTTTCCGAATCGACCTCGACGGTGACCGCCTGGAAGCTGTTGGTCATGGCGACGGGATACTTTTTCGGGATGTAGTGGCGGGTCGCCATCATCTCGGACTGGAAGTCCTGTGGCAGCGTGTCGGGCCGGAAATAGGCGACCCGCGCGACCTCTTCAAGCGGCATGCGCTCCTCGCCGGTGGCCCGGTCGACCACGATTCCGGCCCGGATGTCGAGGGTCCGCGCCTCCGTCTGCAGCAGGATCGCGGCGACATCGAGCACGTTGTGGCGCAGCGCCTTGGCGGCCTGCAGCGCGGCCTCGCCCGCGATGCCCGCGCCGCCCGAACCGCCCGCGCCCCAGCCGACGGGCACGTTGTCCGTATCGCCCGAGATCACCTTCACCTTGTCCGGCGTGGTGCCGAACGCCGAGGCCGTGACCTGCTGGATCACCGCCTCCGAACCCTGGCCCTGTTCGGTGATGCTGGTCTGCACGATCACCGCACCCGAGGCATCCATGCGCGCCGCAGCGCCGTCCTGCGAGGAGATGCGTGCGCCGCCCAGGCCATAGGTGTGCGGGCCGGGGTTGGTCATCTCGACCAGGGCGGCGAAGCCGATCCCGCGGTAGATGCCCTCGCCGCGCAGCCGCTCCTGCTCGGCGCGGAAGCCCGCGTAGTCGAACATCGACAAGAGCTTGTCGAGCGACGCCTCGTGGGAAAGGGCCTCCATCTTGAGTCCGGTGATGAACTCGCACGGATAGCCGTTGTCGGGCATCAGGTTGCGGCGGCGAATGTCCACCGGGTCGATGCCTAGCGCGCGCGCGCCCTCTTCCATCAGGGTCTCGGTGATCGCGACCGCCACCGGATGGCCCACCGCGCGGTACTGGCTCATCGGCGTCTTGTTCTGAAACACGACGCGCGAGCGCGCCTTGTAGTTCTTGTGGGTGTAGGGCGCGCCAACATAGTTGATGACCTGCAATGCCTCGAGCGCGCTGGTTCGCGGGTACATCGAGTACGGCCCGACGCCGGTCAGATCGTCCATCTCCATCGCCAGCAGCTCGCCGTCCGCGGCAAAGGCGGCACGCACATGCGCACGGTGGTCGCGCGCGTGCAGGTCGGTGACGAAGGATTCCATCCGGTCGGCGACGAACTTCACCGGCCGCTTCAGGATCATCGAGATCGCGGCGGTCGCCATCTCGTCAGGATAGGTGTGTCCCTTCACCCCGTAGGCGCCCCCCACATCGCCGCAAACGATGCGGACGTTCTGGTTCGGAATGTCGAGGTGGCGGGCGAACAGGTCCTGCATCATGTGCGGGGCCTGGTGCGAGTGATACGAGGTGAGCCGGTGTTCCGACGAATGGTAGTCGGCGATGAGCGCACGGGATTCGGGGCACACGCCCGTGTGCCGGCCGAACCGCATCGTGTGCTCGACCACGGCGGCAGCCTGAGCGAAGGCCGTCGCCGCATCGCCGATATCATGGTTCATCTCGAACAGCAGGTTGTCGCCCAGATCGGGGTGCATCACGAGGGTGTCGACATCGAGCGCGACTTCCGGATCGGCGAGCACCGGCAGTTCCTCGAATTCCACCTCCAGCACCTGCAGGGCGTCCTCGGCCTCGGCGCGGCTGTGGGCGACGACGGCCGCCACGGGCTCGCCCTGCCAGCACGCCCGGTCGACCGCCATGGCGTATTGGGGCGCCGACTTCATGCCCTTGAAATGCGCCAGCGTGCCGACCCAGGGCGTGCAGATTTCGGCGATGTCCTTGCCGGTGATCACCCGCACCACACCGGGGCATGCCAGGGCCGCACTGTCGTCGATGGAGACGATCCTGGCGTGGGCGTAGGGCGAGCGGAAATAGGCGACATGCACCATGCGCGGCAGCTTCAGGTCGTCGACATACCTGCCCTGCCCGGCCACCAGCCGTGCCGCGTTCGCGCGCGGCACCGACTTGCCGATGAAGCTGTTTTCGCGATCGAGGACGCTTTCCTCGTCCGCCGACCCGGTTGCGCTCATCTCGACTGCCCCTTTGAGTAGAATGGCATGCAGACTAACGCGCGCCGAGGGTTCACGGCCACCGCGCATCCGTCCCAAACACCTGAGACAGATTGTCATCAACGCCACACCGCCGATCCGGGCACGTTTCACCCGTGCTATACGGACCAGCGAATTCGGTTTGGCCCGGACGGATGCGATGGATCGCGGCGAGAAACGGAACCTCTGGACGGCGATCGTGCGCGCGCTGCGCGGCCGCTGTTCCGCGCCTACCTCAAGCAGGTCGATTCCTGCCGCGAATGCAACGAGGCCTGGTGCGAGATCCGCACCGACGATGCCGCCCCATGGCTGACGATCCTGATCGTCGGACATGTGATGGCGCCCGTCCTCGTCGCCATGTCGAAGTCGGGCCGCTTCTCGCCATGGGAGATGACCGCGATCCTGGTGCCGGTCCTGGTGGCGATGTGCCTGCTGATCCTGCTCCGCGCCAAGGCGCTGTTCATGGCGGCGATCTGGGCGCTGCGCGCCCAGTCGTCCTAGCTGGCGTCGGTCGGGCGGCCTAGAACTTGCCGAGCGCCTTCAGGATGCGTTCCGGCGAGATCGGCTGGTGCGAGACCCGCGCGCCGAACGTCAACAGCGCATCGTTGATGGCGTTCATCACCACCCCCGGCGCGCCGGCGGTGCCCGCCTCGCCCGCGCCCTTGGCGCCAAGCTCGGAATCCGATGTCGGGGTCTCGACATGGCCGACATGGATGTCGGGCATCTCGCCGGCCATCGGCACCAGATAGTCGGCCATGTTGGCGTTCACCAGGTTGCCCGCCACGTCGTAGCGGCATTCCTCGAGCAGCGCGCCGCCGAGGCCCTGGACCACGCCGCCGCGCACCTGTTCGTCGACCAGCTGCGGGTTGATGACAGTGCCGCAATCCTCGACCACCCAGAAATCGAGCAGCTTCAGGAAGCCGGTCTCGG
>JAYOFO010000039.1:0-24569 GCA_038117265.1 Rhodospirillaceae bacterium
AGCGTGTAGGGCACCTCGTCGATGAAGGCGAGCATCATCCAGATGACGAAGGGCAGCGAGATCGTGGTGTAGAGCACGCTGACGCCGAACCGCGTGTCGAACAGGCTCAACCGTGTGCCGAAGATCGATTCGGTGGCGAACGGGATGATCACCGCGAAGTACATCAACACCGGGATGGCGATGACGATCGGCGGAATCATGCGGACCATCAGCACCGAGTGTCGGAAGCGCTTACCGCCGACGTTGAAGCGCGAGATCGAGTAGGCAAGGAAGGTGCCCAGCAACAACGCGACCAGCGACGACGAGGTGCAGATGATCAGCGAGTCGATCAGCGAACCCCAGATGTTGAAGGGCTGGTCGGTCGCATCGCGCGCGACGCCGGCCTCCTGCACGTCGAACGTGAAGATCTGCTCGTAGTTCTTGAGCGTAGGCTCATGCGGCACCCAGTTCGGCGGCCATGTCACCCATTCGCCCGAATCCTTGAACGAGGTCTGAATCATCCAATAGATCGGGAACATGATGATCAGCGCCCACGCGATCAGGAAGCTGTGCCGCACGATGGCGCGTTTGTCGAAGCCGGCCTTGTAGCGTTCGGCGACGGCATCGGCGGACGGTTTGTAGATGTCGTCGCTCATCCGTCGCTCCCCGTGTTGAGCTGTTGCTGCTCGACCTGTTCGGTCTGGCGGATCAGGAGCCAGATGCCGGTGAAGATCAGCACCGAGAACATGATCAGCAGCAGGATCGAGGCGGCGGCGCCGAAGCTGTACTTGTTGAACATCCAGACCTGCTCCCACAGATAGTGGGCGATGGTCTGGGTCGCGGTGCCGGGGCCGCCGAAGGTCAGCATCACCACCGGATCGAACATCTTCAGCGCCTCCATGGAGCGGATGACGATCGCGATCACGATCGCCGGCTTCAGCAGCGGAAGTTCCACCCAGAGGAAGATCTGGCGACGGCTCGCGCCCATCACCCGGGCCGCATTGATCAGCTGCGGCGGCAGCGCCGAGAAGCCCGACAGGAAGATCAGGAAGGTCAGCGAGGTCCACTGCCAGATGTCGGCGAAGATGATGGCGAGCTGTGCCGCCGTCGGGTCGGACAGCCAGCGAATGCGCGGGTCGAAGCCCAGCGCCGTGGTGATCGGCGACAGCAGCTGGTTGAGCGGGCCGCTGTCGAGATAGATCATCGAGAAGTTGTAGCCGGCAACGACCGGCACCAGCATCATCGGGATCAGGAACAGGGTGATGTAGATGCGCCGTCCGCGCACGATGCGGTGCACGGCCATGGCCAGCAGGAAGCCGACGATCAGCTCGAAGGCCACCGCAGCGCCGGCGAAATAGAAGGTGCGGCCGAGCGAGAGCCAGAACCCCTCGTTGGTCAGCACCTGCTCGTAGTTGCGGAAGCCCGACAGGTAGGCCTGCTCGAACGGCCGGTTGGCGCGCCAGCGCAGGAAGCTGATGTAGATGGTCAGCAGGAACGGGATGATGATGACCAGCAGGAACATCCCCTCGACGAGAACGAAGGGAATCCAGCGGAACACGCGCTCCTGGCCGAGCCAGGCGCCGAGGCGCGCGAGCGGACCCAGGCGTGCGGGCTTCCCGGTTCCGTTCAGGGTCGCATCCGTCATGTTGTCATCCGTTGGTAACGACAAGGAAGGATGTGTCGGCGCTCGGGCTGAAGCCCGCGCGCCGACGCACGGAGTTCAAAGGGAGGTACCTTAGAACTTGTCGATGTAGAGGCCGGCCTCGACGCCCTTGCGCCAGACGTCGACCTGGTTCTTGCGGCCGATATCCTCGGTCACGTCGTTCCAGCCATCCTCGATATCCTCGGCGGCCTTTTCGGGCGTCTTGTTGCCGTTCATGACTTCGGCGAGGTTGTTGTCGAGGATCTTCATGTACTCGTAGTGACCCTCGATATAGAGCAGCGAGGTGGTGAACTGGGCGTTCTCCATGGTCTCCTCGAGGAACTCGTTCGAGAACTTCGCGATGATGCCCTCGTTGCCGAGATTCTGCTGGCGGAACGGATCCCAGAAGCCCTTCGGATGCGCGATGGCGCGGTTGCCGACGGACGGGCTAGTCAGCCACTGGATGAACAGGTAGGCGAGCTCGGGCTGGTCGCTATAGGCGTTGACCATGTAGCTCGTGCCCGCCGCCTCGGCCGCCCGGCGAACCGGAGCGCCGCCGGCCGTCGTCGCCGGGATAACGCAAGGCAGCTGCTTGCCCTTGACCGTGCTGTTCGGGTTGGCGTTGCCGAAGCCGAAGATCGACGGGAACGACATCACCGAATAGGCCTGGCCCGAGCCCCAGAACGGATAGATCTGCGGCGTGCCCCAGCCCTGGATGTCTTCCGGCATGTACTGGACGATCGAGGCGAGCGCCTTGATCGCGGCCACGCCCTGCGGGGTGTTGACCTTCGGGTTCATGTCCTTGTCGAACAGCAGCCCGCCGAAATAGGCCGGGAAGTGCCGGTGCGAGAAGTTCACCGAGCGATAGCCCATGGCGCCGTACAGCGGCTGCTCGAACGTGATGCCCCAGCGCGTCTCGCCGGCCTTGGTGTGGAAGAACTTCGCCTGTTCTTCCCAGTCGGCCATGGTCGCCGGGCAGCCGAGATCCTTGCCGGTCGCGGCCTTGAACTCGGCCTGGGCCTTCGGGTTCTCGACGATGTCCTTGCGCAGCACCAGCATGATGTGGTCGCCGTCGAGGACGAAGCTGTATTGCTTGCCGTTGTAGTACTGCTGCGCGACGAACGCCTCGGGAATGCCCGAGAAGTCCGGCTTGTACTTCGCCGCAAACTCGTCGAGCGGATGCAGCACGCCGGCGCTGGCCGCGTCGGGCTGCGTGTAGGGGAAGTCGTTGAAGATGTCGAACGCGCCGGTCTTGGCGACCGCTTCGCCCATCACCTTGCTGGGGATGTCGGTATAGCCCAGCGGCTCGGACACCAGCTCGACCCCCGTCAGTTCCTTCCACTCGGCCGCGAAGTCCGGGAAGGAGTTGCGGTAGAGCGAGTTCAGCAGGACGTCGAGCTTCGGATTCTGAAGGTTGTTAGCCTTGATGTAGGCGCGTGCACCGTCGATGGCGCGCTGGGCCACCGGGTCGTATGTCTGCTGGGCGGACACAGATATTGTGCTCGCAACGCCAAACGTGATCGTTGCGGCAATCACGCCCAGGGACACGTTCTTGAACGTGTTGTTCATCGTTCCTCCCCTTATAAAGGTTTGATTTTATTTGTAAAAAACCAACCAAAGCACGGCCTTGGCCGCGCCGGGTCCGTGTCGCGTAAATTGCTCATGAGGCACAGACCTGGGGAATGGTAATCACGAATCCGGAGACGTTTCACCTGTTTTCAGGTGTGCCCGGCAACATGCGTCGATTCGTCGTCGGCATGACGCCGATCTGCGTGGCGGTCGGGGCCGTTCCATGGAACGTGTTGCCGTGTGAATGCGCGAACGTCTCGCGCTAGCGCTCAGCGGCGCAGCGAACCCTGCACCGCGACCTCAAGGGCCTGCAGGAAACGGGAGCGGTGCTGCTTGGAGAAGGCGCGCGGCCCCCGGGTGACCTCGCCCGCCGCGCGCAAGTCGGTCATCAGGTCGCGGGTCGCCAGCGCCATGCCGATCGAGGCTTCGTCGAGCGGCTCGCCGTTGGCACGCAGCACGCGCGCTCCGGCCTTGATACAGCGGTCTGCCAGGGGGATGTCCTGGGTGATGGCGATGTCGCCGGCCCCGATACGCTCGGCGATCCAGTCGTCGGCCGCATCCGCGCCGTCACTGACGACCGTCTGGGTGATCAGCGGATGGCCATGGAAGCCGAACATCCCGCTGTTGGACACGAGGTGGACGTGCAGGCGGTGGCGCTCGGCGACGCGCACGATCTCGTCCTTCACCGGGCAGGCGTCGGCGTCGACGTAGATCGCGGTCATAGAGCGAGTGCAGGTGACAAGTCTACTCCGCAGCCTTGCTGGCCCTGGCGGCGATCGAACGCTCCCAGTCGGTGATGTAGTCGCGCGTCAGCGGCACCGCGTCCTGGCGCCGCGCGATCTGGATCTGGAAGACCATCTGGTCCATGTGCCGGAACGCGACCTCGCAGCCCAGCAGGTAGAACTCCCACATCCGGCAGAAGCGCTCGTCATAGAGCGCGGCAGCCTTCTCGCGCTGGGCCATGAACCGGTCGTACCAGTGGTGCAGCGTCTCGGCGTAGTGCAGGCGCAGGATCTCGATATCGGTCACCCACAGGCCGGCGCGTTCGATGGCCGCCAGCGTCTCCGACAGGGCGGGCGTGTACCCGCCGGGGAAGATGTACTTGCGCAGCCACGAATTCGTCGTGCCCGGCGAATCCATGCGCCCGATCGAGTGCAGCAGGAACACCCCGTCATCGGCGAGCAGTTGCTTGGCCTTGCGGAAGTACTCGTCGAAATGCACCGCGCCGACATGCTCGAACATGCCGACCGAGACGATCCGGTCATAGGTGCCGGGCTCGTCGCGATAATCCTGCAGCTTGAAGCGCACGCTGTCGGCGAGGCCCGCATCGGCGGCGCGCTTCTGGCTCACCTTGTGCTGCTCGGTCGACAGCGTGACGCCGGTCACGTCCGCGCCGGTCGTCCTGGCGAGGTAGAGACCCATGCCGCCCCAGCCCGAACCGATGTCGAGGACCTTCATCCCCGGCCGGTCGAGCAGCAGCTTGGCGACGATGTGGCGTTTCTTGTCTTCCTGGGCGCGTTCTAGGTCGTTGTGCGAACCGTCGAAATAGGCGCACGAGTATTGCCGGTCGCGGTCGAGGAACATGTCGTATAGGTCGTCCGACAGGTCGTAGTGATGGGCGACGTTCTTCTGCGCCTTGCCGACCGGATTGTACTGCTGGAGGTAGCGGAACATCTGGCCCGCGCGACCGCTGAACCGGGAGAGCCAATGGTCCTCGAAGGTCGCGATGTTGCGCCCGACGATGTCGAGGAACTCGAAGAGCGTGCCTTCCTCGATCATCAGCCGGCCGTCCATGAACGCCTCGCCGACGGCGAGGCGCGGCCGCAGCAGGATGCGCCGTTCGGTCGCACGGTCGTGCAGGCGTATCGTGACTCGCGGCAGCCCGCCGTCGCCGAAGCGATGTTCCCGCCCCGACGCGTCGATCAGCCCGAAGTCGCCCTCTTTAATGATTCCGTCGAGAAACCGTGCCAGACGCATCGCATCCCCCGTGTTCCACCACTGTTACGAAACCTTTCCAAGGCTAGCAAAAGCTGGCCCGGCGGCAAAACGTGGATACGCGATCAGGCGTTCGGTGTTTCGGCCTCGCCGCTCTCGTCCGTCGCGTCGCCCGACTCGTCCGCGGCCGCCTCGGCCGCGTCGTCGTCGGCAACAGCGAGCGCTTCCTCGGCGAGGGTCATCGCCGCCTCGGCCGCCTCGGCCTCTTCGGCGATCTCGGTGATGGACTGGCCATGCTCGCGCTGCATGCGCGCCTCGTCCTCGGTGCGCGCGACGTTGATCGAGAGCTCGACCGAGACCTCGGGGTGCAGCGAGATGCGCACCGGGTGCAGGCCGAGTTCCTTGATCGCCCGGTCGAGCATGACCTGGCCGCGTCCGACGGCGACACCGCCATCGGTAACGGAATCGGCGATGTCGCGAGCGCTGACCGAACCATAGAGCTGACCGCTGTCACCCGCCTGGCGGATCAGGACGATCTCGAGCGCGCCGAGGCGCTCGGCGACGGCTTGGGCTTCCTCGCGGCGCTTGAGGTTTTCGGCCTCGAGGTGCACGCGCTGGGATTCGAACTGGACGCGGTTGGCGTCGCTCGCCCGCAGCGCCTTCTTTTGCGGCAGCAGGTAATTGCGCGCGTAGCCGGGCTTCACCGTCACGACGTCGCCCATCTGGCCGAGCTTTTCGATACGTTCGAGAAGGATTACTTCCATTTCACACCTCCTGGCCGGAGCGCACCAGACCGGTGCGCCGATGAAGATCGAGGGACTGGTCCGCCACGCCGATGAGCGCCACGACGGCGCACAGTGGCGGGAAGACAATCATGAAGCCGTAAAAGACGGCGAGGATGACCCAGGGTATCGGGGTCCGGCGCGCGATCGCGTGAAACGATCCCGCACCCACGAGGAACAAGGGCAGGAGCAGCGCGATGGCCGCGTTGCGCCCCAGATAGGCAAGATTGAGGTCCGCGAACAGCGCCAGGGCGACGGCCGGCGCCATGGCCAGCGGTATCCACAGAGGTGTGCGCAGTTCCTCCATGCGCGGCGCGGGGCGCGTCATCATGCCCTGCCGCTGCAGAATGGCGACCGCGATCGCCACCGAGACCGCGAGCATCGCCAGCCAGGCCGCGATCACCCCGCCAGGAAACACCGGCGTCAGGGTGGCCACCAGGTTCCGGGTCCAGTGATGGCCGAACTCGGGCAGCATGCCGGTGATCGCGGGCTCGAGGAACGTCCGGGTGAGCACGGGCAGGTCGGTCTTGCCCTGCATCACCATCGCCCCGAACACGACCATGCCGAGCAGGGCGGCGGCGAGCAGCCAGGCCATCACCTTGATCGGCTGTTCCCACTCGATGTAGCCGAGCGAGGTCGTGTGCCGCCGCTGCAACTGCTGTACGGCGAACACCACCGGTACCGCGAAGAACAGCGCGAACAGCACGATCGGCTCGGGCCCAAGTGCCAGCAGGACCAAGAGGCCCGTGAGCAGTGCGATGCCGGTCAGCCCGGCACCCGCTGCGGCCAGCACGCCGATGCCCAGCCCCGCCGCAACCAACGGAACGCCGGTCAGCGTCAGCGGTGCGACCGCACTGATGCCGAGCGCGAACGGAAGCGCGAACAGCAGCCCTGCGAGCGCGCCCGCACCGAGCGTCATGGCAAGGGGTTTGGCGGAGAGCATCATGGCTGGAGTGCTCCGGCGGCGCCTGCGTGGCGCCGCGCGGATCGTCAGTCGACGACGTAGGGCAGCAGCGCCATGAAGCGGGCACGCTTGATGGCGCGGGCCAGCTCACGCTGCTTCTTCGCCGATACGGCGGTGATGCGGCTGGGCACGATCTTGCCCCGCTCTGAGATGTAGCGGGACAGCAGCTTCGTGTCCTTGTAGTCGATCCGCGGCGCGTTGGCGCCCGTGAACGGGCAGGTCTTGCGACGGCGGAAGAAGGGGCGACGGCCGCCGCCCCCGCGGGGTCCCATAGCCATCAGTTGTTCTCCTCTTCGTTCGAAGACTCGTTCGAGCCGCCGTCGGCCTCGGCCGGTGCGGCGCTGCGGGCCGGACGGTCGTCGCGCGGCGGACGATCATCGTCGTCGCGGCGCGGTCCGCGTTCCTTGCGGCCCTGCATGATGACCGAGGGGCCTTCCTCGTGCTCGTCGACGCGCAGGGTCAGGTAGCGCAGCACGTCGTCGTGGATGCGCTGCTGGCGTTCGAGCTCGAGCACCGCGTCGGACGGCGCGTCGAGGTTCATCATGACGTAGTGGCCTTTCCGGTTCTTCTTGATCCGGTAGGCGAGGTTGCGCAGGCCCCAGGACTCGGTGCCCACGACCTTTCCACCGCTGGTCTCGACGACCCCGGTAAAGTCTTCGACCAGCTGGTCGACCTGCGCGCCGGAGATATCTTGGCGCGCGATGAATACATGCTCATAGAGTGGCATCAGGTGCGACTCCCCTTGGCTGTTCGTTGACCGCCGCCGATCGCCCCGAGTTTCGGGCCGCGGCTGCACGGTCATAGCCGACAGCAACCGCGCTGCCGGCAAGGAGTACGGCGCCGATTTCTCCCGGCGCCGGTTGCGGCGCGGGAATACACCACAAGGGTTGTTGAGACGCAAGCACTTAGGAGGCGGCGCGGCACGGAGGCCGGCTTGCGGCGCACCGGTGGCGACGATAAGACTGTCGCGTATCGAATTCGGGGGCACCGAACATGGCGAGAGCATTCGTATTTCCCGGACAGGGAAGCCAGGAAGTGGGTATGGGCCACGCCCTTGCGGAGGCGTTCCCGGCCGCGCGTCACGTCTTCGAAGAGGTCGACGATGCGCTGGGGAAGCGGCTCAGCAAGCTCATCTTCGGGGGCCCGCAGGAGGAACTCACGCTGACCGAGAACGCCCAGCCCGCGCTGATGGCCGTCAGCATGGCGGTCGTCCGGGTGCTCGCCGAAGAGGGAGGCGTCGCGGTCTCCGATGCGGCGGCCTATGTCGCCGGCCACAGCCTCGGCGAGTATTCGGCCCTGGCGGCGGCAGGGTCGCTCAGCCTCGCGGACACGGCGCGGCTGCTGCAGACGCGCGGCGAGGCGATGCAGGCGGCGGTGCCGGTGGGTGTCGGCGCCATGGCGGCGATCCTGGGCCCGTCGCTCGAGGAGGTCGAGGCGATCGCCGCGGATGCCGCCGAAGACCAGGTCTGCGACGTGGCGAACGACAATTCCGAAGGACAGGTCGTGGTCAGCGGCAACACCGAGGCGGTGGAACGTGCCGTCGAGATCGCCAAGGAGCGTGGCGCACGCCGCGCCGTACTGCTGCCGGTCAGCGCGCCCTTCCATTGCTCGCTGCTCGAACCCGCCGCCGACGTCATGACCTATGCGTTGGCGAGCGCCGAGATCGCGGTGCCCAACCCGCCCGTGATCGCGAACGTGACGGCTGCGCCGGCGTCCGACCCCGACGAGATCCGCGGACTCCTGATCGAGCAGGTCACGAGCCGTGTGCGGTGGCGCGAGGGCGTTCTCGCGATGCGTGATCTCGGGGTCGACGAGTTGTGCGAGATCGGTGCGGGCAAGGTGCTCACGGGGCTCGTGCGTCGCATCGACAAGGAACTGAGCGGCCGCGCCATCGGGGCGCCGGCCGACATCGAGGAATTCCTCGGCTCGCTCTAGGAGGACGGTATGTTCGATCTGCAGGGAAAAACGGCACTCGTGACCGGCGCGACCGGCGGCATCGGCGAAGCCATCGCTCGAACCCTGCACGGCCAGGGGGCGACGCTCGTTATCAGCGGCACGCGGGTCGAGCGGCTCGATGCGCTGGCCGGTGCGCTGGGCGCGCGGTGCCATGTCGCGGCCGCCAACCTCTCCGAACCCGACGCACCCGACGCGCTCGTCGCAGCCGCGATCGAGGCGGCGGGCGGTGTAGACATCCTCATCAACAATGCGGGGCTGACACGCGACAATCTTGCCATGCGCATGAAGGACGAGGAGTGGCAGCAGGTGATCGACGTGAACCTGTCGGCCTCGTTCCGTCTGAGCCGTGCGGTGCTGCGCGGAATGATGAAGGCGCGTTGGGGACGCATCGTCGCGATCACCTCGGTCGTGGGTGCGACCGGCAATCCCGGTCAGGTGAACTATGCGGCATCCAAGGCGGGGCTGACCGGCATGACCAAGGCGCTGGCCCAGGAGGTCGCGAGCCGCGGCATCACCGTCAATTGCATCGCCCCCGGTTTCATCGAAACGCCGATGACGGACGCCCTGTCGGACGACCAGAAAACCGCATTGCTGGGGCGGATCCCGTCGGGCCGCCTCGGGATGCCCGACGATGTGGCGGCCTGTGCGGCATTCCTCTCAAGCGAGGAGGCGTCGTATGTCACCGGACAGACGATCCACGTGAATGGCGGCATGGCGATGATCTAGGCCGGGCCGGCAATCATCGGTTCCCGTGCTTGACGTTACGCGTGAACGCGGCTAAGTCGCGGCCTCGTCGGTGCCCGGTTCGCATGCTTTAACGCGCAGTGGGGTGCTATAGTCAGGACGAGCTGGCGATTTTCGGGGGGTGTTCCGCAACCGAATCGTCTTAAATCCTTTTCGTGAGAACGACCCCGCGGACGGGGCTACGAAACAAGAAACTGAGGGCAGGCAGACATGAGCGATATCGCTGAGCGCGTTCAGAAGATCGTTGTCGAGCATCTGGGCGTCGACGAGTCTAAGGTCTCCGAGAATGCGAGCTTCATCGATGATCTCGGTGCCGACAGTCTCGACACCGTCGAGCTCGTGATGGCGTTCGAGGAAGAGTTCGGGTGCGAGATTCCCGACGACGCGGCGGAGAAGATTCTCACCGTCGGCGACGCGGTCAAGTTCCTCGAAGAAGCAGCCGATTGACGCGCGTGGCGCCTGACGCCAGTGCGCCATCGTATCGCGATCACCGTGCCACAACGCTCCGGTAACCAATGAGACGTGTCGTCGTCACCGGGATGGGGCTTGTCACGCCGCTTGGCGTGGGCCTCGACCACAACTGGAAACGCCTGATCAATGGCGAGTCCGGCGTGCGGGGAATCCAGAAGTTCGACGTTTCGGACCTGCCGGCGAAGATCGCGGCGCAGGTTCCGCGCGGCGAGGGCGGCGACGGCCTGTTCAATCCCGACGACTATGTCTCGGCAAAGGAACAGCGCCGGATCGACGAGTTCATCATCTACGGCATTGCCGCGGCGGTCGAGGCGGTCGAGGATTCCGGCTGGAAGCCCGAGGCCGAAGAGGATCTCGAGCGCACGGGCGTGATGATCGGCTCGGGCATCGGCGGCCTGCAGACCATCTATGAAGGCTCGATGCTGCTCAACGCCGAGAGCCCCCGCAAGGTCGGGCCGTTCTTCATTCCCTCGGCGCTGATCAACCTCGCCTCGGGCCAGGTCTCGATCCGCTATGGGTTCAAGGGGCCGAACCATGCGGTGGTCACGGCCTGTTCGACGGGTGCGCACGCCATCGGCGACGCCGCCCGGCTGATCATGTGGGACGACGCCGACGTAATGGTGGCCGGTGGCGCCGAGGCGGCGATCTGCCGGATCGGCATCGCCGGATTCGCAGCCTGCCGGGCCCTGTCGACCGGCTACAACGACACCCCGGAAGCGGCGTCGCGCCCCTACGACAAGGGACGCGACGGTTTCGTGATGGGCGAGGGGGCGGGCGTCGTGGTGCTCGAGGAATACGAGCACGCCAAGGCGCGCGGGGCCCGGATCTATGCCGAGATCATCGGCTACGGGCTGTCGGGTGATGCGCATCACATCACGGCACCGGCCGAGGACGGCAATGGCGGGTTCCGTTCGATGCGCGCGGCGCTGAAGCGCGCCGAGCTCAATCCCGAAGACATCGACTACGTCAACGCGCACGGCACCTCGACGCCGCTGGGCGACGAGATCGAGCTGGGGGCGGTCAAGCGCCTGTTCGGCGACCACGCCTACACGCTGTCGATGTCATCGACCAAATCCGCGATCGGCCACCTCTTGGGCGCGGCGGGCGCGGTCGAGGCGATCTACTCGATCATGGCGATCAACAGCGACACCGTGCCGCCGACGATCAACCTCGACGATCCGTCCGACGCCTGTGACATCGACCTCGTGCCGCACGTGGCCAAGCAGCGGCCGGTGCGCAACGTGCTCAGCAACTCCTTCGGGTTCGGTGGCACCAACGCGAGCCTCGTCTTCGCCGAAGTCTGACGGCACCGACTCTTTCCGCCCGGCTATCATCGCCGGGTGAGCCAGCCCGACCCCAATCCCGACACGACACCCGAAGCGCGCCCGCGCCGCGGGCGCGTCCTTGCCCGCCTCGTCTCGGCGCTGGTCTTCCTGGCGATTGCGATTGCAACGCTGGCGGGCAGTGGTCTCGTCATGCTGCACCGCGCCTATACCGACCCCGGCCCGCTTGCCGCCGGGACGCAAATGGTGATCCCGCGCGGCGCGTCGGGGCACGAAATCGGGACGGCCCTGGCGGACGCCGGCGTGGTCGCGGATGCGCGTCTGTTTGCCGTGGCATCGCGCCTTTTCGCATCCCATGCGCCCTTGCGGGCCGGCGAGTATGCGTTTCCGCCCGCCGTAAGCCTGCGCGACGCGATCGCGAAGCTGCAGGCGGGCGAGACCGTCATCCGGCGCCTGACGTTGGCCGAGGGGCTGACGACGCGCGCGGCGCTGGCGATCGTCGCCGCCGCACTCGGACTGACGGGAGAGACCCCCGAAGCGGCGGCGGTCGGCGAGGGGGCGCTGCTGCCCGAGACCTATTACTACAGCTGGGGCGATTCCCGCGCCGAGATCGTCGCACGGATGCGCCAGGCGATGGACGACGCGGTGGCGCGTCTGTGGGCAGAACGAGCGCCGGACCTGCCCATCGCAACCCCCGGGGAGGCGGTCGTCCTGGCCTCGATCGTCGAGCGCGAGACCGCCGTTCCCGCGGAGCGGCCGCGCGTCGCCGCGGTGTTCGTCAACCGTCTGAATCGGGGGATGCGCCTGCAGTCGGATCCCACTGTCGCCTATGGGCTGGTGGACGCCGGGGCGCCGCTCGATCGCGCGCTGACCCGCGCGGACCTCGAGGCGGACCATCCCTACAACACCTACGTGCATGCCGGTTTGCCGCCGGGGCCGATCGCCAATCCGGGGCTGGCCAGCATCGCGGCGGTGCTGCATCCCGCCGCGACGAAGGAGCTCTATTTCGTCGCCGACGGAAATGGCGGGCACGCGTTCGCGCACACGCTTGCCGAGCACAACCGGAACGTCGCGCGGTGGCGCCGCATTCAGCGCGAGCAGCGTCGCCAGCCGTGATGGCGATCGTTCGCGCCGATGCCCTGCGCCGCGATGCCGCAGCGCGCTTTACATTGCGATCCCGCCTGCGACCGGCCATACTCGTTTCACTCGGGAACGTCGGGAAGCCGGTGCGAATCCGGCGCTGTCCCCGCAACTGTCAGCAGGCGATCCTGTGAGCCAGACACCACGCCCCGGGTACCGTCGCGTGCTGAAACGTCGATGGTCCGCGTGATCGACACGGAGGATGACGCATGTCGAGCGAGAACGCATACGCCGCAGCCACTGACGACCGGGTCGAGGTCGTCATCGACAAGCGCAAGACGGGAGCCGCGCTCTTCGTCCTGGCGTTCGGGTTGTTCCTGGTCTGGGGGGCGGCCTACGCCAACCCGATCACACTCCACAACGCCGCGCACGATGCGCGCCACGCATTCGCCTTTCCCTGTCACTAGGCGCCCCGGCGGAGCGCTGCCATGCTGAGGCAAATCTTCTACCCCGGTCTGCTGGCCGGGCTGATTGCTGGCGTCTTCATCTTCGCTGCGCAGCAGGTGGAGATCATCCCGCTGGTCTTTGAGGCCGAGACCTACGAGAACGCCGCAGCCGATCACGGACGGGCGCCGGCGGCGACGCCGGCCGAACAGTCGGTCCACGTCCACGAAGACGGATCGCGGCACGTCCACGGCGCGGACGAATGGTCGCCGGAAGACGGGTTGGAGCGGACGGCGTTTTCGCTCTTCTCGAACCTCGTGACCGCGATCGGGTTCGGGCTGGTCATCGCGGCCGCGATCTCGCTCACCGGGCGCAGCTACAGCTGGCAACAGGGTGTCGTGTGGGGGCTAGCCGGCTATGTCGGCGTGCATCTCGCGCCGGCATTCGGTCTGCCGCCGGAGTTGCCCGGCATGGCGAGCGAAGCGGATCTGCTCGCCCGCCAGACCTGGGCGATCGCGACCACCGCACTCACGGTCGTCGGCCTGGCTCTGATCGCCTTCCGGCCGACATGGGCGGGGCGGGCGGCGGGCATTGCCCTGATCGCGGCGCCGCATTTCTTTCCGATCGAGCGCGTGCATGTCGATCACGCGATTCCGGTCGAGCTCGTCTCCCAGTTCATCGTCTCGAACCTCGTGGTGACCGGCCTGTTCTGGATGCTGTTGGGCGGCCTGACCGCCTGGTTCAGCGCACGCGCGGCGCGGCCCGCCGGCACGCCCGGCCTGCTCAGATCTTCCGGTCCGGTTGCGCCATGATCTGCTTGAACACCGCGTTGTAGCCGCCGAAATCGGTGAATCCGCCGTCCACGGCGATGTCGTGGCCGGTGATGTAGCTCGAATCGTCGCAGACCAGGAACAGGACGACCTTGGCGATCTCCTCGGCGCTGGCGCCGCGTTCCATGGGAGTCTGTTGACCCAGCGCGACGATGAAATCGTCCGACCCCTCGACCAGCGGCGTCATCACCAGCCCGGGATGGACCGCATTGACGCGGATGCCCCAGTCGAGGAGTTCCATGGCCGCGCTCTTGGTGACGCCGCGCAGACCCCATTTGGTCGTACTGTAGGCCGTTGCGAAGTGCCCGACCATGCCGGCAATCGAGCCGGTGTTGACGATCGCGCCGCCGCCGGAATCCCGGATCAGCGGCGCCGTGGTGCGGATGCCGAGGAACGGGCCCGTCAGGTTGATCGACAGCACGCGGTTCCAGTCGTCGAGCGAGGTGTTCGACACGCGCCCGCCGCGCAACGCCACCCCGGCGTTGTTCACCAGGATGTTGAGGGCGCCGAACTCCGCGGCGATGCCGTCGACGACCGCCTGCCATTCGGTCTCGCTCGAGACGTCGAGATGGCGATAGTGGGCATCGGCCCCGGCCGCGCGTATGTCCTCGGCCTGCGCCTCGCCCAACGAATCCTGCACGTCGCAAAGGATCACCCGTGCGCCGGCCGCGGCGAACAGCCTGGCCTCTGCCGCGCCCTGTCCGCCGCTCGCGCCCGTCACCAGCGCCGTCTTGCCCGCAAGTTTCTGGTCCATGTCGTTCCTCCCCTTCAGAACATCGAGAGCATGCGCACCGCCCAGTACATGGGCAACGGAAAAGCGATCCGCGCACGGTCGCGTGCCAGCCCGCGTGCGATGATACGGGCGGCCCGGTCGCCGTCCATCAGCATCGGCATGACGAAGTCGTTGGCGTCGGTCATCGGCGAACGCACGAAACCCGGGCAGATCACGTTGATCGCGACTCCCTCGCGCGCATGCGCGCGGCGCAGCCCCTCGCCGTAAAAACGCACGGCCGCCTTGCTCGCACAATAGGCGGGCGCCGTGTCGAACGCGCGGAAGCTGGCGAGGCTCGCCATCAGCGCGATCTGGCCGCGACCGCGCACGCGCATCCGCTCCAGCGCGGGTTCCACGGTGTTCACCACCCCGTCGACGTTCGTCGCGAACACTTCGGCGTCGCTGGCGTCGGGTGCGTTTCCCAGCTTGGTCGTTCCTGCCGATATCCCGGCATTGGCGATCAGCAGGTCGATGGGGCGTGCCGCGTCGCGGCGGGCGATCCAGCCGGACATGGCGGCGCGGTCCGTGACGTCGCCGGGTTCGACCGCGCACTCGGCACCCGCCTGCACACAATCCGCGGCCACGCGGCCGAGCCGCTCCCGGTTGCGCCCCCCCAGCGAGAGCAGCCGGCCCGGCGCGGCATATTGGCGCGCCAGGGCCGCGCCGATGCCGCTCGATGCGCCGGTGATGACGAGGTGGGCGGGCGCGGGGATAGGCGGCATCCTTGTGCTCCGGGTCCGGCGCTGCGCGGCTTGTTGGCCCACGGGCGCCAAGCTATAAGGCCGTCCATGATAGCAGCAGAACGGCGCGTCGCCGCCGGCGCCGGAACCAGCCCATGACCGTCCGCAGCATGACCGGGTTCGCCCGCGCCAGCGGCCAGGATGCGCGCTTCGCCTGGACCTGGGAGGCCCGCAGCGTGAACGCCCGCGGGCTCGACGTGCGCTGCCGGGTGCCGGGCGGATTCGAGGCGGTCGAACAGGCGATCCGTGCCGCGGTCGGCAAACGGTTTCACCGCGGAAATGTGAGCATCGGCCTGTCCATCGAGCGTGTCGACGGCGCCGAGCAGACCTACCGGGTCAACCGTGCGCTGCTGGAACAGGTGAGTGCGCTGCGCCGCGAACTGGGCGACCTCGTGGACGATTCCCGGCCCCGCCTCGACGGGCTGCTGTCGATCCGCGGCATGCTGGAACCCGTACCTGACGCCGAGAGCGACGAGGAACGCACCGCACGCGAGCGTGCCATCGCGGCGACGGGCGAAGACATGCTCCAGGCGCTCGCCGCGGCGCGGGCCGGAGAAGGCGCGCGTCTCGCGCCGGTTCTCGACGACCATCTGTCGGTGCTGGAGGCTCTGGTTGGCGAGGCCTCCGAGACGGCCGCGGCACAGCCCGCGGCGCTGCGTGCCCGCCTCGAGGCGCTGGTGGGCGTGTTGCTCGCTGCCGAGCCGCGCCTGCCGGAGGACAGGCTGGCGCAGGAGGCCGCGTTGCTGGTGGGCAAGGCGGACGTGCGCGAGGAACTCGACCGGCTGCGCGTGCATGTCGGCGCCGCGCGCGAACTTCTGGACGAGGAGGATGCGATCGGGCGCCGCCTCGATTTCCTGTGCCAGGAGCTGAACCGGGAGGCCAATACGTTGTGCTCGAAGTCCGCCGATGTCGCGCTGACGCGGGTGGGCCTGGCCATGAAGGCGACGATCGAGCAGTTCCGCGAGCAGATTCAGAACGTCGAGTGAACGGGGGCGGCATGTCGGGAGACGGACTGAGAATCAAGCGGCGGGGCCTGATGCTTGTGCTGTCGTCGCCGTCGGGTGCCGGCAAGACGTCGATTTCGCATGCGCTGCTCAAGGCCGACGACAATCTCTCGCTGTCGGTATCCGCGACCACGCGTCCGCGCCGCCCGGGCGAGGTCGACGGCAAGGACTACCGGTTCGTCGGCCGCACCGATTTCGACCTCATGGTCAACCGCCAGGAACTTCTCGAATACGCCAAGGTGTTCGACCACTATTACGGAACGCCGCGGGCCCCGGTCGAGGAGGCGCTGGCGGCCGGCCGCGACGTGCTGTTCGACATCGACTGGCAGGGCACCCAGCAGCTGGACGAACGCGCGCGTGACGATCTGGTGAGCGTGTTCATCCTGCCGCCATCGACGGCCGAGCTCGAACGCCGACTCCACACGCGTGCGCAAGACAGCGACGCGGTCATTGCCGACCGCATGGCCAAGGCCACCGACGAGATCACCCACTGGTCGGAGTACGATTATGTGGTGGTGAACGAGGATTTCGAGACCAGCGTCACCCAAATCCGTGGGATTCTCGCGGCCGAGCGGCTCAGGCGCGAACGCCAGGAGGGCCTGTCGGACTTCGTCCGGCTGCTGCGCCAGGGTCGCTAGCGCGCGCCACCCTTGGACGCGGCTTCCTCGTCCAGAAGCACCGGAAGTTTCCGCAGCGAGTCCTGCCGGCAGAACGGCAGGCCCAGCCGGGCATATTCCGGCTCGTGGGTGCGGTGGCGAAAGCCGGGAACCGACGCATCGCGTGCGGCTGTGGCCGGTTTCCGGGGTTCGGACGGGGTCGTGGCGCGTCGCATCAGCTTCATGGCGGCCAGCGTCGCACCGCCACGCTCAGGACGCAACGCCGCCGGCTTCCATCGCGCGTGCGATCGCGCAGAATTGTTCGATGCTCAGCTCCTCGGCGCGGGCCTCCTCGGGAATGCCCAGCGCGCCGAGAAGTTCGGCGCCGCCGATGGCCGACAGGGAGCGGCGCAGCATCTTGCGGCGCTGACCGAAGGCGGCGCGCGTGACGGTTTCGAGCACCGTGCGCTGCGCGGGCGCCAGGGGGCGGGCGCGCACGGTCAGGTTGATGACGGCGGAGGTGATATTAGGCGGCGGGACGAAGGCGGCGGCGGGGATGTCGAACATGACACGCGCTTCGCAGAGCCATTGCGCCATGACCGAGAGGCGTCCGTAGGCCTTCGTTCCCCGCGTCGCGACTATGCGCTCCGCGACCTCCTTCTGGAACATGAGCGTGAAGCCGAGCCAGGCGTCGGCCTGCACCAGCCAGTTGAGCAGCATCTGGGTGCCGGCGTTGTAGGGCAGGTTGGCGACGATCCGGCGCGGCGCCGGGGCGATCCGGGTGGCGTCGATGCTCAGCGCGTCGCCCTCGACGACCGTGAGCCGCCCCTCGGCCATCCCGGCGAGTTCGCGCAACGCCGCAACCGCGCGGAGATCGCGCTCGATCGCGTAGACGTGGCGCGCGCCGCTCTCGAGCAAGGCCCGGGTCAGGCCTCCGGGGCCCGCACCCACCTCGACCACGTTGATGCCCGACAGGTCACCCGCGGCCGAGACCACGCGGCGTGTCAGGTTGAGATCGAACAGGAAGTGCTGGCCGAGCGATTTCTGGGCTGCGATTCCGTGCCGCGCGACGATCTCGCGCAGCGGCGGCAGGCGGTCGGCGTCAAACACGCAGGTCGACGAAGGCGGTGCGCCGCAGATCGCGCAGATAGCGGCGTGACAACATGTCGGCGCGCTCGCGGCGCAGCGTCCGGCGGATTTCCTCCCGGTCGGGGCCGAGCTCCTCCTGGCGGTCGCAGATCATCAGCACCTGGAATCCGTCGGCGTTGCGGATCGGCGCGCTGGCCTGACCGATCGGCAGGCTTGCCGCGACCTGGCGCAATTGCTGGTTGAGATCGTTGAGCTTGAACGATGCCGACTGGGCCGGCTGCGGGGTGCCGGCTTCCTCGGCCGCCTTGGTGAAGTCGGCGCAGCCGCGCACCGTCGAGGCGATGGTGCGGGCAGTCTGCTGCTGTGCATCGACTTCGGCCTGCGGGGCGCCGTCGGGTACGGCCAGGAGCATTTGCCGCAGCGTTACGTTCCGCTCACCGGGGTCGGGGGGCTCGTTGGTGCGCTGCTCAATCAGGAAGACAATCTGCACGCCTTCCGGAACCACGACCGGGTCCGAGACCTGGCCGGGCGCGATTTCCTTCAGGACACCATCGACGGCGGGCCCCAGTTCGCCCAGGCGGATCCAGCCGATTTCGCCGCCCGCGGCCGCGGTCGCGCTCTTTGAGAACTGCCGTGCGACGGAACTGAAGTCCGCGCCGCTCCGGATCTGTTCGACCAGGCGCAGGCCCAGCGCGCGGATGTCGGGCGCGTCGACGGGGTTGTCGACCGGCAGCAGGATTTCGGCGATCCGCAATTCCGTGACGCCCTGGCTTGCCGCGATCCGCGCAACGACGGAGTCGATATCCTCCTCGCCGATCTCGATCTGCGGGATCACGGTTCGCGAGAGCAGTTTCTGCCACAAGATATTGGACCGAATCTGTTCGATCGCGGCCTCGCGCGAAATCTGTTGCTGATCGAGAAGTCCTTCGAATCCGCCGCTGGGAAGCCCGTTCGCGCGTTCGATGCGTCCGATCGCGTCATCGATCTCGCCCGTGCTGACGCTGATGTTGAGGCGGCGCGCCTCTTGGTTCTGCAGCGCCTCGTCGATCAATCCGCGCAGCACCTGCGGCGCGATGCGCTGGACGGTCTCCGGGGTGTTCGGCAAGCCGGAGGACACGATCAGCAGGCGCACGCGCTGCTGTACGTCGAATACGGAGATCACCTCTTCGTTGACGACGGCGGCGATGCGCTGGACGTCCTGTGCTCCGGCGCCCGACAAGGCAGCGGAGGCCGCAAGCACGGAGATCGCGACGGCGAGCGTGCGGGCGAAACCGGGGATTCCTGATCTGATTCGAAGTGTGCGCATCTAGAAAACGGAGGATCCAAACTGTCCTAGGCTCTTCAGCGTGATCCGGAAGGTCAGCGCCTCGACGGGCGGAATGTCCCGGTCGCGCGTGAAGTTGCGGCTGTATTCTAATTCGAAATTCATACAATCGCACTCGTACACCAGGGAGCCACCGTAAGACAGTGTGCCTCCGCCCGATGTCACGTCGCGTCGGGTCTGGATTCGGGCCCGCCAGCGATCGGTGATCTGCGAGGTCAGGCCGGCTAGGACTTCTTCGCGGTCCTCGTTGAATTCAGAGGTCTGGTCGAAGAACACATAATCCAGATCGAGCTTCAGCGCGCGCGGTCCGAAGACCGTCGAGACTTCGTTTAGCCGTGCGCGGAACGATCCGTGGTCGAAGCGGGTCTTGTAGAGAAGGTCGAAGAACCGGTTCGGCGTGATCTGCAGGCTGGCGACGATATCTGACAGCTGGTCGTCGAGACCGGTGGCGGAATCGAACGGGCTTGAGTCCCGGAACCTGTAGGACTGTCCGACGACGAATGTCGTGCTGCCACCGTTGTCTCCGAAATATCCGGTCCGCAGACCATAGACGGCGCGTTGACCGCCCTCGACCCGGTCGCGGCCGGAGAACCGATTCTCGCTGAAGAGGTTCGTTTCGTCGAACGCGACGCTCAGGCTGTCCTCGTTGGGAATCTTATCGGGATTGCCGCCATTCGGCGCCAGCACCAGCGCGGTCAACGGCTCGATGACCTGGCTGCTGGTGCCGGCCCGCCGGACCCACGGGTAGCGCCAGCTGAGCATCGCTTGCGGAAACAATCGCCCCGTGATGCCGGACTGTGTTCGGCCATTCGCCGCGACGTCGTCGACATGGTACGCATCGCCCTGTAGCGACGTGCGAAAGCTGGTGATCGTGCCGTAACTGTCGGTGTGGGACAGTTGCCATCCCGGAGTAAGACTGATTCGCTGACTCGATGCGCCATTGTCGCGCGTCAGGCCGCGCAGGTTGGCGCCGAGCGTCGGCATGCCGCCGAAGCTGCCCGGCTCGGCGACGAAGTTGTAGTCGAGATTGGGCAGCAACACTGGTATCTCGTCCTGCTTGTCGCTCGCACGCAGGCCCTGGAAATAGTAACCCTCGGCAACCCCATAGGTGCGCGATCCGAATCCTTCGACGAAGGCGCGACTGGTCAGGGTGTTCTCGGAGGAAAAGCCGTAGCGACGCTTGTAAGTGTCGTCGCTCGCCGCGTTCACATCGGCTCCCCAGCGCCAAATATCGTCGATCGCGAAACGCGTGGTCGAGGCGATATAGCCGCGAATCCGTTTGTCGGTGCTCTGGTGATCGTCGCGGGTGGTCGATATCCGGGTTTCGTGCTCTCCGTCCGCGAATCGTTGGCGGTAGCGACCGGTCAGCACCGGCGCCTGGCCGGAGGAGATGACCGGGTCGAAAAGCAGATCCTTGTCCCTGTCGATCGCCCAGAAATACGGGACGGCGACCGAGGTGCCGTTCAGGTTGGAGGCGCCGAAGGTGGGTGTCAGGAAACCGGTCTGGCGCGTCACGCTGGGGTCGGGATGGCTGAGATAGGGGGTGTATGCGACGGGAACCCCGAGGAATTCGAGTGTCGCGTCGCGATATACGACCTCGCGCGCCTCGGCATCGTGCACGACCTTGCGCGCCTTGACCTGCCAGAGCGGCTCGTCGTCGAAGCCGGTGCAATCGCGGCACGGCGAGTAGGCCGCGCGGGTCAGTTCCGTCTTGACGCCTCCGCGTCGCTGGGCGTTGACGGCCACCAGCCGCGAATCGTCGTTCAGCAGCATGCGGAAGCCCCGCAGAAAGCCCTCGCGCATTTCGGCGGTCAGTTCGGCAAACTCGGCGAACAGGACCTCGCCCGTGGGCTCCAGCAGCACCACGTTGCCGCTTGCGGTGACGATGTCGTCGCGCTGGTTGTAGCTCACGGCGTCGGCGTGCAGGACGCGATCGCCCTGTACCAGCTCGACATTGCCGCGTGCCGTCGCCGTGCCCAGGTCCTCGTCGAACGACAGCTCGTCGGCCGTCAGCAGAACCGGGTCGTCGGTGGTGCCGGTTTGCGCCAGTGCGCCCGTCGCGAAACACACGGCGATTAGGAACGCGCTGGCTGCCAGCATGCGGCGGAAACGCATCACCCGTCTTCCAGATGCAGCAGCATGGCGAGCCCGGCCATCATGCAGATTCCCGCAGGTGTCCACGCGGCGAGCGCAACGGGGACGTTCGCACCCTGGCCGAGCACCTGCACCACGTTCGTCATCAGGAAGAGCAGGAAGCCGGTGAGAATTCCCGCGGAAACGAGAAGCACGATTCCGCCGCGCCGCGTCAGGCGCAGCGAGAATGTTGCCGCGATCAGCACCATAGCCGCCAGCAGGACCGGTTCCGCGAGCAACGCATGGAATTGCAACTGGTGGGCACGCGGCGAGAAGCCCGCCTCCTCGAGAACCTTGATGAAGCGCGGCAGGTTCCAGAACGACACCGTCTCGGGGCTGGCGAAGCTTTCCTGGATATTGTCGGCGGTCAGATCGGTCGCGATTTTGTGGTCGGTCAGGAACACGCCGGCATGTCCCGGTCGGGTCAGCCAGGCGTCCTTCAGTTGCCAAAGCCCGTCCTCGAGCAGCGCCGACTTGGCGTCGATGCGGGCAACGAAGCGATCGTCGCCGGCGAATTCGAACACGATCACCTGCTCGAAACGCAGCTCGTCGGGCTGCAGCCGGGCCGCGTGGATCACGATCTGGCCGTTGCCGTCGAGCTCGTTCTGGCGCAGCCAAATCCCCTCGGTCGATACGGCAAGCAACGACGAACGTCCCGTCAGATAGCGCCCTTCGAGCTCCTCGAACTGCGACAGCAGCACGGACGAAATCGGGTTCATCACGCCGATGTTGATGGCTCCCAGAACGAGCGCCGCACCGATGGCCGGCGTCAGGAACTGCCACACCGAGACACCGGCGGCGCGGACCACCACCAGCTCGTGGTTACGGGTCAGCTTGAGGAAGGTGAAAATTCCGCCGAACATCACGGCAAACGGCACCGCCTCCTGCGCCAGGAACGGCGTGCGCAACAGGGTCATGCTGGTGATGATACCGAAGGTCGCATCCGGCCGGCCGCTGCCGCGGCGCAGCAGCTCGACGGCGTCGACCAGCACGATGACGGCGACCATCGTGACGCACATGATAGAGAACCAGATCAGGTACTGGCGCAGGATGTAGAACGTTATGGTGCGCGAAAAGTTCACGTGCGTCAGGCCTGAACCGCGCCGTCCGTCGTCGCCCGGGCCCGCGGGCGCGGGTTGCGAACCAGCCAGAAGATCGAAAGGGCAATCGTGCCGATCGGGAGTGCGTAGATCGCCGGAACCACGAGCAGGCTTCGACGCGACATGTTGAACAGGCCGAGGCCCGCGACCTGGAGCGCGAAGATGAAGGCGATTGCCAGCAACAGGCGGCTGGTCTGGCCCCGTCGGTTGAGATCGCCCGAAAGCAGCACGGCCATCACAATGGCCGCGAAGGCGAGGATGAAGAGCGGGCTCGATATGCGGCGGTGCCCCTCGGCGACCAGCTGCACCGAATAGGCGCGGTCATGCACGCTGTCGCCGGGGAACAGGAGCGAGCCGAGGAATCGTTCCTCGGGTTCGCGCCAGCGCGAGGGGACATCCTCGTTGAGGACGCTGAGATCGAGCGAATACTGGTCGAAGTTGAACAGCGCGAGCCGCCCCGATGTGCGGTTGACCTCCTGCTGGCTGCCGTTGAACAGGACGACGCGCGTGCCTTGCAGGCCCTGCGTCGCCGTGCCGCGTTCGGCGGTGTAGGTGACGGGGCGCGCGGGGTCGCGCGAATCGTGCGCGAAAATGCCCCGGAGTTCGCCCTCTCCGGCGCGCTCGCGGACATAGATGGTCAGACCCGGGACCGGTGTGTTGAACCGCTGTTCCTGAAGCAACACGCTGCCGAACGTGTTCCGGTAATTGAACTGCTGCAGCTTGAACGTGTGGATCGTCATCGGCACCAGATAGAGGTGCAGCGCATAACCGATGAGCATCCCCGCGATCCCGAGCATGAGGCCCGGACGTGCCAATGTCAGCTGGCTGACGCCTGCTGCGCGCATGACCACCAGTTCGCTGTCGTTGGTCAGCTTGTTGTAGACGACCAGGACTGCGGCAAAGATCGCGATGGGAAGGATGACAGCCAGGAACTTGGGGAGGTTGAGCGCGCTCATCTCGAACAGCACACTGATGGGCAGGCCGCGATTGACGATGAAGTCGATGAGACGCAAGGACCCGAACAGGGAGATCAGCAGGGTCAGCGCGCCGGCGACGAAGAGGGTCGCGAGCGCGAGCTGGCGAAATATGTAGATGCCGATCGAGTTCATGGACTCATCCAGGGTGGCGCCACATCACAACACCTATCAAGTCGCTGATTCGCAAAACAAACACGCGCGACCTTCGCTCCTTGTAACAGATCGCCCGGAAGGGAAAAATACCTGCCGGCGGGGGCAGCGCCAACTTGCGCGCTCCCCCGCTGTGCTCTAAGTCTCGCGGCACTTGCCGGGGCCGGCCGTCGGTGCGCCCCGATCCAGAATGGACGGACATCCGATGCGAACGAGCTTTGTCGAACTGAAGTTGCCCACCCGCGGCGTGCTGGTCTTCCTGGTCGGAAGCGACGGCAAGCTGAGCGGTTCTGCGCGCCGCCTCGACGAGCGCACCCATGGCGCGATCTCGCGTGCGCAAAAGGCCGCGGGGTTCGCGGGCAAGAAGGGCGAAACCGTCACCATCCTGGCACCCCATGGTGGCGAAGAGCTCACGATCATCCTGACCGGCATCGGCGAGCTGTCCGAGTTCGATGCGCTGCGTGCGCAGGAGATCGGAGCCGGGATCTACAAGGCCGTCGGTGCGGTGTCCGGCAAGGCCGGTGCCGTTGTCGTCGAAACCGGCGGTCGATCGAAGGTTTCGGGGGCGGAACTCGCCGCGAACCTGGCAATCGGCGCACGGCTGCGCGCCTACAGCTACGACAAGTACCTGACCCGCAAGGACAAGAATGGCGGCAACGGCGTCGAGCGACTGCAACTCCTGACCCGCAGCGTGGCGGCGGCGCGCCGTGCCTTCAATGAATTCGCGCCGGTCATCGAGGGCGTCGACCTGGCGCGCGATCTCGTGTCCGAACCCAGCAACGTGAAGTCGCCGAAATGGATGGCGGCCCAGTGCCGCAAGCTGTCGAAGCTGGGCGTCAAGGTCGAGGTTCTGGGCGAGGCGCAGATGCGCAAGCTCGGCATGAATGCGCTCCTCGCCGTCGGTCAGGGCAGCGTGCGCGAATCCCAGCTCGTGGTCATGCGCTGGAACGGCGGCGGCAGGGACGCCAAGACGGTGTCGTTGATCGGCAAGGGCGTGACGTTCGA
>JAYOFO010000040.1:0-24429 GCA_038117265.1 Rhodospirillaceae bacterium
GGAACGCGGCGCCGGCCTGACGCTGGCCTGCGGCACCGGCGCGTGTGCCGCCGCGGTCGCGGCGCACCGGCGCGGGCTGGCGGGACGCAAGGTCGCGGTCACGGTCGATGGCGGCACCCTCGCGATCGAGTGGCGCGCGGACGGGCATGTGGTGATGTCGGGGCCCGCCGAGGAAAGCTTCCGCGGCACCGTCGACGACCGGCGCTTTTCGGCCGGCAACGGCGCCTAGCATGGCGGCGCCCGAGCTCATCACGTTCGGCTGCCGGCTGAACGCCTACGAGGCCGAGGTCATGCGCGACCATGCGATCCGCGCCGACCTCGCCGACACGATCATCGTCAACACCTGCGCGGTCACGGCCGAAGCCGAGCGACAGGCCCGCCAGGCGATCCGGCGCGCCCGGCGCAGGAACCCGGACGCGCGCATCGTCGTGACCGGGTGTTCGGCCCAGATCGATCCGGATCGCTATGCGCGCATGCCCGAGGTCGACGTGGTTCTCGGCAACGCCGAGAAGCTCGAGCCGGCGAGCTTTCTCGACATCGACACCGAGCGCGTGCGCGTCGACGACATCATGTCGGCTCGCGAGACCGCCGCGCATCTGATCGAGGGCTTCGACGGGCGCACCCGCGCCTTCGTCCAGGTCCAGAATGGCTGCGACCACCGCTGCACCTTCTGTATCATTCCGTTCGGACGCGGCAATTCCCGCAGCGTGTCCGTCGGCGAGATCGTCGGCCAGGCTCGTGCACTGGTCGCGAACGGCGTTCGCGAGATCGTCCTGTCGGGCGTCGACATCACGTCCTACGGCGCCGACCTGCCGGGGCGGCCGACCCTGGGCGCGATGATCCGCCGCCTGCTGTCGAACGTGCCCGAACTGCCCCGCCTGCGCCTGAGTTCGATCGACGTCGCCGAGATCGACGACGACCTCCGCACCCTGATCGCCGACGAACCACGGCTGATGCCGCACCTGCACCTCAGCCTGC
Source organism: Rhodospirillaceae bacterium (assembly GCA_038117265.1). Classification (GTDB taxonomy): domain Bacteria; phylum Pseudomonadota; class Alphaproteobacteria; order UBA6615; family UBA6615; genus JAYPUG01. The sequence continues at coordinate 979 of JAYOFO010000040.1, forward strand.
AGGCGGGCGACGACATGATCCTGAAGCGCATGAAGCGCCGCCACAGCCGGGCCCAGGCGGTGACGTTCTGCGATGCGGTTCGCCGCGTGCGGCCCGACGCCGTGTTCGGTGCCGATTTGATCGCCGGATTCCCGACCGAGACCGACGAAATGTTCGCCAACAGCCTCGCGCTTGTCGAGGATTGCGGCCTCACCCACCTGCACGTCTTCCCCTATTCGCCGCGACCCCAGACGCCCGCCGCGCGCATGCCGCAACTCGACAAGGCGATCGTCAAGGAACGTGCCGCGCGGCTGCGCGCCGCCGGCGACCAGGTCCTCGCGCGCTTCCTCGCCGGACAGGCCGGAGCGCGGCGCTCGGTCCTGTTCGAGACCGCTCGATCGGGACGCACCGAACAGTTCGCCCTGGTCGAACTCGCCGACACGCAGGCGCAACCCGGGACCATTGCCGACGTCGAGGTGACCGGCGCGGCCGCCGACCGCCTCTCCGCGCGCATCCTCGGCGCCGCGGCATGAGCGGCGGCGGCTGGCTATCGCGGCTGCGCGACGGCCTGTCGCGCTCGTCTTCGCGGCTCACCGGCGACATCGGCGGCATCTTTACGGGCCGCAAAGTCGATGCCGAGACCCTCGCAGACCTCGAGGACGCCCTGATAATGGCCGACCTCGGAGTCACGACCGCGGCAAATCTGACCGCCGCGCTCGCGGCCCGCCGGTTCGAGGCCGATGCGGGCGAGCGCGACGTTCGCGGCGCGCTGGCCGACGACATCGCCGCTATCCTCGATCCGGTCGCCCGGCCGCTGGAAGACCTGGTGTCGGACGGCGCACGGCCCCGGGTGGTCCTGGTCGCCGGCGTCAACGGCACCGGCAAGACGACCACCATCGGCAAGCTGGCCGCGCGCTTCACCGAGGCCGGCCACACCGTCATGCTGGCCGCCGCCGACACGTTCCGCGCCGCCGCCATCGAACAGCTCCAACTCTGGGGTGCGCGCACGGGCGTGCCGGTTGTGGCGAGTGAACAGGGCGCCGATCCGGCCGCCGTCGCCTACGATGCGATCGTGCGCGCCCGGGTCGAGGCGGTCGACGTGCTGCTGGTCGACACCGCCGGCCGTCTCCACAACAAGGCCGACCTGATGGCCGAACTGGAGAAGATCGTGCGCGTGCTGGGCAAGGTCGACCCCGACGCGCCGCACGAGGTGATCCTGGTCCTCGACGCGACCACCGGCCAGAACGCCCATGCCCAGGTCGAGACGTTCCGCGACCTGGTCGACGTCAGCGGCCTCGTCGTCACCAAGCTCGACGGCAGCGCGCGCGGCGGCGTGATCGTCGGCCTGGCCGACCGGTTCGGACTGCCGATCTATGCCATCGGCGTCGGCGAGGGCGTGGGCGATCTGCGGCCGTTCTCGGCGCGGACCTTCGCACGCGACCTGCTGGGCCTCGACGCCGAACCGGACGCAGCCGCGTGACAAAAGGCACCGCCGCCCTTTCGCCCCGCCGGCAACAATCGTAGGTTCCCGACCGTCATGAAACCCTGGCTGAAACTTGCCATCGAAGCCGGCCCGCTCGTCGTCTTCTTCCTGGTCAACGGGCGCGGCGGGCTACCCGAGGCCCGCGGCCTTTGGCTGCCCGACGGCGCGGCGCCGATGGCCGGGCAAGGCCTGTTCGAGGCAACCGGCGCGTTCATGATCGCCACCCTGGCCGCGCTCGCGGCCGGCTGGGCCATCGAACGGCGGGTGCCTGTGATGCCGCTGGTCAGCGGCATCTTCGTCATCGTGTTCGGCGGGCTGACCCTGGTGCTTGCCGACGAGACCTTCATCAAGCTGAAGCCGACCATTGTGAACGCGCTGTTCGCGGCGATCCTGTTCGGCGGCCTGCTCGCCGGCCGCGCGCTGCTCAAGCCGCTGTTCGGCGCCGCCATGAATCTGAGCGATCGGGGCTGGCAAATCCTCACTCTGCGCTGGGCGGTCTTCTTCGTCGTGCTGGCGCTGCTGAACGAGATCGTCTGGCGCAACTTCTCCACCGACTTCTGGGTTTCGTTCAAGCTGTTCGGCATCATGCCGCTGACCTTCGTGTTCGCGATCGCGCAAACGCCGCTGATCCTGCGCGAGCAGCAGGAGACCGAGCCCGCGCCGGCCGACGCGAACACGCGGCCTTAGTCTGCCGTTTCGTCGGGCGGGTTTGCGAACGGCGCGAAGTCCGGCCTGTCGCGCGATTCCAGGTAGTGCCGCAGGGCCCAATGCACCGTCGGGAAGGCGATCTCGTCCCACGGCACCGCCTCCCACCGGAACAGCGCCACCTCGCGGCTCTCCACCCCGGCCGCGATGTCGGGCGAAAGCAGCCGGGCGCGATAGATCGTCTGGACCTGCGATATCCGCACGACGCTGTAGACCGCAAGCAGCCGGTCGATCACGATCTCGGCGCACGCCTCCTCGCGGGCCTCGCGGATCGCGCCGGCCTCGGCGCTTTCCCCGAGTTCGAGATAGCCCGCCGGCAGGGTCCAGAAGCCGTCGCGCGGTGCGATGGCCCGACGGCACATCAAAACCTGCTCGTCCGCGAGCGGTGCGCCCGGCGCACGCCAGGTCACGACGGCGCCCGTGACCACCTTCGGATTCTCGTAATGAATGAAGCCGCAATCGCGGCACATCAGCCGCTCGCGTTCGTCGCCATCAGGGATTGTCCGGTGGACCGGCCCCTCGGGGGAGTTTCGGGTCGGATCGCGCGAATCGGCCATGCGCCGAGGATCGCGTGAGTGCGCGCAAAATGCAAAGCCGCGAAAGGCGGCGTCAGACGACCAGGTTCAGGTAGGTCCCGCGCGGCGCCCCAGAAGCCGTTCGCAGGCCGCCGCCGCCGCGTCGGCGAAGGCTCGTGGATTGCGGACCCGGCGCGTCGCCAATGCGGGGTTATCCTTCGAGCGCCTTGACGCCCGGAAGCGCCTTGCCCTCGAGCCATTCGAGGAAGGCGCCGCCCGCGGTCGAGACGTAGCTGAACCGGTCGGCAACCCGCGCATGGTTGAGCGCCGCCACCGTGTCGCCGCCTCCGGCGACCGACAGCAGCGCGCCCGCCTCGGTCAGCTCCGCGGCCGCCCGCGCCAGCGCCGCCGTCCCCGCATCGAACGGCGGCACCTCGAACGCGCCCAGCGGCCCGTTCCAGACCAGGGTGCGGACCTCCGTCAGCCGCGCCGCCAGCCCGGTGACGGTCTCGGGGCCGACATCCAGGATCATCTGATCGGGGGGAACGGCATCGACCGGCACCGCCTTCGACGGCGCGCCGGCCTTGAACTCTGGTGCGATCACGGCATCGGACGGCAGGATGACCTCGCAGCCGATCTCGGCGGCGCGCACCAGGATCTCCCGTGCGGTCTCGGCCATCTCGTGCTCGCACAGCGAGGCGCCGACATCGATGCCCATGGCGTCGAGGAAAGTGTTGGCCATGCCGCCGCCGATCACCAGCTGGTCGACGCGGCCGACCAGATTGCCCAGTAGGTCGAGCTTGGTGGCGATCTTGGCACCGCCGACGATCGCCATGACGGGCCGCTCGGGACTGGCGAGCGCGCGGTTCAGCGCATCCAGTTCGGCCTGCATCAGGCGTCCGGCATAGGCCGGCAAATGGTGGGCGACGCCCTCGGTCGAGGCGTGCGCACGGTGGGCGGCGGAGAACGCGTCGTTGACGTAGATATCGGCAAGCGATGCCAGCGACTTCGAAAAGGCCGGGTCGTTCGCCTCTTCCCCGGTGTGGAAGCGCGAGTTCTCGAGCACCAATATGTCGCCGTCCGCGAGCCTGCCCGACGCCTCGATCGCCGCGTCACCGACGCAGTCGGCCGCGAACGCGACCGGACGTGCCAGCACCGCGGCGAGCTCGTCGGCGACGGGCGCGAGCGACATCTCGGACACGCGCGCGCCCTTCGGCCGGCCGAAGTGCGACGTCACGAGCACCCGCGCGCCCTTGTCGGCCAGCTCCAGGATGGTCGGCGCCAGGCGCTCCAGCCGCGTCCGGTCGGTCACCCGGCCGTCAGACATGGGAACATTCAGGTCAGCGCGCAGGAGGACCCGCTTACCGGCCACATCGACATCGTCGAGGGTGCGGAATGCGCTCATGACGGTTGGTCGTCTCTCTTCCGGTCGCAACACAATGGGTGCGCCGTTATACCAGCCGGCCCGCCCCGGTAAAGACCGCGCGCATCCGACATCCGTTCCACCGGCTGCCGCCAAGGCCTATGCTGTAGGCGATGCCGACGCACCTGACCCCGCTTGACCGGCTGGCCTACACGGCCAGCCAGGCCGCACGCTTTGGCTGGTTCTACAGCCAATACCGGCGTGCCCAGCGCCGGGTGGAACCCGCGGCGCGCGGTAACGAGATTCCCCAGGGCATGCCGTCGACGGCCGCGCTTCTGGCGGCGCTGTTCGACCTGTTCCGCCGGGACCTGCGGAACATCGAGGCGGGCCTGTATGCGTTGCCGCCCGACATGTGGCCGCGCCCGGACCGGGTGCTGGCGATGAACCGCCGCTTCTTCCGCGACCTCCTGGCCGTCGATGCACGGCGGCGGCAACGCGACGGCGGCGAGGTCTTCCGCCAAGCGCGCGATTCGCGGCCGCCCCTGCCCCGCTACTTTCTGCAGAACTTCCACTACCAGAGCGACGGCTACCTGTCGGAGGAATCCGCCGCGCTCTATGACTACCAGGTCGAGATCCTGTTCAGCGGCGGCGCCGACGCGATGCGCCGACAGGCGCTGGTGCCCCTCGCACGGTGGCTTGCGGGCCCGCCGGTGGGCCGGATGCGCATGCTCGATGTCGGCTGCGGCACCGGCCGGTTCACCCGCTTCGTGCGCGGCGCGCATCCGCTGTTGCCGGTGACCGGTGTCGACCTGTCGGCACCCTATGTCCGCAAGGCGCGACGCGATGCGCGGCACGGCGCCCGGCTTTCGTATCTCGTCACAAACGGCGAGCGGCTGCCCTTCGCGGACGCCAGCTTCGACATCGTGTCCGACGTCTTCCTGTTCCACGAGCTGCCGCCACGGGTGCGTTCGACGGTGGCTTGCGAGATCGCCCGGGTGCTTCGGCCCGGCGGGCTCGTCATCCACCTGGACACGATCCAGCGGGGCGACGTGCCGCGCTTCGACCCGCTGCTCGACCTGTTCCCGATGGCCTATCACGAGCCCTATTTCGCAAGCTACGTGTCGAGCGACCTCGGCGGGCTGTTCGGCGAATCGGGTCTCACCGCCCGCTCGCACGAGCCGGCGTTCCTGTCGAAGGTTTCGGTGTTCGAGAAACCCGCCTGACGGCGGCCGTTCAGGTCTTGGGCGCGACGTGCAGGTAGAGTCGCTCGCCGCTGAGCGACACCGTCGGCCGGTAATGGGCCACCGTGTCGTGGGGCACCACATCGCGGACCAGCGAATCGAGCATCCACGCCCGGTCCTGGCTATTGACCGCGAGGATCGCGTGCTGGCGCTTGCGGTTGTCGTCCACCAGAAGGACGATGCGCATGCGTGCGGGGTGGAAGCCCAGAATCTCCAGCAGCTTGTACTTGGCGAGCGCGAAGTCCTCGCAGTCGCCGCCGACCCGGAAGAAGGTGGCGGGGGTCGCCCAGTAGTCGCTCATGCCGAAATTGTCGATGTCCTCGATGTAGGGCATGCGGTTCGCGAAGTCGTTGACGAGCTTCATCCGCGCAACGGGGTCGAGGCGCCGCGCCGCACCAATCACCGCCGTGCCCGACGAGCCGCCCGAGGCCGGGTGCGGAATCTGCTCCGACAGGGCGTAGGCGAAGGCGTCGAGGGTCTCGCGGCCCAACGGCGCGAGGGCAGGACGCGCGCGGGGCAGCTTCGCGACCGTGTCGCCGATGAAGTATTCGCGGGTGCCGAACAGCTGCGGGAACCGGCCCACGGGCTGGCTCATGTCCTCGGCGGAGATGGCCGCTAGCGCGTGCGCGGGCGCGAGGCCGGCAACCGCCCCCGCACCCAGTGCCGTCAGAAATCCGCGCCTGTCCATTCGCTCCCCGACCGATTTTGTCCCGAGAAAACTACACGTCACCCGATTTCGACCCAACCGGAATCTTACCCAATGGTTAACGGCGGAGGCCGCTAACCACCGTTCCGAATCCGTCAATCGCCGATGGCGACCGCAAGGTCGAGCAGCACCTCGTCGGCACCGTGCGGCGCGATCAGGCCGAGGCCGACCGGGCCGTCGGCGGTCTCGCCCAGCGGCAGCGAGACCTGCGGCAGGCGGGCCAGCGGCGCGGCGCAATTGTAGCGTTCGTTGGTGGTGCGCAGTTCGTCATAGACCGATTCCGGCGCGCGGCCGGGCGGCGCGGCACGGGGGGCCGCCGGGACGACGAGGATCGCGTCCTCGCCCAGCAGGCCCGCGAGATATCCCTCGATCATCGCCCGCTTCGACATCGCATCGGCGATCTCGCCGGGCGTGTGGGCACCGCCCGCCTCGAACCGTTCGCTAAAACCCGGCCCCATCGCCGCGTCGTTGGCGCGGATCCAGGCGAGGTGCGACGCCGCGGCCTCGGATCCTCGCGTCACCTGCATCACCTGCTGCCATTCGGGGTATCCGTCCAGTGCGCCGAAGTCGCCGGGGCGCACCGCGGCACGGTTCCCGACGATGTCCGCGACCCGGTCGATCGCGGGCGCCAGCGCATCGCGCACCTGCGGCGCGACCAGTTCGAACGCGTCTTCGGCGACGAGCAACCGCACCGGCGCGGGCCCCGATCGCCAGTCGAGAAGCACCTCGCCCACTCGCCGGAACGTCTCGGCATCGCGCGCGAACCAGCCGCAGGTGTCCAGGCTCGGCGCCAGCGGCAGGATGCCGTCGATCGGCACGCGCCCGTGGCTCGGCCGGATGCCGTAGAGCCCGCAGAACGAGGCGGGCACGCGCACCGAGCCGCCCGTGTCGGTGCCGAGCGCGAAGTCGGCCAGCCCGGCGGCGACGACCGAGGCCGAGCCCGACGACGACCCGCCCGGTATCCCACCCGGCACGCGCGGGTTCACTGGCGTGCCGTAGTGCCAGTTCTCGCCGATCAGGCCGTAGGCGAACTCCTCGGTGATGGTCTTGCCGATCATGTCGGCGCCGGCATCGAGCAGGCGCTGCACCGCGCCCGCATGGCGCGCGGCGGGCGTGTGGGAAAAGAACCAGTCGGGATTGCCCGCACCCGTCACCGCGCCGGCGACGTCGATGATGTCCTTCACCGCGAAACCCAGCCCCGATAGCGGGCCGCCCGGCGTTCCCGCGACCTCGATGTTGGCATGGCTGCAGAAGCCAGGGACGAAACGGCCGTACATCTCGCTCATTGATCGACTACTCCGGCACCCGGACATACGGCGCGAGACCGGCCTCGCCCAGCGCCGCGGCGATGCCGAGCAGCATCTCGTCGTTGCCGCGTGCCGCGGCCAGGCCGAGCCCCAGCGGCACCCCGCCGATCTCGGCCAGCGGCAGCACCACCTCGGGCAGCCGTCCGATCCCCGCGACGGCCCCGATGGGCTCGTTCGCGGCGCGGAACGGATCGATGTCGGCATCGCTTCCACCCGCCATGGGCGGCAGGCCGGGTCCGGCCGGCAGGGCAAGCACCGCACCGTCGGCGAGCAACGCGTCGAGATGTTCGAAGATCGCCTCGCGCCGGGGCCGCGCGGCGGCCGCCTGTTCCGCCGTGACCTGCGCGCGCGCCTTGAACCGCGCGGCGACCCCCGAACCGAAGGTCGGCTTCTCCCGCTCGATCCACTCGCCATGGGTGGCCCACGCCTCCGCACCCCAGACGGTGCGCACGACCGCCGCCCATTCGTCGAGGCCCGCGACGGGTGCCCCGGCCGCCACCTCGACCGTCTCGGGCCGGCCGAGCAGCTTGGCGACACTGTCGATGGCGCCCTCGAGCACGCTGCGGACATCGGCATCGAGCCGCGCCATCACGTCGCCGGCGACGAGGAACTGTCCCGGCGACGGATTGCCGGATGGCCCGTCGAGCAGGACGCCGCCGAGCCGCGCAAACAGTCCGGGGTCGCGCGCGAACCAGCCGATCACGTCGAGGCTCGGCGCCAGGGGCATGACGCCTTCTATGGGAACGCGCCCGTGGGTCGGGCGAATCCCGTAGATGCCGCAGAAGCTCGCCGGCGAGCGCACCGAGCCGCCGGTGTCGGAGCCGAGCGCGAAGTCGACCAGCCCGGCGGCAACCGCCGCGGCCGAGCCGGACGACGACCCGCCGGCCACCCGGCCCGGCGCGTTAACGTTGACCGGCGTGCCGAAATGGACGTTCTCGCCAGTCAGCCCGGTGGCCAGTTCCTCGGTGACCGTCTTGCCCATGAAGTCCGCGCCGGCGTCGAGGCAGCGCTGGATCGACGGCGCGGTCGCCGCCGCCGGTTCGTGGATGCGCGCCCAGTCCGGGTTGCCGCAGCTCGTGACATGCCCCGCCACGTCGATGATGTCCTTGGCGGCAAAGGCGAGACCCGCGAGCGGCCCCTCGCCCGACCCCGCGATCTCGAACATGCCCCCCGGCATGAACGCGCCGACCGTGTCCTCCATACTGGTCCCTCCCCCAAGGATCGGACGACTCTATGCCTGTGACGGTCATGGGCCAAGTATGGGCACTGCGGCTTGCGCATCCCGGAGGCGCCGGCATACGGTTCGGAAATGACCCAGACAGCCAATCCCGCCCAACTCCTTGCCGACGACGAGATCCGGATCGACTGGCGCAACCTCTATTGGGTGGCGGCGGTCCTCGCGGTGATGATCGCGGCGATCGTCAGCGGCGAGCCCTGGTACCTGAACTTCGTCCACGTCATTGCCGGGCTGCTGTGGACCGGCATCGACCTGTTCATGGGCTTCGTGATCGGGCCGATCCTGCGCCGGGTCGACTTTCCCGTGCGCCGTGCCATCACCATCCGCCTGATGCCGCGCATGCTGTTCATCATGCCGACCCTGGCGACGGTCGCGCCCACGGCCGGCTGGTTCCTCGCGGTGGACATGGGCTACCTCGATCTCGCCTTCCCGGAGATGTGGTGGCTTATCGCGGCGCTCGCGATCACGACGATCCTGTCGGTCCAGGGGGTGGCGATCCTGCTGCCGACGAACGTCCTGGTCTATCTGGAGATGCGCAAGCCCGCACCCGACGGCGAGCGGATCGGCCGGCTGATGCGCCGCTACGTGCGCATCGTCGCGTTTCAGGGCACCATGCAGGTCGCGATCATCGTCATCATGGCCCGGTTCGCGACCGGGCTGTAGGAGGGGAACGAGGCCATGGCATTCAGGGGACTGGCCGGAAAGGTCGTCGCCATCACCGGCGCCGAGAGCGGCATCGGACGCGCGATCGCGCTGCGTCTCGCCGCCGAGGGTGCGCATGTCGCCGCCTCGGGGGTCCAGACCGAGAAGCTCGAGGCCGTCGCGGCGGAGGCGGCGGGCAGCCCCGGCCGGCTCATCGCGGTCCCGACCGACGTGCGCGAGCGCGCCCAGATCGACGCCATGTACGCGCAGACCCTCGATGCGTTCGGGCGTCTGGACGCCGCCATCGCCAACGCCGCGACCTTCAACCCCTCGACCCCGCTGATCGAGACCGACATGGCCGACTGGCACCGGCTCGTCGCGGTCAACCTGACCGGTGCGTTCGAGACGATCCAGGCGGCCGCGAAGATCCTGCTCGACCAGGGCGAGGGCGGCTCGCTGCTCGCCACCACCTCGTCGACGGTGGAGCGCCCGCCGCCCGGCACCTATCCCTACGTGGCCGGCAAGGGCGGGCTGCAGCTGATGATGCGCGCGCTGGCGCTGGAGATGGCGCCCCACAAGATCCGCTGCAACGTGATCATGCCGGGCTTCGCGCGCACCGGCGTGCTCGACGTGATGTCGCAGGACTATATCGACGCCGCCATCGGATCGTCGCCCATGGGCGCGCTGGTCGAGCCCGAGGAGCTGGCGGGGCTGGTCGCCTTCGCGATCAGCGACGAGGCACCGCGCATGACCGGCACGACGCTCAAGGTCGACGCGGGCCGCACCTCCGCCTGATCGGCATCAGTCGCGCCCGCCCGCAAGGTGGCCGAGCGGCAGCGCGGTCCGGTAGGCGACCTGTTTCAGCGCGAAGCTCGACTTGATGCTCGCCACCCCGGGGATGCGCGTCAGGTGATCGAGCAGGAAGCGCTGAAAGGCGTCGAGGTCGGGTGCGACGACGCGCAGCAGATAGTCGCTGTCGCCGGTCATCAGATAGCACTCCATCACCTCCGGCCGCTCGACGACCGTCCGCTCGAACGTCTCGAGCGCATCGTCGACCTGGCGTTCGAGCGAGACCTGGACGAAGACCGAGACCGGCAGCCCGATCATGGCGGGGTCCAGCAGGGTGACGTGTTGCCGGATATAGCCCTGCTCCTCGAGGCTGCGCACCCGGCGCAGGCAGGGCGAGGGCGACAGGCTTACCTCGCGGGCGAGATCGACATTGGCGATGCGCGAATTGCGCTGTAGGACCGAAAGAATGTGGCAATCGATCGGATCGAGGGGTTCGGGCGCCATCGCATGCTCCTTTGACACAGACACAAGCAAGTACGTGCCCAGCGTGCCGATGCCAGTCCGCGACGGCAAGCGTGCGCGCCCCTCGAAAACCGACTAGGTTTTCGCCCATCCATTCAGCGCCTTCCGGGGAGAGCCATGTACGACGGCCCGATCATCGACAGCCACCATCACCTCTGGGAGGTGGTCAACTATCCCTGGCTGATGGCACCGCCCTCACCGAAGATGTACGGCAGCGAATACGAGGGGCTGCGCCAGGACTATCTCGTCTCCGACCTGCGCGCCGACTTCGGCGACAACAACGTGGTCGGCTCGGTCCACGTCCAGGCGAACTACGACCCGTCGGACCCGGTGGGCGAGACGAGGTGGCTGCAGTCGGTCGCCGACGAGCACGGCTTCCCACACGCGATCGTCGGCCACGCGGTGATGACCGATCCCGACGTCGAGCGGATCATCGCCGGCCATTGCGAATACGCGAACACGCGCGGCGTGCGACACCAGCTCCATTACTGGGAGGGGATCAAGGTGCGCCAGCGCACCGACCGCCCCGACCTGTGCAACACGCCGGAGTTCCGCCGCGGCATGGACCTGCTGCCGAAGTACGGCATGACCTTCGACCTGCAGGGCTTCACCCACCAGTTCGTGCACTTCGCCGAGCTGGTGCGCGACTATCCCGAGACCCGGTTCTGCCTGGTCCATGCCGGCATGCTGTCGGGCAGCGACGACGAGACCGTCAGCGCCTACAAGCGCGGCATGGAGATGCTTTCGGCCCACCCGAACCTCTTCATCAAGTGCTCGGGGCTCAACATGCTGACCGCCCGCCTCGACAAGCCGCACATGGCGATCCAGCTCGACACCGCACTCGACATGTTCGGGGCCGAGCGCTGCTTCTACGGCTCGAACTTCCCGCTCGAGAAGCTGTGGACGAGCTATCAGGACCTGCTCGACGCCTACCGCGAGATCCTGGCACCCCGCCCGGCCGAGGACCTGCGCAAGTTCTTCCACGACACGGTGATTGCGTTCTATGGCATGTAGCGCCAAACGACCGTATTCCGGCAATTTCCGTATGATCAGGAATTATTGACGCAACATTGTTGCGGTATTGGGCCTTCGGACAGGTCAGTTCGCAACACCGCGATCACGCGCCGGTGCTAGATTCGCCACCTCGAATCGCCACCGCCGGAACCCCGCCATGCCGCGCCAGACCAAGGCCGACCCGCGCACGATCCTCTCGAACGTCGACATCCCCACCCTCCAGGAACTGGAGAAGAAGATCCTGTGGCTGTCGTCCTGGACGATCCACAACGCCAACCATCTGCGCGCAAACGCCGACGGGCTGAAGGTGGGCGGCCACCAATCCTCCTGCGCCTCGGCGGCGACCCTGCTGACCGCGCTCTATCTGCACACGCTGCGGCCGGAGGACCGGGTAGCCATCAAGCCGCACGCCTCGCCGGTCTTCCATGCGATCCAGTATCTGCTCGGGAACCAGACCCGCGAGAAGCTCGAGCATTTCCGCGCGCTGGGCGGCGCCCAGTCCTACCCGTCGCGCACCAAGGACACCGACGATGTCGACTACTCGACCGGTTCGGTCGGCCTCGGCGTTGCGACGACCCTGTTCGGCGCAATGGTGCGCGACTATGTGCGCCTGCACGGCCTGGCAGAGGACAAGCCCCAGGGCCGGCTGGTCGCGCTGATGGGCGACGCCGAGCTCGACGAGGGCAATGTCTTCGAGGCCCTGCTGGAGGGCTGGAAGCACGACGTGCGGAACCTGTGGTGGGTGATCGACTACAACCGCCAGAGCCTCGACGGGGTCGTCCACGACTATCTTTTCCAGCGCATCAAGGACTTCTTCGGCTCGGTCGGCTGGAACGTGGTCGAGCTGAAATACGGCAACCTTCTCGAGGCCGCCTTCGCCCAACCGGGCGGCGACGCGCTGCGCAAGTGGATCGACGAGTGCCCGAACCAGCTCTACTCGGCCCTCACCTTCCGGGGCGGGGCGGCATGGCGCGAACACCTGGCGGCCGACCTCGGCCGGGTGAAGGGCATCAAGGCGCTGCTCGATGCCCATGACGACGACGCGCTGCACCGGCTGATGACCAATTTGGGCGGCCACGACATGGAAGCGACCCTGGAGGCGTTTGCCGCCGTGGGCGACGACGACACGCCGCAATGCTTCGTCGCCTACACGATCAAGGGCTTCAACACGCCGCTGGCCGGCCACAAGGACAACCATTCCGGCCTGATGAACATCGATCAGATGGCCGCCTTCAAGGCGAGCCATGCGATCCGCGACGGCCACGAGTGGGACATCGCGGAAGGGCTGGAGGCCGGCGAGGGCGCATTGCGCGCCTTCCTCGCCGACGTGCCGTTCGCACAGCGGCCCGCGCCCGACGCGGTGCCCGCCGTTTCTGTTCCCGTATTGCCGACGCCCAGGGGCGCCCGGCAATCCACCCAGGAGGCGTTCGGCAACATCCTCAACGATCTGGGACGCGGCGACAGCGAACTGGCCCGCCACATCGTCACGACCACGCCCGACGTGACGGTGACGACCAACATGGCGGGCTGGGTCAACCAGCGCGGCCTGTTCCACCATGAGGAGCTGGCCGACACCTTCCGCGAGGAACAGGTGCCCTCGGCCTTCAAATGGTCGATGAGCCCCACCGGCCAGCACATCGAACTGGGCATCGCGGAGAACAATCTGTTCCTGCTGCTCGCCGCCATGGGCCTGTCCGACCGCATGTTCGACGCGCGCCTGCTGCCCGTCGGCGCGCTCTACGACCCGTTCATTTCGCGCGGCCTCGATGCACTCAACTATGCCTGCTACCAGGACGCGCGGTTCATGGTGGTGGCGACCCCGTCGGGCATCACCCTGGCGCCCGAGGGTGGCGCCCACCAGTCGGTGGCGACGCCGCTGATCGGCCTGTCGCAGCCCGGCCTGACCGCGTTCGAGCCGGCCTTCGCCGACGAACTGGCCGCGATCATGGGCTGGGGCTTCGAACACATGCAGGCGGCCGACGGCGGCTCGGTCTATCTGCGCCTGTCGACCCGCGTGATCGACCAGCCACAACGCGACTTCGCGGCCATCGCAGACGATGTGATCGCCGGCGGCTACTGGCTGCGCGAACCCGCGCCGGGTGCGGAACTCGCCATCGTCTGTTCCGGCGTCGTCGCACCCGAGGCGATCGCCGCCCACGAGGCGATCCTCGAGGACATTCCGGGCGCCGGCCTGCTCGCCGTCACCTCGGCCGACCGGCTCTACGCCGACTGGCAGGCGGCCACCCGCGCCCACGCACGCGGGCCCGACGCGGCCCCGTCGCATGTCGAGAACCTGCTGGGGCGGCTGGCGCCGGATGCCGGTCTGGTGACGGTGCTGGACGGGCATCCCGCGACGCTGGCGTGGATGGGGAGCGTCGCCAACCACGACATCGCAGCGCTGGGCGTCGACGGGTTCGGCCAGTCGGGCAACCTCGCCGATCTCTACCGCACCTACGGGATCGACGCCGACGCGATCCTCGACGGGGCGGCAGCGGTCATCGGCAAGCGGATGCGTCGGCGCAACGGCGGGCTGCGGCTGGCGGCGGAGTAGGCTCAGCGCCTCGCCCGGCTCTCGCGCCGGGCGTTGTAGACAACGGCGCCGACGATCACCGCGCCGCCGACCCAGGTCCAGATCGTCGGCACCTCGGCGAACAGCATGTAGCCCAGCGTCGCGGTGACGATCAGGCGCGTGTAGTCGTAGGGCAGGACAGAAGAGGCTTCGGCGGCCGTGAAGGCGCGGGTCAGGCAGATGTGGGCGCCCAGCCCGGCCATGCCCAGCACCGCCGACCAGAAGAGCGCCATCGCCGGCGGCCAGCTCCACACGAACGCGGCGGGGATGAAGGTGACGGGGATCGAGACCATCGCCAGCCACGCGACTGTCGTGGTCGGGGAATCGCCGCGCGCCAACACGCGGATCGTCAGGTTCGAGGCCGCGATGAACAAGGCGGCGAGCAGCGGCAGGGCGACCAGCGGGCTCACCTCGGCGATTCCAGGCCGCAGGACGATCCACACGCCGGCGAAGCCGACCAGGGTGGCGATCCAGCGCGGCAGCCGCACCGCCTCGCGCAGGACTAGCGCCGCACCGACGGTGCCGAAGAGCGGTGCCGCGAAGGTCAGCGCCGAGACCTCGGCGAGCGGCAGGTTCGCCTGGGCCAGCACCAGCAGGACCAGCCCCACCATCGAATAGACGCCGCGCAGGATTTGCATCCCCGGCCGGGCCGAGCGCAATGCCGTGTGCCGGTGCCGGACGATCCAGGGCAGGAACAGCAGGAACAGGACGACCGAGCGCAGGAAGGCGACCATCAGCGGGTGGGCGCCCTCCGCCACCGCGAAGCGGACGATCGGTCCGTGGGTGCCGAAGAAGAGCGATGCGCCAAGCATCCAGATCGCGCCACGCACCGGTCCCGGCAGGCCGGCAAAGCGCGCGACGAGGCGGTCAGACAACCCGGTTGGGCACCGGTTCGCCCGCCAGCAACAGATCGAGCCCGTCGAGCAGCATGTCGCCCATCGCCGCCCGCGCGCGCTCGGCGCCCGAGCCGATATGCGGGGTCATGAACACGTTGGGCAGCTCGAAATAGCCGGGGTGGATGTTGTCGGGCTCGCCGTTGAAGACGTCGAGGCCGGCGGCGGCCACCTTGCCCGAACGCAGCGCGTCGACCAGCGCGTCGTCGTCGACCAGCTCACCGCGCGCGATGTTCACGACCACCGCCCCGTCGGGCAGCCGCGCGATCCGCTCGGCGTTCAGGAACCCGCGCGTCTCGGGCGTCGAGGGGGCGGAGATGATCAGGAACGGGCTCGCCGCCAGCAGCCCCTCGGCGCTGGTGTAGTAGGTCGCGCCCGCCTCCTGGTCGAAGGCGAGCCGCGTGCGGTTGTGATAGCGGATGGTCATGTCGAAGGCGCGCGCGCGTGCCGCGACGGTGCGGCCGATCCGGCCCATGCCGAGGATGCCCAGCGGCGCGCCGGTGATCTCCTTGCCGATCATCAGCTTCGGCGACCAGGTCTTCCAATCGCCCGCGCGCATCATCGCCGCACCTTCCGCCGCGCGCCGCGCCGCGCCCAGCAGCAGCAGCATGCCGACCTCCGCCGTCGGATCGGTCACCGCGCCGGGCGTGTTCAACACCGCGATGCCGCGTGCTCTGGCCGCCTCGGTGTCGACATGGTCGAGGCCGACCGACAGGGTCAGGATCGCCCGCACGCTGTCGGGCAGGCGCGCGATCACATCGGCGTTGATCGCCTCGGTGACGCAGACGAGCAGCGCGTCCATGCCGTCGGCCGCCGCGACGATCTCGTCGGCCGACATGATGTGGTCATCCTCGTTAAGGGTCGCGTCGTAGTCGGCCGCCAGCCGTGCCTCGGTGGGCTCGAGATGGCGCCGGGTGACGAAGATCTTCGCCGTCTCGGACATAGGTACCGCGGTGCTGTTTCCCCCGAAAAGCGCTGTTAGCATGTTTGGCGACGGACCACATCCGAACCGGACGCGGCCGACCACGCAACGGGGAGTGAGCACATGCGCCTTGCGGGCAAGACAGCCATCGTCACCGGGTCCGGCTCCGGCTTCGGCGAGGGGATCGCCAAGGCCTTCGCGCGCGAGGGCGCAGCCGTGGTCGTCAACGACGTGAACACGGATGGCGGCACGCGCGTGGCCGGCGAGATCGCGGGGGCCGGCGGCGCGGCGAGCTTCTGCCGTGCCGACGTGACCGACGCCGCGGAGGTCCGCGCCCTCGTCGAACACGCGCTGTCGAACCATGGCGGGCTCGACATCCTGGTCAACAACGCCGGCGTCGCCCACAAGCGCAAGCCGATGTTGGAAGTCACCGAGGACGAGCTCGATCGCATCCTCGCCGTCAACGTGAAGGGGCTCTATCACACGGCCAGCGCCGCGATCCCGGCGATGCGCGCGGGCGGTGGCGGCGCCATCGTCAACATCGCCTCCACCGCCGCGGTGCGCCCGCGCCCGGGGCTGACCTGGTACAACGCCTCGAAGGGCGCGGTTACGACACTGACCAAGTCCATGGCCGTCGAGCTGGCCCCCGACAACATCCGGGTCAACGCAGTGAACCCGGTGGCCGGCGAGACGCCGCTGCTGCCGACCTTCCTTGGCGAGGACACGCCGGAGAACCGCGAGGCGTTCCGCGCCACCGTGCCGCTGGGCCGCTTTTCCACGCCGCAGGACGTGGGCGATGCGGTGCTGTTCCTGGCGTCCGACGAGGCCTCGCTGATCACCGGCGTCTGCATGGAGATCGACGGCGGGCGGTGCGTCTGACGGGCTATTGCCGCTCCTGGTCGAGCATGGCGCGCATGGTCTCGCGCTGGGAGCGCAGCAGCGCCCGGAACGGCGCCTTGTCGAGGCTGCGGCGCGCACCGCAGCGCGGGCGCCCGGCCAGCAGGTGGTCGACCACGCCCTCGACCATGGTGAACATCAGATAGCCGTCGCGCGGCATCGCCGTGGTCACCCCGCCGGCCTCGGTGTCGAGGCCATCCGCGAACACGTCGAGCCGAACGCGCCCGCCGCGGGTCTGCTCGAAGCCCTCGTGCCGGCCCGTGGCAAGGTCGTCGAAGGCCGCGCGGATCGTGTCGGCCGTGGCCGCGCTGACCCCGACCATGAAGGCCCGCATCGGGCCCGGGTCGGTGCCGCCAGTGCGCCGTGCCAGTTCACGCAACTCCGGCGCCGCGCCCAACGGCTCGAGGCATTCGACGGCCGTCTCGGACAGGGTGAACACGGTCTGGGCACGGGTGGTCGTCGCGGTCGCCGCAAGGACGGCCGCAACGGCGAACGCGATGAGAGCCGCACGCACTCCCATGGTCAGCCGGGGTGGACCAGGCCCGCGAGTTCCTCGTGGGTCGTCATCCAGACCCAGTCGACGTCCATCACCGCCTCGATCGCGGCCTTGAACTCGATCGCGCCATAGGGCCGGCCGAAGACATGGGCGTGGGCGGTGATGTCGATCACCGCCGGCGGGCGGCCGATGGAATCGTACCTGTCGACGATGCGCTTGAGCGTATCGGAATAGACCTGCGGCGCAGCCCCGTGGCGCATGTAGATCGGCAAATCGTTGATCTCCATCGTGAAGGGCACGATGGCGAGCGGGCCGGCATTCGTCTCGGCCAGGTAGGGCAGATCGCTGTTGAAGTGATCGATGTGCCAGGTGAAGCCGTTCTCGACCAGCAGCTCCATCGTGTTGGCGCTGGGCGTGCCGCGCGGGCTGGCGAACCCCTTCGGCGCCTTGCCGACCGCGTCCTGGAACAGCGCGACCCCCTTCTTCAGGTCGGCCTCCTCCTCGTCGCGTTCCTGATAGATCGGCAACGTGTTCTGCATCCAGGCATGGGCGCCGATGAAGTGCCCGTCGCCATCGATCCGGCGCAGCAGTTCCGGCCACTTCTCGGCGATGATGCCGCTGGCGTAGGTGCCGCAGGGCACGCCCAGCTCGCCGACGATGTCGAGCAGGCGCGGCGCACCGATGGTCATGCCGTACTCCGCCCAGGAACGGGCCTGGGTGTCGAGGACGCCGGGCCTGAGCGGGTTGCCCATGGGCCCGATGCCGGGCGCCGCATCATCGGTCCACGCCTCGCACATGACATTGACGGAGACGGCGAGCGCCTTTCCCTCGGGCCAGTTCGCCGGCAGTTCGTTCACGGCCATTCGTTTTCCCCCTCGATCACGGGTTTCGGGTTATTGCAGGTCGCGCGTTGCCCTGTGATGATGCCGGAACAGCGCGTTTTGGCAACCGCCGCGCAGACGGCGGCCGAAGACAACATCGCCGACAGGGAAGAGTCATGCTGAAGACGACGATCACCGGCAGCCTGCCCAAGCCGTCATGGCTGGCGCAACCCGAAATGCTCTGGGCGCCCTGGGCGTCCGACGACCCGGCGCGGCTGGAAGAGGCCAAGCACGATGCGGTGCGCCTGGCCATCCGCGACCAGGAGGAGGCCGGCATCGACATCGTCACCGACGGCGAACAGTCGCGTCAGCACTTCGTCCACGGCATCCTCGAGAAGATCGAGGGGATCGACTTCGACAAGAAGACGCGGATCGGCATCCGCAACGACCGCTACGAGGCCGATTGCCCGACCGTCGTTTCGGATCTGCGCCACCCGGCCCCCATCCATGCCGACGAGGTGGCCTTTGCGCGGGCCCACACCGACCGGCCGCTGAAGTTCACCATGCCCGGCCCGATGACCATCGTCGACACGCTGGCCGATGCCCATTACGGCGACCGGCCGAAGATGGCGATGGCGTTTGCCGAGATCCTGAACCAGGAGGCCAAGGACCTGGTCGCCGCCGGCGCCGACGCGCTGCAGTTCGACGAGCCGGCCTTCAACGTCTATCTCGATGCCGTGCCGACCTGGGGCGTCGAGGCGCTCAACCGCGCGGTCGAAGGGCTCGACTGCACCACCGCCGTCCACATCTGCTACGGCTACGGCATCGAGGCGAACCTCGCCTGGAAGCGAACCCTCGGAAACGTCTGGGACCAGTACGAGGCCATCCTGCCGGCGCTCGCCGAAAGCGACATCGACCAGGTCTCGCTCGAATTCGCCGGCGCCCGGGTGCCGATGGAGGTCATCCGGCTGCTGGACGGCAAGAAGGACGTGCTGGTCGGCGCCATCGACGTGACGACCCTGACGCCCGAGGCGCCCGAGGAGGTCGCGGCGGTGATCCGCCACGCCATGGAGTTCACCGCGCCCGAACGCATCTTCCCCTGCACAAATTGCGGGATGGTGCCCCTGCCCCGCTCGGTCTCGCAGGGCAAGCTGCGGTCGCTGGGCGCAGGCGCGGCGCTCGTCCGCGCGGAGCTCTAGCCCCGTGGCGCTTCGCGAGATCAACGGCGTCCGCCTGTGGGTGGAGGAGCATGGCGACGGCCCGCCCCTGGTCTTCGTCCACGAGTTCGGCGGCGACCATCGCTCCTGGCGCACCCAGGTCGACCATTTCCGGTCGCGGTTCCGCTGCGTGACCTACGGCGCGCGCGGCTATCCGCCCTCCGACGTTCCCGACGACGAGAACGCCTACGGCCAGGACATCGCCACCGCCGACCTGCTCGGCCTGCTCGACGCGCTGGAGATCGAGCGCGCCCACCTGGTCGGGCTCAGCATGGGCGCCTACACCTGCCTGCGCTTCGTGATGGCGCACCCCGAGCGCACACAGACCGTGGTGGCCGCGAGCGGCGGCTCGGGCTCGTACCCGCCCGGCCGCGAGGCCTTCCTCGTCGAGACCCGCGCCCTGGCCGACACCATGCTGGCGCAGGGCAACATGGACTTTCCCGGTTTCGCGTCCAGCGCCACGCGCATCCAGCTCAAGCTCAAGAACCCCGACGGGTGGCAGGAGTTCGCCGATCACTTCGCCGAGCATTCCGCCAAGGGGTCGGCCTATACGCTTCGGCGCGTGCAGGCCGGGCGGCCCTCGCTGTACGATTTCGCCGACGAACTCGCCGCGGTGTCGACGCCGGTCCTGCTGATGATCGGCGACGAGGACGAGCCCTGCATCGACACCAACGTGTTCCTGAAGCGCACCATGCCGGCCGCCGGGCTGGTGACGTTTCCCAAGAGCGGACACCTCATCAACCTCGAGGACCCGGCCGCATTCAACGCGGCGGTCGACGGGCTCCACGAGGCCGTGGCACGCGGACGCTGGCCCCGGCGCGATACCGCAACCACCGGCACGAGCGCCTATCTTTCGCAGGAGGATTCATGAGCGCCAAGGGCTACCTGGTCGCCGCCGACGCGCTGAAGGCGTTCACCAAGTCGATCCTCGTCGCCTCCGACGTGTCCGACGATCATGCCGAAATCTGGGCCGACATCCTGGTCTGGGCGAACCTGCGGGGCATGGATTCCCACGGCGTGCTGCGGATTCCGCGTTACACCGCCTATATTGCCAACGGCAACATCTCGGCCCGGCCCGACATCAGGGTCGAGAAGCGGTCCGGTGCGATCGCCGTGATGGACGCCGATTGGGCACCGGGCCCCGTCGCCATGTCGATGGCGATGGACGAGGCGATCGCGCGGGCGCGCGAATGCCATCTCGGCTGGTGCATCGTGCGCAACATCACCCATGGCGGTGCCATCGGCTATTACGCGCTGCAGGCTGCGCGGGCGGGCTTTGCCGGCATCTCCATCACCGCCTCGCGGCCGATGATGGCCTATTACGGCGCGAAGGTGCCCGGCGCGTCGACCAACCCGATCGCGATCGCGGTTCCGGGCAACGAGCACCCGCCCCTCCTGCTCGACATGTCGACGGCAACGGCGTCGATGGGAAAGATCCTCGCCGCGCGCGACGCCGGTGCGCCGATCCCCGACGGCTGGGGGCTCGACGCCGCCGGCCAGCCGACCAACGACGCCGAGGCCGCGGTCACCCTGATGCCGCTGGGCGGCGCCAAGGGTTCGGGCCTGTCGACGATGATCGAATGCCTGGTCAGCCTGTTCGCGTCCAACCCGCTGGTCGAGCCCAACATCCGTCCCGACGCGAACCCGACCGGGTACCGCCAGAACGGGATGGTCGCGGCGATCGACATCTCCGCCTTCACCGACTTCGACACCTACCGCGACGAGATCGACCGGCTGGCCGCCGGCCTGAAGGCGCTGCCGCGGGCCGACGGGGTGGACGAGATCTACGCGCCGGGCGAGCGCGGCGACGCCATCCTGCAGGAGCGCGCGAGGAACGGAATCCCTCTGCCGCCGGGCACCTGGGACCGGCTCAAGGCCGAGGCCGACAAGCTCGGCCTCGCCATGCCCGAGACGCTCTGAAACCACCCCCGCGGCTCCCACCAAAGAGTCATATCCGGCCCGGCAGAGCCGTGATACTTGGGTTGCCGAGTAGTGTGTCCAAACCACGGAAAAGTCCGGACAACCGGGCCCCACAGAGCAATCCATCGAGGGAGTGATCCAGATGAAGACATTGATGATCGGAGCGGTCGCCGGCCTGGCGGCGGCCCTGTCGCTGGCGAGCGCGCCGGCCCATGCGAACTGCGATGCCGGCGAGACCGTCATCAAGTTCAGCCACGTCACCAACGCCGACAAGCACCCCAAGGGCATCGCCGCCTCGCTGCTCGAAAAGCGCGTGAACGAGGAGATGAACGGCAAGGCCTGCATGCAGGTGTTCGCGAACTCCAGCCTGTACAACGACAACAAGGTCCTGGAGGCGATGCTGCAGGGCGACGTGCAGATGGCCGCGCCGTCGCTGTCGAAGTTCGAGACCTTCACCAAGAAGTTCCGCCTGTTCGACCTGCCCTTCGTGTTCGAGGACATCGCCGCGGTCGACCGCTACCAGAACTCGCCCGACGGCGAGAAGCTGCTGCGCTCGATGGAGCGCAAGGGCCTGCTCGGCCTGGCCTTCTGGCACAACGGCATGAAGCAGATGTCGGCCAACAAGCCGCTCGTCTCGCCGAAGGACGCCAACGGCCTCAAGTTCCGCGTCCAGCCTTCCGAGGTGCTCGTCGCCCAGTTCGAGGCGCTCGGTGCCAACCCGCAGAAGATGGCCTTCAGCGAGGTCTACGGCGCGCTGCAGACCAAGGTCGTCGACGGCCAGGAAAACACCTGGTCGAACGTCTACGGCCAGAAGTTCTTCGAGGTGCAGGACGGCACCACCGAGACTAACCACGGCATCATCGACTATCTCGTTGTCGTCTCGACCGAGTGGTACGAGGGCCTGCCAGCCGACGTGCGCGACCAGTTCACCAAGATCCTCAAGGAGGTCACCGAGACGCGGAACGCGGAGTCGACGGCGGTGAACGAGCGCGCCAAGCAGCTGATCATCGATGCCGGCGGCACGATCCGCAAGCTGACCCCGGCCCAGCGCCAGGAGTGGATCGACGCCATGAAGCCGGTCTGGGAGAAGTTCCAGGACGAGATCGGCGCCGACACGATCAAGTCCGCGGTGTCCTACAACAAGAGCAGCTAGGACCGCGGGCCGGAAGGCGATAGCCTTTCCGGTGATACAATCGGACCCGCCGGCCGGCCCCATGCCGGCCGGCGGAAACCGGTTCGAGGGGGGACGGCATGGCGGCGCGCGGTCCCGGCGCGCTCGGGCGCTGGGTCAACGAGATCGAAGAGACGTTCATCGCGGTCGTCCTCGGCCTGATGACGCTCGTGACGTTCGCCAACGTCGTCGCCCGCTACGTCTTCAACGACAACATCCTCTGGGCGCTCGAGGTCACGGTCTTCCTGTTCGCCTGGCTCGTGCTCGTCGGCGCGTCCTACTGCGTCAAGGTAACCGCCCATCTCGGCGTCGACATGGCGGTCGCGCTGCTGCCGCCGGGTCCGCGCAAGGCGGTCGGGCTGCTAGCCGTGGCGGCCTGCATCGCGTTCAGCGTCCTGCTTCTGATCGGATCGTGGGACTATTGGTCGCCCTTCGTCGGCAAGCGCGCCTGGTACCAGGTCGACGACATCCACATGCCCGGCTTCCTGCAGTTCCTCGCGGATTGGCTCAACGAGGGCGAGCGTTACGACAAGCTGCCCCGCTTCATCCCCTATTTCGCCCTGCCGCTGGGCATCGCCCTCCTGACCTTCCGCTTCGTGCAGGCGGGATGGCACATCCTCACCGGCCGCAAGATGCAGGTGATCGCGAGCCACGAGGCCGAGGACATGCTGGCCGAGGACGGCCGCATCCGCGCTGACGTCGACTGAGCCATGGAAGCGGTCATCCTGTTCGTGATGGTGATCGGCCTGCTGCTGATCGGCGTGCCGATCGCGGTCGGCCTCGGCCTGTCGTCGGTCATATTCCTGCTCATCTATTCCGACGCCTCGCTGGCCTCGATCGCCCAGACCCTGTTCAATGCTTTCTCCGGGCATTTCACCCTTCTGGCGATCCCGTTCTTCATCCTCGCCTCGGCCTTCATGTCGACGGGCGGCGTGGCGCAGCGGATCATCCGCTTCGCCATCGCGGCCGTCGGGCACTTCCCCGGCGGCCTCGCCATCGCCGGCGTGTTCGCCTGCATGCTGTTCGCCGCCCTGTCCGGCTC
>JAYOFO010000041.1:0-24207 GCA_038117265.1 Rhodospirillaceae bacterium
CGGCGTCACCCAGGCGAGCATCGCCGGCTACGCCATCGCCTGGCCGCTCGTGCTGATGGCGATCGGCGGCCCGCTCTATCCGCACATCCGGGCCCGGCTCGCCAATCCGTGGATCTATTCGTTCATCGCCGGCGGGCTGGCGACCGGCTATGTGCTCCTGGCCCATGCCGACAGCCTGGCGCTCGTCGCGTTTGCCTTGTTCGCCTTCGGTGTGGGCATGGGGCCGATGTATCCGAACTCCAGCACCTGGCTGTTCGGCCTGTCCGAACCGCGGCACAGGGCACGCATCCTGGGCGGACTGACGATGGCGATCTATCTCGGCCAGTTCGTGTTGCCGTTCGTCGCCCAGCCAGTCATCCGCGCCGCGGGGATACGCGCATCGTTCCTGGTTCTCGTCGCCGGGCTCGTCGCCCTCGCCGTGGCCGCACCGCTGGCCGCGTGGCTGGCGCGGCGATGGAGCTCCCGTCAGCCGTCGTAGCAGCCGGCCAGGCGCGCGCGCTGGCGCACCAGTGCCAGGACCGCATCGATGGTGGGTGTCGCCACCTCCACGACGCGCCCCAGCTCCTGCACCGAGGCGACCAGCGCGTCGATCTCCATCGGCCGGCCGAGCTCGAGATCCTGCAGCATCGAGGTCTTGTGCTCACCCACCTCGTGCGCGCCGGCGATCCGCTTGTCGACGTCGATGGCGAACTTCACGCCCAGCGCCTCGCCCACCGCCTGGGCCTCGACCATCAGGGCGCGCAGCACGCCGCAGACATCCGCATCGTCGATCATCTGGGCAATCGTCGCACCGGTCAGCGCCGAGACGGGGTTGAGCGACACGTTGCCCCACAGCTTCACCCACATCTCGTCGCGGATGCGCGGGCGGACCGGCACGCGCATGTTCGCGCCCGACAGCAGGCTGGCCAGCGCCTGCACGCGCTCGGTCTTCTCTCCCGACGGCTCGCCGAGGGTGAAGCGGTTGCCGTATTCATGCCGGATCACGCCCGGCGCGGCGATCTCGGCCGCCGGATAGACCACGCAGCCGATGGCGCGCTCGGGGCCGATCAGGTCCCACTGGCGGTTGCCCGGGTCGACGGTGGCGAGCCGGGTGCCCTCGTGTTCGCCCGCGAGCTTGTAGAAATACCACCAGGGAACGCCGTTCTGCGCCGTGACGACGGCCGTATCCGGCCCGAACAGCGGCGCCATCTGATCCGCCACCGCCGCCGCCGAATGGGCCTTCAGGGTGACGATGACATAGTCCTGGGGACCGGCCGCGGCGGGGTCGTCGGTGCACGCGACCCGCGCCACCTTCTCGGTGCCGTCCTCGAAAATCAGCTTGAGGCCGTTCTCCTTCATCGCTGCCAGGTGCGGCCCCCGCGCGATGCAGGTGACCTCCGCCTCGCCGGCCAGTGCCAGTTCGGCGGCCATGTAGCCGCCGATCGCGCCGGCGCCGAAGATGCAGACCTTCATGGCGGCTAGAGCCCGAGCTTCTCGTGCAGCCCGATCCTCTGCAGCTTGCCGGTCGCGCCCTTGGGAATTTCCTCGAGGAAGATGATCTTCCGCGGCACTTTGAAGTCGGCCAGCCGCTGCGCGGCGAAGTCGCGGATCTCGCTCTCGCTCGCCTCCGCGCCCTCGCGCAGGACGATCGCGGCGGCAACCTCCTCGCCCAGCTTGTCGTGGGGCAGCGCGAAGGTGACGGCCTGGCCGATCGCCGGGTGGTCGAGCAGAACCTCGTCGACCTCGCGGGGGCTGATCTTCTCGCCGCCGCGGTTGATGATCTCCTTGAGCCGGCCGGTGATCGTCAGATAGCCCTCATCGTCGAACACGCCCTGGTCGCCGGTGCGGAACCAGCCGTCGGAGAACGCCTCGGCATTGGCCTTGTCGTTCGCCTCGTAGCCCCTGGTGACGTTGGGACCGCGGATCACCACCTCGCCCTTCCGGCCGCGTTCGAGGATGTTGCCCCCCTCGTCCATGATCTCGACATCGGGCCCGGCCGCGATTCCCACCGAACCGGGCTTGCGGGCCGCCGGCGGCAGCGGATTGGACGCCATCTGGTGCGCCGCCTCGGTCATGCCGT
Organism: Rhodospirillaceae bacterium; assembly: GCA_038117265.1. Lineage (GTDB taxonomy): Bacteria > Pseudomonadota > Alphaproteobacteria > UBA6615 > UBA6615 > JAYPUG01. The sequence goes on from JAYOFO010000041.1 coordinate 2,060, forward strand.
AGGACTCCACGACCGGACAGCCGAACGTTTCCTCCAGCTCCGCCATCACCTGCGGCGGCAGCGAGGAGGACGAGGAGCGGATGAAGCGCAGGTCGAGCGCGTCGACCGCCTCCTGGTTCCGGCCCGACCGGGCGACGATCGCCTGATGCATGGTCGGCACCGCCGTGTACCAGGTCGGCGCGGCATCGGTGAAGAAACGGAACACGCGCAGCGCGTCGAACCCGGGCGTGCAGTAGGTGCTGCCGCCCGCCGCCAGGCTCGACAGGACGGCCGCGATCAGGCCGTGGATGTGGAACAGCGGCATGATGTTCATGCAGCGATCGTCCGCACCCAGGGCGAGGATCGCGCCGATGTGGCGCGCCGAGGCGCAGATGTTGGTCTGGCTCAGCGGCACGATCTTGGGCCGCGATGTCGTGCCCGAGGTGTGCAGCACCAGCGCCACGTCGTCGGGTCCGGCCAGGCCGGGCAGAGCCGCGGTCCCGCCCGCACCCGCGGCGCCGGCAATCTCGAAGGTGCCGGCCGGCGCGCCGTCGGGCACATGCAACTCATAGACCGGGACGTCCAGGTCGCGCGCCACGCCGATCACCGGCGATTCGCTGCCCGCCTCCACGAACAGCGCCTTGGCGTTCAGATCCTCGAGGTAGAAGCGGAACTCCTCGGCGCGGTAGGCCGGATTCAGCGGCGCGGTCGTTGCCCCGGCCGCGACCGCGACGAATGCCGCGGCCATTTCCGGGCCGTTCGGCAGGACGATCGCGACCCGGTCGTTGCGGCCGATGCCGATCGCATTCATGTCGACGACCGTCTTCTCCATCAGTTTCCGCAGGCCGGCATAGGTCAGCGGCGCGCGCTCCCAGGCGGCAATCGCCTCGCCATCGTCCGCGCACGTGCGCATGAGATCGTTGATCGTGTCCGACATTTGTCCGGCCCCCGTGCTGGCTCCCCGTCGACGGCATCCGTGCCGTCCCGGCTACTCAATAAGCAAACCGGCGCACGACCGCAACGCGTGCGCGCATCACATCGGGGGGCCGTCGAGCGGCTAGACGAGGAAGTCGACCCGCGGGCCGCGGTCGGCGAGTTCGTCTCGAACGCCGACAACGCCCTGCGCGGCGCACGGCGCCTCGGCTGCGACTGCTATCTCGAATACAGCGATCTTCCGGCCCACACGCGCACCGAGCGGCCCGACCTGGTCGTCGCCGAACAGGTCAAGCAGGCGCTCAAGGAAAACCGCTTCAAGCTGGCCTTCCAGCCGATCGTCTCGGCCGAGACGGGCGACGTCTGCTTCTATGAAGGCCTCGCGCGGATGATTGGCGAGGACGGCAGGCCCGTCGCGGCGGGCGGATTCGTGCCGGTGGTCGAACAGATGGGGCTGATGCGCCTGATCGATCGACGGGTGCTGGAACTCGGCATGGACACGCTCGAGCGGAATCCGGGGATCAAGCTCTCGATCAACGTCTCGGGCATGACGGCCGTCGACCCGGTATGGCTGCACAAGCTCGAGGAGCGGCTTCACGACCGCCCGGACATCGCCTCACGCCTGATCCTCGAGATCACGGAAACGGTGGCGCTCGACGACATCGATGAATCGTCGCATTTCGTCCATTCGCTCAACAAGTTCGGCTGTCGCGTCGCGCTGGACGACTTCGGCGCCGGCTTCACCTCGTTCCGTCACCTGCGCGCCCTGAAGGTCGCGATGGTCAAGGTCGACGGCTCGTTTATCCGCGATCTGACGCGCAACGAGGAGAACCTCCTGTTCGTGCGTACCCTGGTCAATCTTGCCAAGGGGATCGGCCTGCAGTCGGTCGCCGAATGGGTCAAGACCGAGGACGAGGCGCAGTTGCTGCGCGAAGAAGGCGTGGACTTCCTGCAGGGCTGGCACTGCGGCAAACCCGAGGTCGAGCCCGACTGGCTGAAGTAGCCGGCGCGCGGTACCGCCGCCGGCTAGCGCGAGAGGTCGTCGAGCTTGCGCCGCAGGCTGTCGAGCTGCTGCTTAAGATCGTCGAGACCTTCATCTTCCGTTCTCGCTCCGTCGGCCGATGAGCTGCCGGCCGAATCGCCATCCGCGCCCACGTTGGCATAGGGCGCGAACATCTGGAAGGCGCGCTCGAACATCGCCATGTTCTGCCGACCCATTTCCTCCCATTGGGCGAACGGGAACATCGAGTTCCCCATCGCCCCGCGCATGTACTCGCGCATCCGGTCCTGGTTGGCGGTAAAGGCCTGCATCGAGGCGTCCAGATAGTTGGGAACCATCGACTGGAGGCTGTCGCCGTAGAACTGGATGAGCTGGCGCAGGAAACTGATCGGCAGCAGGTTCTGTCCCTTGCTCTCTTCCTCGAAGATGATCTGGGTGAGGACCGAACGGGTGATGTCGTCGCCCGATTTCGCGTCGACCACCGCGAAATCGTCACCGGCCTTCACCATCTGGGAAAGATCGTCGAGCGTCACGTACTTGCTCGTCGCGGTGTTGTAGAGCCGCCGGTTGGCGTACTTTTTCACGATGATCGGATCGCGTTTGTCAGCTTCAGCCATGATTTCGGCACCGCAATGTTCGCAACGGAATGAAACACTATATCAGATGTTTGGAAGTTTGTTGCATCGCAGCGTGCGCGTCTCGCGCTAGAGCGAAACGCGTGCCGGGCGCTATAGTTGCCCACCATGAGCAAGCCACCGGACTTCACGGACCTCGCGCGCCAGTATCTCGACCTCTGGGAAGACCAGTTGGCCGCGATGGCGTCGGATCCCGACCTCGCCGAGCAGACCGCACGCTTCTTCGACGCCATGAGCCGGATGGGGCTGGCCGCCAACCCGATGGCCGCCGCCAACATCGGCGCATTCATGCGCCAGATGGCGACTCCCGCCGAGCACCAGCCGGACACCGACGATGAACCAGACGCCGCCCGCACCGCGGCTGGGGCCGCGCCCGCTGCCGCTGCACCTGATGACCGCGATGAACGGCTGGACGAGCTCGCGCGGCGCCTTGGAGATGTTGAGGCGCGGCTCGCTCGCCTGGAGGCTCGAGGTCGCAAGTCGGGGCGCGGCCCTTCGAAGCAGCCTGCCGGAGGCAGCAAGCGGAGCTGACCCGTTCGCCGAGGCGGTCGAGACCGAGATCGCCCGGCGTCTCGCGGCATTCGGTGCCGGGGTCCGGGCCTATCGACACCACCCCTACCGGCGCACGCTCGATGATCCTCCGGTCATCTGGGAGCAGGGATCGGTCCGCCTGCTCGATTACGGACCCGCCGACGGCGCACCCGTGCTGTTCGTCCCCTCGCTGATCAACCGTGCCTATATTCTCGACCTGTCACCGCGGCGCAGCCTGCTGCGCTGGATGGCGGTGAACACCGGCCTGCGCCCGCTGCTTGTCGACTGGGGCGCGCCGGGATCCCGCGAGCGCGGCTATCATTTGAGCGACTACATCACGGGCCCCCTGGAATCCGCGCTCGGCACCATCCGCAAGGCCGTCGGCGGTCCGGTCGCCGTGGCGGGCTACTGCATGGGTGGGCTCCTCGCCCTGGCGCTCGCCGCACGGCGGCCCGACGACGTGTCCGGTCTGGCGCTGCTGGCGACACCGTGGGACTTCCACGCCGAGCGGGTCGCACAGGCCGAGGCCCTGGCCCGTACGGTCGATGCCGCGGGCCCGGCGCTGGACGCGTGCGGCGAATTGCCGGTCGACGTCATCCAGTCGCTGTTCGCCGCGCTCGACCCGTTCCTCGTCACCCGCAAGTTCGTGCGTTTCGCCGAACTGAGCCCGTCGAGCCAGGCCGCGGAAGACTTCGTCGCGCTCGAGGACTGGCTGAACGACGGCATCGGCCTTGCCGCACCGGTGGCGCGCGAATGCCTGGGCGGCTGGTACGGCCGCAACACCCCGCAGCGCGGCATATGGGAGATCGCGGGACACCGGGTGAGGCCCGCCGAGGTCGCGATCCCCGCGCTTGCCCTGATTCCGCAGCAGGACCGGATCGTCCCGCCGGCCTCGGCCCAGGCACTCGCCGACCAGCTCCCCAATGCCACCGCGATCAGCCCGCGGCTGGGCCACATCGGCATGGTCGCGGGATCGCGCGCCAGGACGGAGGCATGGGAGCCCCTCGCCGCCTGGCTCGCCGCGCTCTGAGCGGCGGCCTCGCTGGACTCCGCACCGCGCCGGAGCTATATCCTCTGCAAGTCTGAAATTGCCGGAATTCGGCGGCTTTGCGCGCATTTCCGCAAGCCGGCGCCGAATCGCAAAACAGGAGACACATCATGTCGGAAGTCGTGATCGCCAGCGCCGCGCGGACCCCCGTGGGCACCTTCAACGGCGCCTTCGCGGGCTTGAGCGCCGCCGAGCTGGGCACCGTCGCCATCTCGAGTGCGCTGGCGCGCGCCGGCGTCGAGGCCGCAGACGTGGACGAGGTGGTGATGGGCCAGGTCCTGACCGCCGCGACGGGCATGAACCCGGCGCGGCAGGCCCTGCTCGCCGCCGGCATCCCTGACGATCGCACCGCCTATCTGGTCAACCAGGTCTGCGGCTCGGGCCTACGTTCGGTCGCTCAGGGGTTCCTGGCCATCAAGCTGGGCGAGGCGGATGTCGTCGTCGCCGGCGGCCAGGAAAGCATGAGCCAGGCTCCCCATGCCGCGCACATGCGCAACGGCACCAAGATGGGCGACGTGTCGTTCGTCGACACCATGATCAAGGACGGTCTGTGGTGCTCGCTGATGGGCTATCACATGGGCGGCACGGCCGAGAACGTCGCCGAGAAGTGGCAGATCACCCGCGACGAGCAGGACGCGTTCGCCGCCGGTTCGCAGCAGAAGGCGGAGGCCGCCCAGAAGGACGGGCGCTTCGCCGACGAGATCGCGCCGGTGACGGTCAAGACCCGCAAGGAGGAGATCGTCGTCGATGTCGACGAGTATCCGCGTCACGGCACCACGGTCGAGACGCTCGGCAAGCTGCGTCCCGCCTTCGCCAAGGACGGCACCGTCACCGCGGGCAACGCGTCGGGCATCAACGACGGGGCGGCCGCCATCGTCCTGCTGAGCGGCGATGCGGCCGACAAGCGCGGCATCAAGCCGCTCGCGCGCATCGTCTCCTGGGCGACGGCTGGCGTCGACCCCGCGGTCATGGGCTCGGGCCCGATCCCGGCGAGCCGCAAGGCGCTCGAGAAGGCCGGCTGGACGGTCGACGACCTCGATCTAGTCGAGGCGAACGAGGCGTTCGCCGCCCAGGCCATCGCGGTCAACCGCGACATGGGCTGGAACCCCGACATCGTCAACGTCAATGGCGGCGCGATCGCCATCGGGCATCCGATCGGCGCGTCGGGCACGCGCGTGCTCGTCACGCTGCTGCACGAGATGCAGCGCCGCGACGCCAGGAAGGGCCTCGCCACGCTGTGCATCGGCGGCGGCATGGGCATCGCGCTCTGCGTCGAGCGCGACTGACCGCATCCGGTTCGGGGGAACGTCGGGAACCGCAGCGGCCGGGACAAGAACCGCCCATAAGGGCGGCACGGGCCATACAACAGGGAGACTGACATGGGTCGAGTGGCACTGGTCACCGGCGGCACCCGCGGAATCGGGGCCGCCATCAGCATCGCGCTGAAGGGCGCCGGCCGCGACGTCGTCGCGAACTACGCCGGAAACGAGCACGCCGCGCGCGAGTTCGAGGCGATCTCGGGCATCGCGACGTCGAAGTTTGACGTGTCGAACTTCGAGGAGGTCAGCGAGGCCGTCGCGAAGATCGAAAAGGACATGGGTCCGGTCGAGATCCTCGTCAACAACGCCGGCATCACGCGCGACGGCACGATGCACCGCATGACCTACGAGCAATGGAAGGATGTCATCGACACCAACCTGTCGGGCGTCTTCAACTGCTCGCGCGCGGTGATCGAGGGCATGCGCGACCGCAGCTTCGGCCGCATCGTCAACATCGGCTCGATCAACGGCCAGGCCGGCCAGTACGGCCAGGTCAACTACGCGGCCGCGAAGTCGGGCATCCACGGCTTCACCAAGGCGCTGGCCCAGGAAGGCGCGGGCAAGGGCATCACCGTGAACGCGATCGCGCCCGGCTATGTCGACACCGACATGGTGCGCGCCGTGCCGCCGGACGTGCTCGAAAAGATCATCGCCCGCATCCCGGTCGGACGGCTCGGCAAGGCCGACGACATCGCGCGTGGCGTGATCTTCCTGACCGCCGACAACGCCGACTTCATCACAGGGTCGACGCTCTCGATCAACGGCGGCCAGCACATGTACTAGGCGCGCCGGTCTTCGGACCGGGGCAGCCTGCGGAGGCGACGCCCATGCTGGAACTGTTCACCGACCCGGCAGCATGGGCGAGCCTGCTGACCCTCGCCCTGCTCGAGATCGTGCTGGGCGTCGACAACGTCATCTTCCTGTCGATCGTCACCTCGCGCCTGCCCGAGGCGCAGCAGCCGCGCGCGCGCCGCATCGGCCTGCTGCTGGCGCTCGGCGGTCGGGTTGTCCTGCTGTTTGCGCTGGGCTGGCTGATCGGCCTCACCGCCCCCTGGTTCGCGGTCGCGGGCGTCGAGTTCTCCGGGCGCGACCTGATCCTCGCCTTCGGCGGGCTGTTCCTGCTCTACAAGGCGACCAGCGAGATTCACCTGATGCTCGAGGGCGAGGCCGAAGGTCACGGCAAGCCGGGATCGGCCGTGTTCGCGGCCGTGCTGGTGCAGATCTTCCTGCTCGACCTGGTGTTCTCGCTGGACTCCGTCCTGACGGCGATCGGCATGGCCGAGCACATCGAGATCATGGTCGCGGCCGTCGTCATCGCGATCGTGGTGATGATGATCGCCGCCGAACCGCTGAGCGCCTTCGTGAAACAACACCCGACGGTGAAGATGCTGGCGCTGGCCTTCCTGCTGCTGATCGGGGTGGCGCTGATCGCCGACGGGCTCGATTTCCACATCCCGCGCGGCTACCTCTACTTCGCCGTGGCCTTCGCCGCGGGCATCGAGGTGCTCAACCTGATCGCGCGCAAGCGCCGCGGCGCGGCACGCGAGGGAGACGCGGCATGAACGGGCCGAAACCGGGACGCGAGTATCCCGACCGGCCGATCTCGGGCGTCGGCGTGGTCGTCCTGCGCGACAACCGGGTGCTGATGATCAAGCGCGGGCGCGAGCCGCGGATCGGCCAGTGGAGCATCCCGGGCGGCAAGCAGAAGATCGGCGAGACCTGGCGCGAGACCGCCGCGCGCGAGGTGCGCGAGGAGACCGGCGTCGAGATCGAGGTCATCGGCATCGTCGATGTGGTCGATGCGATCGTGCGCGACGGCGACCCGCCGCGCCCCGGCACCCCGGAGGCGCTGACCGCCGCCAACGATGACACGATCGCCGTGCTGCGGCCCGACGCGCCGGTGCGCTATCACTACACGCTCGTCGACTGTGCCGCGCTGTGGACCGGCGGCGAGCCGGTGGCAGGCGGCGACGCCGCCCACGCCGAATGGTGGCCACTCGACCGGCTGGGCGAGCTGTCGCTGTGGACCGAGACAGTGCGCATCATCACCGAGGCGGCGGCGCTGGCCGCAGACCGGAAGCGTTGACCACGGCCGAGACAGCGCCGCGACGCACCCGCGCCACCCTGGTCGGCCTGTCGGCCGTACCGATCTGGTCGACCCTCGCTTTGTTCGCTGCGCTGGCCGGACCGGTCCCGCCCCTGCAACTCGTCGCGATGGCGTTCACCATCGTGTTTGCCTTGTCCATGGCCGTCTGGATCGCGCGGGGCGAGCGCCCGCTCGATCACCTTCGCCAGCCCCCGCCCGTCTGGGCACTCGGCATTGCCGGCCTGTTCGGCTACCACCTGCTCTACTTCGTCGGCATCCAGGCGGCCCCGCCCGCCGAGGCCAGCCTGATCAACTATCTCTGGCCGGTGCTGATCGTCCTGTTTTCGGCGTTGCTGCCCGCCGACAGCGCAGTCGGGCGATTGCGCTGGCACCATCTGGCCGGAGTCGCGCTGGGCCTCGCCGGTACGGTGCTGATCGTGACCGGCGGCAGCGGTCTGGGCCTGCGTAGCGAGTACGCCGACGGTTACCTGGCCGCCGCAGGTGCGGCGCTCGCCTGGTCGAGCTATTCCGTGATCTCGCGGCGCTTCGCGCACATCTCGACCGATTCCGTGGGCGCGTTCTGCGGCGGCACCGCCGCGCTCGCCTGGATCGCGCACCTCGCCCTCGAACCGACCGTCTGGCCGAACGGCGTCGGGGCCTGGGCCGCGGTGATCGCGCTGGGCCTCGGCCCGGTGGGCTCGGCCTTCTTCGTCTGGGACCACGGGGTCAAGCACGGCGACCTGCGCGTGCTGGGTGCGGCGGCCTATGCCGCCCCCCTGCTCTCCACCGTCCTTCTGGTGCTGGCCGGGCTGGCGGACGCGACTTGGCCCCTGGCGCTCGCCTGCGCCCTGATCGTGGGCGGCGGGCTGCTCGCCGCGCGCGAAATGCTGCCGTCGCGCGATTAGCGGTTCGCGGACCGGAACGCGGCCATGTGGAACGCCGCCTGGGCCGGCTCGTAGACATATTCGCGGCCCACCGGGCACGCCCGCCGCGCCCGGCACCCCAGTTCCATACAATCGCTGCCTTCGCGTGCCGACACATGCCCGATGCAGGCGGGCACATCGTATCCGCCCGGGCCGAACGCATCGACAGGGCAGGCCGACAGGCAGGGTCGGTCGGCGCAGGTCGCGCAGGGCGAGGGACGATCGTCGGACGGCGGCAGGTCGAGGCGCCCGTCGAACGCCAGCGCCCCCCGATAGGCGTGCCAGAGCCCGAAGTCGGGGTGGATCAGGATGCCCAGCGGCGAAGGGTGCACCGGTTCGGCGCGTTGCGCCCAGCGCTGGAACGGCAGGAAGGGCGGACCGCCGAAGGGAAACAGCGCCGTCGCGCCCGCCTCTCCGGCGATCCCGGTCAGGACGTCGCGCACCCAGTCGTCGAGCGCGTTCGCACGGTCACCGTAGCGGTCCCCATCCGCCGCGAACGCCCGCCACATGGCCGGGCCCGCATTGCCGACGAGCACCAGTGTTCCCGGGTCGCCGGGCACGCCGTCGCTGGGTTCGGGGTGAAAGCCGCCGCGCAGAAGCAGGCCGGAAGCGGCCAACGCCTGTTCGAGCTGTCGGAGGCGATCGACCACGCGCGCGGCTATTCCGCCGCGATCGCCTTCTTCAGGTACTCGCGGTCGAGCAGCTCGGCGATCTGCACCGTGTTGAGCGCGGCGCCCTTGCGCAGATTGTCCGAGACGACCCAGATGTTGAGGCCGTTCTCGACCGTCGCATCCTCGCGGATGCGGCTGACATAGACCGCGTCCTCACCGGCCGCCTCCTCGGGCGTCACATAGCCCGCGTCGGCCCGGTGGTCGATGACGACCACGCCCGGCGCGTCGCGCAGCACCTCGCGCGCCTGCTTGGCAGAGACCTCGCGCGCGAACTCGATGTTGACCGCCTCGGAATGGCTGATGAAGACCGGCACGCGCACGCAGGTCGCCGAGACCTTGATCTTGGGGTCGAGGATCTTCTTCGTCTCGACCATCATCTTCCACTCTTCCTTGGTCGAGCCGTCGTCCATGAAGACGTCGATGTGCGGGATCACGTTGAACGCGATCTGCTTGGTGAACCGCTTCGCCTCGATCGGGTCGTTCACATAGACGGCCCGCGTCTGGGTAAACAGCTCGTCCATCGCATCCTTGCCCGCGCCCGAGACCGACTGGTAGGTCGCGACCACCACCCGCTTGATGCCGAACGCGTCGTGCAGCGGCTTCAGCGCGACGACCATCTGGATGGTCGAGCAGTTGGGGTTGGCGATGATGTTGCGCTTGGTATAGCCGGCCGCGGCCTCGGGGTTCACCTCGGGCACGATCAGCGGCACGTCGGGGTCCATGCGGAACCGCGACGTGTTGTCGATGACGATACAGCCCGCCGCCGCCGCCTTGGGCGCGAATTCGGCCGAGACCTTGGAGCCCGGCGAGAACAGCGCGATGTCGGTGCCGGTGAAGTCGTAATCGGCCAGCGACCGGACCTTCAGGATGCGGTCCTCGCCGAACGACACCTCGCGCCCGACCGAGCGTTCGCTCGCCAGCGCGACCACCTCGTCCGCCGGGAACGCGCGTTCCGCCAGCGTCTGCAGCATCTCGCGGCCGACATTGCCCGTCGCGCCGACCACCGCAACCTTGTAGCCCATTGTCCGATCCTCGGTTTGCCGGGGCACCCGCCCTGGTTTGCGGGCGTTGACTTAAGCCCCGTGGCCCGGTTTTGCAAGTTGTGCGATGCACCAACCGCGCGTTCAGGCCTTCCGCGCGACGATGCTCACATAGTTCATGAAGCCGTAGAAGGTGCCGTCGGCGATCCGCTTGCGGGCCTCCGCCCCATAGGCGTCGGCCTGGGCCTGGTCGATCTTTCCGGCCTCGACCAGATAGTACGCGCCGCGCAGGGTCCAGCCCAGGGTGAGCACGGGTGCGTCGGTGTCGAGATGGCCGTGGCTCCTGGTCGGCGCCGGCGCGAAGCCCGCATCGCGCAGCATCGCCGGCAGGCGGCGCACCAGCCAGCGGTCGTTGACGTTGCCGTCGACGAAGGCGTCGATGCAGGCCTGCAGCGGGTCGTCGTCGCGCGTCGCGACGGACATGGTGGTGAAATCGCCGTCGTAGACGGCGACCTGCCCGCCGGGTTTGAGCACGCGCCGCACCTCGGCGAGGACGGCCTCCGTCCCCGGCACATGGGTCAGCAGCGTGTGCAGCACCACCACGTCGAACGCGCCGTCGCCGAACGGCAGATTGCGGGCATCGGACTGGCGGAACGAGACGTTGGGAATGTCGGCGGCGAGCGTGCGGGCATGTTTGATAAAGGGTTCGAGCTGGTCGACGCCGACCACCTCGCCCACGCCGGGCCACTGCGCCAGGGTGCGCGACTGGGCGCCCGTCCCGCAGCCGATATCGAGCACGCGCGCACCGGCGGGAAAGTCGACGTCGGACAGGTAGGCGCTCAGGGACGCGGCCTGCTGCGGCGTCGCGGCGCGGCGCTCGAGGCTCATCTTCATTTCCTCGATGATCGCGGCCGGGATCGCGTCGGGGTTCACATAGATGTCGGGCACTCGGGGACCTCCTCGCCTTGCCAGGCCCCTATGTGCCAGAATTCCGCCCATGGCCGAACGATTTTCGAGCTACGCGGAGTTCTGGCCCCACTATCTGCGCGAACACGCACGGCCGGCGACCCGCGCGGTCCACTATGCCGGGACGCTGGCGGCGCTCGCGCTGCTCGCCCTTGCGGCGGCAGGAGGCCCATGGTGGCTGCTTCTCGCCGCCCCGGCCGCGGGCTATGGACCGGCCTGGATCGGCCACGGCTTCGTCGAGCGCAACCGGCCCGCCACCTTCACCCACCCGTTCTGGTCGCTGATCAGCGACTTCCGCATGCTGTTCCTCTGGCTCACCGACCGGCTGGGGCCGGAGCTGTCGCGGGCCGGCGTCGGGCCGGGCGGGACCGGGACTTGAGGCGCCACGCTGCCGCGCTGCTGCTGCTCGGGCTTTCGGCCTGTGCGGGAGAACCGCCGAACCCGCTGCTCGGCGACTGGATCGTCGCCCTGCCGACCATGCCGCGCGCCCATGGCAACGAGATCGGTTTCCGCGCCGAATGCGTGATCGTCCGCGGCGACCGCATCCACACCCGCATCGCCCGGCCCGTGCGCTACGCCGGCGACAATGGAACCTGGCGGGTCTGGTTCGGCCCCGACGCCGAATCCCTGCGTCCGGCCGCCGCCGCCGAGATCAGCTTCCTGTCCCACGACCGGATCGAGGTGGCGTGGCCCGCGGGCATCACGGCGCGTTACTTGCGCACCCTGGCGGGCGCCGATGCGGAACGGCACCGCGGCGATTGCGGCGCGTCGAACGGGTAGACGTCAGGAACCGTTGCGGGCCGGCGGGAAGGTCACGGGCGACTGGCTGCGCGGATGCGGCTCGGTGCGCGCCAGCGCCGACCCGAGGAGCGTGTCCAGGCGCGACTTCGCATCGGCCGTGCGCGTCGCCTCGGCGTCAGCGATGGCCGCCGCCAGCGCTTCGGTCGTCGCGCAACCGCCGCCGGCATGCTTGCCGGTCGACGTCTCGACGATCTGCTGGGCGCCGGCAGGCGCCAGGCCCAGCAGGAACGCGATCGCGGATATGGCGAACAGGGTGCGCAAGGTTCGGCTCCGATCCATCGCCCGAAGGCTAATCCGCCGCGCGCCGCCGCGTCAAACGACGGCGATCAGGCGGTCAACCGGTCGAGCTCGGCAAGCAGGTGGTTGCCCATCTCCTCGGTCGAGACCGGGGTGCAGCCGTCCTGCATGATGTCGGCGGTGCGGAAGCCCTCGTTCAGCACGTTCTGCGCCGCCTGCTCGACCAGGTCGGCCTCGCGGCCGAGATCGTAGGAGTAGCGCAGCATCATGCCGAACGACAGCAGCATGGCGATCGGGTTCGCCTTGCCCTGGCCGGCGATGTCGGGAGCGGAGCCGTGCACCGGCTCGTACATCGCCTTGCGTGCGCCGGTCACCGGGTCGGGCGCGCCGAGACTGGCCGACGGCAGCATGCCCAGTGAGCCGGTCATCATCGCCGCCTCGTCGGACAGGATATCGCCGAACAGATTGTCGGTGACGATCACGTCGAACTGGTGCGGATAGCGGATCAGCTGCATCGCGCAATTGTCCGCAAGGATGTGGTGGAACTCGACGTCGGGATAGTCCTTCGCCACCTCGGCCGAGACCTTGCGCCAGAATACGCCCGTCTCCATCACGTTCGACTTTTCCGCGCAGTGCACTTTGTTCTTGCGCTTGCGCGCCAGCTCGAAGGCGACGCGGCAGATCCGGTCGATCTCGTCGTGGGTGTAGGCCTGGGTGTCGACGACGCGCACCGTGCCGTCCTCCAGGGTCTGCTCGCCCTTCGGCTCGCCGAAATACACGCCCGAAGTCAGCTCGCGCAGGATCATGATGTCGAGCCCCTTCACCACCTCGGGCTTCAGGGTCGAGGCATCGACCATCGCGTCCATGACGACGGCGGGGCGCAGGTTCGCGAACAGGTCGAGGTCCTTGCGCAGGCGCAGCAGCCCGGCCTCGGGCCGGTGCTCGCGCGGCACATTGTCCCATTTCGGGCCGCCGACGGCGCCGAACAGCACGGCGTCGAGCGTCATCGCCTTTTCCATCGTCTCTTCCTGGATTGAGACGCCATGGGCGTCGTAGCAGGCGCCGCCGACCGGAGCCTCCTCGACCGCGAAGCGCACGGCCTCCTTGGCCTCGAACCAGCCCATCACGCGGCGGACCTGCTCCATCACCTCGGGTCCGATGCCGTCACCGGGCAGGACCAGGACACTCTTGTTGGCGGGCATGGCTAGCGTCTCCCTCGAAACCGTCTGTCTGTACGTGCGTGTTGGTGGTACCTAGGAGGCGTCCTTGTAGAGCCAGGGCTGCCGGCCGCGCTGGCCGCCCTCGAAGTCGCCGATCTGGGCGTCACGCTGCAAGGTCAGTCCGATGTCGTCGAGCCCCTCGAGCAGGCAGTGCTTGAGGAACGGGTCGAGGTCGAACGGATAGACGACGCCGTTGGGCGCATGGATTTCCTGGTTCTGCAGGTCGACCGTGATCTCCGGGTTCTCGGGATCGCTGGCGACCGCCATCAGATTGTCGACCTGCTCCTGCGACAGCTTGATCAGCAGCATGCCGTTCTTGAAGCTGTTGTTGTAGAAGATGTCGGCGAAGGACGGCGCGATCACCACCTTGATGCCGAAGTCCTGCAACGCCCAGGGCGCATGCTCGCGCGAGGACCCGCAGCCGAAATTGTCGCCGGCGATCAGGATCTCGGCCTTGGTGTAGGGCTCACGGTCGAGCACGAAATCGTCGCGCTTCTTGCCACTCTCGTCCGTGCGCAGCTCGTAGAACAGGCCCTTCGACAGGCCGGTGCGCTCGATCGTCTTGAGAAACTGCTTGGGGATGATCTTGTCGGTGTCGACATTGACCATCGGCAGCGGCGCGGCGATGCCCGTCACCTTGTTGAACTTGTCCATTCCCCTACTCCTAGCGTTTCAGCACGAGGCAGCCCGCGAGCATGTCGTGCAGGGCCTGCCGGCGCGGCGTGAACACGGCCATCAGATAGCCGATGAAGACGACCAAGGTCGAGACGATCTTGGCCCAGTGTCGGATGGTGGTGCGCGGAAAGCTTGCGCGACTGCCCCGCAGGTCGGTGACGTAGAGGCCCATCGAGGCCTTGCCCAGCGTCGCCTGCAGGCTGCTGGACTCCATCCCCGCGAAATACAGCCAGGCCACGAACACCATGACGGCCAGCAGGGTGGCCAGCACGTGCTGCTCGACCATGTCCGCCGGGCTCGCGGCGATGAAGGACACGTCCAGGGGCACGGACAGCAGCCAGGCGATCAGCCACAGCAGTCCGATGTCGATCATGAACGCGACGACGCGCAGCAGGAAGCCGGCCGGCCGCATCGGCAGCATGTCAGCCTGTCCGCTTGCGCTCACGTGTCGAGTTCACGGACGTCCGTCAGCTTTCCGGTGACGGCGGCGGCAGCAGCCATTGCCGGGCTCACCAGGTGGGTCCGCCCACCGCGGCCCTGACGGCCTTCGAAGTTCCGGTTCGAGGTCGAGGCGCAGCGCTCGCCCGGCTCCAGCCGGTCGGCGTTCATCGCCAGGCACATCGAGCAGCCCGGCTCGCGCCAGTCGAAGCCGGCGGCGACGAATATCTCGTCGAGCCCCTCTTCCTCGGCCTGGGCCTTCACCAGGCCCGAGCCCGGTACGACCATTGCGTGCACGCCGTCAGCGACCTTGCGGCCCCGGGCGATCTGGGCGGCGGCGCGCAAATCCTCGATCCGGCCGTTGGTGCACGAGCCGATGAAGACCTTGTCGATCGCCACGTCCTGCATCTTCGTGCCCGGCGTGAGCGCCATGTATTCGAGCGAACGTTCCCAGGCCTGGCGCTGGTTGTCGTCGCGCGCGTCGTTCTCCGGATCGGGCACCGCGCCGTCGATCGGTACCACGTTCTCGGGGCTCGTGCCCCACGTCACCTGCGGCGGAATATCGGGCGCCGACAGGCGCACTTCCTTGTCGTAGACCGCGCCCGGATCGCTCGGCAGGGTGCGCCAGTTCGCCTCGGCCGCCTCCCACGCCGCGCCCTTCGGCGCCATCGGGCGGCCCTTCAGGAATTCGTAGGCCTTGTCGTCGGGCGCGACGAGGCCGGCGCGTGCGCCGCCCTCGATCGACATGTTGCACATGGTCATGCGGCCTTCCATCGACAGCGCGCGAACCGCCTTGCCCGCATACTCGATGACGTGACCGGTGCCGCCGGCCGTGCCGATCGCGCCGATGATGGCGAGGATCATGTCCTTGGCGGTGACGCCCAGCGACAGGTCGCCATCGACCGAGACCAGCAGGTTCTTGGCGGGACGCTGCAGCAGGGTCTGGGTCGCCAGCACATGCTCGACCTCCGACGTGCCGATGCCGAAGGCCAGCGCACCGAACGCGCCATGGGTCGCGGTGTGGCTGTCGCCGCACACGATCGTCGTGCCCGGCAGGGTGAAGCCCTGCTCCGGCCCGATGATGTGGACGATGCCCTGGCGAATGTCGTTCATCTCGAACAGCTCGATGCCGAACTCTTCGCAGTTCCGGGTCAGCGTCTCGACCTGAATGCGCGACTCCTCGTCATCGATCCCGCCGCTGCGATCGGTCGTCGGCACGTTGTGGTCGGCGACCGCCAGGGTGGCGTCGGGCCGGCGAACCGCGCGCCCGTTCATGCGCAACCCCTCGAAGGCCTGCGGGCTGGTGACCTCGTGCACGAGGTGCCGGTCGATGTAGATCAGGCAGGTCCCGTCGTCCTGGACGTCGACGAGGTGCGATTCCCAGATCTTGTCGAAAAGTGTCTTCGGCTGAGCCATCGTTTCTTCCATCCGCTAAAGAAAACGCCCCGCGAACCTTCAGCTCCGGGGCGTCCTCGAGACGTCGGCGCACCTGCCGGAGCGCGACGCCTATTCTTCCTTGGTTTCGGCCTCGGGCGCCGCATTCTCGATCGGTGCGGCCACATCGTCTTCGGGGCGCGCTGCCACGCCCGTCTCGGGAACCACCACGTCACCGCGGCGGGTGATGCCGCGGCCCGTCGTGCGCTCCGAGATGCGCGCGCGCTTGCCCGTGCGGCCGCGCAAATAATACAGCTTGGCGCGACGCACCTTGCCGCGGCGCACCACCTCGATCGATTCGACGCGCGGGCTGTAGAGCGGGAACACGCGCTCGACGCCCTCGCCGAACGAGATCTTGCGCACGGTGAACGAGGAGTTGATGCCGTCGTTCTTCACCGCGATGCACACGCCCTCATAGGCCTGGATACGCTCGCGCTCGCCCTCGACGACGCGCACATTGACGCGCACCGTGTCGCCTGGCCCGAAATCGGGAATCTCCCGGTCGGCCTGCAACTTGGCAAGCTGGTCGGCCTCGAACTTTTGAAGCGTGTTCATCGCTTTCGTCCTTCTTCGTCCTGTTCCGCGTAGCATTGCCAGAGGTCTGGCCGCCGTTCGCGGGTCACCTGTTCTGCCTGCTCGGTCCGCCACGTCCGTATCCGGCCGTGATGCCCCGACGTCAAAACGTCGGGAACCGAGCGTTCCTTGCCCTGCCGATCGCGCCACTGCGCCGGCCTCGTATAGTGCGGATACTCCAGCAGTCCGCGTTCGAAACTCTCATCAGACAGCGATTCCGCTTCGCCGAGCACGCCGGGAAGGAGGCGGATCGAGGCGTCGAGCAGAACGAGCGCCGCCGGCTCGCCACCGGACAGCACATAGTCGCCGACACTGATTTCCTCGACCTGCCAGGCGTCCAGCACGCGCTGGTCGACGCCTTCGTAGCGGCCACAAAGCAATATCACGCCGGGGCCGTCCGCCAGTTCCCGGACACGCGCCTGATCCAGGGGACGACCGCGGGGCGTGAGATAGATGATCGGCCGCGGGGCGTCAACCGGATTGACCACGCCCGCAAGCGCGGAATCCACGATATCCGGGCGCATCACCATTCCCGGCCCACCGCCGAAGGGCTCGTCATCGACGGTTGCGTGCCGATCGGTCGCATGCGCTCTGATGTCGTGCAGGTCGAGCGACCATATTTCCCGTTCGAGCGCACGGCCTGCAAGCGAGACCCCCAACGGTCCCGGAAACATCTCGGGGAACAGGGTCAGGACGCTCGCGATCCAGGGATTGGCATCAACCATCGTTCGGCTCTTCGCCGCCGGCATCGCCATCGCCGGCCCGCAGGATCTGCCCCGCGACCACGGTCACGCGCCGGTTCGCCAGGTCGACTTCGGGCACGGCGCCGTGCGTGAAGGGCACCGTGGCCAGGCCGCCATCCGCCTCCGCGATTTCCAGCATGTCGCCACCGCCGAAATTGTGCACCGCGCGTACCTCGCCCACCGGCACGCCCGTCTCGGTCACGACCGACAGGCCCAGCAGGTCGGCATGGTAGAACTCGTCCTCGTCGGCCGCGGGCAGACGCGCCCGGTCCAGATACAGGCGCTCGCCCTTCAGGGCTTCCGCCTCGTCGCGGTCCTCGATGCCTTCCACGCGCACGAGAATCTGCCCCTTTCCGGTACGGTTGCGTGCCTCGAGCGTGAAGGCGCGCGCGCCGTCCTCGCTCTCGACCGGGCCGTAGGCCGCGACGTCCTCCGGCACTTGCGTGAAGGGACGCACGCGCACCAGGCCGTGCAGCCCGTGAGCGCCGGTCACGACACCGACGCACACGCGCGCCACCTTGCGATCGCCGGCAGACGTCAGGATTTCTCCTCTTCGTCACCGCCCTCGGCCGGCGCTTCCTCGGCGGGCGCCTCTTCGGCAGGTGCTTCTTCGGCAGCGGCTTCTTCAGCGGGCGCCTCGTCAGCCGGCGCCTCCTCGGCGGGGGCTTCCTCTGCCGGAGCCGCCGCGGTCGCAGCGGCTGCCTCTTCGGCGGCTGCCGCCGCCTCGGCCGCAGCAGCGGCGCGCTCCTGCGCCTTCGCCTTCGGCATGTGCTTCTTGGACTGCTCGCGCTGCGCCGGCATGGCGATCAGGTCGGCGCCGGCCAGGAACCTGGCCACGCGGTCCGACGGCAGCGCGCCGACACCCAGCCAATGCTTGGCGCGGTCGACATCGATCTGCACGCGGTTGGGGTCGTCCTTGCCCAGCATCGGATTATAGTGGCCGATTCTCTCGATGAACCGGCCGTCGCGGGCGCGCCGCGAGTCCGCAACGACGATGCGATAGAACGGACGCTTCTTGGCCCCGCCGCGGGCCAGTCGGATACGCAATGCCATGGTTTGATTCCTTCTCTTTCCAGGTATCTGTGGGTTCGGATTCGGCTCAGCCTTCGCCCCGGCAGACGGCCTCGATCTTGTGGCCGTCGGGGTCGAGAACGAAGGCGCCGTAATAGTCGGCGCTGTATTCGGGGCGCAGCCCCGGCGCGCCGTTGTCGCGCGCGCCCGCCGCCAGCGCGGCGGCTTGAAAGGCGTCGACCGCATCGCGGGAACGCGCGGCGAACGCCACGTGTCTACCGCGTGCCGCAACAACCTCCGCATTGGGCTGGACGACCCAGAACATCATGCCGGCGCGGCCGGGGCCGGGCCCGCAGGCGATGCCGATGCCGCGCTCGACAACGCGCGCGAGGCCCAGCGGGGACAGGGCGGCGTCGTAGAACGCGCCGCTGGCCGCCAGGTCGCGCACGCCGATCGAGACATGGTCGAGCATCGCCATCCCGTCAGTCCCGCGGCGCGTGCACGGCTTCGATCTTGTGTCCGAACGGGTCGAGCACGAACGCGCCGTAATATGTGTCGCGATATTCCGGGCGAATTCCCGGAGGGCCGTCGTCGGTGGCACCGGCCGCGATCGCCGCGGCGTGGAAGGCGTCGACCGCGGCCTGCGAATGGGCCTGGAACGCCACGTGGCGGCCGTCGTCGGGAACCACGGTCAGCGAGTCGCGCAGGTTCACCCAGAAGGCCGGTCCGCCGCCCTCGGGCCACCAGGACATGGTCCCGGGCTTCTCCATGAAACGCACATATCCGAGCGCGCCAAGCACCGCGTCATAGAAGGATGCGGCCTTCGCCAGGTCGGTGACGCCAATGGACACGTGGTGGAACATCGCTCTCTCCTAGCGCCCCATGCCCGGGGGCAGCATGCCCGGCGGCATGCCGCCGCCCATGCCGGGCATTCCGCCGCCGCCCATCGGGGGCAGCTTGCCGCCCATCTTCTTCATCTTCTTCATCATCGTGTGCATCTGCTGGAACTGCTTCAGCAGCTTGTTGATCTCCTGCACGCTGGTGCCGGAGCCGGCGGCGATGCGCTTCTTGCGCGACGCCTTGATCATGGCCGGGCGCTGGCGCTCCAGCAGGGTCATCGACAGGATGATCGCCTCCTGGCGCTTGATCAGGCTGTCGTCGAGATTGTGCTCGGCCATCTGCTTCTTGATCTTGCCGACGCCGGGCAGCATCGACATCACGCCGCCGAGACCGCCCATCTTCTTGAGCTGGCGGAGCTGGTCGAGCAAATCCTCCATGTCGAACTCGCCCTTCTGGATCTTGCGGGCGGTCTTCTCGGCCTTCTCGTCCTCGACGAGTTCGTTGGCGCGTTCGACCAGGGTGACGACGTCGCCCATGTCGAGGATGCGGCCGGCGACCCGCTCGGGGTGGAACGGCTCGAGCGCGTCCATCTTCTCGCCGGTGCCGATCAACTTGATCGGCTGGCCGGTGACGGCACGCATCGACAGGGCCGCGCCGCCGCGCGCATCGCCGTCCATGCGGGTCAGCACGATGCCGGAGAGGCCGACCTTCTCGTGGAACGCCTGCGCGGTATTCACCGCGTCCTGGCCGGTCATCGCATCGGCCACCAGCAGCGTTTCGTGCGGCTTGACCGCATCGCGGATCGCCGTCGCTTCGGCCATCAGCGCATCGTCGATCGCCAGCCGGCCCGCGGTATCGAGAAGCACGACGTCGTAGCCTTCGCGCCGCGCCTGATCCATTGCGCGGCGCGCGATCATCACCGGCATCTCGCCGGTGCGGATGTCGAGGGTCGGCACCAGAACCTGGTCGCCGAGGACCCGGAGCTGCTCCTGGGCGGCCGGGCGACGCACGTCGAGCGAGGCCATCAGCACCCGCTTCTTCTGCCTGTCGGCGAGGTGGTGGCCGATCTTGGCGGTCGTCGTCGTCTTGCCCGAACCCTGAAGGCCGACGACGAGGATCGCGACGGGAGCCGGTGCGTTGAGGTCGATCTCCACCGCCGCGCTGCCGAGCATCTCGACAAGCTGGTCATGGACGATCTTGACCACCATCTGGCCGGGGGTGACGCTCTTGACCACCTCCTGGCCGACCGCGCGCTCCTGAACGGATGCGATGAAGTCGCGGACGACCGGCAGCGCCACGTCGGCCTCGAGCAGCGCCACGCGGACATCGCGCAGCGCGGCCGCGACGCCTTCCTCCGACAGCGCACCGCGGCGCTTGAGCCGGTCGAAAACATCGCCGAGGCGTTCCGAGAGCGTTTCGAACACGATCGTCCTCTCAATTCATTCCCGGGCCATTCGCGATGACCCAAACCAAAATGCGCCAGTGCGCGAAACTCGCGGACTGGCGGAGCTCCGGCATTCGTGCCGGAGCCGCATCGTCGATCGATGCGGGATGGCGCGGAAACTAGGGGAACGTGGCGGAAGGGTCAAGCGCGATACATGGTGGCGCCAACTGCTTCATGAACACCCAAAATGGGGTATTATGGCATTCTGATTTGGTTAATTTTTGTGCGGACTTTTTGTTAAACACCGGATTTTATGAGGAAACCCTAAATCACCATTAAATGTTTCAAATACATGAGGTTATACCTGTTTGAATCAAATTCTTCCTGCCCCCTTGTGTGCACGTGATGGTTGTGTCATATGCATTTCTCTAGGTGGTATTGCGGTCGGCGTCGGGGGAGGCTGACCTGATGACCAGAGGTTTCCCGCGCGTCTCTTTGCGCACCGGAACCGATGCCCGCCTGGTTTGTCCGGCGCACTGCCGTTCGATGTCCCCCGACCGAGTGTTTGCACGCTAAAGACTTTCAATTTCAGGGGGCGTTATTCCGTGCCACATCCAGTTGATACCCATGTCGGACGCCGCATGCGACAGCGGCGCGAGATGTGCGGCATGCCGCAGAAGGAGCTCGCAAAGCGGCTCAGCATCAGCTTCCAGCAGGTCCAGAAGTATGAAAGCGGCGCCAACCGCATCAGCGCCTCGAAGCTCTGGCAGCTCTGCGACGTCCTCGACGTGGCGCCGGGCTATTTCTTCGAGGGTCTCAACGGCAGCCGGCGCAAGGCGAGCCAGCCCGAGATCGCACCCAGCGCAGATCCGGACTCGCGGTCGGCACGCCAGGTGCTCGACCTGAACCAGGCGTTCCAGAAGATTCCGGACACGCGCGTGCGCCGACAGGTGGTGCAACTGGTCAAGTCGCTCGGTCGCTCCTGAAGCTCCGGCCCGCCCCAGGGCATCCGGGGCGATCGGACTGGACGCGCGGGCACCGGCGGCTCTATATCCCGCCCATGAGTTCGCGTCCCTTCATAAAGATGCATGGCCTGGGCAATGACTTCGTCATTGTCGATGCCCGCGCGCAACCGCTCGACGTGACCGCCGAGGGAACGCGACGGCTGTCGGACCGGAACACGGGGATCGGCTTCGACCAGCTCATCGCAATCGACGCGCCGCGCGACGGGCTGGCGGATGTGGATGTGCGCATCTTCAATGCCGACGGCGGCGAGGTGGGTGCCTGCGGCAACGCCATGCGCTGCGTGGCGCGGCTGTTGCTCGACGGCGTGCCCGGTCCCCTTTCGATCCGTACGGCCGCAGGCATTCTGAAAGCCTGGACGGACGGTACCGCGGAGACATTCTCGGTCGACATGGGCCCCGCACGCGACGCGTGGGCAGACATACCGCTGGCCGCGGCCTGCGACACCGACCATGTGCCGATCGCGCGCGGCATGCTCGCGGATGCCGTGGCGGTCAGCATGGGCAATCCCCATGCGGTGTTCTTCGTCGACGACGTAGCAGCCGTTCCGATCGCCGAGCTGGGCCCGCAGCTCGAGCACGACCCGATGTTTCCCGAACGCGCGAACATCGGCGTCGCCCAGGTGACCGGCCCGGACGCGCTGCGCCTGCGCGTCTGGGAACGCGGCGCCGGCCTGACGCTGGCCTGCGGCACCGGCG
>JAYOFO010000042.1:0-24131 GCA_038117265.1 Rhodospirillaceae bacterium
CCACCTGGAACGTCAACTCGATCAAGGCGCGCCTGCCCAACGTCCTCGACTGGCTGGAAGACGCCGCGCCCGACGTCGTCCTGCTGCAGGAGATCAAGTGCGTCGACGAGAACTTCCCGGCGATTGAGATCGAGGAGCGCGGCTACAACTGCGCCGTCCATGGCCAGAAGACCTATAACGGCGTGGCGATCCTCTCGAAGCATCCGCTGAACGACGTGACGACGGGCCTGGCAGGCGACACCTCCGACGACCAGGCGCGCTACGTCGAGGCGTGGGTTGATGCCGGCGATGCCGGCGTGCGCGTCGCCTCGATCTACCTGCCCAACGGCAACCCGGCGCCCGGCGAAAAGTACGATTACAAGCTCGGATGGATGGACCGGCTGGCGACGCGCGCACGCGACCTGCTGGCGCACGAGGAGCCGGTGGTGCTGGGCGGCGACTACAACGTGATCCCCGGGCCCGAGGATTGCCACGACCCCGCCGCCTGGGCCGACGACGCGCTGTTCCGGCCCGAGACGCGGGCGAAGTTCCGCGCCCTGCTCCACCTCGGCTACACCGAGG
Source organism: Rhodospirillaceae bacterium (assembly GCA_038117265.1). Classification (GTDB taxonomy): domain Bacteria; phylum Pseudomonadota; class Alphaproteobacteria; order UBA6615; family UBA6615; genus JAYPUG01. The sequence goes on from JAYOFO010000042.1 coordinate 562, forward strand.
CGTGGCGCGCGCTCCACGCCGAGACACACGTCTATTCCTTCTGGGACTATCAGGGCGGCGCCTGGCAGAAGGACAACGGCATCCGCATCGACCATCTGCTGCTCTCGCCCCAGGCCGCCGACCGGCTGGTCGCGTGCGAAATCGACAAGGGCCCGCGCGGCAAGGCGAAGGCATCGGACCACACGCCCGTGTGGTGCGAGCTGGCCGGCCGATGAACCGCTTCGCCGCGGCCTGGCGGTATGCCCTCGACCTGTATCTCGGCGATCTCGGCTTCCGCGCCGCGCTGATCTGCTATGCGGTCGGGTTCTGGATCTTCGCGATCGGCGCGCTCCTGTGGATCGCCAACGACGGCGCGCCCGCCGGCGTGCGGGCGCTGCTGACCGGGCTCTTCCTGAATGTCGGCCTGGTGATCGTGGTGTTCCTGACCTATCCGGTGGTGCGCTGCGGCTATCGCGCGACCGACCGCACCCGGTTCCGCAGCAGCTTCCTGCGCATGTTCGTGCCCGCGGCCATCGGGCTGATCTCGCCGATCTACCTGATGCTGCTGGTGGCGAGCTTCATCCGCTACATGGCGGGTCCGGCGTTCCTGGGATTCAACTGACGGGCTGTGGCACCGGTCGCGCGAATGGCCCTATAGTGTCGCCTGCAGCCAAGGCAACGGGAGGCCCGCCATGTCCCTCGCCCACGACACGACCGCCGAAGAGACCGAATTCGGCCGCGCCGCGCGCGAACTGCCGCGCAGGGCCCTGCCCGTCCTCGATATCGGCCCGGCGCTTGCCGGCGATGCCGACGCCATCGAGGCGCTGGCCGCCGAGTGGCGCGCGGTGTGGGAAGGCGTCGGCTTCCTGTGCATCGTCAACCACGGCGTGCCGCAGGAACTCATCCGGCGGATGACCGAGGAGGCCAAGCGCTTCCACGACCTGCCGGCCGACGTGAAGAACGCGATCCCGGTCACCCGCGACCAGAAGGGCTACATCCCCGCGCGCCGCGGCATCACCACCCATTCCGAATTCCACGCGAGCAAGAAGCTCGACACGGTCGAGGTGCTGGTCGCCGCCACCGACTATCCCGCAGACGATCCCGACGTGCTGGCGGGCAAGCAGTTCTGCGGCCCGATGCCGTGGCTGCCCGAGGAGACGATCCCCGGTTTCCGTTCGGTGACCGAGGAATACATGGCGACCATCACGGCGCTGGGCAAGAAGCTGCTGCCCGTCTGGGCCCGCGCGCTGGAGCTCGACGCCGGCTTCTTCGACGACAAGTTCGAACGGTCCTATACCTATTTCCGGATTGCCAAGTACCCGCCCAAGCCCGACCTCGACGAGGGCGAGATGGGCGTCAACGCCCATGCCGACACCGGCTTCATGACCTTCCTGCCACCCGCCGACGAGGAAGGGCTGCAGATCCTCGACACCGACGGCACCTGGTTCTGGCCCGAGCTGCCGGCAGGCGCGCTAATCGTCAACATGGGCATGTTCCTCGGCCGCTGGACCAACGACCGGTTCCGCGCGACCCCGCACAGGGTCGTGCCGCCGCGCGTCAACGACCGCTATTCGCTGGCCTGCTTCGTCAACCCGGACTTCGCGGCCGTCGGCGAATGCCTGCCGACCTGCACCGGCCCCGGCAATCCCCCGAAGTACCCGACTCAGACCTACTGGGAATTCTTCGACTGGTACATGACCAACACCTTCACCCATTACGGCAAGGTGAAGGCCGGCACCGGCAACGAAGCCACGGTCTGACGCCAGGCCCGACGCGAACCGCGCCCTGAAGGAACCCCATGTCCCTCGCGCACGACCTGAACGAGTCCGATTTCGCGCGCAGCGTGCGCGCAGCGCCCCACAAGGCGCTGCCGGTGATCGATGTGGGCGCCGCGCGCGCCGGCGACATGGCGGCCGTCGAGGCGATCGCCGGCCCGTGGCGCGAGGTGTGGGAGAATCTCGGCTTTCTCGCCATCGTCAACCACGGGCTCGAACCCGAGCTGATCGCCGGCATGCACGACGCGGCCAGGCGTTTCCACGATTTGCCCGAGGAGACCAAGCTCACGGTCCGCGTCACCCACGACCAGAAGGGCTACATCCCCGCACGCGGCGGGCTGACCACCCATTCGAAGTTCCACAATTCCAAGAAGCTCAACACCGTGCGCTGCCTGGTGCTCGCCACCGACTTCCCGCAAGACGATCCCGGCGTGATCGCGGGCAAGCGCTTCTACGGCCCGGTACCGTGGCTGTCCGAGGACGTGCTGCCGGGCTTCCGCGCGACGGCCGAGAACTACATGGCGCGAATCACCGCGCTGGGCAAGTCGCTGCTGCCCGTGTGGGCCCGCTCGCTCGACCTCGACCCGCGCTTCTTCGACCCGTACTTCGCGAAGAGCTACACCTACTTCCGCGTCGCCCACTACCCGCCCAAGAACGACCTTGAAGACGGCGAAATGGGCTCGAACGCCCATGCCGATACCGGCTTCATGACGATCCTGCCGCCGGCCAACGAGCCGGGCATCCAGATTCTCGACACCGACAACGAGACCTGGTTCTGGCCCGACCTGCCCGAGGGCGCGGTGATCGTGAACATGGGCTATTTCCTCGAGCGCTGGACCAACCACCGCTACTGCGCGACGCCGCACCGCGTCGTGCCGCCGACCGAGAACGACCGCTACTCCTTCGCGTGCTTCGTGAACCCGGGCTTCGAGACCCTGGCCGAATGCCTGCCGACCTGCGCCGGGCCGGACAACCCGCCCAAGCACGAGCCGATGACCTATTGGGAGTATTTCGACTGGTACATGAAGCGGTCCTACACCCATTACGGCAAGCTGAAGGTGACGGACGAGACGAACGTCACCGTCGACGAAGACTAGACACACCGTTCAACCGAGAAAGGGATTATCCGACATGGCGTTCTTCGAACTCCGGCAATATGTGATCCGCCGCGGCAAGATGAAAGAATGGCTCAAGCTCTTCGACGAGGAGGTCGCGCCGTTCCAGATCTCCAAGGGCATGGTGATCTGCGGGATGTTCCACGGCGAGACCGATAATTCCGTGTTCGTGTGGATGCGCCGCTTCAACTCCGAGGCCGAGCGCAAGCGGCTCTACAAGGCGGTCTACGAGGATCCGCACTGGGTCAACGAGATCTCGCCGCGGGTCGGCAAGCTGATGGACCGCTCGAAGATCAGCGTCCAGCGGATCGTGCCGAACAAGAAGTCGAGCGTGCAGTAGGCGTCACGCCGCGCGGTTCGGCCGGCAGCGGCCCCTTCCCCGACTGCAATAGGCCAGCACCAGAACGACGAACGCCACGGGGATCAGCACCCGCCTGTCGACGATCAGGTCCGACAGGTGGCGTGCCTCCTCACTCGCCTGCGCCACGGCGGCGCCCTCGATCCCGCCGAGCCCGCCATCGCCCATCTCCCCGCCATGCAGCGGCGTGGGCATGTCGGCGGCGATGGCGCCGCCCATGATGAAACCGGTCCAGAAGGTGAGTTCGGCACCGCGGGCATGCTGCCGACCGCGCAGGGCCAGCATCTCGCGCTCGACGGCGCCGTCGTCCTCGCCCTTCGCGGCGGCGCGCGCCCAAACAAGGACGGCGAGGAACAGGCCCTCGATCAGACGACGCAACATGACGGTATCCTCCCCGTGTCGTTGCGGCGCCCAGCCTAGCACCTACAGGTCCGCATACACGTGCGTTTCCGCCTTCGCTCCCGGATGTGTGATCGCGCCGTAGCGCGCATCGCCGACCGTCTGGGCGTATTTCCACAGGGTGCCCGACTGGTAGTTGGTCGGGTGCGGTTGCCATGCCGCACGGCGCTTCTCCAGTTCCGCGTCGGAGAGCTCGACGTCCAGGGTGCCCACCGCGGCATCGATCTTGATGATGTCGCCGGTCTCGATCAGGCCGATGGGCCCGCCGACCGCAGCCTCCGGCCCCACATGGCCGATGCAGAAGCCGCGCGTGCCGCCCGAGAAGCGGCCGTCGGTGATCAGCGCCACCTTGTCGCCCATCCCCTGGCCGTAGAGCGCGCCGGTGGTCGACAGCATCTCGCGCATGCCCGGGCCGCCCTTCGGCCCCTCGTTGCGTATGACCAGCACGTCGCCTTCCGCGTACTCCTTGCGCAGCACGGCCTGCAGGCAGTCCTCCTCGCGCTCGAAGACGCGCGCGGGGCCGGTGAACTGCAGCTTGGCCAGCCCGGCGATCTTCACGATCGCGCCCTGGGGCGCCAGATTGCCCATCAGCCCGACCACGCCGCCGGTCCAGGAGATCGGGTTATCGATGGTGCGCACCACGTCCTGGCCGGTCGGGAAGTCGACGCCGCCATAGTTCTCGCCGATGGTCTTGCCCGTCACGGTCATGCAGTCGTCGTGCATGTAGCCGCCGTCGAGCAGCTGCTTGATGACGATGCCGACGCCGCCCGCCTCGTAGAGGTCCTTGGCGACGTAGCGCCCGCCCGGCTTGAGGTCGGCGATGTAGGGCGTCTTGCGGAAGATCTCGCACACGTCCATCAGGTCGAACTCGATCCCCGCCTCCGCCGCCATGGCCGGCAGGTGCAGGCCGGCGTTGGTCGAACCGCCCGTCGCCGCGACGATGGCCGCGGCGTTCTCGAACGCCTTTCGGGTCGCGATGTCGCGCGGTCGCAGCTGGGTCTTGATCAGCTCCATCACCGCCTTGCCGCTGGCCACCGCGTATTCGTCGCGGGTCTCGTAGGGCGCCGGCGCGCCGGCCGAGTGCGGCAGCGCCAGGCCGATCGCCTCGGACACGCAGGCCATGGTGTTGGCGGTGAACTGGCCGCCGCACGCGCCCGCCGACGGGCAGGCCGCGCATTCGAGGATCTTCAGATCCTCGTCGGACATGACGCCCGCCGCGTTCGCGCCGACCCCCTCGAACACGTCGATGATGGTGACGTCCTTGCCCTTGAACGTGCCGGGCAGGATCGAGCCGCCATACATGAACACCGAGGGGATGTTTAGGCGCAGCATCGCCATCATCAGGCCCGGCAGCGACTTGTCGCAGCCCGCCAGCCCGACCAGCGCGTCGTAGGAATGGCCGCGCACGGTCAGCTCGGTCGAGTCCGCGATCACCTCGCGGCTGACCAGCGAGGAGCGCATGCCGTCATGGCCCATGGCGATGCCGTCGGTGACGGTGATGGTGGTGAACTCGCGCGGCGTGCCGCCCGCCTCGCGCACGCCCGCCTTGGCCGCCTGGGCCTGGCGCGACAGGGCGATGTTGCACGGCGCGGCCTCGTTCCAGGTGGTGACGACGCCGACGAAGGGCTGCTTGATCTCCTCCTCGGTCATCCCCATCGCGTAGTAGAACGCGCGGTGTGGGGCCGAGGTGTTGCCGATCGAGACGTGGCGGCTGGGCAGCTTCGACTTGTCCCAACCGCCGCCAAGCGTGTTGCCATCCATGACTTTAGTCCTTCCCTGAGACAGAAATATCCGTTCGCCGCGGAGAATAGCGGCGGCTTCTGCGAAAAACCAACACGTCATGCGCGGACTCGATCCGCGCATCCCGCCTCGGTGTGTGAGATGCCCGGGCCGGTGTCTATCCGCCATAACGCAAAACGCGAAGGCGGGCCCGGGCATGGCGATCGGAGTGCTGGCTACGCGGCCTCCAGCCGCTCAAGCACGGACTCGAGATTTGCCTTGGATTACCGGTATCTACTTCTCGGATTAAGAAGCAACAAATCTAGGATCCAACTATCGTCGCTTGCGTGCTGATTAAAGAGCTTCCACTATCTATAGTAGACGTATAAGCAGGCCGTTGTTATCGTTTACCCCTCAAAAATGAGAAAGCAGAATGAAGACTGTATTAATATATATTATTATTATTATTTTTATAATGATCTATATGAATTATTTACTATCATCAAACATAGTGGCGAAATTTCCGTAATTATGATCGTTTCTGTAGGCACGGCCCTTGCGGTAGCGGGCATCACAGGAACATTTAACATCAGAATTCCCTTGTCCTTTCTGTTTTCCGACATCGAAGAGTCCGCAGAAAAACTCTTTGCGAAAGCAACTACCGGGTTCGCAATTTTCCTATTGGTGTTTAGCACGGGCGTGAAAGTGGAACCTGAGTCCCTCATCTCTTTGCAGCCAAATATTTCTCCTTTCATAGTTCAAGACACAAGCAATTGGGATATCGTGCTTGGGGAAATCAAAAAGGGTTTGGAAGATTGTTGAAATCAAAAAAGATTTGGAAATTGATTAATATCACATTACAAAAAATAGTAATTATTATGATTGCAGTTTTTTGTTTTACAATAAAATTGCAAGTACAAAATATCACACGAGCGGAATCAGAATAGTTATTCATTTTATTAGAACAAATACAGGAAAAAATTCGCGAAGTTCGGACTAGTCTACCTCCTGTAGGTTCGGTCGTCGCATTTGTTGGGCCAACAAAGAAAGTTCCGTCTGGCTGGCTATTGGCCGACGGAAGACCACTTAATCAGCCTGATTATCCTGAACTTTTTGACGAAATTGGATTCAGCCGTGGTGGCGGAATTGGCGTTGATGGGCGGATCAGCGGAGACTTCAATCTGCCAGACTTACGTGGCCAATTTCTTCGAGGCGTTGACCATGGGGCAGGCAAATACGCAGAAGCGAGCTTACGAACTGCTCCGCACGCTGGTGCCGAATGGAATAGTGGGAAATAGAGGCGATACGGTGGGATCGGCTCAAAGTTCAGCTACCGCGCTCCCCAGCATAGATTTCACGCTTGGTAACGATTCTCCGGGTCATACACACACTTACACTGATATTTTTCACGTCGGCTCGGGCGCTGGCAAACCAGCATTTAAAAAGGGCGCAAAGGTATCTTCGGATAATACCGGTGAAGATTTTGGCGAATATGCCGACCCAGCCAAACCTACCAACAAAAAACTCTGCCACAAATCACCGTCATAGTTTTACAGGTGGCGGTGATAAAGAAACCCGCCCTACGAACGTCGCGGTAAACTGGTTAATTAAAGCATGTTCATCTAGGTGCCCAAAAAATAGGGTGTCATAAAACTGAACGCAGCTAACGATTTTTAGTCAGGCCCGTAAAGATTCAATATCCCAAATCCGCCTAAGCCGCCTTGAGTCGTTCGAGCGCTGATTCGAGCTTGGCCTTGGCGTCGGCGGCATCGGCGCGGCGCTCGCGCTGCTCGGCGACCACCTCTTCCGGCGCGCGCGAGGTGAAGTTCTCGTTGGCGAGCTTCTTGTCGATGCCGGCGATGTCCTTGGCGAGTTTCTCGATCTCCTTCGCTAGCCGCGCACGTTCGGCGTCGAGGTCGATGACGTCGGCGAGCGGCAGGGCGAGGCTCGCTTCGTCGAGCACCAGTTCCACGGCGCCGGCCGGCACGTCGGCGTCGACCGCCACGTCGTCGAGCCGGGCCAGGCGCAGCACCTGGTCGCGGTGGTTTGCGAGCCGCGCCTTCGTCGCGTCGCTCGCACCGGTCAGGATGGCCGGGATTTTCGCGCCTGCGGGCACGTTCAGCTCGCTCCGCACCGTGCGCACCTCGGTGATGAAGCGCACGGCCCAGTCGAGCTCGGCCTTCGCCTCCGTGTCCACCGTCGCGATGTCGGCGGCGGGCCAGGCGGCGTGGATCAGCATGCCCTCGCCGTCGCCGAAGCTCTCCCAGAGCTCCTCGGTGATGAACGGCATGAACGGGTGCAGCACGCGCAGGATGTGCTGCAGCACCCAGCCGGCCGTGGCGCGGGTCTCGGCCTTGGCCGCCTCGTCGTCGCCCTGCAGCACCGGCTTGGCGAACTCGACATACCAGTCGCAGAAGGTGTGCCAGGTGAACTGGTAGATCGCCCCCGCCGCCTGGTCGAACTTGTAGTCCTCCAGCGCGCTCGTGACCGTCGCCGCCGCCTCGGCAAGGCCGCCGACGATCCACCGGTTCAGCGTCAGCTCCACCGATTCCGGGTCGAAGCCCGCCGGCGCGGCGCATTCGTTCATCTGGCAGAAGCGCGCGGCGTTCCAAAGCTTGGTGCCGAAGTTCCGGTAGCCCTGCACGCGGCTGGTCGCCAGCTTGATGTCGCGGCCCATCGCCGCCATCGCTGTCAGGGTGAAGCGCAGCGCGTCGGCGCCGAATTCGTCGATCAGCTCCAGCGGGTCCATCACGTTGCCCTTGGACTTGGACATCTTCTGGCCCTTCTCGTCGCGGACCAGCGCGTGGATGTAGACTTCGGCGAACGGCACCTGGGGCTTGCCGTCGCCATCCTCCATGAAGTGCAGGCCCATCATCATCATCCGGGCGACCCAGAAGAAGATGATGTCGAAGCCGGTGACCAGCACGCTGGTCGGATAGTAACGCGCCACCTCGGGCGTCGCGTCGGGCCAGCCCAGGGTCGAGAACGGCCACAGGGCCGACGAGAACCAGGTGTCGAGCACGTCGGGGTCACGTTCCAGTTCGACCGCCTTGCCGTAGTGGGTCTCGGCAGCCGCCGCGGCGCCGGCCTCGTCCTCGGCGACGAACACCTCGCCGTCGGGCCCGTACCAGGCTGGAATCTGGTGGCCCCACCAGAGCTGGCGCGAGATGCACCAGGGCTGGATGTTGCGCAGCCACTCGAAATAGGTCTTCGACCAGCTCTCGGGCACGAAGCGGGTGTCGCCCGCCTCCACCGATTCGACGGCCGGCTTCGCCAGGGTCGCGGCGTCGACGTACCATTGATCGGTCAGCCAAGGCTCGATGACCACGTCGGACCGGTCGCCATAGGGGATCGTGTGCTTGTGCGCGTCGATCTCGGCCAGCAGGCCGCGCGCCTCCATCTCGGCGACGATCGCCTCGCGCGCGGCGAAGCGGTCGAGGCCGTCATACCTGGCGATCGCCGCGGCCGGATCGCCCCAATTCGAGGCCTGCGTGTCGGTGCGGAACTCCTCGGTGTCGATGGCGATATTCGCCGAGGCGTCGAACACGTTGATCATGCCGAGGCCGGCGCGCCGGCCGACCTCGAAATCGTTGAAGTCGTGGGCCGGCGTGATCTTCACCGCGCCCGAGCCCTGTTCGGGATCGGCGTATTCGTCGGCCACGATGCGCAGCCGGCGGCCGGCGATCGGCAGGATCGCGTGCTTGCCGATGACGTCGGCCCAGCGTTCGTCCTCGGGATGCACGGCCACGCCCGTGTCGCCCAGCATCGTTTCGGGCCGGGTCGTCGCCACGGTGATGAAGCGGCCCTCTTCGCACTCGATGGGATAGTTGAAATACCAGAGGTGCCCGTCGACCTCCTTCTGCACCACCTCCAGGTCCGAGATGGCGGTGTGCAGCTTGGGGTCCCAGTTGACCAGCCGCTTGTCCTTGTAGATCAGGCCTTGGCGGTGCAGCTCGACGAACACATTGAGGACCGCGCGCGACAGCCCCTCGTCCATGGTGAAGCGTTCGCGCGACCAGTCGCACGACGCCCCCAGCCGCTTGAGCTGGTTGATGATCGTGCCGCCGGATTCCTCCTTCCAGGCCCAGACCTTTTCTAGGAAGTCGGTGCGCCCGATCAGGTTCTCGTCGGCATCCTCGAGCCGGCGGCCGCGGTCGAGCACGATGCCCTGCTCGCCCAGCTGGCGCTCGACCACCATCTGTGTCGCGATCCCGGCATGGTCGGTGCCTGGCTGCCAGAGCGTGTCGTAGCCCTGCATCCGCTTCCAGCGGATCAGCACGTCCTGCAGCGTGTTGTTGAGGGCATGGCCCATGTGCAGGCTGCCCGTGACGTTCGGCGGCGGAATGACGATCGTATAGGTCGCATTCGCCGTGCGCCCGCACGCGAACGCGCAGGAACTTTCCCAGCGTTCGTAGAGGCGCGCCTCGATGTCCGCGGGCGCGTAGGTCTTATCGAGTGTGGTCATGGCCGAACCGTGGAAAACGTCTGCGGCACGGTGTTTAGCGAAGCACAGGCGCGGCGGCTAGACCCTTCCGGCCCCGCGACACACGGCTTCGAGCATCTGGCAGGCTATTTGCGCGCGCGCTGGGAGATGCGCTCGACTTCCTCGCGCACGATTCGCTCGACCATCTCCGGGAGGTTGGCGTCGAGCCATTCCTTGAGGATCGGACGCAGGACGTCCTTCACGAGCTGCTCGAGGGTCTTGTTCCCGTCGCCCACCAGCGCCTTGGCCGCCAGCGCGGCGGTCAGGCCGGAAATCGTGGCGGCGCTGATCTCCTCGGTCTCGTCGGAGACCAGCCGGTCGTCCTCCGGCTCGGCCAGCGCGACCGGTTCCGGCTCGGGTTCCTCTTCGGGTTCCGGCTCGGGCTCGGGTTCCTCTTCGGGTTCCGCTTCAGGCTCCGGCTCGTCGTCGATCGCGTCGGTGAGCTCAAGGATGTCGTCGTCGAGATCGTCTTCGGGTTCCGGCTCTGGCTCGGTCTCTTCCGTGGTCTCTTCAGCGGCGTCGACCGCTTCGACGGATTCCTCGTCACCCTCTTCGTCGCTATCCTCCGAAATGATCCGGCGGATCGACGCGAGGATTTCCTCCATCGACGGTTCTTGCTGATCGGCGTTGGTGTCACTCATGGGCGCATATCACCGCAGAAATTGGTTAATGACAACTGAACGCAAGAGAGAAAAACGGTCGATTCACGACCAGTTTTCGCGCCCCGAATGCGGCGCTACCGCAATGTCTTAGACGGGAATCCTAATTGCGCTCGTCAAGGATATCGCTGCCGAAGAGCTGGTCCTCGACCGCCTCGAAGTTCCGGTGCGGATCGTAGACCGTGACCGACAGTCCGAGGTCCTGCACGGTGAGCCGTCCTATGGCGGACAGAAGCGTGTAGGCCGCCACGACGTGGTCGCGCTCCACCTGCACCAGGCCGACCCGTGCATTGAGCAGTTCCTGTTCGGCGTCGAGCACGTCGAGGACGGTGCGCGATCCGACCTGCGCCTCCTGCTGCACGCCCTCATAGGCAACTTCCTGTGCCCGAACCTCGGCCTGGAACGAGGTGATCCGGCCCTGCGCCGACTGCAGGTCCGACCAGCCCTTCTGTGCCAGCTCGATCGCCCGCCGTTCGGTCTCGGCCAGTTGGAGCATGTTCTGGTTGGCCGTCTGCTTGGCCTCGCGAATCCGCGAGTAGACGTCGCCTGACTGGTACAGCGGGACCGTCAGGCTGAGGGTGACGGACTGCTCCGAGGTCTCGACATCCGAGCCCAGCACGTCCTTGTTCTCCTCGACCTCTCCCGCCAGCCGCAGGGTGGGCAGCAACTCGCCGGCCACCAGGTCGATCGAGTTGCGCGCGGCGCGCTCGGTGAAGTCGGCCTCGACGATCGTCGGGTTGTTGCGCTTCGCCTCGGCGATCGCATCGGCTTCGCTCGCCGGCAGGCCGACCGGCAGGTCCGGCTTGACCAGATCGCCCGGCGGGCTTCCGATCACCTCGACATAGTCAGCCGCGGAGGTGTTGACGTTGCCCTCCGCCGTCGTCCGGTCGGACACCGACTGGGCCAACCGGCTGTCGGCCTGGGCGACATCGGTTCGCGTGAGCTCGCCCACATCGAAGCGGTCCTGCGTCGCCTGACGCTGCTGTTCGAGAACGCGAACGTTGTTGTTCCGCAACTCCAGGATCGCGCGGTCGCGCAGCAGGTTCACATAGGCCGTCACCGCCTGCAGCAGGATGCTCTGCTCGGTGTCGATCAACCCCGCGCGGCCGGCCGCGACCGTGTTGCGCGCCCGCTCGGTGTCGGAGACGGTGCGAAAGCCGCGGAACAGGTTCTGCGTCACGTTGAGCGAGATCGACTGCGGCTGGTCGGTGTTGTCGATGCTCACCCCCGACGTCAGGTCGCGGTCGCGCTGACGCACCGCATACGAGACGTTGATTTCGACCTCCGGCCGCCAGTTCGACAGCGCCTGCGGGACCTCTTCGTCGGTGGCCCGCTGCCCGGCCCGCGCCGAAGCCAGGTCCGGATTCGTGTCGTAGGTCTGGGCCAGCGCCTCATCGAGCGAGGCGGCATATGCCGCCGGAGACGCGAGCCCGAGCGCCGCGACGATGGCCAACACGCTGATCCCGTATTTCAGATCCATTTGGAACCTTGTCCCGGTGGTATGTGGCCGCCAGCCCCACTGGCCGGCCGGCCCCGCCAACGTCCCGAACCGTGCCCGAGCGTCACCGGATTTGCAAACATCCCGTCCGTCAGAAGACGAACGCAGGCGCCTTCTCGAAGCCCGGCAGCGGCCGGGTGCCGGCATCGAACAGGAAGCGGCCCGACATCCCGGTCTCGAGGCGCGTCATCAGTTGTGCGCGTCCCAACACGCCCTCTTCCGCACCGCCCACGACCGCCACCAGCCGGCCGCCGACGACGAGCTGGTCTGTAATTTCGCCCGGAATTTCGGGCACCGCACCGCAGAAGAAGACGGCATCGTATGGCGCCTGTGCGGCATAACCCTCGTTGAGCGGCCCCTCGACCATCACCACATTGTCGACGCCGAGGTGGTTGATCACCATCGAGGCCTGATCGGCCAGTACGCGGTCGCTCTCAACGGCGACGACGGCACCGGCGAGCCGACCGGCGAGCGCGGCATCGTAGCCCGTCCCCGCGCCGATCATCAGCACCGAGTCGTCGCGTGTCAGTTCCAGCGCCTGGACGAGCCGGGCCAGCACGACCGGTTCCATGAGGTAGCGCCCGGGCGCCACTTCGATGTCCTCGTCGACATACGCGATGCCCTGGCGCGCCTTTGCGGCGAACGTCTCGCGCGGCAGGTCGGACATGGCGTCGAGGATGCGTGCGTCGGTCACCTTGTTGGGACGGAGCTGGCCGTCGACCATATTCCGCCGCGCCGTATCGAAATCGCTCATCGTTTCCGCATTCCAGCAGGTTCAGCCACTTGAAGGCCTGGCCCTTATAGGCCAGGCGACGGGAACCGCACAATCGGATGTGTTGCAATTGCCCAACGCGCGGGGCTTCCCATTACACGCGATATTTGAGATATCAGGCGCCCGCACGCGACTGCGACCGGCCCGGTGGCAGAGTGGCTATGCAGAGGACTGCAAATCCTTGTACGTCGGTTCGATTCCGGCCCGGGCCTCCAACCGCATTTTCACGCCTATCCGCCGACCGTCAGCATGATGCGGCCGAAATGCGCGTTCGCCGCCATGCGGTCGAGCGCCGCCGACGCCTCGCCGCCCAACCGGCCGACATTGATGATCCGGCCATGCACCTTCGTCGCGAGAATCGAGGGTGACGTCGGCGTCGCACACCCCGGGACGGGTGCCGGGAAGCCGCAACCTCGAACCGGGGCGTCTCGCTGCCCCGTTCCATCTCGACCTTCCGTTCCGTGGCGGGATCTTCCGCGTGACGGTGAGGAAGGTACAGCATCCGGCTGTTCAGGCGTTCGGGGCGTGGCTACGCGAAGAAGCCTCCAGAACGCCGATGGGAATGCCGCTCACGTCCTGATTGCCGCTGAACAATCCGTTCCCGACGACCACCCGGGTTGGGTTCAGACCGCCAAATCGTGATACGAATTGGCCAAAGCGGCCTTCGGCCGAGCTTCGGGGGAACACAGCAATGCAGATCATCGACCTCAGCCGGGAAATACATCACCGTGCCCCGGCACACCCGTCCCATCCGCCCGTCGTGATCACGGTCTGGAACGACCATTCCGAGGTCAAGCGCGCGGGCAACACGGACTTCACCTCGAAGTCGCTGTCGATCTCGCTGAGCGACCATTCGTGCACCCATGTCGACGCGCCGGTGCACTTCGATCCGCGCCCCGACGCCCCCTCGATCGACCAGGTGCCGCTGGAGAACTTCTATACCGAGGCGATCTGCCTCGATTTCGGCGACGTCCCCAATCGCTACGAAGCGACGGTGGACGACATGGAGGCCGCCCTCGCCGGCTCGGGAGAAGAGATCAGGTCCGGCGACACGGTCATGATCCACATGGGGATCCACAACCGACTGTATGGTGGCCCCGACTATGTCCGCGAGTTTCCGGGGCTGTCGGTTCCGGCGGTGCACTGGCTCGCCGACAAGGGCATCGGCATGTTCGGTGTCGAGGCCGTGAGTCCGGCGCCGGAGGGTGAGCCCAACTACCTGGCGCACCTGGCCTGTGCCGAACGCGGCATCACGCACATGGAATGCCTGATGAACCTGGACAAGCTGGTCGGTAAGGGCCGCTTCCGGTTCGCCGGTTTCCCCCTGAAGATCAAGGGCGGCACGGCGAGCCCGATCCGGGCGGTCGCCATATTCGGCGATTGAGAATGGCCCGCCCCCATCCCTACGATCGCGCGTCGGAAGACGTTGGCAACATCGTCGCACTGGAACACGTGAACCTCCTGGTCCCCGACCAGCTTGTGGCCACGTCGTTCTACGTCTCTGCCCTGGGCCTGACGCGCGACCCCTACATGATGACCGGTACCGACGTGATGTGGATCAATGTCGGACGCAACCAGTTCCACCTGCCGACCCGCGGCACACAGGTGCTGCGCGGCCACATCGCCATCGTCGTCCGCCACTTCGACCGGCTGGCCGACCGGCTCAAGGCTGCGCGCCCGCTGTTGCAGGGCACGCGGTTCGCCTGGCGGCGGCGCGACGACCGGATCGACGCTACCTGCCCCTGGGGCAACCGCTACCGATGCTATCCGCCGGGCGGACGTTTCGCGGATATGGAGCTGGGCATTCCCTATGTCTGCTTCGACGTGCCGCGTGGCACGGCCGACGGTATCGTGCGGTTCTACGACCGGATTCTCGGCGCGCCGAGTCGCCTGGAGCGGTTCGAAAACGCACCCGCCGCGATCGTCTCCGCCGGCCCCGGACAGGAGCTGATCTTCCGCGAGACGCGCGATGCCCGCGCCGACTATGACGGCCACCACATCCAGATCTACGTCGCGGATTTTGCGGGGCCGCACGCACAGCTTCTCGAACGCGGCCTGGTGACCGAGGAGAGCGATGCGCACCAGTACCGGTTCGAGGCGATCGTCGATCCCGACGACGGCACGCCGCTGTTCGAGGTGGAGCACGAGGTCCGCAGCCTGCGGCACCCGCTCTACGACCGGCCGCTGGTCAACCGGAACCCCGATCAGATGGTCATGAGCTACACCCGCGGCGACGATGCGATCCAGGTCGGCTGACCCCAACCCAATCAGGATGAACTGCACATGGTAAGTATCGTCAACCAGGCCCGGGCCCGCCTCGAGGCCGGCGAAATCTCGGTCGGTCTCGGCATCCGGCTTGCCCGAACCAACGACATCGCAACGATGATGAAGACGGCCGGCATGGACTGGCTGTTCATCGACCTCGAACACGGGCCGCTCACCCTCGACCAGACGGCCCAGATATCGGTCGCCGCGCTCAGTGCGGGGATCGCACCGCTGGTGCGCGTGCCCAAGGGCGAGATCGCGATGGCCACGCGCGCGCTCGACGGCGGGGCGCTGGGCATCGTCATGCCGTCGTGCGAGAGCGCGGAGGAAGCGCGCGAGATCGTCGACCGGCTGCACTATCCGCCCGAGGGCCGGCGCAGCGTCGTTGGCGGGCTGCCCCAGGTCGGTTTCGGCAGCGCGCCGATGGGCGAGGTCGCCGCGGCCATGAACGCGGCCATGCTGGTCATCGTCATGCTCGAGACCCCCAACGTGATTTCCAAGGCCGACGAGATCGCCGCCGTCGAAGGCGTCGACATCGTGATGATCGGCACCAACGATCTCGCCGCCGCGTCGGGTATACCCGGCCAGGTCGGCGACGAACGGATTGTCGCCAACTACGAGACGGTTGCGGCGGCGTGCCGCAAGCACGGCAAGTGGATGGGCATGGGCGGCGTCCCCTCGCCCGAACTGCAGGAGAAGTACATCGGCATGGGCGTGCGGTTCGTCCTCGCCGGGCAGGATATGAGCGTGCTGATCGCGGGCGCTGCCGCCATCGCCCAGCGCGTTCACGGTTATGCCTGATGTCGGCTGCGATATTCGCCCTGTTGCCATGCGAGCAGGGTTTGCTATAACCGCGCGCCATCTGATCCGGCGTAGCTCAGTTGGTAGAGCAGTCGGCTGTTAACCGACTTGTCGCAGGTTCGAGTCCTGCCGCCGGAGCCAATTCCAAGGGCCAGCCCGACCGGGCTGGCCCTTTTTCATGGCGAATGCCGCCGTACGTCGTCGCCGGTGTTCGGACACCCATGGCGGGCCAACGACATGCCTGTCGTCGCGCCTCCCCCGATGCGGCTCCCGGTCATACCAATTGTGCCGAATCGTTGAAAAACCGGCGTTCTTCGGGCATCGCGATGTGGTACTCTTGTGCTTCCAAATGCCCGTCCGGGCATCTCGAATTCTCGTAACCGATTAATTCCAAGACCGAAACCGTTGTTCGCCGCAGCTCGCTCCGCGCCGATGTGCCGGCGTCGGTGCGTGGCCGCGTGATCGAACTCGGGGAGGCCTATTGGCGCTCCAAATGTTCGGGCGACCGCCTGCCGGCACGCCGCGACATCGACCCACTCGACATTCCCTAACTGCTGCCCCAGGTCATCCTGCTCGACGTCCAGCGCCAACCGTGGAATTTGCGTTTTCGCCTGATCGGGACAAACGTGGTCTATCATTTCGCCGAGGATCGGACCGGCTGCTGGATGTCGGATATCCCCCACATGGCGCCACCGAGCCGGATATTCACGTCCTGCGTCGAGGTGGCGAATTTCGGCCAGCCGAAGCACGCCGCAACCCCCTATGTCAGACCTCATCGCGACTTCGTGACGGCACGCGATGTCATTCTGCCGCTGGCAAGTGACGGCGAGACACCGGATATGCTGCTGGTATTCGTCGAGCATTTCGCAACCGACTGACGGGCCACGCCGCCTAGCCGGTCGCGCGCGCGCCCTTCCCACGCTCGCGCTGCAGGATGTAGATGCCGCTCGCCGCGATAATGCCGGCCCCCACGAAGGTCCAGAGATCGGGGAAGTCGCCGAACACGGCCTGCCCCAGGATCGTCGCCCAGACCAGCTCGGTATAGGCGAACGGCGCCACGAGCGGCGCCTCGGCACGCTGATAGGCGATGACGATCGCCCAATGGCCGAGCCCGCCGAGAAGACCCGCCGCGACCAGGCCGCCCCATTGCGCCAGCGTCGGCGTCTGCCAGAAGAACGGCACGACCAGGGTCATGGCCACGCCGCCGACGATGGCGGTGTAGAAGGCGGAATTGATCGGGTCCGTGCGGTGGCTGATCGCCCGCGTGATGATCTGGTAGAACGCGTAGAACACGGTCACGCCGATCGGCAGCAGCGCGGCAAGCTGGAACAGGCCGCCGCCCGGCCGCACGATCACCAGCATGCCCGCGAAACCGACGAACACGGCAATCCAGCGGCGCAGCCCGACCCGCTCGCCCAGCAGCGGCACCGACAGCGCCGTGATCAGCAGCGGCGCGATGAAGGTGATCGCCACGGCATCGGCCAGCGGCATGAAGCCGACGGCGGTGAACATGCAGGCCGTCGCCGCGAGGACGAGTACCGAGCGGACGATCTGGAGCCCCTTGTCCGAACCCGACAGCAGGGTGGGAATCCGGCGCGGGAAGATCATCAGGATGATGACGGTGTGAAAGAAATAGCGGCCCCAGATGAGCTCGATGATCGGCAGGTCCTGCGCTCGCAGGTCCTTGATGAACGTGTTCATCGTCGCGAAGCACGCGACGGCCACGCACATCATTAGGATTCCGCGGAACGGCGCGTCCGACGGTCGTGCGGCAGGATTGTTCATCGTGTTCGGGAACCGGTTCGAGTGCGTCCCGGATCGTAGCGCCGGGCACGCGGCAGGGCCAGATTCATCGCGTCTCCCCTCGCCTCGCCGCGCGGCACGAGGCAACATCCGCAGATCACGATCACCGGGAGTGCGACATGACCAAGGACTATCAGGAAATCTCCGACGCCCAGGATGCCCGCGCGGCGAATCTGTTCCGCGCCGCACCCGACATCATGCGCGGCCACCGTGCCGTCATGCAGGCCGCGCAGTCGCCCAAGGCGCTCGACGCCAAGACGACCGAACTGATGGCGCTGGCCATCGCCATCGCCCAGCGCTGCGAGGGTTGCGTCGTGTTCCATACGAAGCAGGCGCGCAGCCACGGCGCGACGCGCGAGGAGCTGTGCGACACGATTGCCGTTGCCATCGAGATGGGCGGCGGGCCCGCGACCGTTTACGGCGCCGACGCGCTGGCCGCCTACGACGCGTTCGGGGACTGATCAGGCGACGGCGGCTTCCGCCTCGATCCCCGCGAAGGCACGAATCCGAGCCACCACATTACGGGGGTCGGGCCGCAGCACGCCGCCATAGCCGCGGGCCGTAAACAGCTCTTGCGCCGTCTCGTGGGTGACCTCGAAGAACGCCGCGCCCGCCGCCCAGTCGCTGAGGCCGGCATAGACCGGGTGGGAGACCCGGCCGCCGGGAACGGTGGCCAGCGTCAGGCCCTAGGCCTGCATCCAGACGCTCTCGCTCGCGGCCAGCCCGATTGCACAGCCACGGCCGTGACCGAACCACCGGGTGCAGGTAAGCATCCCGGTGGGGACATCGTCGAGGAACGCCGCGAGATGCGCCAGCCGCTCGCGGCCGCTGGCCCGGTATCGGGGAATGTCCGCGCGTGAGATGTATTGCATCGCTCTGCCCGTCGGCCGTTTTCGCGTCGGTAAATTCTAGTGCAATCGCGGCACGAGGGTCATCGGTTCCGGCACGCATGCGACCCGTAACAATTGTCGCGACTCAGACCCGGTGATACCGCTTCGTCATGTCCTTCTTTTCAAAACGATTTGCCCCTGTCCCCTGGGTCGCACTCGCGGCGGCCCTGCTGCTGACCGCCTGCACCCAGGGTGCGAAACTGCAGCCGACCTCGACCGGCGACAAGACGGCGATCGAACAGAACTTCTCGCTGCTGACCGACATCCCGATCCCGCCCAATTCAACGCTGGATGTCGAACGCTCGCTGATCCTCGGCGATCTCGACCGGTGGACCGGCCGGATCATCGTGAATGTGCGCCAGTCCGCCACCCAGACCTTCGCGCTCTACCAGACCCAGATGTCGAACTTCGGCTGGGAGCCGATCATGAGCGTGCAGGCCGATGTCAGCGTCCTGTCGTTCACCCGGGGCGAACGCGCCGCGACGGTGCAGATCCAGGACCGCACCCTGGGCGGCAGCGCCGTGGCGATCACGGTCGCGCCGCGCCAATCGGGCCCGCCGCCGGGCACCGGCGCAAACGCACCCGTGCAAGTCACGCCGGCCCGCTAGCCGGCCAGCCGACCGGAACCGCTAGTTCCCCGCGAGGACGCTCAACCGCCGGGTCACCCAGGTCGAGGTCAGCACCGCGCCGGAAAACACGATGGCGCCGATCTGGATGTCGGCGCTCGACAGCAGCCGCCCGTCGGCGACCAGCACGATCAGCGCGATGATGAACACATCCAGCATCGACCATTTCGACATGGCCGCGAGCCAGCCCAGCACGGGCCGCGCATAGGCGCCGGTCGCATCGAGGGCGAACCACAGCGCGAGCCCGACCACGATCTTGGCGATCGGAAAGACCACCGAGAACAGGAAGGTCACGACGAACAGGAACCAGTCGCCGTCCTCGAGGAAGGCGAGCACGCTCTCGAACAGCGAGAAGTCCTGGGCGAAGAACAGCGAGCGCACCGTGATCGCCGGCAACGCCAGGCCGACCACCAACGCGCCGAGCGAGGCCAGCAGCACGAGCCCAAGCAGCCGGTCGATGCCGTTGGCGCGGCGGGAAAGCGGGCCAGGCATGGTGGATTTCATCGGGACTCCGGGGTCGGTTTGCGGCGGCCCGCATTGTCTGCGCACCGAATGCGGCGGCAATATAGCGGACGCGGCGGGGCGAATGCATTCTCCGGCGAACAGAGGAAACCGACGATGAGCCAGCACCGAAACAAGCACGTCATCCTGAAGGCGCGCGCAACCGGGCTGCCCACGCCCGAACTGTTCGACCTCGTCGAGGATGCCGCACCCGAGCCAGGCGACGGTGAGGTTCTCGTCAACAATGTCTACGTGTCGGCCGACCCCGGCATGAAGGGCTGGATCGGCACCGCGCGCAACTATGCCAGCGTCGAGACCGGGGCGACGATGCGCGCGTTCAGCGTCGGCGTGGTGGTCGAATCGCAGCACCCCGACGTGCGCGAGGGCGAGGTGGTGACCGCCAGCACCGGCTGGGCCGAATACGCCGTAGCCGACCCCAAGGC
The DNA here is from genome assembly GCA_038117265.1 of Rhodospirillaceae bacterium. Taxonomy (GTDB): domain Bacteria; phylum Pseudomonadota; class Alphaproteobacteria; order UBA6615; family UBA6615; genus JAYPUG01. The sequence goes on from JAYOFO010000042.1 coordinate 20,648, forward strand.
GCCTGCGTTCCGCAAGATCGACCCGGACAGCGCGCCGATCTCCACGGCGTTGGGCGTGCTGGGCGTCAGCGGCTTCACGGCCTATTTCGGACTGCTCGACGCCGGCCAGCCGCAGCCCGGCGACACGGTGCTGGTCTCTACGGCGGCGGGCGCGGTCGGCAGCGCGGCGGGCCAGATCGCCAAGATCAAGGGCTGCCGCACGGTGGGGATCGCCGGGGGGCCGGAGAAGACCGCCCTGTGCACCGATTTCTTCGGCTACGACGCCGCGATCGACTACAAGGCGGTCGACGACCTCGACGCCGCGCTGCGTGCGGCCTGCCCCGACGGCATCGACGTCTACTACGACAATGTCGGCGGCGCCACGCTGGACATCGTGCTCAACCAGATGGCCCTGAGGGGGCGGATCGTCATCTGCGGCACGGCGGCGACCGATTCCTGGGTGCCCCAGCCGACCGGTCTGCGCCCCGAGCGCAACATGCTGGTCAACCGGCTGCGCATGCAGGGCATCCTGCTGTTCGACTATGCCGACCGCTACGCCGAGGCGCACGCCCAGCTGCTCGAATGGGTCGATGCGGGACTTATCAAGTACCGCGAGGACATCGTCGACGGGCTGGAGAACGCCCCCGCCGCGCTGGTGGGGTTGTACGAGGGCCGCAACATGGGTCGCCAGCTGGTGCGCGTCCGGCCCGACCCGTTCGGCTAGATTCTGGCGTCAGGCGTCGCGCCGTTCTGCGAGCGCGCGGTCCTCGATGCGGATGCGCCACGCCAACACCGCGGCGTTGGCCAGCCCGAAGACGAGTGCCAGTTCCCATGCCCCGGCGATCAGCGGCACGACGACGATTTCGGCCGCGACGATCAGATAATTGGGGTGGCGCACGAGGCGGAACGGGCCGCGGCGCACCAACGGCACCCCGGGCACGGTGACGATGCGCGTCGTCCAGTAGCGCCCCAGCGTGGTCAGCACCCAGACCCGACCGAGCTGCAGCGCGACGAACACGCCCAGCAGAACGGGATCGATGACGGCACCCGCCGGGACGAAGACGATCAGGCTCGCCAGCCAGGCCGCGTGCAGCGCGACGATCAGCGGGTAGTGCGCCGCGCCATGCTCGATCCCGCCCGCGGCCCGCAGCCGCCGCGTATTGACCCGCGCGATCGCCAGCTCAATCAGCCGCTGCACGACGATCAGCGCGACGAGGAGATGCCACGCGTTCATGCCGCGTCCAGCAGGGCGAACGCGGCCGTGAAGCCCGGCCCCAACGCCGACATCAGCCAGTGCCCCGGCACCGGATCGCGCAGGGTCTCGGCCAGCACGAACAGCGCCGTCGCCGCCGACATGTTGCCGTGACGGCGCAGCACGTCGCGCGCGGCGGCCAGGCCGCCGGGCGGCAACCCGTAGATTTCTTCCAGCGCGTCGAGCACCTTGGCCCCACCCGGATGGCAGGCATGCCGCACGATGTCGGCCGTGGTCAGACCGAACCGGCCGAGGAAGGCCGCCGCCGGTTCGGAGAGCTGCGTGCGCACCAGATACGGGATGTCGCGCGAGAACAGCACGCCCAGCCCGTCATCGTCGATCTCCCAGCCCATCACGTCGAGCGAGCCAGGCCAGGTGTGCTCGCCCCAGCCGACGACCGCGGGCCCGTCGAGGCCCGTGCCGAGCAGCGCACCCGCCGCCCCGTCGCCGAACAGGGCGGTGGCGATGACATTGCTCTTGGAGGTGTCGTTGACCCGGAAGGTCAGGCCGCACAGCTCGACCACCAGGAACAGCACCCGGCTGCCCGGCATGCTCGCCGCGATCTGGGCGGCGCGCGCGAGGCCCGACACGCCGCCAGCGCAGCCCAGCCCGAAGACCGGCAGGCGCTGGACGTCGCGCCGGAACGGCAGCGTCTCGAGCAGCAGCGCATCCAGGCTGGGGGTCGCCACGCCGGTGGTCGAGACGACGACCAGCGCATCGATGTCGCCCGCCCCGACTCCCGCAGCATCGAAGATATTTCCGCTGGCCTCGGCCAGCAGTGCGACAGCGTTCTCGATATAGAGCGCGTTGCGCTCGGAGAACGGATGCGCACGCGCATACCACTCGATCGGCACGCAGGAATGGCGGGTCTCCACCGCAGCATTGCGGTAGGCGTCGGCGAAACGCTCGAACCCCGGCACCGAAGGCGCGAAGATCTCGCGTGCGCGCGCGACCACATCGGCCTGCCGCAGGGTGTGGGGCGGCACCGCAGTGGCGACGGCACCGATGCGGGCCGGCATCGTCACGCCTTCCCGCCCTCACCGGCCGGCTTCGCCGCACCGCGCTCGCGCAAGGCCAGATAGGTTGCGGCGGCGAAGATCATCACGCCGCCCAGCCCGGTGTAGATGTCAGGCAGCTCGCTGAACAGCAGGTAGCCGAACAGGGTCGCCCAGATCAGCTTGGAGAAGTCCATGGGCATGACGACCGCCGCCTCGCCGACCCGCAGCGCCTGGGTCAGGGTCAGGTGCCCCGTCGTGCCCATGATCCCCATCACCAGCAGGATTCCCAACTGCTCCCAGGTCGGCCATTCCCACACGAACAGCGCGGGGAAAAAGGTCAGCACCGACATGAAGAACACCATGTAGCAGACGATGGTGGGGGTCGCGTCGCGCCGGCCCAGCGACTTGATCACCACCAGCACGACGCCCCAGATCGCCGACGAGGCGAGCACCAGCAACGGCCCCGTGTCGACCGGCACGATGCCGGGCCGGATGATCACCAGCGCGCCGACGAATCCGAAGAACATCGCGGCGTAACGCTGCCAGCGGAACACCTCGCCCAGCACGATGACCGCGAGGACGGCGGCGAACAACGGCGCGGTGAATGCCAGCGCGTTGGCCATGGTCAGCGGCGTCGTGGTCAGGCCGACGAAGAACATCATCATCGCCAGCGCATGCCCGCACGAGCGGATGCCGTGGACCTTGATCTGGTCGGTGCGCAGGATGCCCAGGCCATAGCGCCACAGCAGCACGAAGACGACAGGCAGCCCGAAGATCGTGCGGAAGAAGCCGATCTCGAACGGGTGCATGCCCTCGCTCGCCAGGTGGCGGATCATCGTGTGCATGGTGACGATCAGGAAGGCCGTGGTCGCCATCCACAGCATGCCCTGCAGGTTACCGGTCAGCCACTCGGGCCGCGCGGGCTTGGATATGGTCACTCCGGGGCTCCGGGCACGGGCATTTGTTGTAAGGGCCCGCGGATTGCCGCAATATGCCCGCAACGTATTTCGATCAGCGAGGAGACATCAACGATGATCACCGCACTTGTCCAGTTCAAAGTACCCGATGGCGCCACCCGCGAAGAGGTCTTCGCCAATATGCACAAGGCCGCGCCGCGGTTCGAAGGCATGCCCGGCCTGCTCCGCAAGAACTTCCTGTTCAACGAGGCGGCCGGCACCGGCGGCGGCGTCTACACCTGGGAGACCCGCGAGGCGGCCGAGAAGGTCTATGCCGAGGGCGGCCCGTGGCGCGAGGC
>JAYOFO010000043.1:0-24097 GCA_038117265.1 Rhodospirillaceae bacterium
GCGCGCACCAAGCTGATCATCAACCTGATCCTGGCGGGCAACCGGCTGGCGCTGGCCGAGGGCATGCTGCTGGGCGAGAAGGCCGGACTGGCGGCCGAAAATCTGCTGGAGGTGCTGAAGGACGGGGCGTGCAACTCCAAGACCATGGTCGACAAGGGCCCGAAGATGATCGCGGCCGACTATTCCAAGCAGGGCCAGGTGAAGGTGAGCCTGAAGGATTCGCGCCTGATGATCGACATGGGCCAAAAGCTCGGCGCGCCGACCATGATGATCCAGGTCTATTCGCAGATCATACAGGCGGCCTATGAGAAGGGCTACGCCGAGAAGGATACGGTGGCGTTCTACGAGATCATGCGCGGCATGGCCGGGCTGGAGGAACGCGAGGGCATCGACGACGTGCCGTTCGGTAAGGGGTAGAGTTTGGATCGCATCGGTGAGCCGGTCATCGAAGGATGGAAATGCTTGATTTTCTAAACAGCAATTCCGGAGCCTTGATGGTTGTTTTCACGGCCGTCGTGACTCGCTCAACGGTTTTCTATGCGCTTCTTACAGCGCGGCTCGCTCGCGAAACACGCCTGATGAGGCAAGCTCAAACAGACCCTCAGATAGAAGCGATAATTAGGTCTAGAGAGGAGTGGGCGAACTTTGTTCACTTGCACATCAAAAACATAGGCTTGGGTCCAGCATTTGACCTTCAGTTCAAATTCCAACCCGATGGAAATCACGAAGGAGCAAATCAGCTAATAGAAGAATTTTGTAGCATCGGTGTTTTTAAAAATGGCGCAGGGTACCTTGGACCAAGTCAAGAAATTGTCTCGAATTATTCAGCCATGCACGAGAACTTCGATGCCAAAATTGAGGCCGCAATTCTTCTGAACGTGATTTACAAAAGCGCTACAGGAAAAATGCATAAGCAATCTTTCCGATTGGACCTCTCCGAATTTCGCGGGAAAAGCACTCTTGGGAAACCTCACTTATACGCGATTGCCCAATCGCTAGAGAAAATTCAAAAAGACATCAAAAGAATAATTACCGGATTTAAAATAACAAAAACATACGTATAATCAGAAGAATGTCGACATAGAGAAAACCTAGAGAACCGTAGAAGTGCAGAAGAATTTAGGAATAGAAATAGAGATTCCTCATAGAGGAACCCTGTAGAACCCATGCCCAACCTCTCCTCCGCCCTCAACATCGAAGACCTGCGCCGCCTCGCCAAGCGGCGCCTGACCAAGGGCCTGTTCGAGTTTATCGACCGGGGTTCCGAGGACGATGTGGCGCTGCGCCACAACCGCTCGGCGCTGGAGCGCATCAAGCTGCGCTCGCGCGTGCTGAACGACACTTCGCAGCGCCACACCAAGTCGACCCTGCTCGGCAAGCCCGTGGGCATGCCCGTCGCCATCGGGCCGACGGGGCCGGCGGGCTTCGCCTGGTATCGCGGCGAGACGGCGCTGGCCCGCGCCGCGGCGCGCGCGGGCATCCCCTTCGCCGTCGCCAGCACGTCCAACACGCCGATGGAGCGCATCGTCGAGAATGGCGGCGGCGGGCGGCTCTGGTATCACCTGTATGTCTGGCGCGACATGGAGGCCTCGCTGCTGGCCGTGCCGCGCGCCGAGGCGGCGGGCTATGAGGCGCTGATCCTGACGGTCGATTCCACCGTGCCCTACAACCGCGAGTTCGACGTGCGCAACGGCGTCACCATGCCGGTGCGCCTGACGCCGCGGAACATCGTCGACCTGGTCACCCATCCGCGCTGGCTGTTCGGCACGGTCGGGCGCTACGTGATGGCCGACGGCCACCTGCCCCGCTACGTCAACATCGACATGCCGGCCGGCCTGTCGACCCGGGGCGTGCGCGACTTCCTGTTCAAGAACGACACCTTGGATTGGGATTTCCTGAAGCGTATCAGGGACATGTGGCCGCGCACCCTGATCGTGAAGGGCATCCTGCACCCCGAGGACGCGGCCAGGTGCGTGGAGTGCGGCGCCGACGGGGTGATCGTGTCGAACCATGGCGGCATCTCGTCGGACGCGGCGCTGGCGCCCATCGACGTGCTGCCCGAGGTGCTGCGCGAGGTGGGCGACAAGACCACGGTGATCGTCGATTCCGGCTTCCGGCGCGGCTCCGACATCCTCAAGGGCCTGGCGCTGGGCGCCGACGCGGTGATCGTCGGCCGCGCCACCCTGTACGGCCTGGCCGCCGCGGGCGAGGACGGCGCCTACCGGGCGCTGGAGATCCTGCACACCGAGATGCGCCGGACCATGGGGGTGATGGGCCTGACCAGCATCGACCAGATCGGTCGCGGCCACGTGGTCCTGCCCCACGAGCACCCGCTCTAGGGGGTATCCGCGCCGCCCGCGCCGTACCAGTGGTTGCGCAGCGCCGCGCGGGCCAGCCCGCCCAGCTCGTCATCGTCGGCGAAGGCGTCCAGGAACAGGGTCACGGCGCGGCGTTGCGCGGCGTCGAACAGCGCGAACTTCGAGACCAGGAAGGGATACAGCTCGTCGGCCGGCCCGCCCGGGTCGAACGCGCGGATGGTCGCCTCGACCACGTATTCCGGGCTGTCGGGCTGATCGAGCGGCCATCCCATGAACGCCGGCATGTAGTAGCGGAACGCCGCGGCGCTGAAGAAGGCGGGCGCGGCATAGTTGCGGATCAGCATCGCGCCAACCTCGTCCGCGAGACGGCGGATGGGGTTGTCGGGATCGGGTCCGTGGATCCAACCGGCGCCAACCTCGAAGGGTGGCCCCAACGACCAGTCGGTCATATCCGCCCGCCGATGTGGTCCCGCGCCTCGAGCACGACGACCGCGGCACCCTCGTTCGCCAAGGATTTCGCCGCCGAAAGGCCGGCAATGCCCGCGCCGACAACGACCACCCGTGTTCCGGCCAGGGCCTGGGCCCTTGCCCGCCCGAACGGTGTCGCGGCGAACGCACCCGACGACGCCAACAACAACGCGAGGAAGCGCCGCCGATCGATCGTCGTGATCATCGATGTTTCCCACTGGATGAGCGGTCGCATATGCGAGACTCGCCCGAACCCCGACAGTGAACACGATCGGAGGCGCCAGCCGAAGACATTTCTAAGCCGCCAGCGAGGGTGCCACTATTTATCAAACGAAAAATTACTTGACGTCAGCGGGCGACCTGCTAATGATCGTACGATCAATATAAACAGCGCGCCCGGAGAACGCCCCATGCCCGCGACGAACGACAGCCCGGTCACGATTTTCGACTACCGCACGGTCGACAAGGCCGACGAGTTCGAGACGATCCCCGTCCTCGACATGGGCCCCTACCTCGCGGGAGAGCCTGGCGCGGCCGAGGAACTGGCGGCGAACGTCCGCTTCATCCAGGAAACGATCGGGTTCTACGTGGTGATCAACCATGGCATCCCACGCGATGCGATCGACGACGCCTACGCCGCGCTGGAGAAGTTCTTCGCGCTGCCGAACGAGGAGAAGCTGGCGCTGAAGTTCGACGAGACCTCGGTCGGCTTCATCCCGCCCAAGTCGACCGTCTACGTCACCTCGAAGATCAACAAGAACACCAAGCAGGACCTGAACGAGACCCTGGTCCTATGCCTCGACCGGCCCGACGACCACCCGTTCGTGCAGAACGGCGTGCGTTTCACCGGCCCCAACAAGTGGCCGAGCATCGCCGGCTTCCGCGAGCCGATGGTGCGCTACCAGTACGCATGCGCCGATCTCGGCCGCAAGATCGTGCCGCTGTACGCGCTGGCGCTCGGCAAGCCGATCGACTTCTTCGACCGGCATTTCGCTGAGCCGATCATGTGGACGCGCAACGCCCACTACCCGGCGGTCGAGGCCGAGGAGAACCAGTTCGGCATCTCGCCGCACAGCGACCACTCGTTCCTGACGATCCTGCCTCTGACAGAAGTGGCGGGGCTCCAGGTGCTGACCCGTCAGGGCAACTGGCTGCCGGCCGAGTACATCGAAGATGCGCTGGTCATCAACACCGGCGAGTTCCTGAACCTGTGGTCGAACGGCCGCTTCATCGCCTCGCCGCACCGCGTCGTACCGCCGGCGCGCGACCGCATCTCGATGGCGACCTTCTTCGACGCCGCGCCCGACACGCTGGCCGACCCGGCCGACTTCGCGGAACCGGGCGAGGAGCTGAAGTACGAGCCGACGACCATGTACGACTATGTCTGCTGGTACATCGACCGGAACTACTCCTCGAAGGCCGGCGGCAAGCAGGAAGGCATCGAGCCGGACGCGGCATGACCGCCGCCGCCAAACGCCGGCGCCTGTCGCCAGAGGAACGCGAGGCCCAGATCGTCGACGGCGCGATCCGGTTCTTCGCCGAAGTCGGCTTCGCCGGCCAGACCCGCGAGCTGGCGCAGCGGCTGGGGATCACCCAGCCTCTGCTCTACCGGTATTTCCCGACCAAGCAGGACCTGATCGAGCGGGTCTACGAGGAGGTCTTCATCGGGCGCTGGAAGCCCGAATGGGAGGCGCTGATATCCGACCGCGCGCTGCCGCTGCGCGAGCGCCTGATCGCGTTCTATCGGGCCTACGCCGCCGACGCCCTGACCTACGAATGGATCCGCATTTACATGTTCGCCGGTCTCGCCGGCGAGAACCTCAACCGGCGCTACATCGAGCTGCTCGAGGGCCGGTTGCTGATCCCGGTCTGCACCGAGATCCGGCATGCCGCCGGCGCACCGAGGCCCGACCGGCTCCCCATTTCGGGCCTCGAGATCGAGGCGGCATGGAACATTCACGCCGCCGTCTTCTACTATTTCGTGCGCAAGTTCATCTATCGCGCCCGGGTCGAGCCCGACCTCGCCGCCTATATTGCCGACACGGTGGACCGCACGCTCGACGGCGCGCTGGCGGTCACCCGCCGATGGGCCGAGGTGCCCTGCCGCAAGGCCGCGGTCTGACGCTCCTGAACGGAGCGATCAGTCCTTGTAGAGGTAGTCCGCCGCCTTCAGGAACAGCGTGCGGTTGACGCCGTCCGAATGCAGGAACGCGGCCGCGTCGCGCACCCGCTTCTCCAGCCCGATCTCCTTCATGAAGCCGCTGCCGCCATGGATTTCCATGGCCCAGGTGGCGATCTTCCAGGCGATCTGCGAGGCATAGACCTTGGGCAGCGCACCCAGCGCGGGATCCCACGGCACCGTGTCGCGGTTGTCGGCCATCCAGGTGGCCTTGCGAATGTAGGTGCGCGCGATGTCGAGCATCATGTGCATCTCGACCAGCTGGGTGCGGATGCCGTCATGCTGGATCAGCGGCTTGCCGCCCTGGACGCGGTTCTTCGCCCATTCGAGCGTCATCTCGTAGGTCGCCACCGCATTGCCCAGCACCGAGGCGCCGGCATAGGCGTTCGAGGCGGGGAAGAAGTCGGCTAGGATCTGGAAGCCGTTGCCGACCTCGCCGACCACGTCGGCATCGGGCACGAAGCAGTCGGTGAAGATCATCTCGGCATTGTTCGCCAGCCGCTCGCCCATCTTGTTGTGGGTCTGGCCCAGCGAGAAGCCCGGCGTGTCGCTCGACAGGATGAAACAGGTCGAGCCGCTGAACAGGTCCTTGTCCTTCTCGGTCTGGACGAACAGCAGGAACACGTTCGCCCGGTTCGAGTTGGACACGAAGTGCTTCATGCCGTTGATCTTCCAGCCGCCGTCGACCTTCTCGGCCCGCGTGTTGAACGACCAGTCGCCATGCACGAAGTAGTTCGAGCCGTTCTCGGGCTCGGTGATGCCGATGGCGAGCAGACCGCGCGGATTGTCGCGGAAGCGCGGGATGAACCGCTCTTGCTGGTCCGGCGTCAGCGCCTCCATCATGATCTGGGCGATCTTCAGCGTCTGGGCCATCACCACCGAGATGCCGATGTCGCCCTTGGCGAGCTCCTCGACGACCATGCCGGTGGTGAGGTAGTCGGCGCCGATCCCGCCCCATTCCTCGGGCAGGGTCATCGTGCGGATGCCGGCCGCATCGGCCTTCTCGACGATGTCCCAGGAGAAGCTCTGTTCGGGATCGGCATTGGCATCCAGCTCGCCCGCGACGGGCAGCACCTCGTCCTCGACGAACCGCCGCACGGTGTCGAGCACGGCTTCCTGCATCTCGTTGGTCTCGAAGGGTCCGCTCATCGTTTCCTCCCGCATTCCCGGTCTTGTTCGCCGGCAATCAACCAGACGCCGGCAGAATTGAAAAGCCGGGCGACATTTTGTCGCCGCCCGTCTGCGAATGTTCGAATTTCAGGCCCGCGCGCCGCCCGCTTCGGCCTCGCGCCCCAGCGCGCACAGCACGGTGGCCACGATGTCCGGCGCGGTGAGCCGGGCCTGGGCGTACTGAGCGGCCGGCGCGTCGTGGTCGATGAAGATGTCGGGCAGCGTCATCGGCCGGAACTTGAGGCCGCCGTCCAGCAGGCCCGCATTGGCGAGCTCGGTCATCACCTGGGTCGCGAACCCGCCGATCGAGCCTTCCTCGACGGTCACCATGACCTCGTGTGCGCGCGCCAGGCGGTGCACCAGGTCGGTGTCGAGCGGCTTGGCGAAGCGCGCATCGGCCACGGTCGCGCTCAGCCCGAGGGCGGCGAGTTCCTCGGCGGCGCGCAGGCACTCCTGCAGGCGCCCGCCGAAGGACAGCAGCGCAACGCTCGCCCCCTCGCGTAGCACCCGCCCGCGGCCGATCTCGAGCGGCGTGCCGATCTCGGGCATGTCGACCCCGACCCCCTCGCCGCGCGGATAGCGGAAGGCCGACGGCCGGTCATCGATCTGCGCCGCCGTGGCCACCATGTGGGCCAGCTCCGCCTCGTCGGCGGCCCCCATCACGACGAAGCCCGGCAGGCAGCCGAGATAGGCGACGTCGAACGCCCCGTGATGGGTCGCCCCGTCCGCGCCGACCAGCCCGGCCCGGTCGATGGCGAAGCGGACCGGCAGCCACTGGATCGCCACGTCGTGCACGACCTGGTCGTAGCCGCGCTGCAGGAAGGTCGAGTAGATCGCGGTGAACGGCTTGTAGCCTTCCGCCGCCAGCCCCGCCGCAAACGTCACGCCATGCTGCTCGGCGATGCCGACATCGAAGCAGCGGTCGGGAAACGCCTTGGCGAAGATGTCGAGGCCCGTGCCCGATGGCATCGCGGCGGTGATCGCGACGACCTTGTCGTCGCGCTCGGCCTCCTTGACCAGGCTCTCGGCAAAGACCCGGGTGTAGCTCGGCGCGTTCGTCTTCGCCTTCACCTGGGCCCCAGTGACCACGTCGAACTTCGAGACCGCGTGATACTTCTCGTCGCCGCCCTTGTCGGATTCGAAGCCCTTGCCCTTCTGGGTGACGACATGCACCAGCACCGGCGCGTCCTGCTTGCTGTCGCGCACGTTCTTCAGCACAGGCAGCAGGTGGTCGATGTTGTGACCGTCGATCGGGCCGATGTAGTAGAAGCCCATCTCCTCGAACAGGGTGCCGCCGGTCACGAAGCCGCGCGCATATTCCTCGGCGCGCCGCGCCGCCTCCTCGAAGCTCTTCGGGAAGCGATGCGCCATGTCCTTGGCGACCCGGCGCAGCGAGCGATAGCTCTTGGACGAGATCAGGCGCGACAGGTAGGCGCTCATCGCCCCGACGGCGGGCGCGATCGACATGTCGTTGTCGTTGAGGATCACGAGCAGGCGCGAATCCATCGACCCGGCATTGTTCATCGCCTCGTAGGCCATGCCGGCGCTCATCGAGCCGTCGCCGATGACGCACACCACATTGTTATCGGCGCCCGACAGGTCGCGGGCAACAGCCATGCCGAGGCCCGCGGAGATCGAGGTCGAGCTGTGGGCGGCGCCGAACGGATCGTATTCGCTCTCCACCCGGCGGGTGAAACCCGACAGGCCGCCGCCCTGGCGCAGGGTGCGGATGCGGTCGCGCCGCCCGGTCAGTATCTTGTGCGGATAGGATTGGTGGCTGACGTCCCAGATCAGCCGGTCGCGCGGCGTGTCGAACACGTGGTGCAGCGCCACCGTGAGTTCGACCACGCCCAGCCCGGCGCCCAGATGGCCGCCGGTGATGGACACGGCATCGATCGTCTCGCGGCGCAACTCCTCGGCCAGCTGCCGGAGCTGGTCGGGCGTGAAGTCCCGCATGTCGGCCGGAATCCGGACGGTGTCGAGAAGCGGCGTCTGGCTGTCGTTACTCACTGTGCGGGTCCCGTCGGCGCCCTGGAATACGGTCAAACCCGTCGGTCGATCAGCCGATCGGCCGCGGCCCGCAATAACTCTGCCTTTTGCCCAAAGAAATCAAGGCTCTCGACGGCCTCGCGCGCATAGGCCCGCGCCGCGTCGCGGGCCGCCTCGAGCCCCTTGAGCGAGACCAAGGTCGCCTTGCCGCGCGCCTGGTCCTTGCCGACGGCCTTGCCCGCCTCGGCGGCATCGCCGACCTCGTCGAGGATGTCGTCGGTGATTTGGAACGCCAAGCCGAACGCGGCGCCGAATGCGCGCAGCCGTGCCCGCGCCTCGTCCCCGGCCCCCGCCACGACGGCGCCCGCCTCGCACGACCAGGCGAACAGGGCGCCGGTCTTCATCGCCTCCAGCTCGAGGACCTCCGCCTCGTCGCGGATCGGCGCGCGCTCGGCCAGCAGGTCCCGCATTTGGCCGCCCGCCATGCCCGCCGGACCTCCCGCGCGGGCCAGGCCGAGGATGAGCTCGGAGCGGATTTCGGGCACCGGATGGGTCGCCGTGTCGGCCAGGACCTCGAAGGCGAGGGTCAGCAGCGCGTCGCCGGCCAGAATCGCCGTCGCCTCGTCGAACTGCCGGTGCAGGGTCGGTTGCCCGCGGCGCAGATCGTCGTCGTCCATCGCGGGAAGATCGTCATGGACGAGCGAATAGGTGTGCATCATCTCGACCGCGGCCGCGACCCGTAGCGCGGCCGCGCGGTCGCCGCCGCAAATCTCGGCGGACGTGACCACCAGGAACGGCCGCAGGCGTTTCCCGCCCGCCAGCGCCGCATAGCGCATGGCGTCCCACAGCCGCGACGTGTCGTCCCGCACATTGTCGAGCAGATCGGCAATCACGGCGTCGACGGCGGCGGCAACCGACGCCAACGCGGGCTCGTAGTCGGCGTTCGCGGTCAACCGGCGTCGACCGGCTCGGTTTCGGGGGTGCCGTCGGTGCCCAGCGAGATCTTCTCGACCCGCGCCTGGGCCTGGCGAAGCTTGGCCTCGCAATGGCGTTTCAGGGCCGCACCGCGCTCGTAGGCGGCGATCGCGTCGTCGAGCGCGCTGTCGCCGCCTTCGAGGTTGCGCACGATCCCTTCGAGTTGCGCGAGCGCATCCTCGAACGAGAGTTTCGCGATGTCGGCGGGGATTGCGTCCGCTTTCTTGTCTTCAGCCATGGCCCTTCCTCTAGCGGTGCGTCCGCGCCCCGTCAAATCCCGTTCAACCCATCAGGCTCCGCACGTGGGCGGACACACCGTCGGCCAGGGCATCGAGGTCGTATCCGCCCTCGAGCGTCGAGACGATGCGTCCCCCGCAGCATGCCTCCGCGACCTCGCGCAGCGCCTCGGTCGCCCAGGCGTAATCCTCGGTCTCGAACGCGAGCTGGGCCAGCGGGTCGCGGCGGTGCGCATCGAAGCCCGCGGATATCATCACCAGGTCCGGCGCGAACGAACGCATGGCCGGCAGCACGATATCGCGCATGGCGGCCCGGAACTCCGCCGATCCCGCACCCGGAGGAAGGGGTGCGTTGACGATGTTGCCGTGTGTGCCAGTTTCTTCCGGCGCGCCCGTTCCCGGATAGAGCGGCCATTGGTGGGTCGAGGCGTAGAACAGACCCGGCTCGTTCCAGAACATGGCCTGGGTGCCGTTTCCGTGATGGACATCGAAGTCCATCACGGCGACGCGCGCCGCACCGTGAACCCGCCGCGCATGTTCGGCGCCCACCGCGACGTTGTTGAACAGGCAGAACCCCATGCCGCGCGACGGCTCGGCATGGTGGCCCGGCGGGCGAACCGCGCAGAAGGCGTTGTCGCAATGTCCCGCCATCACCGCGTCGACGGCATCGACCAGCGCACCGGCGGCGCGCCGTGCCGCCTCGCCGGATCCGGGCGAGGCGATGGTGTCGGCGTCGATCCGCGCATAGCCCGTTTCAGGGATGAGGTCAAAGACCCGCGCGACATAGTCGGGCGCGTGGACCAGCTCCAGCTGGTCGCGCGAGACCTCTGGCGCCTCCACCCGGTCAAGCGCCGCGAACGCCGCATCCGCCAGCGTATCCGACACGGTCGCCAGACGTGCGGGCGATTCGGGATGACCCGGCGAGGTGTCGTGCCCCATGCACGCGGGATGAAAGTAGAGGCGGGTGGTCATGTGTCGATTCCGGTGTCGGTCGCAGCCATCATACCGTCCAAGGGCCGGCCGAGACAGCACCACGCGCCGGCGTCGCACGGCGCGATATCACGATCGTGACGCGCTCGCGGCGCGCGTCCGGCGCAAATCGATTGACAGACATGGGAATTGGGCGTGTTCTCCTCGCGCGCGAACATATATTACCCCCCAGATCGGGACGGACCGGAGCTATCGCATAATGTGCAGAAGTGCGTTTCGGACAGCAGGGGCGCTGACCGGCGCCGCTCTGCTTGCTCTTACATTCGTCAGCCCTGTATCGGCACAATCCACGGAACTGTCGGACCGGGCGAAGGCACTCGACGCCAACGGCAACGGCACCCTAGAGCGCGACGAAGCGCGCGGTCCCGTCGCAGCGAACTTCGACACCATCGACAAGGACAAGAGCGGCAGCCTGGACGGCGCGGAAATTCGGGCCTTCTTCACCGGGGGCAGCACCGGTGGCGGCGGCCCGCCCGCGACCGTCGCCGTGGACACCGTCATCGAGGAACTCGTCGGCCAGACGATGCCGGTCGTCGGCCGGCTCGTCGCCCGCCAGGCGGGGTCGGTCGCGGCCCGGATCGGCGGTCCGGTCATCGACATGCGCGCCGATGTGGGCGACCGCGTCGAGACCGGCGACATCATCGCCGTCCTCGACGGCGAGCGCCTGCGGCTCGAACGCGACCGTTACGCCGCGATCGTCAGCCAGCAGAGCGCCAACCTGTCCGCGCGCCGCGCCGAACTGGAACGCCGGCAGAACGATCTGAACCGGCTCGAGGGGATCCGCAAGTCGGCGGCCTTCTCCCAGGCGCGCTACGACGACGCCGTGCAGAACCTGGCGGCACAGTCGGGACAGGTCGCGGAAACCCGGGCCCAGCTCGTCCAGGCGGAGACCCAGCTCAAGCGTTCGGAGCGCGATCTCAAGGATTCCGAAATCCGCGCGCCCTTTCCGGGTGTGGTGAGCGAAACCCACACCGAAGTGGGCGCCTGGCTGTCGGTCGGCAGCCCCGTCGTCAACCTGATCAACGACCACAACCTCGACATCGAGGCGGATGTGCCGACGGCGCGGATCGGCGGGCTGCGACCCGGATCGCTCGTGTCCGCGCACATCGACGGCCGGACCGTCAAGGCGCGCGTCCGCGCGATCGTGCCCGAGGAAAATCCTCGGACACGGACCCGCCCGGTCCGTTTCACCCCCGAATTCGAGGGCGATTCGGCGGGATTCGCCGACAATCAGAGCGCCACCGTTCTGATCCCGGTCGGCGCGGTGGAGAATGCCGTGACCGTGTCGAAGGACGCGGTGATCGAGCGCGGCGGCAACATGATCGTCTACGTGGTGCGCAACGGCTCGGCCCAGCCCACACCGGTCAACATCGGTGACGGCGTCGGCAACCGGTTCATCGTCGATGGCGGCGTCAAGCCGGGCGATCAGGTGGTCGTGCGCGGCAACGAGGATTTGCGCACCGGGCAACGTCTCAACATCGTCGGCGGATCGTCGGCACCCGCCAACGGATCCGGCGGAGGATAACCACCATGAACCTGATCCAGGGCTCGATCCAACGGCCGATCGCGGTTATCGCCGTCGTCATCATGGTGCTGTTGTTCGGCTGGGTCGCGCTGCAGCGGATCCCGATCCAGCTGGCGCCGGACGTCCGCCAGCCGGTCATCAACGTCGAGACGTGGTGGCCCGGCGCCTCGCCGCTCGAGGTCGAGCGCGAAATCGTCAACCGCCAGGAAGACGTGCTGAAAGGGCTCGAGGGCGTCGAACGGATGGAGAGCCGCAGCCGCCCGGGGCGCGGCGAAATCACGCTCGAGTTCAACCCCGGACAGAACATGGACCGGGCGTTGCTGCTGGTCGCGAACCGCCTCGACCGGGTGAGCGGCTATCCGGACGAGGCCGATGAGCCGACCCTGAGCACGTCGGGCACCGACGACAACCCGATCGCCTGGTACATCTTGACCCGCGACAAGGGCAACGACCGTGACCTGATCACCTATGGCGACTTCCTGGAAGACATCGTCCAGGAGCGTATCGAGCGGATCGCGGGCGTTGCGGGCGTCAACATCTACGGCGAGACCGAGCGCGAAATGCGCGTGATCGTCGATCCCGAACGGCTCGCCCAGTTCCGCCTGACCATCAGCGACGTGGTCGATCGGCTACGCGCAGAAAACGCCTCGATCACGGGCGGCGAGGTCGAAGAGGGCAAGCGCAGCTACCTGGTGCGCACCGAGGGCGACCTGAAGACGACCGAACAGGTGCTCGACGTCGTCCTGCGCTCGGACACAGACATCGGCAACGGCCGCATCGGTCGGGTGACCGTGCGCGACATCGCAGCCGTCGAGATCGGCTACAAGGAAGCATTCGCGCTGCCCCACAAGTTCGACGAGCGCGCGATGGCGTTCAACATGACGCGCGAGCAAGGGGCGAACGTGCTGACCGTCATGCACGAGGCGCGCGCGGCGATCGACGAGCTGGCCGAGGGCGCGCTCAAGCAGGTGGGGCTCAGGGTCGAACAGGTTTACGACGAGACCGTCTACGTCCGTTCGGCCATCTCGCTGGTGCAGCAGAACATCGTGGTCGGCGGCATCCTCGCCGCGATCGTGCTGATGGTGTTCCTGCGCTCGTGGCGCCCGACCCTGGTCGTGTCTCTCGCCATCCCGGTATCGGTGGTGGGCTCCTTCGTGGCGATGGCGGCGCTCGGCCGCTCGCTCAACGTCATCAGCCTGGCCGGTATCGCCTTCGCGGTCGGCATGGTCGTGGATGCCGCGATCGTGGTGCTGGAGAACATCTTCCGGCTGCGCCAGGAGGGCCTGTCGCGATCGGAGGCCGCACACAAGGGCGCCGCGCAGGTCTGGCCGGCGGTGCTGGTCTCCTCGCTGACGACAGTCATGGTGTTCATCCCGATCCTGATCATGGAGCTGGAAGCCGGCCAGCTCTTCCGCGACATCGCGGTCGCGATCTCGGTGTCGGTTCTGCTGTCGCTGCTGGTCTCGGTCACCGTCATACCTGCGCTGTCGAACCGGCTGCTCGTGGGCAGCGTCGCGGAGGGCGGCAAGGTCCTCCCGCTGCCGGGCATCGACGCCTTCGCCCGCGCATTCGTCGCCTTCTGGCAGGGCTTTACGCGCATGGTGGTGCGCTCGAAGCTGCGTGCGTTCGTCGTGGTCGGTGCCATCACGCTGCTTGCCGGGGCCTTCACCTGGCTGTTCGCCCCCAAGCTCGACTACCTGCCGACCGGCAACCGGAACTTCGTCTTCGCCTTCGTGAACGTGCCCCCGGGCTACAGTCTCGACGAGGTCAACCAGATCACCGAGCGCATGGCCAACCGGACACGCGACCATTGGGCCGCGGTTACGGGACCCGAACCCTCCGAGGACGGAACCCCGAAGATGGAACGGTTCATGCGCGTTCCCTTCGCCGGCCGCGCATTCATCGGCGCGACGTCGGTCGACCCGGCCCGCGCCGCGGAACTCATCCCGATCCTGGGGCGTGCGGCTGACGGCGAGCCCGGGGTGCGGACCTTCCCCAGCCAGCCCTCGCTGTTCGGGCGCTCGCTCGGCGGCGGCCGAACCATCGATGTCGACGTGCGCGGCGCCGATCTCGAGGCGATCTATGCGGTGGCCGGCGACACCTTCCAGCGGCTGATCCGGGTCTTCCCCTTCCCCGACGGGCATCGCACCCGCCCGATCCCGAGCCTGACACTCTCCGCGCCCGAAGTGCGGGTGGAGCCCGACCGCGTCCGGCTCACCGACAACGGGCTGTCCGCGCGCTCGCTCGGCCAGTCGATCGACGCGTTCAACGACGGGCTGCGCATCGACGAGGTCACCCTGAGCGGCAAGCGCCGGGACTTCACGCTCACCGGTCCACGCAACATGATCGACCAGACCCAGGGAATCGGGTCGCTGCCCGTGGTCACCAAGGACGGCCGTATCGTGCCGGTCGAAAGCCTGGCCGATGTGCGCATCACCTCCGGTCCGACGGAAATCCGCCGCGCCGACCGGCTGCGCACCGTCACCCTGCAGGTCACGCCACGGGCCGACATGCCCCTGCAGGCCGCGCTCGAGCGAATCGAGAACGAGGTCATCCGGCCGATGGAAGCCAGCGGCGACCTGCCGCCGGGCGTCTCCTTCCAGCTTACCGGCACCGCCGACAAGCTGGTCGAAACCTGGAACGAGATGGTCATCGACTTGGCCCTTGCCATCATCATCGTCTATCTGGTGATGGCGGTGCTGTTCGAAAGCTTCGTCTATCCGCTGATCATCATGCTGACCGTCCCGATCGCCGCGGCGGGCGGCATCGCAGGCCTGGCGATCCTCAATGTCTGGGTCCCGCAGCCGCTCGACATGCTCACCATGCTCGGCTTCATCATCCTGACGGGGATCGTGGTGAACAACGCGATCCTGCTGGTCCACCAGACCCTCTATCACATCCGCGAGGACGGGCTCGACGCCGACGCGGCGATCATGCGCGCCACCCAGAACCGGGTGCGGCCGATCTTCATGTCGACCCTCACCTCGGTCTTCGGGATGCTGCCGCTTGCCCTGTTCCCGGGTGCGGGATCGGAGCTGTATCGCGGGCTCGGCTCCGTCGTTCTGGGCGGGTTGTCGCTCTCGGCCATCCTGACCCTGGCGATCGTGCCGCCGATGATGTCGATCTGCGTCGGCTGGCGCGAGGCGAGCCGGGCGAAGAACGCTGCGGAGATGACCTCCCCCGCCGCATAAGCGCGTCTCGCCTTGCCGGGCGACCGGGGGTAAGGTGCGCACATGTCTGCCAACACGCTCGCCGACATCCCGTTCCTCGCCCCGCTCGACGATTCGGCCCGAAAGTCGCTCGAACAGCGCGCGCGCTGGGTGCGCTACACCGCGAACGAGACGATCATCGATCGCGAGAGCGAGTCCCGGGATGTCTATTTCGTCGTCGAGGGCCGGGTCCGGGTGGTGAACTTCTCGCTGTCGGCACGATCGGCATCCGCGGCACTGCGGCGGCCGGGCGGGTCGTTCCGGCCAATCCCGGCGTGCCCGGCAGCCAGCCGCGCGCCGACATCGTGCTGCTCGGGCCCGGCGTCGACAACAACGCCAACGAGCGCGCCGGACGGATCATCGTCTCGAATGCCAACACCTCGGTCGAGATCGCCCGCTCCGGCTTCGGAACCCGGATCGGGGGCATCGACGTCCCGCCGACGGTGCCGGTTCGCTTCGAACCGGGCGAGGTCGCCAGTCTGACGGGCGCGCTGGGCACCACGCGCCCGTCCGCACCGGCCGGCGACGGCACGCCGGCGGGCGCGCCCGGAAACAATGGCGATGGCCAGAACGGCGACGGACAGGAGGGCAGCGCGCGGGACGGAAACGGCCAGAACGAGGGCGATTCGGCCAGTCAGCAGGGACAGGAAGGCGACACCGGCGAGGGCCAGAACGCCCAGGGACCCGGTCAACAGGGCGGCAATCGACCTGCGGACGGCGGCGGTGCGGCACCCAATGCCGGACAGCAGGCCGACGCCGCGCCGCTGGCGGGCACCGGCAGCCCGACGGGCCCGGCTGCGCCCCGCGGGGCAGCGGGCCCCAACCTGGCGGCCCGAGCCCCCATCGGGCTCAACCAGGTAACGGCGCTGACGGGCCAGAACATCGGTACGGGCGTCGTTGGCGCGGGTATCCTGGGGCAGATCAACACCGCCCAGAATCCGGCGCAACAGCAGCTCCTGACCGCGATCGAGAACAACAGCATCGCCGTCAACACCGCGATCGCGACGTTCGACCAGCTCCGCGCGATCAACACCGGCACGGCGACGTTCAATTTCGGGACGATCAACCTGAACTATGTCAGCGGTGCGCACACCAACAGCGGCGGCAGTTACAAGGCATCGGCCGTCATCGACTTCGGAGCCCGGTCCATCGACCTGAAGGTCGAGAACGTCTCGTACTTCTTTGCCGGCGCCACAAGCCATCTCTTCGTGTTCAACGACGGAGGCGGCGTCGGCGGAATCTACACCAACGACACCGGATCGGTCGGCCAGACCCGGAACTCGACGGTCGATACGTCGCACTTCCCGACAACCCCAACCGACAGTTCGACGGCAGAGGTGACCGGCCAGATCCGGAACAATCTGGACACCGGCGTCATCGCCGCCGTCGGACGGGTCAACGTCAAGATTTCCCACGGCAGCAGCAAGACCGTGATCGCCGGCGGCAAGACGGTCGGACGGCAGTAGCGGCGGCCCTAGCCGCGCGTCACCCCGCGCAACGCCGTCAGCACGTCCGGCGCCGCGACCTGGATCATCCGGAGGTCCGAGGTCGGGGTGACCAGATCGAACCCGTCGGCGATCATCTTGGCGGCATAGTCGGTCCGCGTTGCATGGAGACCGGCCCGGATGCCCGCAGCGTGGGCACCCTCGAGGATTCGCGCGATCAGGTCCGCGACAGGGCCCTCGAAGTTGTCGTGCTTCGGCGGGTGGCCATGCGCCAGGGCAAGGTCGGTCGGGCCGATATAGACCCCGTCGAGACCGGGTGTCACCGCGATCTCGTCGAGATTGGCCACGCCGTCCGCCGTCTCGATCATCGCCAGGGTGACGATTTCGGTGTTCGCATGCGCCTGATAGTCGCTGCCGCCATAGATGACACCGCGATACGCGCCGTTCGAGCGTTCGCCATCGGGCGGATAGCGGCATGCGGCGACGAAGCGCTCGGCATCGGCGCGGTTGTTCACCATCGGACAAATGATGCCGTAGGCACCCGCATCGAGGACCCGCATCATGATCGAGGGCTCGTTCCAGGGCACCCGCACCAGGGGCACCACATCGGTGGCCGACATGGCCTGCAGCATGGGGATGGCGTCGGCCAGATCGATGGGGCCGTGCTGCAGGTCGATCGTCAGCGAATCCCAGCCCTGATGCGCCATGACCTCGGCGAGGAACGAGCCCGGCAGCGAGTGCCAGCCATTCACCGCCGCTCCGCCGGCCGCCCAGATTTCCTTCAGCCTGTTCCTGCGCATTGTCCCCTCCGCGGTCGCGAACTCGCGGCAGTCTGGCACGGCGCACCCGGTGGCGCCATACGGCGCACCGGGACGTCAGGACGGGTGGCGGCGCCGGATTTCCGCGCGCAGTTCGGCCTGGCGCGCGGCAGTCAGCGAATAGCGCCAGACGACGGCCAGGGCCGTCAGCTTGAAGCCGATCGGGCACACGGCGAACAGCGTTGTCAGCACCAGTAGCGCGTCGGCGTCGTTGTACATGTCGGGCACAAAACCCGCGGCATCGAGAAGGGTCAGGGAGACACCGACCGACAGCGCCGCCGCAGCCTTCGCCGCCATCGCCCAGACCGCTTAGTAGATGCCGGTGCGCCGCGCGCCGGTCTCGACCACGTCGCGGTCGACCGCATCGGCAAGCATTGCCGCGGGCATGGCGAGGTCCGCACCGAGGGTCAGCCCGGCGACGAGCGCGACCGCGAGAAACGGCAGGACATCGCCCGACCACAGGAACAGAACGATGGCGAATGCGAGGACCGCCAGGACGAGCGCATATCGCCAGGCCACATGCTTGCCCAACCGGCGTGCCGTCAGCAGCCACAAGGGCGTGCCGGCGATTGCGGCGGCGAAGTAGACGGCCAGGTAGGTCGGCGTCCAGTCCGGCCGCTCGATCACCTGCTTGACGTAGAAGAAGATCAGGGTGACCGGCAGCGCATTGGCGAGCCCGTTCAAGAAATAGGCGACGAGGATGCGCACATACTCCCGGTTCCGCGCCATCGCCCGGGTCCCGGTGCGCCAGCCCACGCGCGCCGCCCGCGCCAGCGAGGCCGTCGGCGGCTCGCGCACCGACAGCGCCGTCGCCAGGAGCGGCAAGGGAAGGATCGCCAGCCCGACGATGGCGATCAGGCGCAGCGCGTCGCGCTCGGGGAAGTCGGACCCGCGCATCTCGGCGACGACGAAAAGGAACGCGGCGGCGAGCGTGCCGATGACTGCGAACAAATGGCGGTAGAGGAAAACGCGGCTGCGCTGGTGATAGCCGGCGCTCAGTTCCGCGCCCATCGCGGCATAGGGCATGAACAGCGCCGTGCCCGACGTGAACAGGACCACGCTCCACACGGCCAGATAGGCCACGCCCGCATCGCCCGGCGGATGAAAGAGCTTCCACGCCGCCAGGCTCAGCGGCGCCCAGGCAAGCACCATCCGCGGAATACGCCGGCCGAACCGGGTCCGGGTGCGGTCGCTGAGCCACCCGATCAAGGGGTCGGTGACGACATCCCATATCCGCGTCGCCAGGATCGCCAATCCCGCATCAGCCATCGAGATCTCCCCGAGCGAGGCATAGACGCGGGGCACGAACATGAACACGCCGATCGCCAGAAGCGACAGCGGCATCGAGATCGCACCGAACACCAGCAGCGCGGCAACACCAAGCCGCTCCTCGTCACCACCCTCTGCCGTCATCGGACCGTGTGCATGTTGCATGGCTCAGCGTCTGCCGCCGCCTCTGCCCTAGTGAACAAGCCGCGGCGGCTCGGACCGCTCCGACGGAATGACATTCGTCGGGCTCGACTGGTGATGCACCAATCGCCAGCGGGTCGCGGCGCGCACGAAGACGTTCGTGGCGACCAGATGGTGGCGCCCGACGCGTTCGTAACAAACAACGATCGCGCTATCGCCCAGCAGCCGCACCGTTGCCCCGCGAAATTCGATGTCGAACGCGCGCTGTCCGTCGAGGATGTCGTGCCAGCTGTCGATCACCGCCGCGCGGCCGCAAACCGCACCGGCGCCGGGATGCACCACGCTGACGGGTGCATCGACCGCCCATATGTCCGCCATGGCCGCCATATCAGCCGCTGCGAACGCCGCGTAGAACACCTCGTTGGCAAACAGAACCTGCTCCTCATCGCTCATCGCGTATTCGCCCCCTGACCCCCTAGGTATACCGTCTGCGGGGTCACGCGGCCGTAACGTAATTGTCAACGTGGCCGCAGCGTGGAACCCTGCACCCTGCGCGACCGGCCGGGCCGGGCGCCGCCGCCGGAATGCAAAAGGTCGAATCCATGGACGACGATCAGGCCGCCGCAACGTCTCTCGAGGCGCTTGAGGCGCGCGTTCGCCACGAACTGTCGCTGATGAACCATCCGAAGGGCGCATGGGTCCCCCCGCGCGCGCACCCGTCGGGGATGCACGTGTTCGACGTGCTGGTGGTCGGTGCCGGCCAGGGTGGCCTCGCGACCCTGTTCGCGCTGGCCCGCGAGAATGTGACGAACACGGTTGCGGTCGACCGCAACCCGGCCGGCCGCGAAGGACCCTGGGTGACCTTCGCGCGCATGCACCAGCTGCGGACCCACAAGGACATCACCGGGCCGGGTCTCGGCATTCCGTCGCTGACACCCCGGGCCTGGTACACCGCGAAGTACGGCGCCCCCGCCTGGCACGCGCTGGAGCGCATCCCCCGCACCGCCTGGCAGGACTATCTCGACTGGTACCGGCGGGTGCTCCACCTGCCCGTCTGGAACCAGACGGAGGTCGGACCGCTGGGCCCGACGGACGCCGAAGACCCCGAAAGCCTGATCCGGGTTCCCCTGACCGCATGCGGCCCGGGCGGACGCACCGAAACGTTACTCGCGCGCGAGGTCGTGCTGGCGAACGGAATCGACGGATGCGGCACATGGGCCGTTCCCGCCATCGTCTCCGACAACCTGCCCGTCGAGCGCTATGCGCAGGCCAACACCGAGATCGACTACGCAGCGCTCGCCGGAAAGCGGATCGCGGTCATCGGCGCGAATGCCGGCGGATTCGACGCCGCCACCGCCGCGCTCGAGGCCGGCGCGCTGTCGGTCGACCTGCTGGTGCGGCGTGCGGCGATTCCACGGGTCAACGCACACCGTCCGCTCGACAGCGTCGGCTGGCTGAAGCATTTCGCCGACCTCGATGAAGACACGCGCTGGCGGGTCGCCGTCCACGTCATGTCCAACAACCAGCCGCCGCCCCAGGACACGTTCGACCGCGCCCACCGGCTCGAAGGTTTCACGATGCACGAGGACGCGGCGCTCGCCGACGTGCGGCTCGCGGGCGATACCGTCGAGGTCGAGACGGTGCGCGGGCTGACCCTGTCGGTCGACTTCGTCATTGCGGCGACCGGGTTCGTCAACGACCTTGCGAACCGGATCGAGACCTCGCAAATGGCGCCGCACGCCGCGCTCTGGCGCGACCGCCACACCCCGCCGGCCGATTCCGACTGGGCACCGATGGGGACCTACCCGTATCTGGGAAAGGACTTCGAGTTTACCGAGAAAGTTCCGGGTGCGGCGCCGTGGCTGCGGCGCATCCATTGCTTCTCGATCGGCACCAAGCCGAGCCTGGGCATGACCGGAAGCTCCGCCACCTCGATGCGCTACGGGGCGCCGCGCCTCGTCGAGGCGCTGACCCGGCGGCTGTTCCTCGAAGACGCCGACCGGCACGTGTCGGAATTGCTTGGCTTCGACACGCCCGACCTCGATGTCGGCCCGACCGGTCCTTCCGGCTAGCGCTGCGCCCTTGCGGCCGGATCGTGGGCGAACGCCTCTTCGGGCACGAAGTCGAGCTGGCCGGTATCGCCCGGCTTGAGACAGTAGAGCTCGACGGTGGAGGTGACCTGCTTCTCGAAATACAGCAGGTGGAACGGATACCAGCCCGGCGCCGCGACCTCGACCGGTATCAGGTCGGGAAACCGGTCGCTGTGGACGCCGGAGTCATGGACGATCCGCTTGTCGCCGATCTTGAGATCGACCCCGTCGTTGGAGCGCATGGCGAAGGTGTAGGTGCCGGCGACCGGCAAATGAATGAAGCCGCGAATGTCGGCGCCCACATGATCCGTTCGCCCGCTGGTCAAGACCTCGCGGTCCCCGACGAAGTAGTCCAGCATGGTGATCGGCTCGCCCTCGACCCCGTCCTTGTACTTGGCCCAGTCGGGAATCTCGCGCGTGTCGTCGAACTTGTTGAAGTAGTAGGTCACGGCAAGCCCGGGCTCCAGGGCGTCGGGTGCCGGCTGCGGATCTGCCGCCTGCAGCCCCGAGACCGTGTCGGCCGCATGACCGCTGGACACACCGGTCAGGATCACACCCGCGAACAGCGCGGCCCGGACCGGCCCTGCCAGCATCCCCCGCATCGACTCAGGCCTTCTCGAGGATCGTCGCGATCCCCTGTCCGACACCGATGCACATGGTGCACAGCGCGTACTTCTCGTCGCGCTCGTGCAGCTCGTAGGCCGCCGTCGTCGCCAGTCGTGCCCCGCTGGCCCCCAGCGGATGGCCAAGCGCGATCGCGCCGCCGTTCGGATTTACATGCTCGGCGTCGTCGGCGACGCCCAGGTCGCGCAGCACGGCCAGCGCCTGGGCCGCGAAGGCCTCGTTCAGCTCGATCACGCCGATGTCGCCGATCTTAAGGCCCAGCCGCTCGAGCAGCTTGTGGGTCGCCGGGGCCGGCCCGAAGCCCATGATCCGCGGCGGCACACCCGCCGTGGCCGTGCCGACCACCCGCGCGATGGGTGTCAGCCCGTAGCGTTCGATCGCCGCCTCGGACGCAACGATCATGGCGCACGCGCCGTCGTTCACCCCCGACGCGTTGCCGGCCGTCACGCTGCCGTTCTCGCGGAACGGGGTTGGCAGCTTGGCAAGCGTGTCGAGGTCGGTGTCGGAGCGCGGATGTTCGTCGGTGTCGACGACCAGCGGATCGCCGCGGCGCTGCGGCACCTCGACGGGCACGATCTCCTTCGCCAGGCGGCCGTTCTCGAGCGCCGCCTTGGTGCGCGCCTGCGAGCGAAAGGCGAACGCGTCCTGGTCGGCGCGCGAGACCTGGAACTCCTCGGCGACGTTCTCGGCCGTCTCGGGCATCGAATCGATCCCGTATTCGGCCTTCATCTTCGGGTTCACGAAGCGCCAGCCGATGGTCGTGTCCTCGATCTGGTTCGACCGCGAGAACGCGCTGATGGCCTTGGGCATCACGAAAGGTGCGCGCGACATGCTCTCCACGCCACCGGCAACGATGAGGTCGGCCTCGCCGGTGCGGATCGCGCGCGCCGCGGCGGTCAGCGCCTCGAGCCCCGACCCGCACAGCCGGTTCACGGTCGCGCCCGGCACGCTGGTCGAATAGCCGGCGAGAAGCAGCGCCATGCGCGCGACATTGCGGTTGTCCTCGCCCGCCTGGTTGACGTTGCCGTAATAGACCTCGTCCACCTCTTCCCAGGCGACGCCCGGGTTGCGCGCCATCAGCGCCTTCATGGGGATCGCCCCCAGATCGTCGGTACGCACGGCGGACAGCGAACCGCCGTAGCGCCCGAACGGGGTGCGCACGGCATCGCAGATGAAGGCTTCGGGCATGATCACTCTCCTGTTTTCGGTCCGGCGGCGCCGGTCACGCAGCGGTCGGCCGGCGGCCGTGATAGGCGTCGTCGAGCAGCGCGCGGATACCCTCGCGCGTGATCGGACGCGGGTTGAAGTACGGATTCTGGGTTGCGATGTCGGCCGCACGGTCGAGGTCGGCCTCCCGCATGCCGAGGTCGGCGAGCGCCATCTTCGCGCCGATGGATTTCGCGAGGTCGTAGATCGCGCCGGCCGGTTCGTCGCTGCCCAGCGCGCGCGACAGGCGCGCCATCGCCTCGGGCGCGGCCTCGCGGTTGTAGGCCGTGGCGTGCGGAATGACGATCGTGTGGGTCTCGGCATGGGGCAGGTTGAAGCTGCCGCCCAGCGTGTGACACAGCTTGTGGTGCAGCGCCATGCCAACGGCCCCCAGCGAGGCCCCCGACAGATACGAACCGTAGAGCGCGTCGGTGCGCGCCGCGATGTCGGACGGGTCCGCCACGACGGCCGGCAGCGCCCTGGCCAGCGCCCGCACCCCCTCTTCGGCCATCAGCGAGACGATCGGGCTCGCGGTCTCGGAGTACAGCGCCTCGACGCAGTGGGCGATGGCGTTCATCCCGCTGGCGGCCGAGATCGCCGCCGGCAGCGTCAGGGTCAGCATCGGGTCATAGACCACCGTGGTCGGCAGCACCTTCGTGTCGCGGCCCGTTTTCTTGATGCCGTCCTCCGTCAGGCCCCAGATCGGCGTCATCTCCGAACCGGCATAGGTCGTGGGCACGGCGATGATCGGCAGGCCGAACTCCAGCGCGATCGCCTTGCCCAGCCCGATGGTCGAGCCGCCGCCGACGGCGACGCAGGCATCCGCGCCGAGCCGTTTCGCCTCATCGCGCGCGGCCTGTGCCACCTCGATCGGGACGTGCATCTCGGCCTTGTCGTAGACGCCCGCCGAGCGGTCGCCGAGGCGCGCCGCCACGCCCTCGGCCTGTTCGCGCTGCTGCGGCGTCGCCAGGACGAGGGCCTTCGCAACGCCGAGCCGCGCGACCTCGTCCGGCAGCCGGTCGAGGCTGCCCACGCCGAAAACCACGCGCCCCGGAAGCGCTTCATAGACGAATTCGCGCACGATTTTGTCCTCCCCGGCCGGGCCTCGTTCGGACTCCGGCCATGTCCGATCCGAAACTACCGCACCGGGACCCGTGCGCAAACGCCGAACCGGCCACCCGAGGCATGCGACTTGCCCGCGCGCGGACACCGCAGCCGACGACCGATTTCCTCCGGCATCCCGTTGCGTTAGCATCCGCGAAACAAACCTGCGCAAACCGGGCGCGGACAGGAAGGGAGGGGAAGCGAAGATGAAGACCAAGCAGTTTACGTCGGCCGAGATGGAGGCGCGCGTTGCGCGTTTCGAGCAGCTCAAGCCGCAGAGTTCGACCTACGACGCCGAGGTGGGCATCCCGAAGGAAGTCTACGAGATGATGACGGCGCGC
>JAYOFO010000044.1:0-5723 GCA_038117265.1 Rhodospirillaceae bacterium
CCCCGAGCCAGGGCGGGCTGAGCGCGGCGGAACGCCGCCGCAACGTGCGCGCCGCCTTCGCGGTCGCACCGCGCCATGCCGAGGGGATCGTCGGCCGGCGCGTCCTGCTGGTGGACGACGTCCACACCACCGGCGCGACCCTCGATGCCTGCGCGCGCACCCTGCTGTCGGCCGGCACCGGCGCGGTCGATGCGCTGGTGCTGGCGCGCGTGGTGCGCCCGGAGTGACGTATCCGAATGACGGGCCCGAATGACGGGGATGTGATGGATCGGGACTCGCGCGGACTGGCAAACCCGCGTGCGGGCGCCTAATTATTGCGCGGACAAGTCAACACAAGGCCGGGGACGATGACGAAGGTCGAGATTTATACGGGCATGATGTGCGGCTATTGCGCGGCGGCGAAGCGCCTGCTCAATCAGAAGGGCGTCGACTTCGAGGAAACCGACGTTAGTTTCGACGGCGCCAAGCGCAAGGAAATGATGTCGCGTGCCGGCGGCCGGCACACGGTCCCGCAGATCTTCATCGATGGCGAGCACATCGGCGGGTGCGACGACCTGTACGCGCTCGACTCGGCGGGCGGCCTCGACGCCAAGCTCGGGCTCGCCTAGAGCGCGACCTCGCGGGTGCCGTTCACCGCGCAGATGCGCTGGATCACCGCCGGACGCGGCGCCGCCACCTCGCCCGCCTCATAGGCAATCACGCGCAGCCGGCCGTGCACGGCGTCGAGCAGCTCGCCCGGCGCCAGCAGGAGATCGGGGTTGGACGGCTTGCCGAGGTGTTCGTTGCCGCGCGCGAAGGTCTCGTAGAGCAGCATGCCGCCTTCGCTGAGCACATCGACGAGCGCCGGCAGCAGCGGCCGCCACAGATAGTTGGCGACGACGACGGTGCCGAATGCGCCTGGCGCGGGACGCTAAGGGTCGGCACCGGCTTCCAGATCCGCCGCGATCACGCTCAGGTCCGGATGCGCGGCGATGTCGGCCAGGCGCGACACGTCGCGGTCGACCGCCGTGACCGCGAGGCCGCGGTCGAGGAAGTGGCGCGTGTGGCGCCCCGAGCCGCAGGCGAGATCGAGGACCGGGCCGGTCGCGGCCGGCGCGAACCGTGCGATCCAGGCCCACGGTGCGGCGTTTCCCGAAGATGACATCGCTCTCTACCCGCTTGTGTTTTCACTGAAATAGCACCATTTCTTGCGCGGTTCGCCGGCCATGACCGGCAGGCACGCAATGGTCCGGCATCCCGAGATGATCAGTTTCAACCTTATCTGCCAGAACGCGCACGAGTTCGAGGGCTGGTTCCAGAACTCGGCCGACTATGACAAGCAGTCGAAGAAGCACCTGATCGAGTGCCCGGTCTGCGGCGACGTGAAGGTCGAGAAGGCCGTCATGGCGCCGGCCATCGGCGCCAAGAGCGAAGTGCGCGCGGATCGCGCCGACAAGGCCGAACGGGCGAAGAAGCTCGCCAAGATGCTGGGCGAGGTCCGCGATTACGTCGAGACCAACTTCGACGATGTCGGCGACGATTTTCCCGAAGAGGCGCGCAAGATCTATTACGGCGAGTCCGAGGAGCGGGGCATCTACGGCAACGCGACCGAGGACGAGGCCGCCGAGCTGGCCGAGGAGGGCGTCCCCGTCGGCCGGCTTCCCTGGGCCAAGCGTCCCAACGGCTGAACCGCCGGCCGGATCGGCCGGCCAGATCCCGATCGGCGCTCAGGCCGCCCGCGTTCCCACCCCCATATAGTTCACGTCCAGGTCGCGCGGATGGCGCGACCAGGTGCCGCCGAGCGGGTCGTAGACAACGCCCGTCAGCTCGAGCATCTCGATGCCGCCGGCTTCGAGGCCGGTCACCAGTTCGGACGGTTTCACGAACTTGCGCCAGTCATGGGTGCCGCGCGGCAGCCAGCGCAGCACGTATTCCGCGCCGACGATCGCCATCGCGAAGGCCTTGGCGGTCCGGTTGAGGGTGGCGGCGAACACCAGCCCGCCCGGCGCGACGAGCCGTGCGCAGTCGCAGAGGAAGGCGCCGGGATCCGCGACATGCTCGACCACCTCCATCGACAGCACGATGTCGAAGGTCTCGCCCGCGGCGACGAGGTCCTCGGCGGTGGTTGCCCGGTAGTCGATGTCGAGATCGCCGGCCTCGGCATGGATGCGCGCGACCTCGACGTTCCGTTCCACGGCGTCGATTCCGGTCACTGCCGCGCCGAGCCGCGCCATCGGCTCGCATAGGAGGCCGCCGCCGCACCCGACATCGAGCAGGCGCAGGCCCGCGAGCGGCGCGATGTCGTCGGTGCGGCGTCCGAAATGTTCGCACGCCCGGTCGCGGATATACGCCAGGCGCACCGGGTTGAACCGGTGCAGCGGGCGGAAGTCGCCCTCCGGATCCCACCATTGCTCGGCCAGCGCGCGGAACTTCGCGAGCTCGTCGGGGTCGCGGGAATCGGCGGGGGTGCGGAGATCGGTCGTCGTCATGGGTCTCTGTGCCGCAGCGCTTGCAAGGCGGGAACCGGCTGAGTATGGATACGCCGCCCCTGCATCACAAGCTGGCCGGCCGACGGGCGGGGCGGCAATGCCGTTCGCGCCGCACCCAATGTGCGCCGCACCGGGGCGTTTGGAAGAGGAAATGGCACGTATCGTTGCGAAATTCGGCGGGACGTCCGTCGCCGACCTGGATCGGATCCGGGCGGTTGCCGAGCGCGTCCGGCGCGAATACGAGGCCGGCCACGAGATCGCCGTCGTCGTCTCGGCGATGGCCGGCGTGACCAACCAGCTGGTGGACCTCACGCGTGACGCGCATGTGCTGTACGATGCGCGGGAATACGACGTGGTGGTCTCCACCGGCGAGCAGGTGACGGCGGGTCTGCTCGCCATCTGCCTGCAGGAAAAGGGCATCCCCGCCCGTTCCTGGCTGGGCTGGCAGATTCCGATCCGCACCTCCGGCACCCATGTGCGCGCGCGCATCGAGGGGATCGAGACCGAGGAAATGGAGCGCCGGCTGGCCGACAAGCAGGTCTGCGTCGTTGCCGGATTCCAGGGGCTGGGGCCGGACAACCGCATCACGACGCTGGGGCGCGGCGGCTCGGACACCACGGCCGTCGCGATCGCCGCGGCGCTGAATGCGGACCGGTGCGACATCTACACCGATGTCGACGGGGTCTACACGTCCGACCCCCGCATCGTGACGCGGGCCCGCAAGCTCGATAAGATCACCTACGAGGAGATGCTGGAAATGGCGTCCCTCGGGGCGAAGGTTCTGCAGACCCGCTCGGTCGAGCTGGCGATGAACCACAGGGTTCCGGTGCAGGTTCTCTCATCATTCGATGATGCGGTGGGCAGCGACCTGCCGGGAACGCTTGTCGTCGACGAGGAAGATATCTTGGAACACGAGATTGTAAGCGGCGTCACCTACAGCCGCGACGAGGCGAAGATCACCCTGATGCGCGTGGCCGACCGACCCGGCGTCGCGGCCTCGATCTTCGGCCTGCTGGCCGACGCCAGCGTGAACGTCGACATGATCGTCCAGAACGTGTCCGAGGACGGCGCGAACACGGACATGACCTTCACCATCACGCGGGGCGACCTCGAGCGTGCGGTCGAGATGCTCGAGGCGCGCAAGGGCGAGCTGGGCTTCACCAAGCTCGTGGCCGATGCGAACGTTGTCAAGGTCTCGGTCGTCGGCGTCGGCATGCGCAGCCATGCCGGCGTCGCCCAGCGAATGTTCTCGTCGCTCGCCGAACGTGGCATCAACATCCAGGTGATCTCGACCTCGGAGATCAAGATCAGCGTGCTTATCGCCGAGGAGTTCACCGAGCTGGCGCTGCGCGCACTCCACACCGCCTACGGCCTGGACGCCGCCTGACCGGAACCATGATGATCCGCTTCGCCCGCCCCGAGCCCGGTCGAAGCCGCGCTCTCGCGGCGCGGGGCCGGGGGCGGTCGTGAGCACGCCCACGCAGGCCGGCTGGATCGGCGCGCGCCGGCTGCTGCGTCAGCTTCGCGACATCATGGCCGGGCCCGGCACGGCCCAGGAGCGGCTCGACCGGATCGTCATCCTGATTGCGCGCGAACTGGTGGCCGAGGTCTGTTCGATCTATGTCCGCCGGGCCGGCGACGTGCTCGAACTCTTCGCGACCGAGGGTCTGCGCCCCGACGCGGTCCACAACACGCGGCTGATGGTGGGCGAGGGCCTTGTCGGGTTCGTCGCCGCCCAGGCGATGCCCGTGGCGCTGGCGGATGCGCAGAGTCACCCCCTGTTCGCCTATCGACCCGAGACGGGCGAGGAGAGCTACCAGTCGCTGATGGGCGTGCCGATCCTGCGCGGCGGGCGGGTGCATGGCGTGCTCGTCGTCCAGAACCGGACGCAGCGCGGCTACACCGACGAAGAGGTGGAAACCCTCGAGACGACCGCGATGGTGCTTGCCGAGATGGTGGTGGGAGCCGAGGTGCTGAGCCCCGACGAGATGCGCTACGAGGCCGTCCCCGAAGGCCTCCCGCTCCGCCTCGAAGGCAGCGCGCTCAGCCCCGGCCTGACCATGGGAACCGCGCTCGTCCACCGGCAGCGCATCACGATCGAGCGGATGATCAGCGACGATCCGGCGGCCGAGGAAGCGCGGGTGCGCGGCGCGATCGAGGGTCTGCACGGTCAGCTCGATGCGGTCCTCGACCGGCCCGAACTGGCGGGCACCGGCGAGCATCGCGACGTGCTCGAGACGTTCCGGATGTTCGCCGAGGACCGCGGCTGGGTGCGCCGGATTAACGAGGCGATCCGTTCCGGCCTGTCGGCGGAGGCCGCGGTGCAGCGCGTGCAGGACGAGACCCGCGTCCGCATGGGGCAGGTCAGCGACACCTATCTTCGCGAACGCCTGCTCGATTTCGAGGAGCTGACCAACCGCCTGCTCCGCGAACTCGTCGGGGCCGGTGCCGAGGCGGGTCTGCAGATGCCCGACGATACGACGGTGCTCGTGGCGCGCTCGCTGGGGCCGGCGGAGCTGCTCAACTACGACACGGCCAACCTGAAGGCCGTCGCCCTCGAGGAGGGCTCGGCGAACGCGCACGCCGCAATCGTGGCGCGCGCCATGGGCCTGCCGCTGGTCGGCCGCCTGAACGGCCTGCTGTCCCAGGTCGAGACCGGCGACGCCATCCTGGTCGATGCCGAGAACGGCGTGGTCTACCTGCGTCCAGGCGAAGAGGTGCGCGCCAATTTCGAGATGGCCGCCGCCGCCCGCAGCGCCCGGCTCGCCGAGTATCGCGACCTGCGCGACCTGCCGGCGCGCACGCGCGACGGCGAGGATGTCGCGCTGATGCTGAACGCCGGGCTGCTGGCGGACATGAACCATTTGTCCGAGACGGGTGCGGCAGGGGTCGGGCTCTACCGCACCGAAATTCCCTTCATGGTCCGCGCGACCTATCCCGATGTCGCGGCGCAGACGGAGTTCTATGGCAGGGTGCTCGACGAGGCGTCGGGCCGCCCGGTCGTGTTTCGCACCCTCGACATCGGCGGCGACAAGGCGCTGCCCTACCTGAATGCCGGTTCGGAAGAAAACCCTGCGATGGGCTGGCGCGCGATGCGCAACGCCCGCGACCCCCCCGGCAAGCTGCGCCACCAGGTACGGGCGCGGATTGCCGCCCCCGCCGGGCGCGCGGTGCGGGGCACAGAGCGGAGGGGGCCCCGGGGGCAGCGAGGGGCCGGGCGCGGGGTGTCTCCTCTCACTGAATCCGCCTTAATTA
>JAYOFO010000044.1:5733-22936 GCA_038117265.1 Rhodospirillaceae bacterium
CCCCGGCGCCGCCCTCCCAGACGGGGGTGTCTTAATAAACCGGCGGGGGGGGCGGGCGCGCGCGGCCCCCCGCCCTCGACCGCCCGGTCATGCTGCGCCACCAGTTACGGGCGCTGATTGCCGCCAGCGCCGGGCGCGAGCTGTCGGTGATGTTCCCGATGATAGCCCAGGTCGCCGAGTTCGAGGCGGCGCGCCGGCTGCTCGACGCCGAACTTGAGCGCGCCGCGCGGCGGGGAGAGCCCGTTCCCGACGCGGTGCGTGCCGGCGTGATGCTCGAGGTGCCGGCGCTGGCGATGCAGCTTGCCAACCTGTTGCCGCAGCTCGATTTTCTCTCGGTCGGCAGCAACGATCTTGCGCAGTTCCTCTTCGCGTCCGACCGCGGAAATCCGCGCCTCGAGGGGCGCTACGACACGCTGGCGCCGGCGATGCTGCGGTTCCTCGCCGATGTGTCGAGGGCGTGCGCCGATGCGGGGACGCCGCTCACCGTGTGCGGCGAGATGGCGGGCGATCCGCTGGCCGCGATGGCGCTGATCGGTTTGGGGTACCGAAGGCTTTCGATGTCGCCGGCCAGCGTCGGCCCGGTGAAGGCGATGGTGCGTTCGCTCGCGGTCGGCGACCTGACCGGCTATCTCGAACGCCAGCTGGGAACCGGCTCGCCGAGCATTCGCCGCCACCTGCATGCCTTTGCGCGCGATCACGGGATCGATGCGTAAATCGTTGCGGGCCGGACTCGGTTTTGATACTAAGTCGCACCGGATGCGCGAATTACGTTTGATTTTCGGCACTTATCGATAAATTTGCGCATCGGCGAAGCATGATCCTGGCGGCTGCGTAAAACCGAATACGCGCTTGTTGCGGTCCGCCGCCGACAGTGGCTGGGGACACGATGGTACGTCTGAACCCAAGTTCGTTTCGCGTCCTGAACCAGGAAGCGGGCTCCGACACGATGCATTCGGTCGAGGGCGCCGATCACGTGGGCGCGTATCTGCGCGAAGCGCGCGAGACGACGGGCCGCAGCGTCGGCGATGTCGCCCAGGCCCTGCGCATCCGGCGCACCTATCTCGAGGCGATCGAGGACGGCCGTTTCGACGAGCTTCCCGGCGCGGCCTATGCGGTGGGATTCGTGCGAACCTATGCGAAGTTTCTTCGCCTCGACGTGCCCACCGTCGTCGAACGCTTCAAGGAAGAGGCGAGCGGCATTCAGTCGCCGCAGCACCTCGATTTCCCCACCCCGGTTCCCGAGGGCCGGTTCCCCGGCGGGATCGTGGTGACGCTGTCGCTGGTCGTCGCCGCCGGAATTTTCGGGGGCTGGTACTGGTACCAGAACCGCAACGCGATCGAGGTGGCGCAGGTGCCGCCGCCGCCCGCGATGGCCGCGCCGGCGCGATCGACGCCGGCAGCAGGCGGGTCCGCCCCGTCCGCGGCGGTCACGGCCGCCGAGGTCGCATCAGCGCCCGCCCGGGCCGAAGACACCGCGAACGCCGTTGCAGAGCCGGAAACACTGGACTCCGACGTCCCGCTGGTTCCGCCTTCCTATCTGCGCCCGCAGGTCGACCCGCTGGCATCGATGGCGGAGGGAAGCGCCGCGGCCGAGGGGCAGGCTCGCGAAACGGTGACCGCCGCAGCGCCGTCCGCCGTCGAAAGCATGGCACCGCCCGACGAGGAGGTGCGTGCCGCGCCGGCCGCGCCCGTCGAAGTGGACGCGCAGGCGTCCGCGACAGCCGAATCTCCGCCCGTGGCCGCGCCTCCGGCCAACGCGGTACAGGCCGTCGAGGCGCAGGTCGCCGAAGCGCCCGCCGCCTCGCCCGACCCTGCGGCATCGGACGCGTCGGTTGCTCCGGCGGAGCCCGCCGTCGCATCGCCGCCGCCGGATCCGGCTCCGGTGGCCGCCGAGCCTTCTGTCCCCGCGCCGACGGCCCAGGTTGCAAGCGTGCCCGTGGCCGCGCCGTCAACGGTCGTCACGCCGGACACCGACGGCGAGGGCCGAATCTTCGGCGTCGCCGGCGGCAATGCCCGGATTGTCGTCGGTGCGCACGAAAACACCTGGGTGCAGGTTCGCGACGCCGACGAGAATGTCGTCCTGACCCAGATGCTGCGGGCCGGCGACCGCTACTTCGTTCCCGACCGGCCGGACCTGCGCCTGATGACGGGCAACGCCGGCGGCCTCGACATCACGGTCGATGGCGAACCGGTCCCTGCGATCGGCGCGCGTGGCGAGGCCCGGCGGGACGTTCGGCTCGAGGCGGACCTCCTGAAATCGGGCCAGGCCGTCGCCCGCTGAGCGGTTTGCCGGCACCGCCCGTCAGTTGATATTTCGTCGATCCATGCGCATGTTAGGCCCGTTCCCGCTGCCCTCCTGCGAAGGTTCCTCAAGGCCATGAGTGTTCGCCCCTATCGCGACATCGCTCGGCGCAAGAGCCGTCAGATCATGGTCGGCACCGTTCCCGTCGGTGGCGATGCGCCGATCAGCGTGCAGTCCATGACAAACACTCGCACGTCCGACGCGTCGGCGACGATCGCGCAGGTGCGTGCGCTCGAGGTCGCCGGCGCTGACATCGTGCGCGTGTCGTGCCCCGACGAGGACAGCACCCGTGCGCTGCGCGAAATCGTTTCCGAGGTGACGGTCCCGATCGTCGCCGACATCCATTTCCACTATCGCCGGGCGATCGAGGCGGCCGAGGCTGGGGCCGCGTGCCTGCGCCTCAATCCCGGCAACATCGGCTCGCGCGAGCGGGTGCGCGAGGTCGTGAAGGCGGCACGCGACAACAACTGCTCGATGCGGATCGGCGTGAACGGCGGCAGCCTCGAGAAGGAACTGCTCGAGAAGTACGGAGAGCCGTGTCCCGAGGCGCTGATCGAGAGCGCGCTCAACTCCGTTCGCCTGCTCGAGGACGAGGATTTCCACGAGTTCAAGATTTCGGTGAAGGCGTCGGACGTGTTCCTCGCCGTGGCCGCCTATCAGGGGCTCGCCGAGGCCTGCGACTATCCGCTGCACATCGGCATCACCGAGGCGGGTGGGCTGCGCAGCGGAACCGTAAAATCGTCGGTCGGGCTGGGCATGCTGCTCTGGTCGGGGATCGGCGACACGCTGCGTGTCTCGCTTTCGGCCGACCCGGTCGAGGAGGTAAAGGTCGGTTTCGATCTTCTGAAGACGCTGGGACTGCGCCACCGCGGCGTCAACGTCATCTCGTGCCCGTCCTGTGCGCGCCAGCAGTTCGACGTGATCGAGACCGTGCGCGTGCTCGAGGATCGGCTGGCGCACATCACCACGCCGATGACGGTGTCGGTGATCGGGTGCGTGGTGAACGGGCCGGGCGAGGCGACCATGACCGACATCGGCTTCACCGGCGGCGGACGCGGCACCCACCAGGTCTACATCGCCGGGCAGCCGCACCATCGGCTGCAGGACGAGGACATCGTCGGCCACCTGGTTCGCCTGGTCGAGGAAAAGGCGGCGGAAATCGAGGCGGCGACGGCAGACGACGACATCCCGTCGGCGGCCGAGTAGCCGCGACCCAGCACAGGATCGACCGTGGCGAAGCTCCAGCCAGTTCGCGGCACGCACGACCTCATCGGCGAGGAGGCGCGTGCCCACAATGCGATCGTCGAGGCCGCGCGGTCGATCGCCGACCGCTACGCCTTCGTTCCCATGGCGACGCCGGTCTTCGAGTTCACGGAAGTCTTCCAGCGCACGCTCGGCGACACGTCCGACATCGTCACCAAGGAGATGTACACCTTCGAGGACAAGGGCGGGGACCGCCTGACCCTGCGCCCCGAGGGAACGGCCGGCATCGCGCGTGCGTTCATCTCGGGCGGTCTGCAGAACGAGCTTCCCTTCAAATGCTTCTACAACGGCCCGATGTTCCGCCACGAGCGGCCGCAGAAGGGCCGGCTGCGCCAGTTCCATCAGATCGGGGTCGAGCTGATCGGCGTTGCGGAGCCGGTGGGCGATGTCGAGGTGATCGCGCTGGCGGCCGACATCCTCGACGCCCTGGGCATCCTTCCCGCGACGACGCTCGAGCTGAACACGCTCGGCGACACCGAGAGCCGCAGCCGCTATCGCGACTCGCTGGTCACGTATTTCGGCGGGGTCGCCGACCGGTTGTCCGACGACAGCCGCGAGCGGCTCGCCCGCAACCCGCTGCGCATCCTCGATTCCAAGGACAAGGGCGACCGGGTGCTGATCGCGGATGCGCCGGTGTTCGACGACTATCTGACCGATGCGGCGCGGGAGTTCTTTGCCAGCGTGTGCGCGGGTCTCGATGCGCTGGGGATCGGCTACCAGCGCAACCCGCGCCTGGTGCGCGGCCTCGACTATTACTGCCACACCGCCTTCGAGTTCACGACCGAGGCGCTCGGCGCCCAGGGGACGGTTCTCGCCGGGGGCCGCTATGACGGGCTGATCGAGACGATGGGCGGCCCGCCGACGCCGGGCGTCGGCTGGGCGGCCGGGATCGAACGGCTCGCCATGATGGTCGCGGGCGCGCCCGCCGCTACGCGCCCCGTGGCGCTGATCGGGCTGGGAGATGCGGGCGAGCGCGCGGCGGGACGCATCGCGCACGACCTGCGCCGTGCGGGCTACACCGTCGACCTGGTCTACCGGGGCGGACTCAAGCGCGGCCTGCGCCGGGCCGATCGGATCAACGCGGCGGCCGCCGTGATGATCGGCGACGACGAGCTCGCCCGCGCCGGCGCGACGGTCCGCAATCTCGACAATGGCGCGCAGGCCGAGGTGGCGTTCGCCGACCTGGCCGAACATCTCGAACCCTACCGCTAGCGAGCGACACGAATGGGCCACCGCCCCGCAGACAGGGCGGCGCCGGCCGACTTCGTCGTCGTTGGCGCCAGCCACAAATCGAGTACCGCGATCGCACGCGACCGGCTTTTCGTCGAGGATGGCGACATACCAGACGTGATCGCCCGGTTGCGCGGCGAGGGGTTCGACCAGGTGCAGGTCATGTCGACCTGCGACCGGGTGGAGTTCCAGGGCGCGGCACGCGATCCCGCGCGCGCCGTCGCGGCGGCCCGCGCGCTGCTCGACGGGCGTGCCGGCGGGCCGCCCGGAAGCGTCGAGGGCGTGTATGCGCTGCAGGGGCGCGACGCGGTCCGCCACATCTTTGCGGTGGCCGCGAGCCTCGAGAGCGCCGTGGTCGGCGAATCCGAGGTGCTCGGCCAGTTCAAGGCGGCACACGCGCGTGCGCGCGCCGCCGGTGCGGTCGGCCGCGAGTTCGACCACCTGCTGCGTTGCGCCTACAGCGCCGCGAAGGACGTGCGCACCAGCACCACGATTGCCGAGGGGCCGGTCTCGCTGGCCAACGCCGCGATCCACGCCGTACGCGGGCTGTTCGGCGACCTGGGGCGGATATCGGCGCTGCTGGTCGGGCCGGGCGACATGGGGGTGCTGATGCTCGAGGCGTTCCAGAACGCCGGGCTGCGCCACGTCACCATTGCCGGCGCGAGCGCCACGCGGGCCCGGGCGATCGCCCGCGGCTTCGACGCACACGCCATCGCCTATGACGATCTGTCGTCCGCGCTCGCGGGCGCCGACCTGCTAATCGGCGCCGCGGGGACGGGGCAGGTCATGCTGACGCCCGAGATGGTTGCCGACGCCCTGCGGGCGCGGCGCCGGCGCCCCGTATTCGTGCTCGATGTCGCGATTCCGGGCGACGCCGACCCCGCCATCGGTGCGCTGGAGGATGCGTTCCTCTACGATCTCGACGATCTGGAGTCGATCGCCCACACCAACCGTGCCGCGCGCGATGCGGCCGCGGACGAGGCCTGGGAGCTGATCGACCGGCACGTCCGTGCCTTCGAGGATGCGACGGCCGAACGCGAAGCCGATCCCGACGTCGCCGACCTGCGCGCCCGTTTCGAGGACATCCGCGCCGACGTCCTCGCCAATGCGGGCGACGCCGATGCCGAGGAGGTCACGCGCCGGCTGGTCAACCGCCTGCTGCACGAGCCGTCGCGGGCGTTGCGCGACGCCGCGCGGCGGTCCGAGCGCTCGGTCGCGGATGCGGCGCGCGTGATTTTCGGCCTGGCGCCATCAGACGATGCACCGCGCGACGGTGCGTCGAACCGGAGCGAAGACGATGAGTCTTGAAGAGAAACTCGATCGGGTCGTGGCCCGTCACGAACAGCTTTCACAGCTGCTCGCCGCCTCGGACGGCAGCGACCCGCAGGAGTATGTGAGGCTGTCCAAGGAATATGCCGAGCTCAACCAGATCGTCGAGGCGATCCGCGCGCTGCGCGATGCGCGGAACCAGATCGCGGGGCTGGAGGAAATCCTCGACGATCCGGCGGCGGATGACGAGATGACCGAGCTGGCCGAGGCCGAGATCGACGAACTTCGCGAACGCCTGCCGGATCTGGAACAGCAGCTCAAGGTCATGCTCTTGCCCAAGGACGAGGCGGACGCGAAGAACGCGATCCTCGAGATCCGTGCAGGGACGGGCGGCGACGAGGCCGGGCTGTTCGCCGCCGATTTGTTCCGCATGTACCAGCGCTATGCCGAGAACCAGGGCTGGAAGGTCGAGATCATGGATTCGAGCGAGACCGGGATCGGCGGCATCAAGGAAATCATCTCGAGCATCAGCGGCCAGGACGTGTTCTCGCGCCTCAAGTACGAGTCCGGCGTCCACCGGGTGCAGCGCGTGCCCGAGACCGAGAGCAGCGGGCGCATCCACACCTCCGCCGCGACGGTCGCGGTCCTGCCCGAGGCGGAGGAGGTCGATATCGACATCGACGAGAACGACCTGCGCATCGACACCTACCGTTCGTCGGGCCCCGGCGGACAGTCGGTCAACACGACCGACAGCGCGGTGCGCATCACCCATCTGCCAACGGGGCTGGTCGTCACCCAGCAGGACGAGAAATCGCAGCACAAGAACCGGGCCAAGGCGATGCGCGTGTTGCGCGCGCGCCTGTACGAGCACGAGCGCCAGCAGCGCGATGCCGCGCGCGCCGCCGCGCGGCGCAGCCAGGTC
The DNA here is from genome assembly GCA_038117265.1 of Rhodospirillaceae bacterium. Taxonomy (GTDB): domain Bacteria; phylum Pseudomonadota; class Alphaproteobacteria; order UBA6615; family UBA6615; genus JAYPUG01. The sequence goes on from JAYOFO010000044.1 coordinate 12,720, forward strand.
GGCACGGGCGACCGCTCCGAGCGGATCCGCACCTACAACTTCCCGCAAGGCCGGGTGACCGACCACCGGATCAACCTGACGCTCCACAAGCTCGAACGAGTCCTCGACGGCGAAGCGCTCGACGAACTGATCGACGCGCTTACCACCGAGGACCAGGCCGCCCTGCTCGCGGAGGACGAAACCGTCGATGCGTGAGGTCGCCGCCGATCGCGACGCGCGCGCCGGGACGCTGCTGGCCGATGCCGTCGCGCGCCTGCGCAGGGCCGGTGCCGATAGCCCGGAGCGGGACGCGCGCCTGATGCTGGTGCGCGCGCTCGACCGGCCCGGGGCGTGGGTCTTCGCCAACCGCGAGGCCGAGGTCGCCGCGGCGGGCCGCGCGGCCTTCGAGGCCATGTTGGCGCGCCGTGAGGCGCGCGAGCCGCTCGCCCACATCCTCGGGCAACGGGAGTTCTGGTCGCTGCCCTTCGCGGTGACGCCCGACGTGCTGGTGCCGCGGCCGGATTCGGAGGCCGTCATCGAGGCGGTGCTGGCACAGTGCCCGGACCGGGAGCGCGCCTGGCGCATCCTCGATCTCGGCACCGGCAGCGGATGTCTCCTGCTGGCATTGCTGTCGGAATATCCGCAGGCGACGGGCCTGGGGGTCGATGCGTCCGAGGCGGCGCTGGCGGTGGCGGCGGGCAACGGACGCGGGCTGGGCCTGGACGCGCGGGTCGAATGGCGGTGCGGCGACTGGACATCCGGCATCGATGACCGCTTCGACATCGTCGTGTCCAATCCGCCCTATATCGAGACATCCGCGATCGGTGGCCTCGCGCCCGAGGTGGCGCGCCACGACCCGCGCCATGCTCTCGACGGCGGTGCCGACGGACTCGATGCGTACCGGGCATTGATCGCCGGACTGGGACGCGTCCTCGGCCCCGGGTCGGTCGTCGCGCTCGAACTCGGCGAGGGGCAGGCGGCCGATGTCGGGGAGATCGCGCGTGCGAACGGGCTGCGCAACCTCGATGTGCGGTGCGATCTTGCGGGTCGTGCGCGGGCACTGGTTCTGACGCCGGAAAACGTGCCTCCGGCGCGGTAAAAAAGTACTTGGAAAACAGGAACAAGCCGCATAGGGTGGCTCTCACCAGATGCAGCGCCCACCGCTTATTGGGATCGCAATCCCTTAAGTTTTCGCGCGAACTCTGGAATCCCGGATCCGAATTTTGGAACGCTGCCTGCAGCCGGGCGGTGGTTTCCGGAAGAGTGTTCGATCCAGAACGGATCGCGCCGGCGCGAACCGGCTTGAACCGTAATCAGTAACTCTGATCGACGGAAGAGATGCGACCAAACGCAAATTCCAGGCGGTCTCGGGGCCGCGGTGGACGAAAGTCCGGCAATCCTCGAAATCAGACCTTCGACAGCAACGGCCCCGGCGCGCGTGTGCGCGGGAACGCGTCTCAGATCTACGAGAAGTATCAGCAGCTCGCGCGCGATGCCGCCTCCAGCGGCGACCGGGTGGGGGCCGAGAACTTCCTTCAGCATGCCGAGCACTATTACCGGCTCATGACCGCGAATGGCACGCGTCCCGACATGCGCAGCAATGCGGATGACGGCGATCGCGGGTCCGACGAGAGCGGGCAGATCGACGACGAGTCGGCACAGGCCGTCGACCTGGCGGACGAGGCCGAAGAGCAGGCCGCCAACGACGGCGATTCCGACCGGGATGGCGAACCCGAATGGGGGGGCGCTGCCAATGGCCGGCGCCGGCGCACCCGTAAGCCGAACGGCGCCCGGTCCGACGATGCCGGGGCGGACGACGACAAGGCCGGCGTGATCCGGACCCTTGGCGAAGACGACGGTGCCGACGACGGCGACGCGGCGAACGCCTAGGCGCCTGTCGCGACGCCTCCACACCTCCTGCCGAGTACGCGCATCGCGGCCGTTCCGCGGGCTGTGGCAACGGCGCGCGTCTTAACCTGACGGCCATCAATTCCTGCAACCCTGTCGGCTGGCAAAAGCTGGTTGCGGCATCTTGTGTTGCGCCTCGGCCACACCATATCTGAGGAGCATCGCCGGCCCGCGCGCAGCGGCCCGTTCCCCCCAATTTGCGGGGCCAAGCGGGAGATGGCGCGGATGCGATGCGATCCTTTGGGCGAATGCCGTAGTCGGGTTCGCCGGTTGTGCCCGCCTCGTCGAGGGGGCGATACGAGGAGGAACCGATGAATTTCGAGAAGTTCACCGAGCGTGCGCGCGGCTTCGTCCAGGCCGCACAGGATTTGGCGCAGCGCGGATCGCACCAGCAACTCGTTCCCGAGCATCTTCTAAAGGCGCTCCTCGACGACGAGGAGGGTCTTTGCGCGAATCTGATCCGCGCCGCGGGCGGCGATTCGCGGCGCGCCGAACAGGCCGTCGACCTGGCCCTCGACAAGCTTCCCAAGGTCGAGGGCAGCGGTGCCGGCGGCCTCTACCTGTCCCAGGAAACCGGGAAGATTCTGAATTCGGCCGAGGAGATCGCCAATAAGGCGGGCGACAGATTCGTCACGGTCGAGCGGCTGCTGCTCGCGCTGGCGCTGGCCGCGGGAACCGGCGTCGCGAAGATGCTTTCCGATGCGGCGGTGACGCCGCAGGCGCTGAACGAGGCGATCAATGCGATCCGCAAGGGACGCACCGCCGATTCCGCGACCGCCGAGAATGCCTATGAGGTGCTCAAGAAGTACACCCGCGACCTGACCGAGGCCGCGCGGGAGGGCAAGATCGACCCGGTGATCGGGCGCGACGAGGAAATCCGCCGCACGATCCAGGTCCTGTCGCGGCGCACCAAGAACAATCCGGTGCTGATCGGTGAGCCGGGCGTCGGCAAGACGGCCATCGTCGAGGGGCTGGCCCAGCGGATCGTCAACGGCGACATTCCCGAGAGCCTGCGCAACAAGCGCCTGCTCTCGCTCGACATGGGCGCGCTGATCGCGGGTGCCAAGTTCCGCGGCGAGTTCGAGGAGCGCCTCAAGAGCGTCCTCGAGGAGGTGAGTGCGGCGGCCGGCGAGGTCGTCCTGTTCATCGACGAGATGCACACGATCGTCGGTGCCGGCGCCGCCGAGGGCTCGATGGATGCCTCGAACATGCTCAAGCCGGCGCTGGCGCGCGGCGAATTGCACTGCGTCGGCGCAACGACGCTGGACGAGTACCGCAAGCATGTCGAGAAGGACGCGGCCCTGGCGCGCCGATTCCAGCCGGTGTTCGTCTCCGAGCCGACGGTGGCCGACACCATCTCGATGCTGCGCGGGCTCAAGGAGAAGTACGAGCTACACCACGGCGTGCGGATCACGGATTCCGCGCTGGTGTCGGCGGCGACCCTGTCGAACCGCTACATCACCGACCGGTTCCTGCCCGACAAGGCGATCGACCTGGTCGACGAGGCGGCCGCGCGCCTGCGCATGGAGGTGGATTCCAAGCCGGAGGAGATCGACGAGCTCGACCGCCGGATCATCCAGCTCAAGATCGAGCGCGAGGCGCTCAAGAAGGAGAGCGACCAGGCGTCGCTCGACCGGCTCGAGGCGCTGGAAGAGGAATTGTCGGAGCTGGAGGCGAAGTCCGCCGACTTGACCGCCATCTGGCAGGCCGAGAAGGAGAAGCTGGCCGGCACCCAGCATCTGAAGGAACAGCTCGACGGCGCACGGGTCGAGCTCGAACAGGCCCAGCGCGAGGGCAATCTCGGCCGTGCGGGCGAGCTCGCCTATGGCGTGATCCCCGAGCTTGAGCGCCAGATCGCCGAGAACGACACCGCGCCCGAAGGGCATATGCTCGAGGAAGAGGTCACCGATTCGCACGTCGCGGGCGTGGTCTCGCGCTGGACGGGCGTTCCCGTCGACAAGATGCTCGAGGGCGAGCGCGAGAAGCTGCTCGCGATGGAGGCCGAGCTGGGCCGCCGCGTGATCGGCCAGGAAGAGGCGATCGGCGCCATCTCCAACGCCGTGCGCCGCGCGCGCGCGGGCCTGCAGGATCCCAACCGGCCGATCGGCTCGTTCCTGTTCCTCGGCCCAACCGGCGTCGGCAAGACCGAACTGACCAAGGCGCTGGCAGACTTCCTGTTCGACGACGAGTCCGCGATGGTCCGCATCGACATGTCGGAATACATGGAGAAGCATGCCGTCGCGCGCCTGATCGGCGCCCCGCCGGGCTATGTCGGATACGAGGAGGGCGGCGCGCTGACCGAAGCGGTCCGCCGCCGGCCCTACCAGGTGATCCTGTTCGACGAGGTCGAGAAGGCCCATCCCGACGTGTTCAACGTGCTGCTTCAGGTGCTCGATGACGGGCGGCTGACCGACGGTCATGGCCGCACGGTCGACTTCAAGAACGCGCTGATCGTGATGACGTCGAACCTGGGCAGCGAGTTCCTTGCGAACCAGCCCGACGGTGCCGACGTGGAAGAGGCGCGCGGCCAGGTGATGGACGTCGTGCGGGCCTCGTTCCGGCCCGAATTCCTCAACCGGCTCGACGAGATACTGCTGTTCCACCGCCTGACGCGCGCGCAGATGTCGGGCATCGTCGAGATTCAGCTCGGCCATCTGCGCCGGCTGCTGGAGGACCGCAAGATCGCGCTCGAACTCGACGCGGCGGCGACCGAGTGGCTGGCCAATGCCGGCTACGACCCGGTCTATGGCGCGCGTCCGCTCAAGCGGGTGATCCAGCGCCACCTGCAGAACCCGTTGGCCGCACGCCTGCTCGAGGGCGCGATCGCCGATGGCGACACGGTCCGGGTTTCGGCGGATGACAACGGGCTGCTGATCAACGGCGAGACGGTCCACGCCGAAGCTGCGGAGTAACGGTGCGCGATCCGGAGTTCCCGAAAACCACTGATATTTCGTGGTTTATCGGGGTGCCCGACCCGAAAATTGTTCGGGAATAAACCTTCGCCCCGCCTATTCTCTTTGTGCCTAGGCAAGTAGGCGGTCGGGTGGCCGCGCCATGTCCGGCTGCGGGGTCCCCTCGCGAAGGACGAAAACGCGGTCATTCGACATTTCCCGTATCCCTCAGCCGAAGGCTCGGAAGGAATGTATCCAACCCTTGCCAAACGCCCAACGGGCTCGTCATGCTTGCCGGCAGACACCCCCGAACGGCGGTGGACGGTGCGATATTCGATTCGCACCGCCCACCGCCAACGGTGTGGAGACCCCGGATGCGGCGCAAGTCGTTCGAAACTGTCGAGGCACATATACCGAGCCTGCGCCGCTATGCGCTCGTGTTGCTGCGCTATGACGAACAGCGGGTGGACGATCTGGTGCAGGATTGCCTGGTGCGTGCCCTGTCGCGCTGGCACCTGTGGCGGCAGCCGGGAAACTTGCGCAGCTGGCTTTTTACGATCATGCACAACATCTACGTAAACGACGTGGCGCGCGCGGTCGCGCGCCCGGATGTCGTCGAGATCCAGGACTATTTCCCCGCCCTTGCGGTGCCGCCGGACTAGGCCGACCGGATGCGTCTGCGTGAGGTCGCCACGGCCATCCCGGCGCTCCCCGACAACCAGCGTCAGACGCTCCTGCTCGTGTCGATGGAGGGGTTCAGCTACGACGAGACCGCTGCGATCACCGGCGTGCCGATCGGCACCGTCATGTCGCGGCTGTCGCGCGCACGCGAGAAGGTGCGCACGGCGGTGTCCGGCGAGCAGCACGAGCCGGGACGGAGGCGGAATTGAACGACCATCCGCACAGCCCGAACGAGGCCGATCTCCAAGCCTTCGTCGATGGCCGGCTGGATCCCGGCCGGCGGCTCGAGGTCGAGGCGTGGCTTGCCGCGAACCCGGACGAGGGTGCGCGCGTCGGCGAACTGCAGGCCATTAACAGCGCCATCGAGGCGGCCTATGCCCCGCTGCTGGAGCGGCCCGTACCCGAGCACCTGAAATCGCCCGCGACGGCCCGCGTCCCGGCCGCGGGCGCATGGCGCATGGCGGCCGCGATTGCCCTTCTCGTTGCGGGCGGCGCGGGCGGATGGTTTGCCAACGAGGCGCTGGGGACACGTTCGGACGTCGAGGCGGTGCTGGCGCGTGGTGCGGTCTACGCCCACCGTACCTACGAGGCGGAGGTGCGCCACGCGGTCGAGGTGCCGGCGCGCGAGGAGGCGCATCTGGTTGCCTGGCTGTCGAAGCGGCTCGATGCGCCGTTGCGCGCGCCCGACCTGAGCAACCAGGGCTACAATCTCGTCGGCGGACGGTTGCTGCCGGCTTCGAACACCGGTCCGGCGGCCCAGTTCATGTACGAAACCGAATCGGGCGAACGGCTGACCCTCTATGTCGAGCGTGCGGCCGACCAGCGCGAGACCGCGTTCCGCTTTACCGAGTATGACGGGATATCCGCCTTCTGGTGGAAGGAGGGCCCGCTGGCCTATGTCCTGATCGGGCGGAGCGAGCGGGAAAACCTGCTCGAACTCGCGCGGGCGACCTACGTCCAGCTCAATCCGTAACCGGCGGCTCGGGCTCGGCGGTGTCCGCGACCATGGTCGGCGGTTCGAGTGACGCGAAACGTTGATCGACGCCGTCGCGGTGGGTGGTGAACTGCGCAAGCGCGTCACCCTTCAGCTTCTCGCCGCTCGGCAGCTTCAGGCCCAGCGGGTTGATCTGCTTGCCGTCTCGAAGAATTTCGTAATGCAGGTGCGGGCCCGTCGAACGTCCCGTCGAGCCCACATATCCGATCACCTGGCCCTGACGCACGCGAACGCCCTGGCGGATGCCGCGGGCATAGCCGTTCAGATGCGCGTAGGCGGTCGAATAGGTGCCGTTGTGGCGGATCCGGATGTACTTGCCGTAGCCGCCATGGACGCTGGCGCGTTCGACGGAGCCGTCGCCGGCGGCATAGACGGGGGTTCCCGTCGGAGCCGCGAAGTCGACGCCGGCATGCAGGCGGGTGTAGCCAAGGATCGGATGCTTGCGCTTGCCGAAGCGCGAGGACAGCCGCGCGCCGTCCAGCGGCGTTTTCATCAGCGCCTTGCGCACGCTCTCGCCCAGGCGGTTGAAGTAGTCGATGTTGCCGGCCGCGGTCTCGTAGCGGTACAGCGGCAGGTCGGTGTTGCGCAGGGTCAGCTTCGCATAGTGGATGTCGCCGTTGTTGACGACCTCGCCCGCCTCGTTGCGTTGGCGCTCGAACATGATCTCGAAGGCGTCGCCCTGCCAGATGTCGCGCTGGAAGTCGACGTCGAAGCTGTAGATCCGGATCAGTTCGACCAGGACGGAGATGGGAATGCCCGCGTCGAGCCCGTTCACGTACAGGCTCGAATCGATCGTCCCCGAAACCCGCACGAGCTCGGTCTCCAGCGGCAGGACGACCTCGCGAGCGATGAAGCCGCCATCGCTTTCCCTTGCGACCTCGACCTCGCGGTCATAGGACACCGGCAGGCGCAGCCCGGACAGGACGTATCCGGCATCGCCGGTGGCGCCCTCCGTTTCGGGGTCAGGGGCGGCATCCGCGGGCCCGAGGGTGATCTGCAGCTCGTCGCCGACCCGCAGGTCGCGCCGCGGATTGTAGACACCGTCGAGCGAGCGGATGGCACCGTGCGCTTCGAAGCGCTCAGCCCCGGCCTTGACCAGCACGTCCATCAGATTGTCGCCGCTGGCGATCTCGACCGTGTGCATGATGGGTTGCGGACGTTCCGGCGCGGTCGCGACGGGCACCGGCGGGATCGGCGGCGTCGCCGCCGCGCTTTCGGGAATGATTTCCGGTGTGTGCGGTGCGCCGAACAGGGCGCCGGCAAGGTAAGCCGCGACCGGCAGGGCGACGACAAGGGCCGCCGCCGCCATGACCAGGCGCCTGTTGCGAATGTCGAACGTCACACTCCGAGCCTCGCCATGAATCAATCGTCGGCGAACCACATGTCTTCGATTCGCCGACGGTTAAGAAAAATGCGGATCGCCACCGCGTCTGTCAACAAACGATGACGGGATCGGATAAATATTTCGTAACAGTATCAGTCGGTTGTCACGGTCGGTCGGTCATCGCGACGATTCGCGGGTAGTACCGGGCCAGGCTCACGGCGCGCACGACCATGAACAGCATGACGGCGGCCCACAGCCCGTGATTCCCCAGCAGGCCGGGCAGCGTGAACATGGCGGCCGTATAGATCGCCACCGAAACGATCATCGCGTTGCGCATTTCGGCCGCGCGGGTCGCGCCGATGAACATGCCGTCGAGCTGGTAGGCCCAGACCGACAGGATCGGCGAGACGATCATCCACGGCAGGAAGGCCCGCGCGAAGGCCCGCAGGTCGGCGATGTCGGTCAGCAGGCCCAGCAATCCCGGCCCGAAGAGTGCGTAGACGGCCGTGTAGCCGAGCGCCACCGTAGCCGCCATCGCGGTGGCCGCCGTAACGATGCCGCGCAGCGCGCGGCGGTCGCGCGCGCCGATCGCCTCGCCCACGAGTGCCGAGGTGGCATGGGCGAATCCGTCGAGCCCGTGCGCCAGGAACGACTGGAAGTTCATCAGCAGCGCGTTCGCCGCCAGCACCGTCGTACCGAGGCGCGCGCCCATCCAGGTGAGCAGCGACCAGGCGAAGATCATCGCCAGCGTGCGCACGAAGATGTCGCGGCTGAGCCGGAACAGGGCGCCGAGGGCTACAAGATCGAGGACGCGTTTTCGCTCCCAGCTGCCGGCGATCCGGCGCATTCGGACGGCGACCAGGGCAAGCCCCAGCGCCGCACCGGTGTACTGCGCGATCGCGGTGGCGAGCGCGACACCCTCGATTCCCCATCCCAGATCGACGACGAACCAGATGTCGAGCGCGGCGTTCAGGCCGTTGACGACGACCTGGATCGCCAGCGCCAGGCGCACATACTGCATGCCGAGCAACCAGCCGAGCACCGCGTAATTTGCCAGCGTGGCCGGAGCACCCCAGATGCGGGTGTCGAAATACCGTCCGGCGAGACCTTCCACCACCGGGTCCGCCGCGACGATCTGCAGCGCGAGCGCGCGCAGCGGTGACTGGACAACCAGCAGGGTCAGCGCGGCCACGATGCCGATCAGCAGGGCGCGCGCGAGGACGGCGCGAATCTCGGCGCCGTCACCCCGGCCGTTCGCCTGGGCCACGAAGCCGGTGGTTCCCATGCGCAGGAAGCCGAAGCCCCAGTAGACGAACGAGAAGATCATCGCGCCCACCGCGACCCCGCCGACATAGGCGGCGTCGGGCAGGTGGCCCATCACGGCGGTGTCGACCGCGCCCAGCAGCGGTACGGTCAGGTTCGACAGGATCGTCGGCCAGGACAGGGCCCAGATGCGCCCGTACGGGCCTTCCCGCAGCCGGTCGATCAGGCGGTCGTCGATATCGGTGCGCGCGGGCATGGGCGGTGCGCCCGGCGGTGCCTAGCGGCCGACGGCGTAGGCTTCCTGGAACCGCGGATGCGCCGCGCCCTTGAGGAACCAGCCGAACTCGCCCTTCTCGCGGGCAACCGCGGTCATCCGCCCCGATGCCCAGTCGCCGACCAGGGTGACGCGGTGCCCGCGCCGGCGCAGCTCGGCGATGGTGGCGTCGGGGAACCGGCTCTCGGCCTTGACGACGGCGGGCTGGAAGGTCCGCGGATAGAAGCTGGAGGGCAGGTGGTCGGTGTGGAAGTTGGGGGCGTCGATCGCGGCCTGCAGATCGTAGCCGTGATGGACATGGCGTAGGAACATGCTCAGCGCCCACTGGTCCTGCGCGTCGCCGCCCGGCGTGCCGAACGCGATCGCCGGCGCGCCGTCGCGCAGCGCCAGGGTCGGGCTCAGGGTGGTGCGGGGACGGATGCCCGGCCGCAGGGTCGTGGGGAAGCCCTCCTGCAACCAGAACATCTGGGCCCGCGTGCCGAGGCAGAAGCCCAGCGCGGGAATGGTCGGCGAGGACTGCAGCCAGCCGCCGCTCGGCATGCAGGCGACCATGTTGCCCTCGGCATCGGCGGTGTTGCAGTTCACCGTGTCGCCGCGCCCGCTGACCTCGGCCGCGTTCGGCTCGCCGACGCCGGCCCGCGCCGCGTTGGGCTCGCCCGCGCCGGGGGGCAGGGTGTCGTCGGCGTCGGGGTCGAGGATCGTGAACTCCGCGAGGCGCGGTTCGCGCCCGTCGGGCCCGCCGGGCACGAAGTCGCGTGATGCGGTGTCGCCGACGAGCCCGCGGCGCTGTTCGTTGTAGGCGTCCGACAGCAGGGTCCCGAGCGGCACGTCGTTGACCGCCGGGTCGCCGTACCAGGCCTCGCGGTCGGCCAGCGCCAGCTTGGCGCACTCGACCTGGGTGTG
>JAYOFO010000045.1:0-22168 GCA_038117265.1 Rhodospirillaceae bacterium
TGGGCGTGGTGCGCGCGGAGTTCCTGCGCGCGCGCAACTTCGACTATGTGCGCGCGGCGCGTGCGCTCGGCCTGTCGAACGGCATCATCATGTTCCGCCACGTGCTGCCCAACGCCATGGTGGCGACGATCACGCTCCTGCCCTTCACGCTGGTCGGGGGGCTGACGGCGCTGACCGGCCTCGACTTCCTCGGTCTCGGCCTGCCGCCCGGCTCCCCGTCGCTGGGCGAGTTGCTGAAGCAGGCGAAGGAGAATTTCAACGCCGAATGGCTTACATTCGCGGCGTTCTTCTCGATCACCATCATGCTGACCCTGGTGGTGTTCGTCGGCGAGGCGGTGCGCGACGCGTTCGACCCGCGCAAGCAGATATCCGGAGACCGTGGCTGATGGCCGAACCGCTTCTCCAGGTCCGCGACCTCTCGGTCGACTTCTCGACGCCCGGCGGGCGGGTCCACGCCGTGCGCAACGTCTCGTTCGACATCGGCGCGGGCGAGACGCTGGCGCTGGTCGGCGAGTCCGGCTCGGGAAAATCGGTCAGCGCCCTGTCGGTGCTGCAGCTCCTGCCCTATCCCGTAGCGCGTCACCCGTCGGGATCGATCGTCTTCGAGGGCACGGAGCTGATGGGCGCGCCCGACGCGACCCTGCGCGGCATTCGCGGCAACGACATCGCGATGATCTTCCAGGAGCCGATGACATCGCTGAACCCGCTGCACACGATCGAGAAGCAGGTCAACGAGGTGCTGTTCGTCCACAAGGGGCTGTCGCGGGCTGCGGCCCGGGTACGCACGCTGGAGCTGCTGGACCTCGTCGGCCTGGCCGAGGCCGAGAAGCGTCTCAACGCCTATCCCCACGAACTGTCGGGCGGACAGCGTCAGCGCGTGATGATCGCCATGGCGCTGGCCAACGAGCCCAAGCTGCTGATCGCGGACGAGCCGACCACGGCGCTGGACGTCACCATCCAGGCCCAGATTCTTGAACTGCTCGCCGACCTGCAGGCCAAGTTCGGCATGTCGATGCTGTTCATCACCCACGACCTGGGGATCGTGCGCAAGATGGCCGACCGGGTGGCCGTCATGCGCAACGGCGAGGTCGTCGAGGAAGGCGCGACGGAGACGATCTTCGAGACGCCAGCCCACGACTACACGCGCGCGCTGCTCGACGCCGAGCCGTCAGGCGTTGCCCACACCCCTGCACCCGACGCACCGAAGATCGTCGGCGCCGACGATCTGAAGGTCTGGTTCCCCATCAAGGCCGGCGTCTTCCGGCGCGTCGTCGACCATGTGCGCGCGGTCGACGGCATTACCTTCGAGGTGCGCGAGGGACAGACCGTGGGCGTCGTGGGCGAGTCGGGTTCCGGGAAGACGACCCTCGGGCTGGCGCTGCTGCGGCTGATCTCCTCGGACGGCCCCGTCGAGTTCGAAGGACGGCGGATCGAGGGCCTGCGCTCGGCCGAGATGCGGCCGCTGCGGCGCGAGATGCAGATCGTGTTCCAGGACCCCTACGGCTCGCTGTCGCCGCGCATGTCGATCGCCCAGATCATCGAAGAGGGGCTCAAGGTCCACAATCTGGGCACCAGCGCGGCCGAGCGCGACGAAATGATCGTGCAGGTGATGCAGGAGGTCGGGCTCGACCCGGCGACGCGGCACCGCTTTCCGCACGAATTCTCGGGCGGCCAGCGCCAGCGTGTCGCGATCGCGCGGGCGCTCGTCCTGCGCCCGAAGTTCATCGTGCTCGACGAGCCGACCTCGGCCTTGGACCGTTCGGTCCAGGCCCAGATCATCGACCTGCTGCGCGACCTGCAGGCCCGGCACAAGCTCGCCTACCTATTCATCAGCCACGACCTCAAGGTGGTGCGCGCGATCTCGAACCACGTGATCGTCATGCGCGACGGCAAGGTCGTCGAACAGGGTGCGGCCGACGAGATCTTCGAGCAGCCGCGCGAGGCCTATACCCGGGCCTTGTTGGCCGCCGCGTTCGACCTTGCCGCCATCGGTGCGGGCGAGGCCGTCGCCACCTGAGCGGCCCGACGACCCACCCATGGCCGTCCTAATCATCGCCCCCCACGAACGCCCCGACTGGTGGGCGGCGCAGCTGACGCATATCGATCCGTCGCTCGATGTGCGGACCTGGCCCGACGCGGGCGATCCCGCCGACATCCGGTACGCGCTGGCCTGGAAGCCGCCGCACGGCGCGCTGGCGGCCTTTCCCAACCTCGAGGTCGTGTATTCGCTAGGCGCGGGCGTCGATCACCTGTTCCGCGACCCGGAGTTTCCCGACGGCGTTGCGGTTTCGCGCGTCGTCGACCCGTATCTGACAGCCGGCATGCGCGAATACGTACTGCTCCACGTGCTGCGCTACCACAAGGGCCAGCCCGTCTTCGACGCCCAGCAGCGCGACCATGTCTGGGACGACCGCGCGCGCGAGCTGAAGCAGGCCGACGAGCGCCAGGTCGGCATCCTCGGCCTGGGCGAGCTGGGCGGCACCTGCGCCCGCGCGCTCGCCGCGCTCGGCTTCGACGTGGCCGGCTGGAGCCGGACGCCGAAGGACTTGGCGGGGATCGCCTGCTTCGACGGGCACGGCGGGCTCGATGCGCTGCTCGGGCGTTCGGAAATCCTCGTCTGCCTGCTGCCCCTGACAGACGAGACCGAAGGCATCCTCTGCGCCGACCTGTTCGCGCGGCTGCCGAAGGGTGCGTTCCTGATCAACGCGGGGCGCGGCGGCCACCTGGTCGAGGACGATCTGATCCCCGCCCTGGAATCGGGCCGGCTGGCGCATGCCACGCTCGACGTGTTTCGCGAAGAACCCCTGCCCGACGGCCACCCGTTCTGGGATCACCCGCGGATCACGGTGACGCCGCACGCGGCCTCGATCACCGATCCGCGCTCGGTGGCGCGCCGGATCGCCGGGGATATCGCGCGCGTCGCGGCCGGTGCGGAGCCGGCCAACCGGGTCGATCGGGCGGCCGGTTACTAGCCGACCCGACCCTCAAGCCAGATCGATGTTCACCCATTTCCCGAACGCGGGGCGGCTAGCGAACGAATCGTACCAGCGCCGCACGTTCGGCGCGTCGATGCGGTCGATGTCGAGGCTGAACCAGCGATGCGCGATCGGCGCGATCGGGATGTCGGCCAAGGTCATCGCGCCGCCCGCCACATAGGCGTTGGCCGCGAGCTGGACGTCGAGGACGGCCATCGCCGCGTTCCACTGTTCCAGCGCCGCGGCGATGCGCCCCGCGTCGCGGTCCTCGGGTTTCGTGCGCACCAGCCCGATGAACACCGGCACATGGCGCGGCGCGAGCAGCGACAGCTCCCAGTCCATCCAGCGCTCCACCGTCTGGCGCTCGGCAAAGCCCGACGGGTAGAGCCCGCTCTTCGTCTTGCGGGCCAGATAGCGGATGATGGAATTCGACTCCCACATCAAGAACCCGTCGTCGATGACGACAGGCACCCGGCCGTTCGGGTTCATCGCCAGATATTCCGGCGTGTCGTTGCGCCCGTTTGCGCCGCCGATGTCGTTGTCGTGCTCGTAGGACAGCCCCGCCTCGTCGCAGAACCACAGGACCTTCTGGACCTTGGTGGACGTCACGCGCCCGAGGATCTTCAGCATCGTGTCTCTCCATCCGAAAAAGGAAGGGGCCGCGCGAGCGCGGCCCCTTCCCGGCGTTTCCTCGATCTTGTGTCGAGTTTACTCGGCGGCGGCGGCCATGTCGTGGCCGGCCTTCGCCGTGACTGCGTCCAGCGCCGGCTTCACCACCGCGTTGAACTCCTCCATGTTCTTGATGACCTTCTCCTTGGGCATCTGGGCATAGTGGTAGATCAGGGTGATGAACTCGGCCGGCATCCGCTCCCACTGCACGACGAGCTGGTCGCGGACCGATTCGGCCGTGCCGATGCAGTAGAGGCCGGAATCGAGCATCGAGCCGATGACGTCGGCCTCGTCGAGCTTCCGGCGGCCCATCGCGGCGTAGAAGTTCTTCCAGATGTCGAAGTCGTGGGCCATGACTGCATCGACCGCCGCGTCGTAGCTCTCGGCGATCTGCAGCCAGCGCACGATGTTCTGGTTCTGGCCGGGCAGCCAGTTGAAGCCCGACTTCGCCGCCGCCGACGCGTACTGGTCGCCCAGCGGCGCCAGCGTGTCGATGTTGGTGAAGTAGGTCGGGATGAAGCCCATCTTCGCCGCATAGTCGATCGTCTCGGGGCTGCCGCTGCCCGACACGAAGACCGGCGGGTGCGGGTCCTGGTAGGGCGCCGGACAGACCGAGATGTTCACGACGTTTTTGTTCTCGTCCACCTCGTCATGTGCGCCCAGCCGCTGGGTCACGCCGACCTGGGCGAGCTGCCAGTCGTCGACACCGGTGTCGCCCGGATACGGGATCTGCCAGGTGCTGCCCTTGTGATTCATCGAATCCTGAGTCCAGGCCTTGAGCACGATCTCGATGTTCTCCTCGAACACGTCGCGATTGTGCTGGTCGTTGGCGACGTCCTTGTCCGTGATCGTGAACCCGCTCTGCGCAAAACCCGCGCCGACGGCCGTCTGGTTGTTCTTGGCCGCGGTCGGCGACTTGGTCGAGGTCGTGCCGTAATGCTGGCCGAAGACGTTCGTCCAGCGGCTCTGGTAGCCGCGCGCGAAACCGACGAAGCTGCGCCCCTGGGTCAGGTGATCGATGATCGCCGTCTCTTCGGCAACCCGGATCGGGTTCTGGATGCTCATCACGTAGCCAAGCTGGCCGACACGCACGTTCTTTGTGATTGCCGCCCAGTAAGCGTCCATGATCGCCGGCGCCGGGCCGACCTCGTAGCCTTCCGACCAGAAGTGATGCTCGATCGTGGCAACGCCCCAGAAATTCTGCTCGTCGGCCGACTTGATGACCTCGTGCCAACCCTGCAGCGTCTCCTGGTAGCGTTCCTTGTTGCGACCGATCGGGCGGAGCTTTTCGCGCTCCTCCTCGCTCTCGGCGTGAATGACCGGATAGGTCTGCAGAATCGGTTTTACCATCAAGAGCCTCCCTGGGGCGTCGAACGAGATCGAATTGTGATCCGTTTCTAGCGCTCCGGTATCCCAAATACAAATTATGAGAAATAATACATTATATAAAAGACATGTATATCTAAAGATTTCGCCCCTGCCGCCCGGACACCCGCAAACCGCATGCCGGACGCCCGCAAACCGCATGACAGATTCACGCGCACTTCTTCATAATACCCTTGTTTCCTCTCGGTTACCGGTACTCGGCGAAGCGCACGCACGCATGTCATGACGTCGACCGACAACCTATTCAAGAAGGCAGAAGAACATGTTGGCGCCGGCCGGCTGGAGGCTGCGATCGGCACCTACAAATCCCTTTTGCGGCACAACCCGAAGGATGTGCGGGCAATGTATCGTCTCGGCGTCGTGCTTCTGATGCAGGGTCGTTACGCGGACGGCGAGGAACGGCTGCGCGCATGCCTGTGCCTGCGCCCCGGCGATGCAGACATCCTCTACAGCCTCGGCCGCGCCTGCCTGGCACAGGGCCGTAATGCCGAGGCCGTCGAAGTCGCGAAGCGCGGCATTCAGGTGGCGCCGAGCCGGCCGGACCTTCACGCGCTGTTGGGAGATGCCTATTTTCTTGGCGGACATCCGCAATGGGCCTTCGAGGTATATGAAAAGACGCTCGAGCTGAACCCCAGGGATCTGCGCACGCGTGTCAACATCGCCCTGGCGATCGCCCGCCTGAGTAGTCGAAACGACGCCGTCGCATTCATGCGACCTGCCTACGAAGAAGCCGGCGATCGCAAGGAGATCGCGCTCGCCTTTGCCAAGAGTCTGCGCATCGAAGGCGCGTTCGACGAGGCGCTGGAGGTGATCGACAGGGTGCTGGAGAGTGCGCCGGGCGACCTCGATGTCATCGCGTGCAAGGCCGGCATTCTCGATCGGACGGGCGACAATTCCGGCGCGGCGGCAATGCTTCTGCCGCATCTCGAGAGCGACGCCCCGACCTCGGACTTCGTGCAGATTTGCGGACTCACCGCACTTAACCAGAACGAGCCGCTGCTGCCGATCGACAGGGTGGTTACGCTCGTAGAATCCTTCGCCGCAAGGCGACAGCCCAACATCTATGAGCGCCGCAGCCTGCTGTTCACGCTCGCGGAGCTCCTGGAAATCAAGGGCGAGTATGCGCGCGCCTTCGAGGCCTGTCTGCGGGCCAATGCCGAGATAACGCTCGCCTATGACGTGGCGGCGACCCGCGACCGGTTCGCCGGATATCGCGAGATTTTCTCGGCCGACCGGTTGCCCGGTCTGCCCCGGGCATCGAATCGCTCGACGCGGCCGCTCTTCATTGTCGGCATGCCGCGCTCGGGGACGAGCCTGATCGAGCAAATCCTCGACAGCCACCCGGATGTCGCCGGGGCCGGCGAGTTGACCGACATTCCGTTCGCCACGCGTCGGATCGGGGGATACCCGCGGGGGATCGCTGATATGGAATCAGGCGATCTCGATGCGATCGCAGCATCCTATTTCGATACGCTCGATTCCGTATCCGCCGAAACGCGCCACGTGACGGACAAGATGCCGATCAACTTCGAGCATCTCGGGTTCATCCGCCAGGTGCTGCCCGGTGCACGAATCATTCATTGCCGGCGTCACCCGCTCGATGTCTGCTTGTCGTGTCTGTTCATCAATTTTCAGAATGAAAATAGGTTCGCCAACGGGCTCGAGAGCCTCGCCGACTACTACCGCCATTACCACGCGCTGATGGATTTCTGGGCCGAGAACCTCGACCTGCCGCGCTTCGAGTTGCGCTATGACGATTTGGTCGACGACCCCCGGGCCACGATCGCGGCCGTGCTCGAATTCTGCGACCTGCCCTGGGATGATGCGTGCCTCGCCTTCGACCGCAACCGGCGCCGGGTGATGACGGCGAGCTACGCCCAGGTCCGGCGCCCCATCAACCGCGCGGGCCTCGGCCGGTATGCGAAGTATGCGCGCGAGCTCGCCCCGCTGGCCGAGGCGCTCGCCGTGGAGATCGCGCGCTACGAAGCCGGAGGTCGGGCCGGCGGCTAGCGCGCGAAGCGGTCGGCGAGCATCGCCCAGGCCACACGCAACCCCTGCGCCTCGCCGCCCTCGGGCCGCCCGGGACGCGTGCCCATGTTCCAGGCCATGATGTCGAAATGGGCCCACGGCACATCGTCGTCGACGAACTCCTGCAGGAACAGGGCCGCCGTGATCGCGCCGCCGAACGGCCCGTCGCTGGCGGACGAGACATCCGCGACCTTGCTGTCGATCAGCCGGCGATAGGGCTTGTGCAGGGGCAGGCGCCAGACCGGGTCCGCCGTCGCGGCCGCGTGCCTTTCGAGATCGGCGTAGAGCCGGTCGTCGTTCGAGAAGACCGCGGCGATGCCCGCACCCACCGCGACCCGCGCCGCGCCCGTCAGGGTCGCGAAGTCCAGCAGCACGTCGGGCTTCTCGGTGCTCGCCTCGTACAGGCAGTCGCCGATGACCAGCCGCCCCTCGGCATCGGTGTTCTGGTTTTCCACCGTGATCCCCTTGCGCGTCTGCAGCACGTCCCACGGCCGGTAGGCGTTGCCCGCGACCGCATTCTCGACCGCACCGATCAGCACGCGCAGGCGGACCGGCAGCTTGGCCGCCATGATCAGCTGGCCGAGCGCCAGCGCGTGGGCCGCCCCGCCCATATCCTTCTTCATCCGCAGCATTCCGGCGGCCGGCTTGAGGTCGAGGCCGCCCGTGTCGAAACACACGCCCTTGCCCACCAGGGTGACGCGGGGCCCCCGCGTGCCCCAACGCATGTCGATCAGGCGCGGCGCGTCGTCGGACGCGCGCCCGACCATATGGATCATCGGGTAGTTCGCCTTCAGCAGCGCGTCGCCCACCGTGATCCGCACCTTCGCGCCGAACGTCCGGCCCACCTTGCGTGCCTCGCCGGCCAGTTCCGACGGCCCCATATCCTCGGCCGGCGTGTTGATCAGATCGCGCAGCAACGTCGTCGCATCGAGCATGCGCGCGACCGCCGCCCGGTCGGCGTTAGCCGGCCAGACCAGGTCGGGCCGTTCGAGCTTCGGCTTGCGGTAGCGGGTGAACTCGTAGGCGGCAAGGCCCCAGCCCAGCGCCGCGTCATCGGCCATGGCGCGCGAAACCCGGCCGACGATCCGGTAGCTGCCCATGGGCAGCCTCGCCGCCAGGTCCGACCAGGACCACATGTCGGTCTCGGGACCGGTGACGAAGACCACCCGCTCGGGCCGTCCGTCGGCGGCCGGCAGGATTGCCCTGTCGCCCGTCTTGCCGCGGAACCCCGTGCCATCCAGCCAGGCGCGCCGCGCCGCCGTCTGATCGGTGCGCCATTCCGCGACCTTCTCGACATCCAGGACGGTGATGGGGAGCGTGTCCTTGCGCTCGCGGGCGATCAGATTGTGCGGCACGGCTGCGATCCTCTGCTTGAAAGCGTGTGGCGGCGACTGTGCCCGAGGCTCGCCGCGACCGCAACGCGCCGGACGCCGACCGCCGACGGAATCGCTTCAAAGTCGCAACGGTTCGCACTAGGCTCCGCGCGCAACGCAACGCGGGGATTGGCAATGGCGCTCAGCAAGCAGGATCTCCTCGGCGCCTGGACGCTCGAGGAAATGTACACCGAGGCCGCAGACGGCACGAAGACACACCCGATGGGGCGTGATGCCGGCGGCGCCATCATGTACACCGCGGACGGGCACATGACGGCCATTACCCATTGCGCCGGCCGCCACCTGCCGGCCGACCGGCCGAGCGACGAGGACCGCGCCGAGGCCTTTCTCAGCTATTTCAACTACGCCGGCACCTGGTCTCTCGACGGCGACAAGGTCACCCATACTATCCGTCACGCGCTCGACCCGAATATGGAGGGGGTGGCGCTCACCCGCGAGGTCGACCACCAGGGCAACCGGATGGTGCTCTCGGCGCTGGCGCCGGACGGCGAGACGCGCCAGTTCATCGTTTGGAAACGCACGTCCTGACGAACAAATCTTTTGATTTCCGGGGCGGTTGACCACCCCTTAAGCGGCCAATAGGTTCCGCACGAACAACCTGTACGAGGGAGCAAGCGCGCAGATGATCGAATTCTACACCTGGTTCACGCCGAACGGCCGCAAGGTCGCGATCCTGCTCGAGGAGCTCGGCATCGATTACAACGTCCATTCCGTCAACATCGGCAAGGACGAGCAGT
The DNA here is from genome assembly GCA_038117265.1 of Rhodospirillaceae bacterium. Taxonomy (GTDB): domain Bacteria; phylum Pseudomonadota; class Alphaproteobacteria; order UBA6615; family UBA6615; genus JAYPUG01. The sequence continues at coordinate 9,190 of JAYOFO010000045.1, forward strand.
TCGACCCCGAATTCCTGAAGATCAGCCCGAACAACAAGATTCCGGCGATCGTCGACACCGACAATGGCAACTTCCCGCTGTTCGAGACGGGTGCCATCCTTCTCTACCTCGCCGAGAAGCACGGCCAGTTCCTGAACACATCCAACCGCGACGCCTATTGGCGCTCGATGGAGTGGCTGATGTGGCAGATGGGCGGCTTCGGCCCGATCCTCGGACAGGTCCATCACTTCACCAAGTACAATCCCGGCAAGTCGGACTACGCGCAGGGCCGCTACGAGACTGAAGCGCGCCGCCTTTACCGCGTGCTGAACGAGCGCCTCGAAGGCCGTGAGTTCATCATCGACGACTACTCCATCGTCGACATGGCCTGCTGGCCCTGGGCGGCCCGCCACAACTGGCAGGAAATCGACCTCAACGCGTATCCCAACGTGCGCCGCTGGTACATGACCATGCTCGACCGGCCGGCCGTCCAGCGCGCCTGGAACATTCCCGAGAACGACCAGCCGCTGCCCGTGCCCGAGTAAGCGGGCTCGCCGGGTCCTTAGAACGCAGCCGGCGCCCCTCGGGGCGCCGGTTTTCGTTGGGACACCCCCGGCACACGTGCGCCGGAAAGCTAGCCGCTGGTGCCGTTGGCGAAGGCCTGCGAGGGGTGGTTGCGTCGTGCCGCCGCCGTCGCCCGCCGGTCGACCGCCGTCTGGTAGACGACGCTGATCTCGTCGAACGCGCGCAGCGCGGCGGCCGGGTCGGTCGCGCCTGCATACTCGAAACTGTCGAAGCCGCAGCGCTCGAGAAAGGCGAGTTGATCGCGAAGGACATTTCCGACCGCGCGCAGCTCGCCGGTGAACCCGTGGCGCTGGCGCAGCAGTCGCGCGGTCGAATAGCCGCGGCCGTCCTTGAAGTGGTCGAACGGGATCGCGACCAGGTCGAGCCGGCCCGCGTCTGCCGCCACCACTTCGGGCCCGTCGCCCGGCGCGAGCCGAACCCCGATGGGCGCGTTTCGTCCCGCCAGCACGTCGCGCTCGGCCTGCCAACGCGCGCGCGAGACGATCACACCGCCCTCGGCGGGCACGGGCGTGTCGTCTTCGAGATAGACCCAGTCGTCCTGGGCGAGTTCGCGGTTCCTAATGAGCGCCATAGAGGGCCTCCTTGAACGGGTCGGCGCCGACCCGGCGATAGGTGTCGAGGAAACGTTCGCCGTCGGTGCGGACGCCCAGATAGGCCTCGACCAGGGTCTCGATCGCGTCGACGACGCGGTCCGAGGCGAAGGCCGGGCCGATGATCTCGCCCAGACTCGCATCCTCCGCGCCGCTGCCACCCAGCGTGATCTGGTAGTACTCCTCGCCCTTGCGGTCGACACCGAGGATGCCGATGTGGCCGACATGGTGATGGCCGCAGGCGTTGATGCAGCCCGATATCTTGACCTTCAGCTCGCCGATGGCGTGCTGCCGGTCGAGATCGGCGAACCGCTCGCTGATCTGCTGCGCCAGCGGGATCGAGCGTGCGTTGGCCAACGCGCAATAGTCGAGGCCCGGGCACGCGATGATGTCGCTGATCAGGCCAAGGTTGGGCGTGTGCAGATCGTATGCCCTGAGCGTCTGCCAGACGGCGTAGAGATCGTCCTGGCGGACATGCGGCAACACGAGGTTCTGCTCGTGGGTGACACGGATTTCGGACCGGCTGAATCGATCGGCCAGCGCAGCGACGGCCTCCATCTGCTCCGCCGTCGCGTCGCCCGGTACACCGCCAATGGGCTTCAGCGAAATGTTGGCGATCGCGTAGCCCGCCGCCCTGTGGGGCGCGACGTTGGTCTCGACCCAGCGCGCGAATGCCGCATCCTCGGCGAGGTGACGCGTATGCGTCGCCACGGCATCGCCCGGCGGCGCATAGCGCGGCGCGATGAAGTAGGCAGCGATCCGCTCCCTCTCGCCGGCCGGCAGGTCGACCGCCGAATCGCGGATGGCCTCCCACTCGCGTTCCACCATCTCGGTGAACGCCGCGACCCCGGTCTCGTGGACCTGTATCTTGATGCGGGCCTTGTACATGTTGTCGCGGCGCCCGAGCTGGTTGTACACGCGCAGGACCGCCTCGAGATACGACAGCAAGTGACGCTCGGGCAGGAATTCGCGGATCGTCGGGCCGACCATCGGCGTGCGGCCCTGACCGCCCCCCACAATCACCTCGAAGCCGAGCTCGCCCGCCGGGTTGCGCTTCGCCACCAGTCCGATGTCGTGAACCTTGACCGCCGCCCGGTCTGCCGACGCCCCCGTCACCGCGATCTTGAACTTGCGCGGCAGGAACGAGAATTCGGGGTGCAGTGTCGACCATTGCCGGATGATCTCGGCATGAATCCGCGGATCGACCACCTCGTCGGCCGCCACGCCTGCATACTGGTCGGCCGTGACGTTGCGGATGCAGTTGCCGCTGGTCTGCAGCGCGTGCATCTGGACGCTCGCCAGCTCGGCGAGGATGTCGGGCAGATTCTCCAGAGCCGGCCAATTGAACTGGAGGTTCTGGCGGGTCGTGAAGTGCCCGTAGCCGCGATCGTACTTGCGCGCGATCCAGGCCAGCTTGCGCAGTTGTTCCGACGAGAGCGTTCCGTACGGAATCGCGACACGCAGCATGTAGGCGTGGAGCTGTAGGTATACACCGTTCATCAGGCGCAACGGCTTGAACTCGTCTTCCGAGAGTTCGCCCGACATGCGCCGCCGGACCTGGTCGCGGAACTGGACGACCCGCTCATCAACGAGACTCTGGTCGATTTCGTCATACAGGTACACGGCTCAGGCTCCCTCCCCGCTCACACCGGGCACGCGGTTCTGTTTCGACAGGTCGGGACGCACGCTCGGTCCCGAGGCGCGAATTCGCTCGCGATAGCGCACCGGACACACCTCGCCGTCGATTTCGGTGACATCGATCAGATAGGGGTCGATGACAATGCGGTCGGCTTCGGCCCGGCGCGCCTTCGCGAGGAGCACCTCGGCTGTCACATCGTCGCGGGCGATCTCGCTGCGGGAAATCCATTCGGACCATTCGTTGCCCGCCGCCAGGTAGACGACGATCCCGTCTCGCAGCCGGTTCGCACAGATCACTTTTCCGCTCATGTTCCATACTCCACTTGTACGTTCTGTTCGGCCGCACGCACCGCCACCGCACGGGCCGCATCGGCCAACGCCGCGACTTCGCCGACGACGATCAGGGCCGGCGCCCCAACCGCGAACATCGCGACAAGGTCGGCGGTGTCGGCCAGCGTCCCCGTCACGACGCGCTGGTCGGGCCGGGTTCCGTTCTCGACAATGGCGATGGGCGTTTCCGGCGCGCGACCATGGTCGATCAGGCGCGCGGCGAGCGTGCCAGCGCGCGACAGGCCCATGTAGACGACGAGCGTGTGGCGCGGCGCAGCAAGCGCCGCCCAGTCGACATCGGGCTCGCCGTCAACGCCATGGCCCGTAACGAAGGTCACGGCCGACGCATGTTCGCGATGGGTCAGCGGCAGGCCGGCAGCCGCCGCGCACCCTGTCGCGGCGGTGACGCCGGGGACGACGCGGGCCGGAACGCCCGCCGCACGAAGCGCCTCGAGCTCCTCGCCGCCGCGCCCGAAGACGAACGGATCGCCGCCCTTGAGGCGGACGACGCGCTCGCCGCCACGTGTCAGCGAGATGAGCAGATCATTGATCCCGTCCTGCGGGACCGAATGGTTCGACTTCCGTTTGCCGACATAGATGCGCCGTGCGTCGCGGCGGACCAGGTCCAGGATCGCATCGCTCACCAGCCGATCGTGAACGACAACGTCGGCATCCTGGATGGCGCGCAACGCCTTGAGGGTCAGAAGCTCCGGATCGCCCGGACCGGCGCCGACGATGTCCACGTGGCCGTGTCGCGCCACATCGTCTTCGAAACGGTTAATCCGCGACAGCATGGCCTGACGCGCGTCGCGTTCGTTGCCTTCGAGAACATCTCGCGCAACCGACCCGTCGAGCACGTCTTCCCAGAACCGCCGCCGGGCTTCGAAGGGACCGATCTTTGCCGCAACCGCGCCACGGAAACTCGCGAGGAAGGTCGCGAGACGGCCGAGATTGGCCGGAAGCATCGCTTCGATGCGTTCGCGCAACCGGCGCGCCAGTACCGGCGAGGCCCCGTTGGTGGAGATGCCCACAACGACAGGAGATCGATCGACGATCGAGGGGAAAATGAAATCGGAGATATCCGGGCGATCGACGGCGTTGAAGGGAATCCGCGCGTGGGATGCCGCACACCCGACCGCCTCGTCGATCTCGGCCAGACCGGTTGCCGCGATGGCCAGCGCAACACCGTCCAGATCGTCGGCTCGAAACCGCCGAGCCAGCCACCGGACATCGCCATCCGCGTGCCAGGCACGAATTTCCGCAGCGGCACGCGGCGCGACGATGGTCACGTTGGCGTCGGCCGATCGCAGCAACCGCGCCTTGGCAACGGCGGCCGCACCGCCGCCGACGACCAACGCGCGGCGGCCGCCAAGCCGGAAGAACAACGGGAACGATTCCATTACACACCAATATTCGGTGAATTATGAATTACAACACATATATGCGATTGTTATCGAATGAGTCCATTATTTTTGTGTATTAATATATACTACATGAATTGTATGTTGTTTCCGGCGATGCCGTAGCCGCCGCGAAATCAGCGAGTCCCGCGCGGATGCCACGAACAGTTAAAGGGTTCGTCGGTGACTAGCGGGGCACGGATTCGGCCGCGACCTTTACGGCCGCGATCGTATCGCGCATCTCGTCTGTGATGGCGGAGATGGCGGCGGCGGCGCGCTTCGTCGCCGCCGCGAGGTCTATCGTGCATTCGAGAATCGAGAGCATTCCGGGCACGCCCGGGTTTTCGAACACGCGGACGACGATCCGGCCCGCGCAGGGCGAATCCTCGATCATCTCGAACACCAACTCGCGCCTGGCGTTGTCGATGTCGATCCGCTCGGTCCGCACGCCGAGTTCGGTCGTCACGGTGCGGCCGTATGTCCCGTCGACCCGCGCAAAGACCTCCGCACCGGTAACCTCTTTCGAGAAACGCTCGGGCGCCTCGATGACCTCAAGCAGGCAGCGCCAGAGAATTTCCGCCGGCGCCTCGACCGTCTCAATGGGATTCCCGTCATTCATGGCGTCGACCGTATATCGATATGCGCGCCCAACGTGAAGCGGATCGTCACGCCAAGTTACACGGCCGTGTCTTGCAAGCCGAACAGACCGCCCCCACCTTTCCCACATGGCACAGATCGATCCCGCTTCGCACTTGCGCCTGGCCCTCTTGCTCGCAATCGCCGCCTCCCTCCTCGTTGCCTGCGCAAGCCAGCCGGAACCCCCGAAGGGGGACCTCGAACAGTACGAGAAGCACATCCTGCGCAATATCGGGGGTTGAGCCTGGCGCGTTTGATCGCAGCCGCTTGTTGCGCCTAAGCTCGGGCGACCCACGACCGCCGCCACAAGGATTCCCCCGATGAAGTTCTACGACTGCGCCACCGCACCGAGCCCGCGGCTCGTGCGCATGTTCATCGCCGAGAAGGGCCTGCGCGACGCCATCGAGACCGTCGAGGTGAACCTCCGCGAGCAAGAACAGCTCGGCGAGGCATTCCGCGCCATCAATCCCTTCTGCACCGTCCCGGTGCTGGAGACCGACGACGGCGCGCGTTTCTTCTCGACCCAGGCCTGCTGGCGCTACCTCGAAGAGACCCATCCTGCGCCGCCGCTGCTGGGAACAGGTGCCGCGGAACGCGCGCGGGTGGCCGACTGGGTATGGCGTTCGGAGATCGACGGCTTCCTCGCCGTCGGCGAAGCCCTTCGCAACACGGCACCCCGCCTCGAAGGCCGCGCCCTGACCGGCCCCCACGACTATGCGCAGATCCCCGAACTGGGCGCGCGCGGGCGGTTGCGGACCGAACGATTCTTCGCGGTGCTCGACGGCGCGCTGGCCGACAGCGAATATCTCGCTGGCGAAACCTTCACCGCCGCCGACATCATGGCGTTCGTTGCGGTCGAATTCGCCGGCTGGCTCAAGCTTACGCTGCCCGACGGCGCCGCCAACGCTAACCGCTGGTACGACGCAATCAAGAGACGGCCGAGCGCCGCCCTTTAGGAAGGCCTGGCCAACCGTGTCGCCGATATCCGGAGCCACCCGCCGTACGAGCGCAGGCGCGCGCCGATCGATGCGGCGGCCGGCGATAGGGAGTGCGCTTTCGGGTCGCGGACACCCGAGATAACGAACAGCGCCGAACGGCCCTGACGCGCCGCCGCCCTCAGGCGCCGCGCACCCGCTCGATCAGCGCGCCGGCATCGTCGGGCGCGGTATCACCGCGCCATGCCACATGGCCATCGGGAAAGATCAGCGCCTGCCCCGCCTCGTAGCGCGCGGCCACTGACGGCTCGAACACATCGAGCAGCTCGACGGGCACGCCGACCGCTCCGGCAGCATCCAGGATCGGCCACGGATCGCTCTCGGCGCGGGTGCGCAACAGGGTGAAGCCGTCGGCGAACCGATCGCACAACGCCGCACCGTCCGCCAGCCAGACATGGGGCGCGCGATGCCCCGGCTTCGCGGTCGCCACGTAATCGTAGGCGTCGTCGGGCACCGGCGGCGTGCCGTCGTCCCGGATCAGGAGCGAATCGGCATAGCGCACGCCGAGCGCAATCCCCGGGATGACCATCTCGCGCCGGCTGTGATCGGCCAGGTGCGCGGCGAGACGCGCGCGCTCGGCCTCGCCCTCGGGCGTGTCGTCATCTACGCAGGCATCGACGTCGAACGTCCCGATCGATTCGGCGAAGCTCCGCGCGAAGCCCAGGTTGCGCGCACCGATCGGCCGCCGGTCGGCCTCGTAGCTGGCCAGCAGGCCGGGACCGGCCCAGCCGTTGACGTCGGCGGCCAGCTTCCAGGCCAGGTTCACGCAATCGTCGAGCCCGGTGTTCATGCCGAGCCCGCCCGTCGGCGTGAACAGGTGCGCCGCATCGCCGACCAGCCAGACCCGATCGCCGCCGTAGCTTTGCGCCAGAAGCGCGTGCCCCGCCGTCCAGGGCTGGCGCAGAATGATCTCGGCATCCACTGGTCGGCCCGCCGCGCGTTCGAGCAGCGCCAGGTCGTCGATCATGTCGGGATCCACATCGTCGGGGATGCGGGTCAGCAGGACGAACCGGTCGGCGCCGTCCACCGTGATCAGCAGCGCGCGGATGTCGTGCGCGACCACCCAGTACTGCCAGGCGCGATCCAACGAGAGCCAGCCGGCATTTCGGTCGGCACGAAACAGGGTCGCCATCATCGCGCCGCCCATCATCCGGCGCACCACCCCGCCCTCGCCCTCGTACGGGATACCAAGCGTCCGCCGGACGAACGACCGGCCGCCGTCAGCGCCCACCAGGTGCAAGGCCGAGACCTGGTACTCGGTTTCGCCGACGAGGTCGCGGACGCGCGCAACGATGCCCTCGCCGGTCCGCCGGAATTCCTCGAGCCGGTGCGAGAACCGCACATCGATGCCCGCGCGTGCGGTCGCCGCCTCGCGCAGGATCGCCTCCTGCCAGATCTGCGAGCACCGGTGGGGCGGCTCGGCGCAGTCGTACCAGCTGGTTCCCGCGCGGGCCTCGGCGACGGCATCTTCGGCCGACGGCATGTGCAGGCGCGCGAGTTCGCGCCCCGTCAGCCGGGTCACGTAGCAGACGTCGGTGGGATAATCGCCGGGCAGCGGGACGGCGCGCAGCTTCGCGGCCAGCCCGTGCCGGCGGAAATGCTCCATCGAGCGCGCGTTGATCGCGTTCGCCTTGGGGTGCAGCGCGGTCTCGGCACCGTCGTTGACCAGGATCGCGCGCACGCCGAACCGCGCGAGCTCGAGCGCGGTCATCAGGCCGACGGGCCCGCCGCCGACAATCAGGACTTGCGTGTCTTCCATCACGGCGATGGTTTATCGGTTCGCGCGTGCCGGAGCCATGCCCCAAACGTCGCACCGCGATTCGCGAATTTAATCCTCGACACATCGGCCACGAGGGCTATTTGTTTGGGGAACACAGGCGCAGTCATTCGAGACCAGGAGGCCAGACCGCCATGCAGCCCGCTTACCACACGCTCGACCTGCCCTTCGTCGAGGCCTCGGTGAATTATGTCGTCGACAACGGCATCCGGCCGGTCACCCGCATCGCCGATATGGGCGAGTCGAACGTCCGCGACGAGGTGCCCGACCCGCGCACGGTGCCGATCTACGATGCCCGCGCGGTCGCCGACCAGCTGTCGCTCGACGTCAACGGCTTCACACTGGAGCGCCACCCCAGCGCGGTCACCGACTTCCTGGATTCCGGCCAGATCGAGAACGTCTACAACCCCGAGGTCGAGGCCATCGTGAAGGCCTCGACCGGCGCATCGCGGGTGCTGGTGTTCGACCACACGATCCGCGTCAACGATGTGGAGACGCGCACGGCCAAGAAACTCCGCGAGCCGGTGCGCGTCGTGCACAACGATTACACCGACAAGTCCGGCCCGCAGCGCGTGCGCGATCTGCTGCCGCCCGACGAGGCCGAGGCGGCGCTCGCCAAGCGCTATGTCTATGTCAATGTCTGGCGCTCGATCCGCGGCACCGTCGAGGAGGCGCCGCTGGGCATCGCCGACGCCCAGTCGATCGACGACGAGGACATGATCCTGATGGATCTGGTCTATGGAGACCGGGTCGGCGAGATCCAGCGTACCCGCTACAACCCGGCACATCGCTGGGTCTATTTTCCGCGGATGCAACCCGACGAGGTGATCCTGCTCAAGTGCTACGACACCGAGCGGGATGGCCGCGCACGCTGGACGGCGCACACGGCCTTCGACGACCCGTCGAGCCCGGCGAATGCCGCCCCGCGCGAGTCGATCGAGACCCGGACGATCGCGTTCTACGACTGATCTGCGCGGAGGCGCCGCGACGGCCCCTCCGGGGCGAGGTCTGCCAGCGCCTCGGCCAGCCGCGGCGCCGCAAAATCCATGAACGCGCGCACCCGCGGCGGCACCAGCCGTCCCGCCGGACGGACCAAATGGACCGGGACGGGGGCCGGTGACAATTCGTCGAGGATCGTGCTCAGCCGGCCGTCGCGGACGGCGCCCGCCACCATGTAGGACAGCGCCGGGGCGATCCCCCGGCCCGCCTCGGCCGCGGCAAGCGCCGCAGGATCGTGTTCTCGGGCGATCTGGGGAACAGTTCGGCGGCCCTCCTGCGCGATCCCGAGACCGTCCGACACGCCGATGTCCTGCTTCTGGAGGCAACCTATGGCGACCGGGACCATCGCAGCATGGACGACACGCTGGCAGAGCTCGAGGACATCATCGGGGGCGCATCGGCGAACGGCGGCAACATCCTGATACCCGCGTTCGCCGTCGGCCGGACCCAGGAGATACTCTTCCGCCTGGGCGAGCTCTATCACCGCGGGAAGCTGCGGGAACACTTGGTCTATCTCGACAGCCCGATGGCGATCGCCGCGACCGAAATCTACCAACGCCACCTCGACGCGTTTAACCGGTCGGACAGGCGGGCCCTCAAGGCCGACCGGCCCGGCAGCTTCGAATCCTACCTGCCGGTTCTTCGCTACTCGCACAGTCCCGAGGATTCGATGGCGCTGAACCGCGTCCGGTCCGGGGCAATCATCATCGCAGGGAGCGGCATGTGCACCGGTGGCCGGATCCGCCATCACCTCAGGCACAATCTTTCGCACAGCAACACCGACGTCATAATCGTCGGCTTCCAGGCCCGGGGCACGCCCGGTCGGGCGCTGGTCGATGGCACGCGGACCTACCGTTACGGCCAGGAAGAGATCGCGGTAAGGGCCACGATCCACACACTCGGCGGCTTTTCGGCCCATGCCGGGCAGTCGCAGCTCCTCCAGTGGGTCGAAGGGCTCAAAAGCCGGGACACCCGAATCTTTCTGGTCCACGGCGAAGACGAGGCGAAGGCCGCGCTGGCACACGAACTCGAAGCCCGCGGGCGCAACGTCGCGGTGCCGCGCGCCGGCACGCACATCGAAATCTAGGGCGCGCACGCTGGAGCCGTCGCGAATCCTGCTGATCCCGGCCGACCTGATCCGCGAGGCGATGGAGACCGACATCGCCTTCTGCCAGGCAATGGTGCGCGAGCTGGCGCGCGGCTTCCGTTCGATGGTCAAGACCGTCAAGAATCAGAAGCTGCGAACCGCGACCGAGCGTCTCGCGAACTTCCTCATCACGACCGACCGCGAGACCGGTGCGAACGGGCGGATCGAGCTGACATTCGAGAAACGGCTGCTGGCGTCCTACCTGGGGGTCACCCCGGAGAACCTGTCACGCGCCTTCAAGAATCTGGAGGATCACGGCGTGCGCAACGGGCGCACGGGCATCATCATCGAGGATGCCGACGCGCTCGCCGAACTGGCCCGCCCCACGCCCTGATCGACACTCCGGAAGAGTGGTAACGGCGCCGGGTTTGGGTATCTAGCGCGCCTGGGCGTCGAGCCCGGCGAGGAACTCGTCGTCGGGGACTATGCGCAGCGGGAACATGTCGCTGTCGCTGGTGATGATCGGCGAGACATCGGCGCGCACGCACGCACCGCCATAGGTCCCGGCGACCGAGAAGGTCCCCAGCTGGACGTTCCGGCCGTCGATCTTCGGCAGGCCGAACAGCTCCTGGTAGATTTGGTCGCGCGCCTCGAACTTGCCGGACGTCTCGTGGACCAGCTCCTCGTGACGGTCGAAGATCGCGATGTTCTCGCCGCAGCGCCCGACGATCGGCTTGGCCACATAGCCCGTGGCCCGCAGCTCGTCGGTCAACTCGTAGCCGCTGTTCAGCAGGTAGCGCAGGTTCGGAAACATGTTGTGGAGGACCGGCAGGATCGCCTTGTTCGAGGGGATCAGCGTCCACAGCGGCTCGAACACCATCACCTCCTCGCGCAACAGCACGTCGACGAGACGCGGCGGCGTGGTCGTGCGGTCGATGGTGCGATGCAGGCGCAGCTTCTCCTCATCGTCGTCGAGCTGGTGACGAATCTCGTCGAGCGCGGTCTCCCATGCCCAGGTCTTCCACACCCATTTGATCGGCGCGCCGTCCGCGTCGAGCACCTGTCCGTCGGCGCCCCATTGCAGGCCCTCGGTACCGGAGATGATCTTGCACCGGATGCCCGCCGTTTCGGCCGCCGACTTCATGTAGAGGGCGTGATAGGCCTCCTCGAGGTCGTCGTCGCGCATGATGTGCAGGATGTCGTCGACGCTGGACTCCTCCCATGCCTCGACGAGGCCTTCGAACAGGTCCTCGCCGGCCGACCAGCCGGCGCCGCAGCCGAAATGCTCCGCCCAGCGGCCCTGCACGAAACCGCATTCCATGTGGCAGGACGCGGAATCGGCGTTGTACTCGTAGACCTTGAGGCCGCGTTCCGAGAGCGAGAAATCGAACCGCCCCGAGATCATCTGGGTCCGCCGGTTGTTCCACGACTGGTGGATGCGCGACCACAGCGCGGGCGGAAGGTTGAACGGGCGCAGCCGGTCGTCGTCCTGCAGGACATAGTCGGTCGCGAGCAGGAACATGCGGTGCAGCTCGTTGGTCGCGCGCCGCAGCTCGCGGTAGGCGGTCTCGCTGATCGCGAAGTAGCGGTGCTGGTCGGCATCGTCCGCGACGAGGCGGCAACCGCCCATCATCTCGACATAGGCGCCCTGGACCGCGTCTCCCGTATCCAACCAGGCCGCGTCCGCCTGTCCGCGTGCGGGCACCTCGTGCAGCACCGGGCGGAACAGGCGCGGATCGGGATCGACGATCGTCTCGGCATGGGCGTCGTCGTCGGTCTGGATGACCCAACCGAGGATGTCGGTGTCGGGAAAGGTGCACGAGACCCAGTGCCCGCCGGAATCGTCGACCCGCATCGGCAGCTCGCGCGCCCAGTTGCGGCCCTCGGGCCAGACCTCGTGGTCGACATTCTGCTCCACACAACGCACCCGGTCGGCCAGCACCTCGGTCACCACGGCCACATGCCCAGTGACGTCGAACTCACCGCCCTCTCTCCAGATCATCAGCGCGCCCGGCGCGGGCGGCCGCTTCGCACCGTTGCGGAACGAACGCAGCGGCAGCAGCGCGTCGTCGGCCACCCGCCGCACATGGCGGAGCTGGAAGATGTCGTAGGCCATGGCGATGTCGTCGAAGATGTAGCCTTCGTTCAGGTACATCCAGCGCCGCGCCAGCTCGACGCACTGCCACTTGTGGCCCATGTAGACGCCGTCGACGTAGCTCCGGTAGGCCTGCCGGTTCGGCAGTTCCGTGCGGTCGGCGGTCTCGTAGTCCGAGGAATAGACCGGCACATCGCCGGGTGCGATCCCGAGAACGGTGCCGAAGCGGGCCGACTGGGCCGTGTGGTGATGGTGTTTCAATGCAGTCCGGGCGGATCGGACGCACGGGATTGCGCGCCGGCGACCCGTCAGGGCCAGCCGCGCGGATTTGGGAGCGCAGCGCCGCCGTTCAAGGCCCCGCCGCGACTATTTTTCACGCCCGCTTTGGGCTCTCACGAACCCTTGAAGGGCCGCGCGGCACCATCCGGAGGAATAGCGCACGGGCGGGCGGTGTTTGTGTGGGGTGATGGCCGGAATACAGATCGAAAGCAACTTTGTGACCCGGTTACCAAAGACGCTTGTTTGCAAACGCGTGACCGGATCCCGACTTGATATATCGTTCGAAAGACTCAGCTTTTTCGCGATCCGAGAAGGCAATGTAGGCAACCAACCGCCATGGCCGAAACTTCGCGGTATGCCCAGTTTTCGCAATGTTGTGCTGTCCGATCCTCCGTTTCAGATCGCCGGTGATCCCCACATAGCGCTCTCCAGGAGTGCTGATGCTCTCGATCAGGTAAACGTAGTGCATCGACAGCCCTTCTTCGCTGAAGCTTCGAAGGGCATCCTGCTTCGAATTCTGGAGTTCCGGCAAATCCTGCGAAGCGCGATAGCGCGAAGCAGGATGGCGGAGGGAGAGGGATTCGAACCC
>JAYOFO010000046.1:0-20006 GCA_038117265.1 Rhodospirillaceae bacterium
TCTTCGACACGATCGACAAGACCTACAAGAAGCTGCGCAAGCTGCAGGAGCAGCGCCTCGCCGGCATCAAGAACAAGTCGGACCAGCTCTCCGGCCCGCAGGAAAAGCGCTACGGCAAGCTGCAGCACGAGCTGGTCGAGTACATGGATCAGGTGCGGCTCAACAACGGCCGTATCGAGGCGCTGGTCGACGAGCTGTACGGCCTGAACCGCCGGCTCACCAGCTTCGAGGGCAAGATGCTGCGCATGGCGCTCGACGCGGGCGTGACGCGCGAGGACTTCCTCGAGGAGTATATGGGCAACGAGCTCGACCCGCGCTGGGTCAGCCGGGTCGCCCGCCTGAAGCGCAAGGGCTGGAGCAAGTTCACCGATAAGAACGGCGAAGAGGTTCGCGCCATCCGCAAGGAGATCATGGAGATTTCCGCGCGCGTCGGCCTGCCGATCTCCGAGCTGCGCCGCATCGTCCAGACCGTCCAGCAGGGCGAGAAGGAGGCGAGCCGGGCGAAGAAGGAGATGGTCGAGGCCAACCTGCGCCTGGTGATCTCGATCGCCAAGAAATACACGAACCGCGGCCTGCAGTTCCTCGACCTGATCCAGGAAGGCAACATCGGGCTGATGAAGGCGGTCGACAAGTTCGAGTACCGCCGCGGCTACAAGTTCTCGACCTACGCCACCTGGTGGATTCGCCAGGCGATCACCCGTTCGATCGCCGACCAGGCGCGCACGATCCGCATCCCGGTGCACATGATCGAGACGATCAACAAGCTGGTGCGCACCTCGCGCCAGATGCTCCACGAGATCGGCCGTGAGCCGACCCCGGAGGAGCTGGCCGGCCGGCTGCACATGCCGCTGGAGAAGGTGCGCAAGGTGCTCAAGATCGCCAAGGAGCCGATCTCGCTCGAGACGCCGATCGGCGACGAGGAGGATTCGCATCTCGGCGACTTCATCGAGGACAAGAATGCGGTCCTGCCCGTCGACGCGGCGATCCAGTCGAACCTGCGCGAGACCACGACCCGCGTGCTCGCCTCGCTGACCCCGCGCGAGGAGCGTGTGCTGCGCATGCGCTTCGGCATCGGCATGAACACCGACCACACGCTGGAAGAGGTCGGTCAGCAATTCTCGGTGACGCGCGAGCGCATCCGCCAGATCGAGGCGAAGGCGCTGCGCAAGCTCAAGCACCCGTCCCGGTCGCGCAAGCTGCGCAGCTTCCTCGACCACTAGGCGGGAATGCAGTTTTGAACAGGAAAAGGCCGGTGCGTTGCGCCGGCCTTTTTCGTTCGCGCAGACCTAACGGTCAGTCGCCGGCGAACAGCAGTTCGACGAAGTCGAGGTAGAGGCGGATCTGGGCCGCGACGAGCTTCGGCTCCCTGAGCGTCTTCGACATGATGAAGGCGCCCTCGATCGTGGCGGTGAACATGTCGGCCAGGGCATCCGCCGCACGCTCGCCGCGGACGGGGTGTACCTGGCGCAGGACATCAACGGCTCCAGCCATGTGCACGAGAATGTCGACCACCCCATCGGCACCCTGCTCTACACTGTGTCGTGCATGCACTGCATGACCGTGTCGCTGGCCCAGCAGGGCGGCGAGGGGCTCGGCGCCATGTGGGGACGCCAGCAAGCGGTGGAGATCTTCACCGAGGCCGGGTTCGGCTCGGTCCAGGTGAACGAACTCGAGCATGACGTGCAGAATTGCTACTACGTCTGCCGGCCTTGAATCGGCCCTGCCGGCGGGACGTGTCGAAGGGCGCCCGGTGGCGCCCTTCGCGCATGTTTGCCTGCCGGGGCACGCGAGCCTGTGCTATAGGGGAATTGCCCCCGCGGGGCTCAGTGGGCCCGTAGTTCAGTTGGTCAGAACGGACCGCTCATAACGGTCATGTCGCAGGTTCGAGTCCTGCCGGGCCCACCAGCCGCGCGGCGGTCTGGTGGTTTCTCGCAAGCGCGGATCCGATGGGCGACTACGACACCGGAACGAAATCCAAGACGACGGTCAGGACCGAGCGCCCGCGCCTGCACAAGGTGCTGCTGCTGAACGACGACTACACGCCGCGCGAATTCGTCGTGACGTGCTGCGCGCGGTCTTCGGCATGGGCGACGACGCGGCCTACCGGGTGATGATGACGGCGCACCGACGCGGCGCCTGCGTCGTTGCGGTCTACACCCGCGATGTGGCCGAGACCAAGGCGAGCGCGGCGAACGAGTTGGC
This sequence comes from Rhodospirillaceae bacterium, assembly GCA_038117265.1. GTDB lineage: Bacteria > Pseudomonadota > Alphaproteobacteria > UBA6615 > UBA6615 > JAYPUG01. Next base: position 2,203 of record JAYOFO010000046.1, read on the forward strand.
CCGGCGCGGCGGCCACCCGCTGCAGTTCACGACAGAGCCGGAGGAGTAGGCTCAGGCACGACCGGGTCTACTGGGCCGGGCCCTGCTGCGGCACGCGGGCCAGCGCGTGCAGGTGGACCAGCGCGCCCGACTGCAGCGCCCGGCCGCGACGGAGCCAGGTTTCGGCCTCGCGCATCATCTCGTCGACAAAGGATTCGGTGAGCTCGGCCTGGGACAGGCCGTCGACGAAGCTCGTCCAGCTCGTGATTACCATATCGCGGTAGGCCTGGCTGTCGGTTTCGAAGGCTCGCAGCTCGTAGCCAAGCTTCTTCAGCGCCGCACGGTAACCGCTCGCCGTCCAAAGCGAGGGCGCTTTCGGGTCGAGCTCGCGCCATTCCGTCAGGGTCGCTTCCTCGCGTCGGGCATCGTCGGGCAAGGCGAAGTCGGTGAGGATGAAGTAGCCGCCCGGTTTCAGCGCAGCGCGGATCTTGGCGAGCACCTCGGGGCGCGTGTCCATCCGGTAAAGCCGGTCGCGCAGCAGGATCGCGTGGTACTTCGATTCCGGCAGGTCGAGCGTGGACGGTTCGTAGGCCGAAATCGGCGCCTTCTTGGCGAGACCGCTCTTCACGGAGATCGCGTGGCCGCGCTTGGCCAGCTCTGCGTCGGGTTCCATCCCCGGAATCCAGAGTCCCATCGTGTTTGAGAGATGTCGCACGCCGCCGCCGAGACCGGCGGAAAGGTCGATCGCCGACTTCTTGGGTGTGATGGCTGCGGATTTAAGGAGTGTGGCCACGTAGGCGGCACCGCCGGGTTCGACGACCTGATCGGCCTCGACTCCGCCCCACAGGTGCGTGCGGAGTTCGTGGAGTTCGCCATCGACAGCGCGGCGATCGCGATCGCCGCGTTCCTGTTGCCCACGTTTGCGTTGTTCGTTGTCGCGCGGGCGATGCGCCGTCAGAACATCGAACTCGCGGACGAGCGCGACCGGGCACTTGCCGCCGAGAAGGCCAAGGCGGAATTCCTTGCCAACATGAGCCACGAGATCCGGACGCCGCTGAACGGCGTGCTGGGAACGGCGGGGCTCCTGGTCGACACACCGCTCGACGAGGAACAGCGCAGCCATACGGACACAATTCTGCGCTCGGGTGAATCGTTGCTGGTCATCCTCAACGATATTCTCGATTTCTCGAAGATCGAGGCTGGAAGCCTCAAGATCGAGGGCGCCGAACTGAACCTGGTCGCCCTGCTCGACGGCACCGTCGAACTCCTGGGGTCGGCGGCACAGTCGAAGTCCCTCGACCTGTCCGTCTATGTGGCGCCGGATGTGCCCGAGACGGTCGTCGGAGACCAGGGACGGCTGCGCCAGGTTCTGCTCAACCTGATACACAACGCCATCAAGTTCACCGCCGAGGGCGGGGTGATGATCGAGGTCGCGGCCAAGGCGGGTGCCGATTCCGATCGCGTCGCGCTTCGCTTCGAGGTAATCGATACCAGTGTCGGCGTGCCTGAGGACAAGCGCGAGCACATCTTCCGGCTGTTCGCCCAGGCCGACGGTTCGGTGACCCGGCAGTATGGGGGCACCGGCCTTGGGTTGGCGATCTGCGAGCGGCTTGTGTCGATGATGGGTGGTGCGATCGGCGTCGCGGCGCGTCCGCAGGGCGGGAGCATCTTCTGGTTCGAAATCGACACGCATGTCGGGCGTTCGCCGATGCACTGGGCCACGGACATCGAGGATTCGGTGTCGGATATGCGCGTCCTCATCGTCGACGACAACGAGACGAACCGCATGATTTTCGAAAAGCAGCTTGTCGCGCTGGGGGCCGACGTGACGCTGGCAATCGGTGCCAAGGCAGCACTTCGCAAGGCCCGGACCGCTCGCGACGCCGGGGCGCCCTTCGAACTCGCCATCGTCGACCACCTGATGCCCGGTACCGACGGCCTCGACTTCGTGGAAACGTTGCGCGAGCAGGGCCTTGCGGAGGGCATGCGCCTCGTCCTGTCCTCGTCTTCGGGACAGATCAACACCGACAGTGCGGCGCGTGCGCATGGGTTCGATGCCGCGCTGCCCAAGCCGTTTCGTCCAGGGGCCCTGCGCAGATGCCTGTGCGCCGATGGCGCCGCCGCAACCGCCGAGACGATACGGCCGGCCGCGGATGTCGCCCGTGTCCCGTCAGATAGGCAGGCATTGTCGACACTCGCGCAGCGCACTTCGACACGCGTCCTGCTCGTCGAGGACAATCAGACCAACCAGATGATCATGTCGACCCAGCTGCGCAAGCGCGGCTACCACGTCGATCTGGCCGTGAACGGAATCGAGGCGCTGACGGCACTGCGCGATTGCGCCTTCGATATCGTGCTGATGGACGTCCAGATGCCCGAGATGGACGGAATCGAGGCGGCACGCCGGCTGCGAACGCTGGGAACGCGAGCGGCCGAGACACCGGTCATCGGCGTCACGGCCCACGCCATGTCGGGCGACCGCGAGCGGATTCTCGATGCCGGCATGGACGACTACGTCACCAAACCGGTCGACATCAACGACCTGATCGACAAGATCGTCCGCCTGACGAGCGCCGTTCCGGAGGCCGCCGTAGGGGATTGATCCTCGCGCGCCCGTCCGCGTTTTTCTGCTAGGCTCGGCATTGTCCGGAGCAGGGGAGGGCGCGGACCGCGATGCACCAGCCACTCACACAGAGCTATGTCCACGGCGCATCCGATGCGCCGCTGATCGGCGACACGATCGGCCAGCACTTCGACCTGGCCGCCGCGCGCTGGGCCGACCGCGACGCGCTGGTCGTCCGCCACCAGGGCATCAAATGGTCCTGGTCCGAGCTCAGGGCGCGGGTCGACGACCTCGCCGCCGGCCTGATCGCGCTCGGGCTGGAGCCGGGATCGCGGATCGGCATCTGGTCCCCCAACATCGCCGAATGGGCGATCACCCAGTTCGCGACGGCCAAGGCCGGCCTGATCCTGGTCAACATCAACCCGGCCTACCGGCTGGCCGAGCTCGAATACGCGCTGAACAAGGTGGAATGCACGGCGCTGATCACCGCCGCGCGGTTCAAGACGTCGGACTATCTGGGCATGCTGCGCGAGCTGGCGCCCGAACTCGACGCAGCGGCGCCCGGCGCGCTGTCGTCGGCGCGGCTGCCGCACCTGCGAACCGTCATCCAGATCGGCGAGGCGGCCGTGCCGGGCACCTATGGGTTCGACGAGATCCTGGCGATGGGCGCCAAGGCGGGCCACGGTGCGGTCGCGGCGCTGGCGCCGAGGCTGCAGTTCGACGATCCGATCAACATCCAGTTCACCTCGGGCACCACCGGCTCGCCCAAGGGCGCGACCCTGACCCACCACAACATCCTCAACAACGGCCACTTTATCGGCGAGACCATGGCGTTGACGCCGGACGATCGGATCTGCATCCCGGTGCCGCTCTACCACTGCTTCGGGATGGTTCTGGGCAATCTCGCCTGCATGATCCACGGCTCGGCGATGGTCTATCCGTCCGACGCGTTCGACCCGCTGGCGACGTTGGAGACAGTGGCGGCGGAACGCTGCACCGGCCTGTATGGCGTGCCGACCATGTTCATCGCCCAGCTCGACCACCCGGCGTTCGAGGGGTTCGACCTGTCGAGCCTGCGCACCGGCATTATGGCCGGCTCGCCCTGCCCGGTGGAGGTGATGCGCCGGGTGATCGAGCGGATGCATATGGACCAGGTGACCATCTGCTACGGCATGACCGAGACCAGCCCGGTCTCGACCCAGACCTCGATCGACGACGAGCTCGAACGCCGGGTCTCGACCGTCGGGCGCATCCACCCGCATGTGGAGATCAAAATAGTCGACGAGGCCGGCCGCATCGTCGCGCCGGGCGCGACGGGCGAGCTGTGCACCCGCGGCTACTCGGTGATGCGCGGCTACTGGAACGACGACGAAAAGACCGCAGAGGCGATCGACCCGGCGGGCTGGATGCACACCGGCGACCTGGCGACCATGGACGACGCCGGCTACTTCAACATCGTCGGGCGCATCAAGGACATGGTGATCCGCGGCGGCGAAAACCTGTATCCGCGCGAGATCGAGGAGTTCCTGTACCGCCACCCCAAGATCTCGGACGTGCAGGTGATCGGCGTGCCCGATGCCAAGTACGGCGAGGAGCTGTGCGCCTGGGTGAAGCTGGCCGAGGGCGAGCACGCAACCGACGAGGAGATCCGGGACTTCTGCCGGGGCCAGATCGCCCACCACAAGATTCCGCGCTACGTGAAGTTCGTCGACGAATTCCCGATGACCGTCACCGGCAAGATCCAGAAGTTCGCCATGCGCGAGGCGATGATCGCCGAGCTAGGGCTGGCCGAGGAGACGACGGCATAGGGTAATGGGCAGGTGTTTGTGACGAAATGCATTCGCGAATTGTTTGGATTGATCCTGCCCGCCGTGCTGATCGCTTCGCCTGGCGCTACTCTGGCGGGCCGGATACATCGACCTGAAGCGCAGCATGTTGAAGTCGCGCAGTCGGTTAGTGATCCGACTCCGTTTCGCACCACAGATGTTGCGATCGCTTTTGCGCCGGACCCTTTCGGCTTCTTGCCCCTCGACGAGTACAAGGATTTCGGGGTTCGCGAAGCGATCGACGACATGCAGTCGTGGAGCGGACTGAGAATCGGTCAATCGAACACAGCGCCGAATCTGATCTTTCTCCGCGGGCAGGGTTTCGACGCGATTATTGAATCGGAAGATCCGCTCGTAAGGTCGATTCTGGAGCAGGTCTACGGTACCGAAAGCGTTCAGCAGAAGGTGCGCGCAGCAGCCGGATGCGAGACCAATTGTTTCGTCTACAACATCACGACACCAAATTCCCGGGTGAATGCGACGCTCGTGCTGTTGAACAGCGGGTTGCAAAGCGTCGAAGAGGCGATCTGCTTTCTGCAGGGCATCGCATCATCTTTCGGTGTCAGTGATCGCCGGTTGCTTAATCAGCAAATATCTCTGGATTCCGGAACCGAGCGAATTGTGCTTGGCGATGGTATTCAGAAAGCGTTCTCCAAAATCTACATCTTCTAGTTGAGCACTGATTTTCCGGGACGACGGCCTAGTCCGAGCCGTTCTCCGGCTCGTTCGGGTGCGCGATATCCGGCTGCACGTAGGGCGCGCGCATCTGGAAGATCGAGTGGGTGCGGCAGTAGCGCGGGCCCCCCAGCCGGCCCACCGGCGCCAGCTTGCCGGGGTTGATGTACTTGTCCTCGAGCATCAGATCCTCGCGCACGTGCCAGCGCAGCACCCGGCCGATCACCAGGTGGGTGCGCCATTCGTCGCCGAACTCGATCGTCTGCTCGTGGGCGCACTCCATCGCCACGGGGATGTCCCTGATGCGCGGTGCCGGCACCAGGTCCGAGGGCACGGTTTCGAGGCCGAGAGCCGCGAACTCATCCTCCTCGGGCTCGAAGTTGGCCGAGCTGGCGTTCATCCGCGTCTCCCAGCCGTCCGAGACGACGTGGATCACGTATCCCTCGGTCGCCGCGATGTTGGCCGCGGTGTCCTTCTTGCGGCGCTCGCGCTCGCCGACGGAGATCGAGACCATGGGCGGGACGTGCGAGACCATGGTGAAGAACGAGAAGGGGGCGAGGTTGGGCACACCTTCGGAATCGATCGAGCTGACCCAGGCGATCGGCCGGGGCACGACCGAGCCGATCAGCAGGCGGTAGCATTGCTGGTGGTCGATCTTGTCGGGGTCGAAGGTGCGGTAGTTCATGGTGCGTTCCTCGCGGGCTGAGCGCGCTTCATAGCGCGATTGCGGGCCGGGCGTCACGCGTGCGGCGGCGGCCTTCCCACATGCCGGCCGGTGGTGTATCCCCGCTTCCATGAACGAGACATCCGACACTCCCGACGAGCTGGTGCTGGACCGCCGCGCGGCCCTGCCCGCGGACTACGCCTATCTGCTGGGCACGTTCCCGCGCACGGTGTGGGAGGGGCACCCCAACGCCGGCCCCTGGTCGGACTTCTGGCTGGCGCGCCACAACATGTTCCGCGACTTCGGCGCGGCGCTGCCCGACGCGGTCGCGAAGCTCGATGCGAAGCAGGTCGAGGCCGAGGCTTTCCACCAGTGGTTCATGCCGCGCGCGAGCTTCTTCCTCGGCGAGCTCGACACCCATCACAAGATCGAGGAGTACCACTACTTCCCGATCTTCGCGCGTTCCGACGCGCGCATGGAAAAGGGGATCGCGCTGCTGGAGGGCGATCACCACCGCATCCACGAGCTGCTGTATGCGGCCTATGAGCAGATCGTCGCGTTGGACGCTGCGATCGGGGGGGCCATCGGTGAGGCGCCGGGCGAGATCGCGAACGCGACGCCGCGGCTGGCCGGCGCGCTGGCGGCGCTGGCGGCCGGGCTGGGCCGGCACCTGGACGACGAGGAGGATCTGATCATGCCGGTCGTCCTCGAGCGGGGCGAGGCGGCGCTGGGGATCCACTAGAGAGGCGTGGGCGGCGCTATTCCAGCCGGTTGATGCCGTCGAATGCGGCCGTCTTGTAGCACTCGGCCAGGGTCGGATAGTTGAACACCGTGTCGACGAAATAGTCGATGGTGCCCTCGTGGGCGAGCACGGCCTGGCCGATATGGATCAGGTCGGACGCGCCCTCGCCGATGATCGCCACGCCGAGCATCCTGCGCGTCTCGGTTTGGAACATCAGCTTCAGCATGCCGGTGTGGTCGCCGATGATCTGGCCGCGGGCGATCTCGCGATAGAAGGCCTTGCCGACCTCGTAGGGCACGCCGGCGCGCGTCAGCTCCTCCTCGCTCTTCCCGACCACCGAGATCTCGGGGATGGTGTAGATGCCATAGGGGAACAGTTCGGCGACCGAATGCGCCGGGTGGCCGAAGGCATGACAGGCCGCCAGCCGGCCCTGCTCCATCGAGATCGAGGCAAGCGAGGGGAAGCCGATGACGTCGCCGGTGGCATAGATGTGCGGCACCGCGGTCTGGTGATCCCCGTTGACCGTCAGGCGGCCGCGGTCGTCGGTGCCGAGGCCGGCCGTGTGCAGTTCGAGGTCCGCGGTCGCGCCGTTGCGCCCGGTGGCATACAGCGCCTTCTGGGCCGTCACCTGCTTGCCGCTCTCCAGGCACACGCGCACCGCGGGACCGTGCAGCCCCTCGCAGGGCTCGACCGATTTCACGCCCTCGCCCAGGCGCAGGGTCACGCGGTGCTGGCGTATCAGTTAGGCCAGCGTGTCGGTTATCTCGCCGTCGACGAAGTCGAGCAGGCGCGGACGCTTGTCGATCAGGGTCACGCGCACGCCCAGGGTCGAGAAGATGGTGGCGTATTCCAGCCCGATCACCCCGGCGCCGATGACGACGAGGGTGCGCGGCAGCTCCTCGAGCGACAGGATGTCGTCGCTGGTGAAGATGCGCTAGCCGTCGAACGAGATGTTGGGGTCGCGCATGGTCTTGGTGCCGGTCGCCACGACAACCTTGTCGGCGGTGATCCGCCGCTGGCCGCGCCCGTCATGGAAGTCGAGGGCGATCTCGTGCGGCCCGGTGAAGTAGGCGCGGGCCGGGAGCACCTCGACGCCGTTGCGCCGCAGCTAATGCTCGGTGACGTCGATCTCGTTGCGGATTACAAGGTCGGCGCGGAACAGCAGGTCCGTCATGGTGATCTTCTTCTTCACCGAGTAGGACGCGCCGTAGATGTTGCGCTCGCGAAAGCCCAAGAGGTGCATCACCGCCTCGCGCAGCGTCTTGGACGGGATCGTGCCGGTGTTGATGCACACCCCGCCGATGACGGCGCGCTGTTCGATCACCGCGACCTTGAGGCCGAGCTTGGCGGCCTGGATCGCGGCGCGCTGGCCGGCCGGGCCCGAGCCGAGCACGACCATGTCGTAGTCGTACGGAGCCGGGTTGCCGGTGCCGATCTCGGCTTCGATCAGGACGGATTCGGGCACGCGGTTTCCCCGCAACAGGTTTGCGTCGCGCCCAGATTCGCGGGTTTTGGTTAAGGATGTGTTACGGTCGGCCCGATTTGGCGGGCCGCAGATAGCAGACCCAGTAGACCAGCGCGACCAGCACGCTGCCGCCGACGATGTTGCCCAGGGTGACGGGAACCAGGTTCGCGATCGTCGCCGCGCCGGTGACGCCGGGCGTGTCCAGCAGCCAGCCCAGCGGCAGGAAGTACATGTTGGCGATCGAATGCTCGAATCCCAGCGCGACGAAGGCGGCGATCGGGAACACGATGGCGAGAATCTTGCCGGTGACGCGGCGCGCGCCGATGGCCAGCCAGATTGCCAGGCAGACGAGCGCGTTGCACAGGACGCCGCGCACGAAGGCCTCGAAGAAGGGCAGCGACACCTTGCCCGCAGCGATCGCGCCGGCGGTGGCGGCGACCGCGCCGTCGTCGAGGGAGAGCACGCCCGACCAGAACACCATGACCGCGGTCGCGGCCGCGCCCACGAAGTTCGCCAGATAGACGATCACCCAGTTGCGCAGCAGCTGGATCGTTGTGACCTTGCGGTCGGCCCAGGCCATGACGATCAGGTTGTTGCCGGTGAACAGCTCCGCGCCCGCGATCACCACCAGGATCAAGCCGAGCGAGAAGACGATGCCGCCCGCGAGCCGGGTCAGGCCGAAGCCCAGGTTGCTGCCGGTGACCGTCAGGGTGAAGAACATCGCGCCGAAGGCGATGAAGGCACCGGCGAGGACGCCCAGCACCACCAGCGGGACGAGGGGCAGGGTCGCCTTGCGCACACCGGCCTTCTCGACCAGCCGGGCGATCTGATCGGGTGCGTAGGGCTCGCCGGAAATCGTCGATTCCATGGTGCGCGTCCGTTCGTGTGGGGCCGTGCGCCACACTCTAGCGCACTTGGACGCCGCGCGCGGGGGCCGCGTCGCTTGACTTGGATCGTTTCACCTATCCAAACTTCTTTTCATGAATATGAACGATGGCGTGAAGACGGCCGTCCGCACCGTCAACCTGTTCGAGGCGTTCGCGCGCCGCAAGGGGCCGATGACCCTGACCCAGATCGCCGAGAGCCTGCAGGCGCCGATCAGCAGCTGTCACGGCCTGGTGCGCACCCTGAGCGCCAAGGGCTATCTCTACGCCTCCGAGCGCACGCGCGCGATCTATCCGACCAAGCGCCTGCTCGACATCGCCACCACCATCGCGGCCCACGACCCCGTGCTAGAGGCGGTGCTGCCGGTCCTGGAATCGCTGCGCGACGCGACCAACGAGACGGTCCTGCTGGGCCGGCGCCAGGGCGACACGATCCTCTACCTCGACGTCATCGAGGGGCATCAGACGCTGCGCTATTCGGCGGGTGCGGGCGACATCAAGCCGATGCATTCGAGCGCCATCGGCAAGGCCTTCATCGGGCGGCTCCAAAGCGGCGAGCGGGCGGCGCTGGTCGCACGCCTGCCGCTTGACACCTACACTCCTAAGACGATCACCGCGCGCGCGGCGCTGGATGCGGATCTCTCCGCGGGCCGCAGGAAGGGCTACTTCGTGACCCGGGGCGAGAACGTGGTCGACGTGATGGGCATCGCGGCGACGGCCGACGTGTTCGGCGACGTTCTGGGGGTCGCCGTGGCCGGGCCGCTGGCCCGCATGGAGGCCGAGGAGACCGCCCATGCGGAGCGGCTGCGCGGTGCCTGCGAGGCCCTGGAAGCGCTGGGGGGCGTGGCATGAGCGCGACGGCGGCGGCCGCCGCCGCGCAGGCGTGGCCCGACGCGCTCTACGACGTGCTCCTGCGCCAGCATGTGCGCCAGGTCGCCTATGTGCCCGATGCCGGGCATTCCCGGCTGATCGCGCGCTGCGAGGCCGATCCGAACATGGTCGCGACGGTGCTGACCACGGAGGAGGAGGGGGTGGCCCTGCTCGCCGGGGCCTGGCTGGGCGGCGACCGCGGCGTGCTGCTGATGCAGTCGAGCGGCGTGGGCAACTGCGTCAACATGTTCACCCTGCTGGAGAACTGCCGGCTGCCGTTCGTCACCCTGGTGACGATGCGCGGCGAGTGGGGCGAGTTCAACCCGTGGCAGGCGGCCATGGGACAGGCGAGCGGCGATATCCTGACCCGCATGGGCGTGCAGGTGCACCGGGTCGAGGACCCGTCGGACGCCGCGCCGACCCTGGAGGCCGCGATCCGCCAGTCCTATGACGGCATGCTCGCCTCGGCGGTGCTGCTGTCCCAGCGCCTGATCGGCCGCAAGGCCTTCACGGAGGAGGGCTGACATGGCCGATGCGCTGCTCGACCGGCGCGAGGCCGTCGCGCGCCTGCTGCGCGGGCGGGGCGACCTGCTGGTCGTCACGGGGCTGGGCTCGGCGACCTATGACTGCGCGGCGGTGGAGGACCACCCGCGCAACTTCTATCTCTGGGGCGCCATGGGCGGCACGGTCGCGCTGGCGCTCGGCCTGGCGTTGGCGCGGCCCGACGAGCCGGTCGCGGCGATCACCGGTGACGGCGACATGCTGATGGGGATCGGCTCGCTGGCGACGGTCGGCGCGGCGAAGCCGGCGAACCTCTCGATCGTCGTCCTCGACAACGAGGTCTATGGCGAGACCGGCGCGCAGCCGACGGCGACCGCGCGCGGCGTCGATCTGGCGGGCGTCGCGCGGTCGTGCGGGCTGACGGCGCTCGACGACATTCACGACATGAACGGCGTGGGCACCCTGGCCGAGCGGATCGCGCGCTGCGAGGGACCGCTCTACGCGACCATCAAGATCGACCGGCGCGAGCACCCCAAGGTGCTGCCCGCGCGCGACGGCGCCTATCTGCGCGCACGCTTCCGCGAGGCGGTGCTGGGCACGGCGCCCTAGAAGAACGAACGGGGAGGAGAGAATGGCGGAGAAAATCGGAATCCTGGGATTGGGACTCATCGGCCAGATCGTCGCTGAGTTCCTGATGCCCGAGGGCCATGAATGCGCGGCGGTGCGTCGTCCGAGCACGGAAGGCTTCCCCGACCAGGGCGGCAAGCTGTTCGACACGGCGCGCGAGCTGGCCGAATGGTCGGATATCGTGATCTCGGCGCTGCCCAGCGTCGAGGCCTCGCGCACCGCGCTGGAGGGCTCGGACGGCCTCCTTGCGGGCGCCCATGAAGGGCTCGTGATCGTCGAGATGAATACCTTCCCGGTGTCCGAGAAGGAACGCGTCCGCGACCAGGTGGCCGATTCGCCGGCGATCGTCGTCGATTGCCCGATCAGCGGCACCCAGCCGGTCATCCGCGCGGGCAAGGGCGTCATCATGATGAGCGGCGACGAGGCGACCTGCGCGCGTCTCAAGCCGATGCTCGAGAAGATCTGTCCCAAGACCTTCTACGTCGGCGATTACGGGACCGGCATCAAGCTCAAGCTGATGATCAACTTCATGGTCGGGGCGAACACCGTGGCGCTGGCTGAGGGCATGCTGTTCGGCGCCCAGATGGGCCTCGATCCGCAGCTGATGATCGACATCGTGGGGCCGAGCGCGGCCGGATCGACGGTGTTCGGTATGCGGGCGGGCATCATTAAGGATCGCGCCTGGCAGCCCTGTGCGGGCCCGAGCAAGCTGTTGTGGAAGGACCTCGACATCGTAGAGGCGCAGGCCGACGCGCTCGGCCTGTCGGCGCCGCTGCTGCGCATCTGCAACCAGTACTACAAGAAGGTCGCGGCGGCCGGCCGGCTCGAGGACGAGTGCGCGGTGGTCTACGAGGTCCTCGAAGGCGAGATCGCGAAGGCCGCGGAGTAGCCGTCGGCCTAGGCGTGCGAATAGAGCGGCCGGCCGGCCACGGGCATGTCGGCCGCGAGCACCCGCCCGCTCGACGATTCCGTGACGAACAGCGTCCTGTTGTCGGGCCCGCCATACGCGCAGTTGGTGATCGCCGGCCCGGCGCAGCTGTTGATGCAGTGGATCGGCGTGCCCATCGGGTCGAACACCCAGATCACGCCATAGCCGACATGGCACACCAGGATGTTGCCGTCGGCATCCGCCGCCATGCCGTCTGGCCCGGTGCCGCCCGACAGGCGCACGAAGCGGCCGACCTGGTCGGCGGGGCCGTCGTCGCGCAGCCGCATGCGCCAGACCGCGTTGTCGCGGGTCAGCCCGACATAGAGCACCTTCTCGTCGGCGCTGAGCACCAGCCCGTTGGGGCTCGGCAGGTCGGCGCAGACGAGCTGCAGCGTGCCGTCGGCGCACAGCCGGAACACCCGACCCGACCGGTCGATCAGGTCCGACGTGCCCTGGTCGGTGAAGTAGAGATCGCCGTTCGACGCGAAGGTCAGGTCGTTGGTGCCGCGGAAGCGCTCGTTGCCGGCGCGGATCAGTAGCGGCGTGACCTCGAGCCTGTCTGGATCCAGGCGCATCAGCCCGTGGAAATGATCGGCGATGACGCCATACCCGTCCTTGTGGAAGGCCAGCCCGTTGGGCTCGCCCGCATACTGGCAGGCTAGCACGATCTCGCCCTGGGGCGTCACCGTGAACAGGCGTCCCCAGGCCACGTCAACCAGCCAGAGGTTGCCCGACCGGTCGAAGGAGGGGCCCTCGAGGAAGCTCGGCGTGTTGGGGCGGCCGAACAGCAGCCCGGCCCACTCGGACTCCCGGTCGGTGATGCCGAACGCGGCGTTGACGTCGGCGAAGGGCCTCATCGCGATTTCGGGCGGCGGTGCGAACATGGCGGTCAGTTCCCGGTCTCGGGGGCCAGGCGGGCGACGAGGGCGTCGTAGAGCGCCCGCTGGTCGAGATCGAGCAGCTCCGGCCCCGCGGCCTCCAGCACCTCCTCGATCCGCCGCGCGATCAGGCCCTGCGCCTGGTAGCGCGCCCGTACCCGCCGCACCGCCGCGCCATCGGTGTGGGCAGCGCGCCAGGTCGCGTGCGCGGTGATCGCCGCGTCGAGCGCGGCAAAGCCCTCCGGCGCGTCGCGCGAGGTCTGGATGACGGGGGGCGTCCAGTCGTCGTTCGCCTGGCGGGCCGCGACCTGCTCGATGTCGGCGGCCATCAGCTCGGCGCCGGGCAGGTCGGCCTTGTTGACGACATAGATGTCCGCCATCTCGAGGATCCCCGCCTTCATCGCTTGGATCGCGTCGCCCGATCCGGGCAGCAGCACGAGGACGACGGTGTCGACCAGGGTGCGGATCGTGTACTCGGCCTGGCCGACGCCGACGGTCTCGAGGATCACCTCGTCGAAGCCGTGGCCCTCCATGGCATTCAGCAGGTCGGCCGTGTTGTCGGTCAGGCCGTCATGGGCACGGCGCGAGGGGATCGAGCGGATGAAGATGTCGGGATCGTCGGCGATCGTGTCCATGCGGATGCGGTCGCCGAGGATCGAGCCCCGGCTGAGCGGGCTCGACGGGTCGATCGCCAGCACCGCGATCTTCCGGTCCTCGCGCTTGCGCAGGCGCGCGAGCCGGGCGATGAGCGAGCTCTTGCCCGCGCCGGGCGCACCGGTGATCCCGATGCGCGCGATGGCGCCGCCGGTCAGCGCAGCCGGATCGTCGAGGGTCTCCGAGACGCTGGCATTGGCGATTTTGCTGAGGGCGCGGCTCAGCGCGCGCCGGGGATTGCGCGACGGCTCGCTCATTTCGCCGCCGCGACGGATGCGTCGGGCCCGAGAATATCCTCGGAATGCTCGCCCAGCAGCGGCGGCGGGGCATAGCGCTGGGTGTGACCGGACAACTTGATCGGGTTGCCGACGACCCGCAGCGCGCCGTCCGGGGTGGGGATCACGGCAATCATCTCGCGCGCGGCCGCCATTTCGCCGTCGAGGGCCCGGTCCAGCGTCTCGACGCCGGACACGACGATTCCCTCGGCGCCGATGACCTCGACCCATTCCGCGGTGGTCCGGCTCTCCAGCAGCTTCTCCACCGCCGCGACGAGGACATCGCGGTTCTCGGCCCGCGCGGCGATCGTCGCGAACCGCGGATCGTCGGCCTGCCCGGTCCAGCCGACCAGGTCGCAGAACCGGCGCCAGAACTTGTCGGTGGAGATGAACAGGATGAGGTAGCCGTCCGACGTCGCGAACACCTGCGCGGGGACCAGGTGCGGGTGGGCGCTGTTGGCGATGCGCTGCGGCACCACCGCATGGTTCAGGTAGGACGAGGCGAGGTAGTTGAGCTGGGCGAGCATGGTGTCGAACAGCGAGACATCGACCTGGCCGCCCTTGCCCTCGACCAGCTTCGCCAGCAACCCCACCGCACCCATGATCCCGGTCGAGTTGTCGACCGCGGAGTAGCCGGCCTTGGTCGGCAGCGTGCCCGGGTCGCCCGTCAAGGTCATCACGCCGGTCAACGCCTGGACGATGTAGTCGTAGGCCGGCTTGTCGGCATAGGGGCCGTCGAGCCCGAACCCCGTCAGCGCCAGGCAGACGAGGCGCTCGTTGTGCACCCTCAGCGCGTCGTAGGTCAGGCCGAAGCGCCGGATCGTCTGCGGGCGCAGGTTGGTGATCAGCGCGTGGGATGTGGCGGCCAGCTCGGCGAGCCGGGCCTGGCCGTCGGGGCTGTTGAGGTCGAGGACGATCGACCGCTTGTTGCGGTTCAGGCTGGAGAAATAATCGTTGTAGGGGCCGGTGAAGCGGCTGGTCATGCTGCGCGCTATCTCGCCGCCGGGCGGCTCGATCTTGATCACGTCGGCGCCCAGGTCGCCCAGGATCATGGCGCAGAAGGGCCCGGCCAGCACGTGGCAGACCTCGAGGACGCGGATGCCGGACAGCGGGCCGTCGCTCACGTCGTGCGCCTCACCCGCCGAGGTCGGCGTCGATCGCCGCCACCACGTCCTCGATGGTCATCTCGGCCGTGAAGATCCCGCGTGCGCCGGCGTCGCGCAGGGCGTCGCGATCCTCGGCCGGGATTGTGCCGCCGACGAACAGATGGATGTCGCCCGCGTCGAGCTCGCCGAGGCAGCGCACCGTTTCCTCGACCAGTTCGCGGTGGCTTCCCGACAGGATCGACAGGCCGACCGCGTCGACATCCTCGTCGACGGCGACCCGTGCGATGTAGTCGGGGCTGCGGCGCAGGCCGGTATAGATCACGTCGGCGCCCGCATCGCGCAGCGCGAGCGCGATCACCTTGGCGCCGACATCGTGCCCGTCGAGGCCGGGCTTGGCGATCAGGATGCGTTTTCCCTTGAGGCTCATATCGTCATCCTACAGGCGGACCGGTTCCTGGAACTCGCCCCACTGGCGCTTCAGGGTCGCGACCATCTCGCCGACCGTCGCATAGGCGTGGCAGCAGTCGACGAGGTAGGGCATCAGGTTCTCGTCGTCCTTGGTCGCTGCGGCTTCCAGCGCGGCGAGGGACGTCTCGACTGCCGCCGCGTCGCGCGTATCGCGCACCCGTTCGAACTTCTCGACCACCCGGGCCGTTGCCTGGGGATCGAGCTTGAACAGCTCGGCGACGCCGCCATCCTGGTCGTCGCGGCGGAAATAGTTCTGGCCGACGACGACGGTCTCGCCGCTGTCCACCATGCGCTTCCGCTCCGCGGCGCGCCGGGCGATCTTGAGCTGTAGCCAGCCATCCTCGACCGCCTTGGTGACGCCGCCATATTCCTCGATTTCCTCGATCACCTGCATGATCTCGGCTTCCATCTTGTCGGTCAGCCACTCGACGTAATAGCTGCCGCCGAGTGGATCGACGGTGCGCGCGATGCCCGATTCATGGGCGACGATCTGCTGGGTGCGCACCGCGATCTCGGCTGAATGCTCGGTCGGGATCTGGAAGGCCTCGTCGAACGCGGCCGTGAAGATCGACTGGGCCCCGCCCATGACGGCGGCCATGTTCTCGATGCCGACGCGCACCACATTGTTGTAGGGCTGCGCGCCGATCAGCGAGGAGCCGCCGCACACGACGCCGAAGCGGAACATCAGCGCCTTGGGGTCTTCCACGCCATAGCGCTCGTTCAGCAGTTTCGCCCACAGCCGCCGGCCCGCACGGAACTTGCAGACCTCTTCGAAGAAATCCATGTGCACGTAGAAGAAGAAGCTCAGCCGCTGTGCGAACTTCGACACGTCGCCGCCGCGCCGGATCAGCTCGTCGATATAGGCGAGTCCGTTGGCCAGCGTGTAGCCCATCTCCTCGACCGCGGTGGAACCGGCGTCGCGCACATGCGCGCCGGCGATCGATATCGGGTTGAAGCGCGGCGTCTGGGCGTTGGAGAACAGGATCGTGTCGGCGATCAGCCGCATCGAGGGGCGCACCGGGAAGATCCAGGTGCCGCGCGCCACATATTCCTTGAGGATGTCGTTCTGGATGGTGCCCGTCAGCTTCTCGCGGGGCACGCCCTGCTTGTCGGCAACGGCGCAGTACATCGCGTAGATGATCGATGCCGTGCCGTTGATCGTGAACGAGGTCGACACGCTGCCCAGATCGATCCCGTCGAACAGGATCTCGGCCTCGGCCAGGTTCGACAGCGAGACGCCGACCTTGCCCACCTCGGACCTCGCCATCGGGTCGACCGGGTCGTAGCCGCACTGGGTCGGCAGGTCGAGCGCCACCGACAGGCCGGTCTGGCCCTGGTCGAACAGGAAGCGGTAGCGCTCGTTCGATTCCTCGGCCGTGCCGAAGCCGGAATATTGGCGGATCGTCCACAGCCGCCCGCGGAAGCCGTCGGCGAAGATGCCGCGGGTGAATGGGTATTCGCCCGGCATTTCGGCCGGAATGTCGCCGACCATGTCGGGGGTGACGACGGTCGGGACCTCGATTCCCGACGGTGTGGCCGTCGAGGGCTTCGTCGGCGGTTCGCGCCGCGGCTGCGATGTGTCGTCCTTGCGGGCCGAGGAGGAGTCGCTCATTGGGGTATCCCTGTCATGGGGGTCAACTCTTCTTCGAGGGAAGCACCCTCTCGGCGGCTTCCCAATGGTCGTCATGAACCCAGGTCTTCACGAACATGGCCGTCTCGATCTCGTGCATCGCCGCGCGGTTTTCGCCGCGCCGGTGCGCGTCGCTGACGGCCTTGAAGGCGCGCATCGATTGCGGCCGCTGGCGCCGGATGGGCTCGAGGAATGCCTCGATTGTGTCGTCGAACGGCTCGCCCGTCGCGCCCACCGCATTGTAGAGGCCGATCGCGAGGGCATCTTCGGCCGACAGCATCTCGCCGGTGCTCAGCAGCCGGAGGCCGCGTGCGCGGCCCACCAGGTCGAGGAGGTCCGGACCGCCGCCCCATGCGGTCGCCAGCGCGAGGCGCCCCTGGACGAAGCCGATCCGCGCATGCGCGGCAGCGACCCGGAAGTCGCACGACACCGCCAGCTCCGCGCCGCCGCCGAACGCGTTGCCGTTCAGTCCCGCGACGACCGGGACAGGGAAGTCGCGGATCGCGTTGAAGGCCGCCGTGGCATCGAGTGCCATCTGTTCGGCCTCGGCTTCGGTGCGCAGCCCCGCCAGCTCGCGCAGGTCGCCGCCGGCCGCGAACGTCTTCTCGCCGGCGCCGCGCAAAACGGCCGCCACCAGCGTGTCGTCACGCGCGGCCTCCCGGAAGGTCTTGCCGATGGTGTCGATGATCGACAGGGCGAGGGCGTTGTGCTTCTCGGGCCGGTCGATCAGGACGTAGAACACGCCGTCGCGCGTTTCGGTGCGAATGTTCTCGGCGCTCATCGATGCCCGTCCGTCGCTAGGAAAATCTGAGTCCGGTCCGGGAATCGAGCGCCCGGCACGGCGCGCTCAGTCCTCGTCCATCTCCGCGGTGCGATAGATGTAGTTCCCGTCCATGTATGTCACGAAGAAATCGTGGAACGACATGGGTTCGTATTTTGGTGCTTCGCCCGGTTCGATGCAGGACGGAAAGGGATCCGCAACCGTCTCGTCGTTGCAGTTGTAGAAGAAGGTCAGCGCATAGCGGTCCTTCTTGGGTGGCACGACACGGTGCGGCGTGGCGATGAAGCG
>JAYOFO010000047.1:0-18924 GCA_038117265.1 Rhodospirillaceae bacterium
GGCTCGACCATCACGAAGGCGGCGCCCAGGCTCTGGACCTCTTCCTTCGCGGCCATGCGCACGTCGGTCGCCGACACGATGGCGCCCAGCCGGCGCGCCGTGGCGATCGCCTGCAGCCCGGCCACGCCGGCGCCCATGATGAACACCTTGGCCGGGTTGATCCGGCCGGCCGCCGTCATCAGCATCGGCATCGCGCGCCCGTAATGGGCGGCGCCGTCGATCACCGCCTTGTAGCCCGCCAGGTTCGACTGCGAGCTCAGCACGTCCATCGACTGGGCGCGCGAGATGCGCGGCAGCATCTCCATGGCGAAGGCGACCAGGCCGCGCTCGGCATAGGCCTCGACCCCGACCGGGTCGCCATAGGGGTTGTGCAGCGCGATCAGCATCGCACCCTTGGGGATGTCGGCCAGCCCGTCCTCGCCGCCGTCGGACTGGGTGCGCGGACGCTGCACCTTCAGCACGATGTCGGCGCCGGCAAGCGCCTCGGCGCGACTCGGCGCGACGGTGGCGCCGGCGGCGCGGTAGGCCTCGTCGAGGACGGCCGCGCCCTCGCCCGCGCCGGCCTCGACGGTGACGTCGAAGCCCCATTGCAGGTAGCGCTTGACCGTATCGGGAGTCGCCGCGACGCGCCGTTCATGCGGGCGGCGTTCCTTTGCAATCGCGATCTTCATGGCGTGAAGAACCTTGTTTCGGACCGGCATTCGCCAGGACCGCGGGGGTCCGGTGCGAAGCCTGGGTATGCTCGACCCGAATATGGTACGAGAGCCGAGTCAGAGCAACCCGGTGCGGCGGGCGCCGCCGCTGTTATTGCACGGAGTGCGGCCGCGATTGTTGGGCGCGCCGCACGACGCGACCCGAGCGGCGGGTAACCGAGCGGGCCGGCGCGCCCCTAGCCGCCATAGAAGACGTTGTCGCCCAGGTCGCGCATGTGCAGCACGGCCTCGTCGGGCCGGCCCGCGATCTCGCCCGAAGCGTGCGCGTCGACCGCCTCGCCGATGACGATGTGATGGTCGCCGCGCGCAACGATCTCGGCCACCTTGAACTCGACGCAACCCGGCGCGCTTTCGAGGACCGGTGCGCCGGTCGAACCGTCGCGGTAGGCCTCGCCGCCGAGCTTGCCGTCGGCCACCTCGACCGGCTTGAAGAAGGCGAAGGCCGCACCCTGCTGGCCCTTGCCGAGCATATTCAGGGCGAAGCTGCCCGACGCCTTGAGCGCCGCATAGGCGCCCGAATCCGCCTTCACGCCCACGGCGACCAGCGGCGGGGCGAAGGAGGTCTGGGTGACCCAGTTGACCGTCGCGGCCGCGATCCGCCCGTCCGGGCTCTTCGCCGTCAGCACATAGATTCCGTAAGGGATCATGCGCAGGATCGTCTTCTTGGTTGCGTCGTCCACCGGGTTTCCTCCCCCTTCGTATCGGTCGTTTGCCCGCGGCGGGTCCGCCGCAGCCTGCGCCCGTATAGCGCGCAATTTTTCGTGCCGTTCTGACCTGAATCAATACGTCCGCCGGAACGATCGCCGACGATGGCCGAACCGCGGTCCGCGGCAGCCATGCGCCGCGACCCGAATGCGACGGAGAAACGCCGATGCCCCTCAACACGCTCGACCATTGCTCGATCCGCACCGCCAGGCTCGACGAGACGCGCGACTTCTATGTCGACGTGCTCGGCATGACCGACGGCGAGCGGCCCGACTTCGATTTTCCCGGCAACTGGCTGTATGTCGGCGACCGGCCGGTGGTCCATCTGGTGGGCATCGACCCCGACGACCCGTCGGGCCTGATCGAGTATCTCGGCGGCGACATCGATCCGGCGGCGCTCGACGGCTCGGGCGCATTCGACCACCTGGCGTTCCGCGCGACCGACGCCGAAGGGCTGATGCGCAAGCTGGAGGAAAACGGCTATCCCTACCGCGAACGCGAGGTGCCGGGCCTGGGCCTGTTCCAGGTCTCCGTCGAGGATCCCAACGGGATCACCGTCGAGATCAACTACTGGGACGCGAACCGCAAGGCCGCCTAGGGGCACGAACCATGGGCACCACGCCGCTCGCCGTGCAGGTCGTGCCGATCGTCCTATTCCTGTGCGCGGTCACCGCGACGGTCGCGCTGGTGGCGATCGCCTATTACATGCGCCAGATGCGCGAGCTGGCCGAGCGGCTGACCGCACACCTGACCGAGGTGGCCAACGTGGAGAACCAGCTCTCGGTGGTCGCCCAGGGCGTCCACGGGCTGACGCTTGAGCTCGAGGAGGTCCGCAAGACCTTCGCGAAGATCGACCGGCACCGCGACTACCCCACCTGACCCTGTCCCCCGGCCGCGCGGACTGGTAGAGAATCCCCGTGCAACCGCGTGGGAGGAAGCCATGTCCGAGTCCGTCATCCTGAAGTTCGGCGAAACCGAGACGATCGCGCGCGGCGGCGGCGTCGAGACCACGCCGCTGGTGATCCCCAGGGTGCGTCCCAAGGCGGCGTTCACGACCGGGATCAGCTCGTTCCCCGCGGGCCAGGCCGCACCGCTGCACAAGCACAATTGCGACGAGCAGGTCACCCTGCTGTCGGGGCGCGCCGAGGTCGAGATCGAAGGCGCGACGACCCGGCTCGAGCCCTACGATTCCACCTACATCGCGGCGGGCGTCGAACACTGCTTCCGCAATGTCGGCGACGAACCCATGGTGATCCTGTGGATCTACGGCTCCGACCGCGTCACCCGCACCTTCGCGGGTTCCGACGAGGAGGTCCCGCACCTGACCGACGCCGACCGGCTGGTGCGCTGACGGCCCGGCGGCGTACGATCCGCCGCAGCGCCAAACGACCGCAAACGGACCGCAGACCATTCTCCGCAAGCCGCCCGCCATTCCGCTGCTGACCGTCCTGATCTCCGTCAGCGCGATCGCCTACAACCTGTTCCTGCCCTCGATGCCCGACATCGCGGCGGAGTTCGGCGTGGACACGTTCGCCGTCCAGACGACGCTGATCGCCTTCCTCATTGCCTACGCGCTGGCCCAGTTCCTGTATGGCGGCGTTTCGGACCGGTTCGGCCGCCGCCCGACGCTACTGTGGAGCCTCGCCATCTATGTCGTTGCGAGCCTCCTGTGCGCCTCGTCGACATCGATGTCGATGCTGATCGCCGCACGCGTGCTGCAGGGGATCGGCGCCGCCGGCCCGATCGTCATGGTCCGCTCGATCGTGCGCGACCTGTACGACCGCAAGCAGTCGGCGCGCGCGCTGGCGATCATCTCGACGGTCATGGTGTTCGCGCCGGCCTCGGCGCCGGCAATCGGCGGCTGGCTACACACCCGCTTCGGCTGGGAGGCGTCGTTCCTGTTCCTCGCCGTCATCGGCGCCGCGCTCTACCTCTATTGCCTGCTGCGCCTGGCCGAGACCAACGAGGTGCAGGGGGCCGACCTGCTGGGCAATTTGCGCGGCCTCGTGATGGGCTACAAGGTGCTGGGCCGCGAGCCGGCCTTCATCGCATACAACCTCAACATCGGATGCATCGGCGGCACGATCTTCGCCTGGTTCGCCGGCGTGCCGATCGTGCTGATCGAGAGCTACGGCGTCGCGCCCGACACGTTCGGCTACCTGATGCTGACCGGCACGACGGGCGCCTTCATCGGCTATGGCAGCGCGATCTGGCTGACCGGCCGGCTGGGCGTGAACCGGATGATCGTGCTCGGAACGGCGATCGGGACATTGGGCGCGACGATCTACCTCGCGCTGCCGCTGGCCGGCGTGTTCACGCCGCTGGCGGCCATCGCGCCGATGTTCGTCTACGGCATCGGCCTGTCGCTGGCCTTCCCCTCGCTGATGGCTGCGGCGGTCAGCGTGCGCCCCGAATATGCCGGCACGGCCGCGGCCATGAACGGACTCGTGCAGTACGGGCTCGCCGCGATTACCACCGTGACCGTCGGGCTGTTGCCGCACACCACCCACCTGCCGCTCGGGGTGGTGATCTTCACGATGCAGGCCGGCGCCATGCTGGCCGCCATCGTGGGCTGGATCAAACGGCCGGCGGAGTAGCGGGCGGTCGCGCGGCGTCCGGCTAGCGCTTGAACTCGACCTCCAGCGCGACGACATCGACGTCGCCGATGTTGATCGCGTTGTGCTCCATCGGCGCCTGCACCATCAGCGAGGTGCCCGGCGTGTAGTCGATCTCGCGGGTGGTGCCGTCGGCGAGTTCGAACAGCAGCTTCCCGTGCGACAGCTGGATCGCCATGTAGTCGCATTCGTGGCGATGCCAGCCGGTCTGTGCGCGCGGCCCGAGCACCCAATGGGTGACGATCTTGTCGTCGTCCTCGAGAAGCACCTCGTAGGTCGCGATCGCACGATCGGCGGCCTGGGCGGCGGTCTTTTCGTCGAGCTTCGTGGACATGGCGCTTCTCCTCCCGGTTCCTCGCGCGAAGCGTCGCGCGACCGCCGGCCAACGTCAACGGGCAGGCCCGCCCGACGCGCGGCGCGCCCTAGCGCAGCGCGTCGACGATGCCGGTCAGCCGGCGCCGGGTGATGTAGTGGCGGCCGGTCTCGCCCTCGCCGCCGCCCAGCCGGAAGGCCTCGCGGCCCGCGCCATCGAAGACGACGACCGCGGGCACCGCACGGATGCCGCCCAGCGCCGCACCCAGGGGCCGCGAGCCCTCGACCACGGCGATGTCGCGGAGGATGATGTCGACGAAGCGCTGCTGCCGCGCCCGGCTGACCGGCCCGGCGAAATCCTCCATCCAGTTCACCGCGATCGTGTCGACCCGGCCGGGACTGGCCGAATTGTAGTCGGCCAGCTCGCCCATCTCGGCCCGGCAGGGCGGGCACCAGCTCGCCCAGAAGGTGATCAGCACCGGCCGCCCGTCGAAGGCGGCGTCGGTCACCGGGTCGCGCAGGGCCGGCAACCCCTTCAAGGTCGATTTCAGCCCGGCGTCCAGCGTGGCGGCGTGGGTCGATGCGCCGGCGAGCCCCAGGGCGGGCAGCGCCACCGCGGCGGAGATGAAAGCGCGTCTGTCGAGCATGGGTGCCTCCTCACACACCCCCCGAGAGACATCATCGGCGTGCTAACGGACAAACAACATTGTCGTGAGGCCCATCAGCGGGCCTGGCGGCCCCTGCCGGCGATGCGGGCCTCCAGCTCGTCGCCACGCAGGACGTCGATGGCCAGCGCCTGGCGGCACTGTTCGCGGCAGACGATCATCCAGCGCGGCCCGTCGGTGCGCGTGTAGACGAAGATGTTGAAATCCGTGGGCCCGAACACCGAACGCACATCGAGCTGATACACCTCGTGCAGCGCGGCAGGCGGCGCGGCATCGCGCCAGGCGTGCTGCCAGAGTTCCAGCAGCAGTTCGCGATGGGGTCCCGTCGCCAGACGGCCCGAGAAGTCGGAGAACCGGACATCGTGTTTCGTTACCGAGGGCGTCTCCCCGACGAAGCCGCGCCGGCCGACCGGCAGCAGGAAGGTTTCCGCAGTGTCGCGATGCAGCCAGACCTCCACCGCGCCGCGAACCCGCGGCGCAAGCGCCTGCCCGTCGGGCGTGCACAGCACGACGATCCAGGCGTCCAGCGGCGGCGGCACGGTCTCGACGCTGCCCGGCGGCGCGTCGTCACACAGGATATCGACGCCTTCGGCCCCCTGCCAGGCGGCCCCGCCCGCCAGGGCGCCGGCCAGCACGAGCGCCGCGACCGCCGCGAAGAGCGCGCGGGCAGCTTTCATGCGCCCACGCCTTCCCGCATCTCGATCCCGTGCGCGTCCAGCATCGCCGCCTGGCGCGCGGCCAGCGCATCGACGTCGAACCCGTCGATCAGCGCGTGGAATTCGCGGTGCCAGTTGATCTCGGCGCGCAGGCGCAGGAACACCGAGCCCAGCCCGATCGCGGCCCGGTCCATCAGCACGAACTCGCGCGGCGGGGTGACGCCGCCGAGCGCGCGCAGCTTCGTGCGCACCTCGTGCAGCACCTTCGCGCCGTAGAGCCCGGATTCCGATTCCTGGATGCGCTGGACCCGGTCCTCCATCAGCGGCCGGTACAGGAACCGCGCCCACAGGTTGAGCGTGTCGAGCAACGCGTCCGACATGTCGGCGAACCCCCACAGGCCGTAGGCGTGGACCATGCGATCGCGATCCTCGTCAACGAGCGCGTGGTAGAGCTCGATCACCCCGGCGACGAAGCGCGGCGGGAACACGCGGATGCAGCCGAAGTCGAACAGGTTCACCGTGCCGTCATCGTTGACGGAATAGTTGCCCAGGTGCGGGTCGCCGTGGATCACGCCGCAGCCATAGAAGGGCACGTACCAGGCGCGGAACATGTTGCGCGCCGCGGCCTCGCGCAGCGCGGGGTCGGCGCGCTCGGCGAACGACGCCATCGGCTCGCCGTCGAGCCAGGCGGTGGTCAGCAGACGGGCGGCCGATAGATCGTCGACGACCTCGGGAACGCGGACCCCTGGCTCGTCGGCCAGCATCGCACCGTAGAGCCGCGTGTGGCGCGCCTCGCGCACATAGTCGAGCTCTTCGGTCAGGCGCTCGGCGAGCTCGGCCTGGATCTGGCGGGTGTCGATCGCCGGGTCGTAGCGGCGCATCACCGAGAAGACGAGCTTGAGCTGGTTCAGGTCGGCGGCGACGATCGAGGCCATGTCGGGGTACTGCAGCTTGCAGGCCAGGCGCGCGCCGTCATGGTCCCGCACCTCGTGCACCTGGCCCAGCGAGGCCGCGCGCGCGGCGGTGCGCCCGAATTCCGCGAACCGGTCCTGCCAGTCCGGGCCTAGCTCGGCCGCCATGCGCCGGCGCACGAAGGCCCAGCCCATGGGCGGCGCGTTCGCCTGCAGTTCGGCCAGCTCGCGCGCATAGTCGGCGGGCAGCGCGTCGGGAATCGTCGCCAGAATCTGTGCCGCCTTCATCATCGGGCCCTTGAGCCCGCCCAGCGCCGCCTTCAGGTCGGCGGCGTTGCGCCCGTGGTCGACCTCGCGCCTCAGGTAGCGGCCGCCGGCCAGGCGCAGCGCGGCGCCGCCGACGGTGGCCCCGACCCGCCCGTAGCGGCCGACCCGCCCGCGGATCGTCGGGCCCTCGTCACGGCTCACGGGCTTGCGCTCACCGGCTCATGCTCACTTGTCGAGCGCCTCGAGCTCGTCGATCAGGCCCGAGATGATGCCGAGCCCCTTCTGCCAGAAGGCCGGATCGGAGGCGTCGAGGCCGAACGGCGCCAGCAGCTCCTTGTGCCGCAGCGTGCCGCCGGCGCGCAGCATGTCGAGATAGCGTTCGGCGAAGCTCGCCTCGGCACCCTCGTAGACCGCGTAGAGCGAGTTCACCAGGCAGTCGCCGAACGCGTAGGCGTAGACATAGAAGGGCGTGTGGATGAAGTGCGGGATGTAGGTCCAGTAATAGCGGTACTCGTCCTCGTAGCGGATCGCCGGCCCGAGGCTCTCGGCCTGGACACCCATCCAGATGTCGCAGATCTCCTCGGTCAGCAGCTCGCCCTCGCGCCTTTTGTCGTGGACCCGGCGCTCGAACTCGTAGAACGCGATCTGGCGCACCACCGTGTTCAGCATGTCCTCGACCTTCGAGGCGAGCATCGCCTTGCGCAGATTCGGGTCGCCGGCCTCGGCCAGCAGCTTGCGGAAGGTCAGCATCTCGCCGAACACCGAGGCCGTCTCGGCCAGGGTCAGCGGCGTGTCCGACATCAGGTGCCCCTGCGCGCCGGCCAGCACCTGGTGCACCCCGTGGCCCAGCTCGTGGGCCAGGGTCATCACGTCGCGGGTCTTGCCCTGATAGTTGAGCAGCAGATAGGGGTGCGCGCTCGGCACCGTGGGGTGGGCGAACGCGCCGGGCGACTTGCCTGGGCGGACCGGCGTGTCGATCCAGTCATTATCGAAGAAGTTCTTCGCGACCTTCGCAAGGTCGGGCGAGAAGCGGCCATAGGCGTCGAGCACCTTGTCGACCGCGTCGGGCCACGAGACCGTCCGGTCGTCGTCGTCGGGCAGCGGCGCGTTGCGGTCCCAATAGTCGAGCGTCTTCACCCCGAACCATTTGGCCTTCAGCCGGTAGTAGCGGTGCGACAGGCCGGGAAACGCGCCGCGCACCGCATTGGCTAGCGCGTCGACCACCTCGTCCTCGACATAGTTCGACAGGTTGCGGGACGAGACCGGGCGCGCGAAGCCGCGCCACTTGTCCTCGATCTCCTTGTCCTTCGCCAGCGTGTTGGTGATCAGGGTGAACACCCGCGCGTTCGCGCCGAGCCCCTTGCCTAGCGCCTTCGCCGCCGCCTTGCGCACCGCGCCGTCGCGATCCGATAGCAGGTTCAGCGCCTCGGGGCTGGTCATCTCGCGCGCGCCGGTCGGCAACTCCACCGTGAAGCGCAGCTCGGCCATGGTCTCGTCGAACAGGCGGTTCCAGGCCGCGCGGCCCGCGACGCGCTTTTCCAGCAGCAGCTTCTCGAGTTCGTCGTCGAGCTGGTGGGGCCGGTAGGCGCGGCTGTCGCGCAGCCAGGGCGCGTAGACCCGCAGCTTCTTCGAGGCCTTGAGCTTGGCGTCCAGCTTGCGGTCGGGGATGCGGTTGATCTCGAGCGCGAAGAACAGCAGGTGCGCGGAGATCCCGGTCACCGTCTCCTGCATCGACTGGTAGAAGCGCCCGTTGACCGGGTCCGACATGTCGCCGGCATAGAGCAGCGAGGCATAGCTCATCATCCGCGAAAGAGTCTCGTCGATCTCCTCATAGGCCGCGATCGCGCGCGCCAGCTTGTCGCCGTCGAGCCCCGCCAGCTTGCCCCGGTGGCGCTTCTCGAATGCCCGCGCCTTGCGGCGCGATTGCGCGGTCGCAGCGGCGAGCTCCTTGCTGTCGGGACCGGGGTAGAGGTCGGACAGGTCCCACTCGGGCAGCGGGCCCAGCTTGTCGCGGGCGGGGCTTCCCCGGCGGGCACGGGCGGCGGTTTTCGGCATGGTGACGGCTCCTTGAAACACGCCTTGAGATAGGGTCCATTAAGCGGCGCAGCAACCGCGGGGCCGACATATCACGTCGAATTGCCCCTGCCGATGCCGGAGAACGCTTCGATGGATTACGCCGACCGCTACGACACCTGGCAGACTCTGCCGCAAGCCTTCTTCGACAAGGCGGGCGAACTGGCGGACAAGCCCCTGTTCTGGGCCAAGCGGTACGATGCCTGGCAGCCGACCAGCTGGACCGACGCCGCGGCGTGCGTGAATGCGCTGTCGCGCGCGCTGCGTGCCGCGGGCGTGGGGCCTGGCGACCGGGTGATGCTGGTCTCCGAGAACCGCCCGGAATGGGGCATCGCCGATCTCGGCGTCATGTCGGCCGGGGCAATCACCGTGCCGGCCTATACCACCAACACGGTCGACGACCACATCCAGATCATCTTGGACTGCGACCCGCGGGTCGCGATCGTGTCGAATGCACGCCTGGCCGAGCGGCTGCTGCCGGCGATCCGCAACGCCGGGACGATCGACACGGTCGTGACGATCGAGGGGGCGGGCGGACAGAGCGGCGGCGTGCGCATCGTCTCCTGGAGCGACTTCCTGGCCCAGGGCGAGGCGCAGCCCGACGATGTCGCATCGGTGGTCGCGACGGGCGCACGCACCGACACGTCGTGCCTGATCTACACCTCGGGCACCGGCGGCGCGCCCAAGGGCGTGATGCTCAGCCATGGCGCGATCCTGTGCAACTGCATGGGCGCCTACCACCTGTTCAACGATGCCGGGCTGCTCGAGATCGACGCGGAGACGTTCCTGTCGTTCCTGCCGCTGAGCCACTCCTACGAGCACACCGCCGGCCTCCACTTCCCGCTCACCATCGGGGCGGAGGTCTACTACGCCGAGAGCGTCGACCGGCTGGCCGCCAACATGGGCGAGATGCACCCCACGATCATGACGGCGGTGCCGCGGCTCTACGAATCCATGCACCAGCGGATCATGTCCGGCATCGAGCGCAAGGGCGGGCTGTCGGAGAAGCTGTTCCGTAAGGCCGTCGCGCTGGGCATCCGGCGCTACGAGGGCGGTGCCGCGGCGCTGGGCCTGGGCGAGCGGCTGCAGGACCGGCTGCTGGACAAGCTGGTGCGTGCCAAGGTCGCCGAACGCTTCGGCGGCCGGCTCAAGGCCTTCGTGTCGGGCGGCGCGCCGCTGAACTACGACATCGGCGTGTTCTTCCTGGCGCTGGGCGTGCGCCTGCTGCAGGGCTACGGCCAGACCGAGACCGCGCCGGTGGTCAGCGCCAACCCGCCCCGCAAGATCAAGATCGACACCGTCGGCCCCGCCTTTCCCGGCGTCGACGTGAAGATCGCCGAGGACAGCGAGATCCTGATCCGCGGCGAGCTGACCATGCAGGGCTACTGGGGCGCCCCCGAGCTGACCGCCCAGACCCTGATCGACGGCTGGGTGCACACCGGCGACATCGGCGAGCTGGACGAAGACGGCTACATCCGGATCACCGACCGCAAGAAGGACATCATCGTCAACTCCGGCGGCGACAACGTCTCGCCGCAGCGCGTCGAGGGCGCGCTGGTCTTCGAGCCCGAGATCAACCAGGCGATGGTGCATGGCGACCGGCGGCCGCACCTGGTGGCGGTGATCGTGCCCGACCCCGACTTCGCGAAGGACTGGGCCGCCGAGAACGGGCGCGCGCCCGACCTTGCCTCGCTCGCCGATTCCGAGGCGTTCCACGAACGCCTGCGCGCGGCGATCGAGCGCGCGAATGCGCGCCTGTCCCAGATCGAGCAGGTGCGCCGCTTCGTCGTCGCCGACGAGGCCTTCACCACCGAAAACGGGCTGATGACGCCGTCGCTGAAGATCCGGCGGCACGAGATCCGCAAGATCTACGGCGAGCGGCTGGAAGCGCTGTACGGCCGCGCGCGGGGCTAGCCCGGCGGTCCGTCAGACTTGGGGTGTCACCCGGGCCATCGTCAGCCGTGATAGGCGCGGTACCACTCCACGAAGCGCGGAATTCCCGCATCGATCGGGGTCGTCGGCTCGAAGCCCAAATCGCGCCGGCTCGCCTTGATGTCGGCATAGGTCGCGCGCACGTCGCCCGGCTGCATCGGCTGGAAGTCGATCTCGGCCTTCCGGCCCAGTGCGTCCTCGATCAGGCCGATGAAGCGCATCAGCGGCTCGGAACGGTGGTTGCCCAGATTGTAGACCCGGTGCGGCGCGCCCTCGTCCGCCCCTTCTCCCGTCGCCGACATCGCCGGCGACCGGTCGAGCGCGGCGAGCACGCCCGCAACGATGTCGTCGATGTAGGTGAAGTCGCGCTCCATGTCGCCGTTGTTGAACACCGGGATCGGCTCGCCGGCGAGGATCTTGCGGGTGAAGATGTAGAGCGACATGTCTGGCCGGCCCCACGGGCCGTAAACGGTGAAGAAGCGCAGGCCCGTCTGCGGAACGCCATAGGTCACCGCATAGGCGTGGCTCATCAGCTCGTCGGACTTCTTGGTCGCGGCGTAGAGCGAGACCGGGTTGTCCACCTGGTCGTCGACCGAGAAGGGCAGCTTGGCGTTGCCGCCATAGACCGACGACGAGCTGGCATAGACGAGGTGCCGCAGCCCCTCGCCCATCGAGCGGGCGAGTTCGAGGACATTCATGTGCCCGACGATGTTGGCCTGGATGTAGGCGCCGGGGTTCTCGAGGCTGTAGCGCACCCCGGCCTGGGCGGCGAGGTGGACGATCCGGTCGACCCCGTCGGCGCATTGCGCCAGCGCGCCGGGATCGGCGATGTCGTCCCGCACGAATCGGAACCCGTCGCGCTCGGTCAGGCGCGAGAGCCGCGCCTCCTTGAGCTCGACGTCGTAATAGTCATTGACGTTGTCGATGCCGACGACCGTCTCGCCGCGCGCGAGAAGAGCCTCGGCGACATGCATGCCGATGAACCCGGCCGCGCCCGTCAGCAATACCGTCATGGGGTCGGGTGATCCTCCGCGTCGTCCCTCGGCCCCTATATAATCGAGGGGCGTGGCGATTGCACCCTGCCTTCGGCCCGATTTGCGGTGAAATCATCGAATTCCCGCAGTCCCCGGCACGACCCATCGCTGCGCGGCTCCGGGGGGCCACGCACATTCGTTTCGTCCGCGGCCACCGCGTGCGGCACGCATGGACAGCTAGGTCAGCCGTCCTTACATTTCGCGGGTGACGCCGCGCATCGGTGCGGCGCGGGAGGATCCAGAGAATGGCTCAAGCCGCCGTCAGCCTCAACGACAAGTACGCGCTGGAATCCGGGCGGGTCTACCTGACCGGCACCCAGGCGCTGGTTCGCCTGCCAATGATGCAACGCCAGCGCGATGCGGCGGCCGGCCTCGACACCGGGTGCTATGTCTCGGGCTATCGCGGCTCGCCGCTCGGCGTGCTCGACCAGCAGATGCAGCGCGCCAGGCCCTTCCTCGAGCGCAACAACATCGTCTTCCGCGCCGGCGTCAACGAGGACCTCGCCGCCACCGCGATCTGGGGCACACAGCAGCTCAACCTGTTCCCCAATGCCAAGCACGACGGGGTGTTCGCCATGTGGTACGGCAAGGGCCCCGGCGTCGACCGATCCGGCGACGTGTTCAAGCACGGCAACCTGGCCGGCACCTCGCCCCATGGCGGCGTCCTGCTGCTGGCCGGCGACGACCACACCTGCAAGTCCTCGACCACCGCGCACCAGTCCGAGTTCGCCTTCGTCGACGCCATGATCCCGGTTCTCAACCCGGCCGGTGTGCAGGAGTTCCTCGACCTCGGCCTGTACGGCTGGGCGATGTCGCGATTCTCGGGCTGCTGGGTTGCGTTCAAGACCGTCGCCGAGACGGTCGACAGCTCCGCCTCGGTCCATGTCGATCCGCACCGGGTCGAGATCGTAACCCCGCGCGACTTCGAGATGCCCGACGGCGGGCTCAACATCCGCTGGCCCGACGAGTTCCTCGCCCAGGAGGACCGCCACCACCGTTACAAGCTCTATGCCGCGCTCGCCTTCGCGCGCGCCAACCGGCTCGACCGCACGGTGATCGACGGCCCGAAACGCCGCTTCGGCATTGTCACCACGGGCAAGAGCTACCTCGACGTGCGCCAGGCGCTCGACGATCTGGGCATTTCCGACGAACAGGCCGCCGACATCGGCATCTCGATCTACAAGGTCGCCATGCCCTGGCCGCTCGAGCCCGAGGGCATCCGCGAATTCGCCGAGGGACTCGACGAGATTCTGGTCGTCGAGGAGAAGCGCGCGCTGATCGAGAACCAGCTCAAGGAACAGCTCTACAGCGCCAGCGTCAGCGCCCGCCCGCGCGTCGTCGGCAAGTTCGACGAGGCGCGAAACTGGATCCTTCCGTCATCGGGCGAACTGACCCCGGCGCAGATCGCGCGCGCCATCGCCGGGCGCCTCGCGCGCTGGCACACCTCGCCGGCGATCGAGGAGCGGATGGCCTTCCTCGAGGCCAAGGAGGCCTCGCTCGCCCAGCAGCCGCCGACGCCGAAGCGCATCCCCTATTTCTGCTCGGGCTGCCCGCACAACTCCTCCACCCGGGTGCCCGAGGGCAGCCGCGCGCTGGCGGGCATCGGCTGCCACTTCATGTCCCAGTGGATGGACCGCAACACCCAGACCTTCACCCATATGGGCGGCGAGGGCGCCTCGTGGGTCGGCCAGGCACCCTTCACCACCGACGAACATGTCTTCGTCAATTTGGGCGACGGCACCTACTACCATTCGGGCTCGATGGCGATCCGCCAGGCCGTCGCCGCCGGGGTGAACATCACCTACAAGATCCTGTTCAACGACGCCGTCGCGATGACCGGCGGCCAGGCCGTCGACGGCCCGCTGACGGTCGCGGCGATCACCCGCCAGGCCGAGGCCGAGGGCGTGCGCAAGATCGTCGTCGTCACCGACGAGCCCGACAAGTACCCGACCGGCACCGCCTTCGCCCACGGGGTGACGGTCCACCACCGCGACGAGCTGGACCGCGTCCAGCGCGACCTGCGCGAGTTCCCCGGCATCTCGGTGCTGGTCTACGACCAGACCTGCGCGGCCGAGAAGCGGCGCCGGCGCAAGCGCGGCACCTTCCCCGACCCCGCACGCCGCGTGATGATCAACGAGGCGGTGTGCGAGGGCTGCGGCGATTGTTCGGTGCAGTCGAACTGCCTGTCGGTGGTGCCGGTCGAGACCGAGTTCGGCCGCAAGCGCGCCATCGACCAGTCGAGCTGCAACAAGGACTTCTCCTGCCTCAAGGGCTTCTGCCCCAGCTTCGTGACGGTCGAGGGCGGGCGGCTGCGCGCACCCGACAACGACACGCCGGCGGGCGCCGATGCGGTCTTCGACGGGATCGACCTGCCCGAGCCGGTCCTGCCGTCGCTCGACGCGCCCTACGGCATCCTGGTCACCGGCGTCGGCGGCACCGGCGTGGTGACCATCGGCGCGCTGCTCGGCATGGCCGCGCACATCGAGGGCAAGGGCGTCTCGGTCCTCGACATGACCGGCCTCGCCCAGAAGGGCGGCGCCGTGATCAGCCATGTGCGGATCGGCAACGCACCCGAGGATTTGCACGCGGTGCGGATCGCGGCGGGCAGCGCCGATCTGGTGCTGGGCTGCGACCTGGTGGTCGCCGCCGGGGCCGACGCCATCGCCAAGATGCAGCCGGGCCAGACCCGCGCGGTGATCAACAGCCACGAGACCGTCACCGGCGACTTCACCCGCAACCCCGACTTCGACTTGCAGGCCGGCGAGATGCAGCAGACGATCAAGGTCGCGGTCGGCGAAGCCGCCGCGCATTTCGTCGAGGCCACGCGCTATGCGACCGCCCTGCTCGGCGATTCCATCGCCACCAACCTGTTCATGCTCGGCTATGCCTGGCAGAAGGGGCTGGTGCCGATCTCGGGCGACGCCATCGACCGGGCGATCGTGCTGAACGCCGTGGCCGTCGACTTCAACCGCGATGCGTTCCTGTGGGGCCGGCGCGCGGCGGCCGACGAGGCGCGCGTGGCGCGCGCCGCCGAGCCGGTCACGCCGGTGCGCCTGAAGGCGCCCGACATCGCCGCGACCCTCGAGGACATGGTCGAACGGCGCATCCGCCACCTGACCGCATACCAGAACGCGGCCTATGCGCGGCGCTACAAGGATCTGGTGGTCAAGGTGCAGCGCGCCGAGTCCGAACGCGCCCGGGGCCGCGAGGGCCTCGCCGGCGCCGTCGCGCGCTACTATTTCAAGTTGCTCGCCTACAAGGACGAGTACGAGGTGGCCCGCCTGTTCACCGACGGCGCGTTCCAGCGCAAGCTCGCCGACCAGTTCGAGGGCGACTACCGGCTCAAGTTCCACATGGCGCCGCCCCTGTTCGCGCGCCGCGACCCCGAGACGGGCGAGCTGCTGAAGCAGGAATTCGGCCCCTGGATGATCGGTGCGTTCCGGCTGCTGGCCGGGCTGAAGGTCCTGCGCGGCACGCCGTTCGACGTCTTCGGCCGGTCGGCCGAACGCAAGGCGGAGCGCCGGCTGATCGCCGAGTACGAGGCGGCCATCGACGAGATCTGCACAGGACTGACCCAGCGCAACCACGACCTCGCCGTCGCCATCGCCTCGATCCCCGAGCACATCCGCGGCTTCGGGCACGTCAAGGACGCCCACCTCGAAAAGGCCAAGGCCGAGGAAGCCGCCCTGCTGCGCGCCTTCCGCAACCCCGACGCGCCCCAGGCCGAAGCCGCCCAGTAGCGGGCCTCCCGGCGGCGCACCGCGCCACGCCCGACGAAAAGGGCCCGGCACGAGGCCGGGCCCTTTCCCTGTCGCCGTGGGGCGCGATCAGTCGTCGCCCGGTGCGGCCGCGGTCTGCAGCCCCGGCTCGTACACGTGCAGGTACTCGTGCCGCAGCCCGAGATAGAGGCTCAGGCACATGGCGATCAGCACCAGGGTGAACGGCAGGCCCACGGTGATCGCCGCGGCCTGCAACGCGCCGAGCGCATCGGCGCCCCCGCCGAACAGCAGCGCGCCGGCGATCACGCCCTCCATCACCGCCCAGAACACACGCTGCGGCGTCGGCGCATCGACCTTGCCGCCGGCGGTGATGCTGTCGATCACCAGCGAGCCCGAATCCGACGAGGTGATGAAGAACACCAGCACCAGCACGATCGCCAGGAACGAGGTGATGCCCGCGATCGGCAAATTCTCCAGCATCTGGAACATCGCCAGCGAGACCTCGCTGATTCCGCCCGCCAGCGCACCGACATTGTTCGCCGCCTGCTCCAGCGCCGTGCCGCCGAAGGCCGACATCCACACCACCGTCACCAGGGTCGGCACCAGCAGCACCGCCACGAGGAATTGGCGCACGGTGCGCCCCTTCGAAATGCGCGCGATGAACATGCCCACGAAGGGCGACCAGGAGATCCAACAGGCCCAGTAGAACACCGTCCAGCCGTGGAAGAACTTCTCGTCCTCGCGGCCCATCCAGTTGCTCAGCGGGATGATGTCGGAGACGTAGTTGCCCACGTTGGTGCCCATGGCCACGACAATTGCGACCGTCGGCCCGACGATGATGACGAAGGCCAGCAGCAGGCCGGCCAGCCCCATATTGATGTTGCTCAGCACCTTCACGCCGCCGTCGAGGCCGCGCACCACCGAGATCAGCGCGATCGCAGTGACGCCGATGATGATCGCGACCTGGGTCGCGATGCCGTCGTCGATGCCGAACAGGAACTTGAAGCCGCTCGCCGCCTGCTGGGCGCCGAAACCGAGCGAGGTGGCCAGGCCGAAGATCGTCGCCAGCACCGCCAGCGTGTCGACCAGGTGCCCGAACCAGCCCCAGGAGCGGTCCTTCATCAGCGGGTAGAAGCCCAACCGGATGGTCAGCGGCAGGCCCTTGTTGTAGGCGAAGAAGGCCAGCGAGAGCCCGACCACGGCATAGATCGCCCAAGGGTGCAGGCCCCAGTGGAACATGGTCGCACCCATCGCGGCGCCCGCGCCGTCGGGCGTTCTCGGCGTCGCGTTCAGCGGCGTGCCGAACCAGTCGGTGTAATAGGCCGTCGGCTCGGCGACGCTCCAGAACATCAGCCCGATGCCCATGCCGGCCGCAAACAGCATCGCGAACCAGGACATGGTCGAGAATTCCGGCTTCGCGTCCGCGCCGCCGAGCCGGATGTTGCCGACGGGCAGCACGATCAGGGCGAGGCAGAACAGCACGAAGATGTTGCCGCCCACTATGAACAGCCAGTCGAAATTCTCGATCGACCAGCCCTTGGCGCCGTCGAAGGCCTCCTTGGCCGGCTCGGGCGAGACCAGGGTTCCGATCACGAAGACGATGATCAGCGCCGACGTGATCCAGAAGACGGGATGATGGATGTCCATCCCCCATCTCTGAAGGTTGTCCTGACCGACCTCGTAGTCGGTCTCGTAACGATCAGGCATGCGTTACCCCCGTTGTGTAACGCACGCGCGCCGATGCCCCTGAACGACGCGCGTGTCAGGTTCATCTCAAACAGGACAATGAAAGGGGGAAAAGGCGCGTTATGCGCTCAGGCGATTGTGGCGGTACTCACTCGGATCAGGCGGCCACGTCCGCTGGATTTTTGTTGTATTCTCGCCAGCCCTTGTGGCCGGCACCAACGCCCTCCGCGTTGTTTGCCCCATCGAGATATCTCGATGTTGGTGCCCGCAGGGTAACGGATGCGGCCCCGATTTGCGAAGGGCCTACCTGAAAAAGCCGTTCGGCCCCCGGAACCGCCGGCC
This sequence comes from Rhodospirillaceae bacterium, assembly GCA_038117265.1. Lineage (GTDB taxonomy): Bacteria > Pseudomonadota > Alphaproteobacteria > UBA6615 > UBA6615 > JAYPUG01. The sequence continues at coordinate 17,631 of JAYOFO010000047.1, forward strand.
CGGCCTAGACGCCGACGGCGTTCCGATAGACCTCGAGCAGGTGTTCCTGCTCCTGACGCTCGTTGGGCTCGAGCTTTCGCAGACGCACGATGACGCGCATGGTCTTGGCGTCGAACCCCGCCGCCTTGGCCTCGGAATAGACCTCACGGATATCCGCGTTCAGGTTAGCGCGGTCCTCCTCAAGGCGCTCGATGCGCTCGATGAAGCTGCGCAGGCGATCGGCCGCGATGCCACCGGTGTCCGACATGAAACCCTCTCTGCAATCCCAAGAATACCGCCGCACGAACGCAGCGGCGGACCGGCCTTTACCCCATCGGCCTGTGGAAAGGCAAAGAGGTTGGCAGGGCGTCAGCCGAGGCGCTTCTCGAACCAGACATGGGCGTAGGGATTGTCGTTGTAGCGCGCGATGTCGCCATAGCCCGCACGGCGGTAGAATTCATGGGCCTCGGGCAGGGCCCGGTTCGAATCCAGCCGCACGACCGCATGCCCCGCTTCGCGCGCATGCGCTTCCAGCGCGGCGAGAATCTGCTGCCCGACCCCGCGCCCGCGCCGTGGCGGATCGACCCACATGCGCTTGATCTCGGCGAACGCGCCGGCGCGGAAGGTGACGCCGCCGCAGCCCACGGGGCTGGCCGGCCCCGCCGCCACCAGGAAGATCCCGTCGGGGGGCAGGTAGGCCTCGCCGCCTTCCGACGCACCCCGTGCGCGTTCGAAGCCGGCCTCGAAACGAATGTCGAGCTCGTCGAAGTAGCGCGCGAGGCACCACACGGCGTCGAAGGAAAAGGGGCTGACCGGTGCGATTTCGGCCGGCGGCCCGAAACCGGGGGTCCCGACGAACGGCGTATCGCCGGTCAATGCGCCTGTTTTTCCGCCATCTTGGCGAGCTGTTCGGGCGTCGCCTCGGTCTGGTGCCTGTCCTTCCACTCGGCGTAGGGCATGCCGTAGATCAGCTCGCGCACCGCCTCGTAGTCGACATCGACCCCCTTCTCGTCGGCCGCGGCCTTGTACCATTTGGACAGGCAGTTGCGGCAGAAGTCGGCGAGGTTCATCAGGTCGATGTTCTGGACCTCGGGATGGTCGCGCAGGTGCTGGACAAGCGTGCGGAACGCCGCCGCCTCCAGTTCGGTCCGGGTCTGCTGGTCGAGTTCGGCCATGTTCGTCTCCCCCGTTTCGGGCTGTATGTCCTGCGCATCAATATAGGCGCGCGGGCCGGCCGCGCAACGCGGGCGTCAGTCCTCGCCGCGCGCGCCGTGTCCGCCGTGACGGGCGCCGTGCCGGCGACGGCGGTGGTGGC
>JAYOFO010000048.1:0-7824 GCA_038117265.1 Rhodospirillaceae bacterium
ATTAGGAATCCCGTGCTCTATCCTACTGAGCTACGGGCGCATCGCCGCATCGGCGCGCCCCGTATAGCGCCCCGGCAGGACCCTGTCAGCCGCGAAGCCGATCTCGACCACCCGGGCCGAAACCCGGCCGGGCCTAGGGCGCCGGCGGCCAGCCGCCCGCCGGCCGCACCGACTCGTACCAGTCGAGGATTTCCTCGCCGGTCCACACGAAGGTGTCGGGCCGGTTGCAGACATGTTCGAGGATGCGCCGGATCTCGCGCGCGCGGTGCGGCACGCCCATGATGTAGGGGTGCAGGGTGAAGCACATGATGCGCGTCGAGCCGGGCATGTCGGTCGCGTCGTCGATCAGCTGGTCGAACTCGCGGATCGCGCGGTCGGCATATTCCTGGGCCCGGTGACCCTGGATCAGCTGCATCGCCAGGTCGTTGAGCTCCTGGGTGTAGGGCAGCGAGGTCATGATGCCGTGCTTGGTGCGCAGATCGACCGGCTGGTCGTCGAGCACCCAGTCGGCCACGTATTTGAAGCCCGCCTCGTGCAGCCAGTCGACCGTGTCGTGGGTCTCGGCGAGTGCCGGGCCGAGCCAGCCTTTCGGGTCGCGGCCCGAGGCCTCCTTCAGCCGCGCGAACACCCGGTGGATCATGTCGCGCTGGTCCGCGACGGCCGGCAAGGCGCGCTGGATCCAGCCATGCCCGCACAGATCCCAGCCCGACTTCAGCGACGCCTCGACGATCTGGGGATATTCGTCGCAGACGGTGCCGTTGAGCACCAGGGTGCACTTGGCCCCAAACTCGTCGAAGATCCGCTTGAGCCGCCAGAAGCCGACCCGCTGGCCGTATTCGTGCCAGGCCCAGTTGGGAATGTCGGGCACCGATTTCTCGACTCCGCCCGGCGGGTTGACCACGGTGCGCGGCATCGGCGCGTCGATCACCCAGTTCTCGACATTGATGCACGGCCAGACCACCACCTTGCGCCCCTCGGGCAGCGGCAGCGGCGGGCGCCCCTCGATGGGCACATAGTCGATCCGGTCGGTGGGCCAGTCGAGGCTCATTCAAGTCTCCCCCAGTCAATCGCGCGCGGCCGCGCGCCGTTCAGTCGTTGCGGATGCGGACCAGTTCGTAGCCGACACCGTCGGTGTCGGGATAGATGTCGGTCTTCTCGGTCGAGACGCGCACGGCAACCACCTCGGCGAAGTCGAGGCAGAGCCTGGCAATCTCCTCGACTAGGGTTTCCTGCAGGTTGATGTGCCGGCCGTCGATCAGGTCGAGAATGCCGGCGCGGACCCGGTCGTAGTTGAACACCTCGGAGATCGAGTCCGTGGCAGGCGCGGTGTCGGTGCGCATGTACAGCACGAGGTTGATGCGCACCGGCTGGGTGCGGCCCTTCTCGTGCTCGTGGATGCCCATATGGACGTCGACATGCAGGTTGCGGAAGAAGATCTTCCGCACCTCGGGCCAACGGTCCAGCACGAGCTGCTCCACCGGATCGGCGACGCTCACGTCCACGACTTGCGCGCTCATTGGGAAGGCTCCTTCGGCCGGGGTGTGTCGAGGAACATAACGTCGCGCGCGCTGGGCACCAAATGCTGTCCGCCGTCGACATAGATCGTCTCGCCGGTGACGGCGCGCGCGCCGACGAGATAGCGCACCGCGCCGGCGACGTCCTCGGGCGTCGAGCCGCGCGCCAGCGGCGTGCGGCCATGCACCGCGTCGAACTGCGCAGCCGGCTGGTCGCCGCTTGGCAGGGTCAGGCCCGGCGCGACGGCACACACGCGGACCCGCGGGCCCAGCGCCATAGCCAGCATCTCGGTCAGCCCCGAAAGCCCGTATTTCGACAGCGTGTAGGACAGGAAATCGGGGTTCGGGTTGCCGAGCTTCTGGTCGAGCAGGTTGACGATCACCCCCTCCGCGCCGTCGGGCACGCGGGCCGCAAACGCGCGCGCCAGCAGAATCGGCGCCCGTAGATTGACCGCCATCGTCGCATCGAAACTGGCCGCCGAGAAATCCGCGATCGTATCCTCGACGAACATCGAGGCGTTGTTCACGAGGACCGCCAACCCGCCCGTCGCATCGTGCGCGTCGGCGACCAGGCGTTCGCAGGCCGTCGGATCGGCGAGGTCGGCCGCCAGCGCGGTGGCGCGGCCGCCGCGCGCCACGATCGCAGCGACCGCTTCGGCCGCCGCCGCAGCGGACGCGTTGTGGTGCACGATCACATGCCAGCCATCGGCCGCCAGGGCCTCGGCGATGCAGCGGCCGATGCGGCGCGCCGCCCCCGTGACCAGTGCGCCCTTCAGCTCTGCCATGGAAGGCGATTCTCCGCCGCGGCTACTCGATGATGTCCCGGAAGGGGATCAGGTAGTAGACCGAGAGAATCTCGGTGCCGGGATTGCTGTCGCCGAGGCTGGCGTTCGAGATATGGCTGACGGCCAGCGACAGGCGCGAACGGTCGTCGAACCGGTAGCCGAATTCGAGCTGGGAGCGGAACTCGATCGAATGCCCGAGATCCTTGCCGTTGCCGTCGCCGTAGAGCCCGGCGCCGAAGCTGGGTGTCAGCACCCAGCGCCGGCCGAAAAACAGGTCGACCAGGATGCCGACGACGACGTAAGCGGCCGCGTCGGTCGTCGCCTCGACACCCACCCAGGGCTTCACGAGCCCGAGCAACTTTTCGTCGGAACGGTATTCGACCCGGAGGTCCACAGCGTCCTTATCGTCGTTGAAGTCGTACCAGCCGCCGCCGATGGCCAGGAAGTCGGGATCGTCGGCCTGCGCCGGCGCCAACCCGAGAACCGCTAGGAACGCCGCACACGCGGCAATGCGTTTCAACATGACCAACGGATCCCCCTTTTCCGGCGCGTCGCGCCGATTCAAACAGCACGCCATCATACGAAATGATCCCGCCCGGGCAAACCGCCCAGACCGGCCCGTCAGCTCGGCTGTTTCAGCCGCTCGACCGCGCGCAACAGGGCGATCCGGGTGCCGGGTTCGAGTGCGGAGTGGCCGGCATCGGGAATCACGTCATAGGTCGCCTCGGGCCAGGCCTGCGCGATGGCGTCTGCCGTCTCGATCGGACAGACCATGTCGTAGCGACCCTGCACAATCGTCGCCGGCAGGTGCCGAATCCGGTCGACCCCCGCGATCAGCGCACCGGGCTCGACGAATGCGCCGTTTGCGAGATAGTGGGCCTCGATCCGGGCCAGCGCCAGGGTGCCCCGCCCGTCCGACAGGGCGGCGATCGCGTCCGGGCTCGGCTTCAGGGTCGAGCAGCGCGCCTCGTACGTCGCCCAAGCCTGTGCGGCCGGCAGATGTACCTCGGGATCGGGATCGTTCAGGCGCCGGGCATACGCGGCCAGAAGATCGCCACGCTCGGCCTCGGGCAAGGCTTCACGAAACGCACGGGCGGCCTCGGGAAAGAAGCGCCCCATCCCCTCGACGAACCAGTCCACCTCGCGGGCACCGCAGGTGAAGATACCGCGCATGACCATGCCCAGACAGCGGTCGGGGTGCGCCTGCGCATAGGCCAGCGCCAGGGTCGAACCCCACGAGCCGCCGAACAGGTGCCAGCGTGCGATCCCGCGGGCCGCGCGCAGCGCCTCGATGTCGGCGACCAGGTGGGCGGTGGTGTTGTCGGCGATGCTGGCGGGGGGCGTCGAGCGGCCGGCGCCGCGCTGGTCGAACAGGACGATGCGGAAGTGCGCCGGATCGAAGAAGCGCCGGTGGACCGACATCGTTCCGGCACCAGGGCCTCCGTGAAGGAACAGGACCGGTGTGCCGTCCGGGCGGCCGGACTCCTCCCAGTACAATGTATGCCCGTCGCCGACCGCCAGCATACCGCTGTCATGGGGTTCGATCTCGGGAAACAGTTCCGTTCGCAACGCCGCGCTCTCCTTGTCTGGCACCGGGCATGTGGGTGCGCGCGCGGCGGAAAGTCAACCGCCCGGCCGGCCACGATCCCGCCGCATTGACGCATCAGCCTGCCGCCGAGATGAGGTTATAATTTTCCCATGCGCTTTCCCGCGATCATCCTGATCTTGAACCTGCTGGTAGGGCCGGCGGCCCGGGCGGTGGACGGGCCCGACATTCGGGCCGCCCTTGCACCGGGCGAATCCGCGCGCGTCACCGCGGTGGTCGACGGCGACACGGTGATGCTGGACACCGGCCGCAAGGTCCGGCTGGTCGGCATCCAGGCGCCGAAGCTTCCGCTCGGGCGGCCCAACTTCCAGGCCTGGCCGCTGGCCGACGATGCAAAGGCGGCGCTGGAGGAACTGACCCTGGGCCGCACCGTCACGCTCGGCTATGGCGGCCAGCGCATGGACCGGCACGGCCGGCTGCTGGCGCACCTGTTCACGGCGGACGGAACCTGGGTACAGGGCCGGTTGCTGGCCGACGGGCTCGCCCGCGTCTACAGCTTCGCCGACAACCGGGCGCTCGTTGCCCGCATGCTGGCGGTCGAGATCCAGGCGCGCGCGGACGGCACCGGCATCTGGTCGCACCCCTTCTATGCGGTTCTCGACGACGCGGCGAGCGGCGCACATCTGGACCAGTTCGCGCTCGTCGAGGGGCGGGTGACGGACGTGGCCGTCGCGCGCGGGCGCACCTACCTGAACTTCGGCGCCGACTGGCGCACGGACTTTACGGTGTCGGTCTCGTCGCGCGACTGGCGTTCGTTCGCGGCGGCCGGCATCGATCCGTCCGACTACCGCGACCGTCGCATCCGCGTGCGCGGATGGCTAAAATCGCACAATGGTCCGATGAGCGACGTCACCCATCCCGAGCAGATAGAGACCCTGCCCCGATGACGAACTTCCCGCGGCACCGAACGGTGCAGGCCCGCAACTTCCTCGCAGCGCTCGCCCTGCTCACACTCACCGCTTGCTCGGTCAACCCGGCGACGGGCGAGCACAGCTTCACCGCGTTCATGTCGCCCGAGGACGAGGTTCGGGTCGGCGCCGAGGAGCATCCCAAGATCCTCGAACAGTTCGGCGGCGCCTACGAGAACGCGGACGTCGCAGCCTATGTCGAGCGGATCGGCCAGAAGCTCGCGCGGGTGTCGGACCTGCCGGACCTGAAGTTTACCTTCACGGTGCTCGACGACGACATCGTCAACGCGTTCGCGCTTCCCGGCGGCTACATCTATATCTCGCGCGGCCTGCTCGGCCTCGCCAACAACGAGGCGGAGCTGGCGGGGGTTCTCGGCCACGAGATCGGCCATGTCACCGCGCGACACTCCGCCCAGCGCTACAGCCGCCAGGTCGCGGCCGGCCTGGGCACGACGATCATCGGGGTCCTCGGCTCGGTCTTCCTGGGCACTAACGCCGTGGGCGACCTCGTCGGCCAGGGCGCCGCGATCCACATCCAGTCCTTTTCGCGCGAGCAGGAACACGAGGCCGACACGCTCGGCATCCGGTATTTGGCGCGCGCCGGCTACGAGACCGACGCGATGGCGTCGTTCCTGTCCTCGCTCGAGGCGTTCAGCACACTGGAGGCGAAGGTCAGCGGTCTTCCCGACCCGGCCGCGCGCTACAACATCATGTCGACCCATCCGCGCACGGCGGCTCGGGTCGTCGCGGCGAGCCGCGCGGCCAACGCCCAGCCGGTCCCAAACCCCGAGGTCGGCACGGCCGCCTATCTGAAGCGGATCGACGGGATCGTGTTTGGCGATTCCGCGAGAGAGGGCCTGGTCCGCGGACAGGTCTTCGCCCACGAGCCGCTCGACTTCCGCTTCGAGGTGCCGCCGGGGTTCAGCCTGTTCAACGGCGCGAACCAGGTCCTGGCGCGCGGCCCGCAGAACGAGATCATCGCGTTCAGCGGCGCAAACGGCAGCCACCGCGGCACGATGGCCGCCTACCTGACCGGCGTCTGGGCGCGCAATGCCGCACTGGCAAATGTCGAGACCATCGACATCAACGGGATGGAGGCGGCGACCGGCACCACGCAGACCCGCAACAATGCCGGTACGTTCGACGCGCGGCTGATTGCCATCCGGCATCCGACCAACCGCATCTACCGATTCATCTTCCTGACCCCGCCGGCGCGCACGGCGGCGTTGAACGTCGACCTGCGGCGCACGACCTTCAGCTTCCGCCAGCTCACGGCCGCAGACCGCGCACGCTATGCCCCGTGGCACGTCAAGACGGTCACGGTCCGCGCCGGCGACACGGTGGAAAGCCTGTCGCGCAACATGCCCATGCCGGGCCCGAAGGACGAGTGGTTCCGCGTGATCAACGGCCTGCGCGCCGGCGCGCAGCCGACCGCCGGTCAGACCGTCAAGATCGTCACCGAGTAGCGGTTTACGCCTCGATCGTGTCGATCAGGGCGCCCGCCGACGAGAAACACCCGGCCACGAGCGCGCCGCCGCGCCCGCTTCCCCCATCCAGGCTGACGGTGAAGGGCGCCTCGACGACCCCGCGTGCGGCCGGATCGAATCCGCCGACGACGCGCGCGAACTCCCCATAGGGTTCGGTGACCCGGCCCAGTTCGCACGGCGGCCACCAGAAGCTGTCCTTCTGGGTCGCGAGCGGGCGCGAGGTGTCGATGCCGGCGCTGACGAACAGCAGCTGGGCCCCATCGTCGCGACCGACACTGACGGCCGCGCGGCGCAGCGCCGAGAGGATCTGCGCATGTCCGGGATGGGCCTGGAACCGGTCGCGCACGTCCGCCGTCCAGCGCGCGCACACGGCCGCACCGGCACGCGCCGCCGCCATCCCGTCCGCCGCGCTCGCGCCATAGGCTTCGAGCGTCGCACCGACGCCCTGGTCGAGCATCCACGCCAGCACGTCGGCCGGGTCGAGCGCGAGCTGGAGTTGCTGCAGCTTCTGCCACATTTCCTCCTGGGCGCCGCGCAGGATGGCCACGTCGGATGCGAACATGCCGTGCGCACCGATCACCGCACGGCGGAACTCGAGCATGGCATCGAGCGTGTCGGCGGAATCCGGCCCGCGGCCGATCAGGTTGCCAAGGTAGACGAGGCGGTCACCCGCCTCGAAGCGGGCGGCGATCGCCCGATGGATGGCGCGCAGGCGCGCGGCATCGCCGTGCACGGACGCGATCGCCCAAACCCGCCGGGCCGCATGAAGGACGGCAATCTTGTCGCTGTCGACCACGAACGGGGACATCGCGCCACTCCTGTTCGGCGCAAGATGAATCAGCGCCTCGCGTCGCCGCAAGGCGCGCGTGCTTTCGATGCCCGTGAAACGAAACGGGCCGAAACCCCAAGGGTTCCGGCCCGCATCTCAACCATGTGCGGCAGGTCAGGCGGCGAGGAGCTTCTCGAGCTTCTCGACCGCTTCCTCGTGATCGGTGCTTTCCACCGCCGCGAGCTCGCGCGCCAGGCGATCGAGCGCGGCCTGGTACATCTGGCGCTCCGAATAGGACTGGTCGGGCTGGTCCTCGTTGCGGTGCAGGTCGCGAACGACCTCGGCGATCGAGACCGGGTCGCCGGAATTGATCTTCGCCTCGTATTCCTGGGCGCGCCGGCTCCACATGGTGCGCTTGACCCGGCTGCGGCCCTTGAGCGTCTTGAGCGCGGTGTCGATCACCTTGCGGTTCGAGAGCTTGCGGAGACCCGATTCCTTGACTTTCGCGATCGGCACCTTGAGGGTCATGCGCTCGCGCTCGAAGCTGATCACGAAGAGTTTCAGCTTCTCGCCGGCGATCTCGTGGGTCTCGATACCCGTCACCTGCCCGACGCCATGGGTCGGGTAGACGACGTAATCGTCCTCGGCGAATTCGAGCTTCTCCTTCCGGGCCGGCGCCGCCTTGGGGGCCGCCTTGGGCTCGGGCTGCTTCACCGCCGGCTTGGCCGCGGCCGGCTTGGTCTTCGCCGTCTTGG
>JAYOFO010000048.1:7924-18413 GCA_038117265.1 Rhodospirillaceae bacterium
CTTGGTCTTCGCCGTCTTGGCCGCAGTGGGCTTGGCCGCTGTGGGCTTGGCCGCGGCAGGTTTGGCCACCGCGGGCTTGGACTGTGCCTTCTTCGCCGGCTCCTTCTTGGGCGCAGCGGTCTTTGCCGTTGCCGATTTCGCGGCCGTCGAGCGGGAGGCCGCCGATTTCGGAGCCGCCGCCTTCTTTGCAGCCGGCTTCTTGGCCGCCGCCTTCTTCGGCGCGGCCTTCTTCGTCGTGCTCGTGGATTTCGTCGCTTTCGCCATTTCGGGTCCGTTGCCAGTTATACCGCTGCCGCAGAAATGCGGCCAGGCCCGTCAAGCGGGCCACGCGGCACACAAAACGAGGGACGGCCGGAGCCGTCCCTGAATTCCTAGAATTATATCAGAATCTCGAGGATTTTGATAGCAAAAGTCGGGGCTTATGCCCGCAGACTCAATCGCCGCTTCCCGGATTCGCGCTGAAATACTTGTCGAACTTGCCTTCTTCGGACTTGAAGTCGTCCGCATTGTCGGCTTCGTCCTTCTTGGACGTGATGTTCGGCCACTTCTCGGAATACTCGCGATTCAGCTCGAGCCACTTCTCGGCCTCGGGCTCGACGTCGGGAATGATCGCCTCGGCCGGACATTCCGGCTCGCACACACCGCAGTCGATACACTCGTCCGGGTGAATGACGAGCATGTTTTCGCCCTCGTAGAAACAGTCGACGGGGCACACCTCGACACAGTCGGTGTACTTGCAGCGAATGCACGCTTCGGTAACGACGTAAGGCATTTCCGGAATTCCTTTCGGCCAAGCTCCCTTGGAGGAACCACTTACGAAGCTGCGCGCGTTCGGTCAAGCACCCGTTTGCGCGCCTCTCCGCTTTCGCGGTCGGTCACGTAAACGAGCCCCGCAACACGGCGCAGCAGATTTGCCTCGTGATCGTGGACCGCGCCGTCGGCGAGGACCACCTCCCACAACATTTCCACGAGCTGAATGCGTTCCGCATGATCGAATGCGTCTTTCAGGCGCCGCGTGTAGCCATAGAGTTCGACCGATTCTTCCGTCTGCGTATCGGCCATGGCGAGCAGCGTCTCGGTGTCCGCCGCATCGAGGTCGAAGCGCTCGCGCAGCAGCCGCGCGATCACCGCGCGCTCGGCGGCGGCGTAGTCGTCGTCCATCCGCGCCGCCTCGACCAGCAGCGCTGCCGCAGCAAGGTGCAGCGCATCGGGCGCATGGCGGCGAACCGGGCCGCCGGCGGCATCGGGCGCCAAGAGGGATTTCAGTCGATCGAGCATCGCACCGCCTTGGATGGGTTGGTTGTCGCCGCAGGGAACCCGCGCGCCGGGTTCATTCGCCGCGCAACCGGTCGAGGGCACGGCGTTCGCGTTTCGTCGGGCGGCCGGCGCCCAGCGCGCGCATGGCGACGCCCAGATCGCGCTCCGCGCGCGGCAGTACGGGCGGGGACATTTCCTCGTACAGGGCCTGGGCCTCGGGCGCCGGGCCGCGCCTCGTGCCGAGCGCCGCAATACGGACCACGCGGATCCGCAGCCCCTGCGAGAAGGTCAGCACGTCGCCGACGCGCACGGCCTGGTTGGATTTGTGCACCGGCGACTTGTTGACGCGGACCTGCCCGCCCCGGCACATCGCGGTCGCCAGCGAGCGCGTCTTGCAGAACCGGGCGAACCAGAGCCACTTGTCGAGGCGGAGCGTGGCGTTCGTCTCGTCGCTCAACGGTTGCGCTCCTTGAGCACCTGGAGCTTGGCGAACGGCGAGTCGGGATCGAACTCCGGCCGCGGCTTGGCCGGTTGGCGACGCGGCCCCGACCCGCCGGGCTTGCCGGCTCGCGTCGGCTTGCCGCCCGGCTTGCCGCGCCGGCGCGCTCGGCGCGAGACGGTCATCGCACCCGAATCGCCCGCCTCGACCGCATACCCGAAACTGCGCAGCATGCGCGCCAGCACCTCGGCCGGCGCGTCGATGCGCGACATCAGGTCCGGGCTCAGCGGGCAGGGCCCTTCCTTCGTGCCGCGGCGCAGAGCGGCGAGCAGACGTTCCAGCTCGTCGGCGCGCACCGCGACCGGTCCCGCCGGGCAGAAGCCGAGCGCCAGGAACCAGCCATCGTCGGCCCCCTCCGCACGCGCCATCGCCGTTGCGCCGCCATCGGGAAGTGCGCCCTCGGTCCGCTTCCACACCCGATAGAGCATGGCCTTGATCGACATGACGCGGCCCTTCAGCATCGCCGGCATGTAGGCCGCCGCCACCCCGATCCGGACTCCGGCACGCGCGAGCGCCTTGCGGTCGGTCTCTGCGAGTTGCTTGTCGGGATCGTCGCCCCGGGTCCGCAAGGCACAGCCGAGGCCCTCGCCGATCCGGAACGCCAGGCCACGCGCGGCACCGGAAAGCGACAGGCCGGCAAGCGCATAGAGCGGCGCCAGCTCGATGCCGAGGCTCGCATCCAGCCAGCCCTGGAGGCGCTGGCGCATCTCCTCGCGCAGCGGCGCATCCAGCAGGTCGCTGGGCAGCACCTCGACCGCCGGATGCAGGATGTCGGGACCGGGCACGATCCGCGCGACCGGTGCACCCTGCCACACGATCTGTGCCGCATCGCGATCGAGGGTGAAGGCCTCGTCCTGCGAGCCCGCGAGCGCCGCGATCCGGCCGCCGATCGCTTCGCGCACCGCACGGTTGGCCGCCGCCATCAGGCGCGGGCTGGCCGCGACCTCGTCGTCGGCCGGCACGAACCGGAATCCGTCGAGCCGCCCCACAACCTCGCTCTCGACGGTGATCGTGCCGTCCGCCGCCAGGCCCGCGAGGAGATGGTCCTTCTCGCGCAGGCTGCGCGTCAGCACCGCGGCCTTGCGGTCGACGAAGCGCTGGGTCAGGCGCTCGTGCAGGGCGTCGGAGAGCTTGTCCTCCAGCGCGCGCGCGCGCGCCTGCAGCCCGTCCGCATCGTCGAGCCAGTCGCGCCGGTGCGAGACGTAGGACCATGTGCGCACGCCCGCGATGCGGGCCATCAGCGTGTCGATTTCGCCGTCGGTGCGATCGAACTGGCCGACCGACCGCTCGATCCAGTCGGCCGGGATGCGTCCGGATTCGGACGTCAGGAAACGATAGATGCGTGCGACAAGACGCGCATGGTTGCCCGCCATGTCGCCGCTGAAATCCGGGATCTGGCACACATCCCACAGCAGGCGGACGGCCTCGGGGTTGGATGCCATGGCGGCGATGTCGGCCTGATCGCGCATCGCCACCAGCGCGTTGTAGTCATCCGCCGCCGGCGCGCGCCGCAACTCCGGCGCCGGGGGCGGCGCATCGAGGCTGCGCTTGAGCGCATCGGGCGAGGAAAAATCCAGATCGTTGGACCGCCAGAACACGGCATTGACCGGCTCGAACTCGTGCCCCTCGACGGCCGCGACGAGTTCGGGCTCGAACGGCTCGAGTTCGGCGGTCGGCCCGAAGGTGCCGTCCTCCATGTGCCGGCCGGCGCGGCCCGCGATCTGCCCGATCTCGGCCGGAGACAGCCGGCGAAAGCCATGCCCGTCGAACTTCGTCAGCGACGAGAAGCCGACATGGGAGATGCCCATGTTGAGCCCCATCCCGATCGCATCGGTCGCGACCAGATGCTCGACCTCGCCGGCCTCGTACATCGCCACCTGGGCATTGCGGGTGCGCGGGCTGAGCGCGCCGAGGACGACCGCGGCGCCGCCGCGCTGCCGGCGCAGCAATTCTGCCAGCGCATAGACGTTCGCGGCCGAGAAGGCGATCACGGCGCTGCGCGGCGCCAGCCTTGTGAGCTTGCGGAACCCGCCATAGCTCAGCCGCGAAAACCGTTTGCGCCGGTCGAACTGGGCGTCGGGAACCAGGCGCCGGATGATCGGCGCCATCGTCTCGGCCCCGAGCAGCATCGTCTCCTGGGTCCCGCGCGCGCGCAGCAGCCGGTCGGTGAAGACGTGTCCGCGCTCGGGGTCGGTGCAGAGCTGGACCTCGTCGATGGCCAGAAATTCCACCTGGCGGTCGCGCGGCATCGCCTCGACGGTGCACAGGAAGTAGCGCGGGTTGGGCGGGACGATGCGCTCCTCGCCGGTGATCAGCGCCACCGCGCCGGCACCCTTGATCCGGACCACGCGGTCGTAATTCTCGCGCGCCAGCAGGCGCAACGGGAAACCGATCATGCCGGTATCGTGACCGAGCATCCGGTCGATCGCGAGATAGGTCTTGCCGGTGTTGGTCGGCCCGAGGACGGCCTTCACGGGACGCGAATCGGAGAGGCACATGGACGCCAGCATCCCCAGTCCCGCGGGGGAATGCAACCGGTCGCTGGGGAATTCCCGGCCCGCGCGGCCCCCGATTCAGGAGCGTGCGACCGGCACGCCTAGCCCTAGGGGCGACGCATGTCGACGACCGCCGCGCCGAGGATGCGGCCCTGGCCGCGTTCCTGGACGAACACCGCACAGAATGCCGGACCGACCTCGGCAATGTCCTGCAACGGGACGACCATGTCGATCGCCGCGCCGGTCCACACCGCGACCGGGCGGACCAGCCGGACGACATTGTGATTGACCAGGGTCTGGCCATGGTTCTCGCCACGCGTCACCCGGGTGGAGAGTTTGCCTTCGAACCGCACCATCACGACATCGGCCTCGCCGCGATAAACGACTTCGGACTGCGGGATGCGGAGATGGACCTCGCCGTCGGAAATCCGGCTCAGCGTCAGCGGAACGCGCCCGCGCTCCTCGGCCGGCGCCTGGACGATACCGGCTCGCACCTGTTGGGCCTCGTTGCCCGAGGTGTGTAGGGTGCCGTCGACCACGACCTGCGGTGTGAAGACATAGGGCAGGCCCATCCGTTCGAGGTAGTTGCGCTGGCGCTGGGTGAACGCCGCGCTGGCGAACGGGTCGGCCCAGCCGATGTAGTCCCAGTAATCGACATGGAACCCGAGCGCGAGGATACCGTCCTCGCCGGAAAGCTCGCCGAGCAGCTCTTCCGCGGTCCGGCACGCCTTGCAGCCCTGCGCCGTGTAGAACTCGACGACGGTCAGCCACTGCGGCTTCGCGGCGGCCGGACCGACCGAGGCCAGCAAGGAAATCACGAGGAACGCGATCGCAGACGCGATCGCGCCGGCGCGCGCACCGGACCTGTCACGGCAAGTAGACATGCCACGAACTATGGCGGTGCGGCGCGTCACGCTCCAATCAACTGACGGTGAGAGCGAACTTAAGCGGCACTCATCATGTTGCGGAGCACATACTGCAGGATCCCGCCATTCCGGTAGTACTCGACCTCATCGAGCGTATCGATCCGGCAGAGCAGCTCGATGTCCCGCTTCGAACCGTCCTCATAAGTGATCGTGCACGGCAGCTCGGTGCGCGGCGTCAGCCCGCCGGCAATGCCGGAGATGTCGAACAGCTCACGACCCGTCAACTCGAGCGTCTTGCGGTCCGTACCCTCGAGGAACTGCAGCGGCAGCACGCCCATGCCGACCAGGTTCGAGCGATGGATGCGCTCGAAGCTCTCGACGATGACGGCCTTGACGCCCAGCAGCCGGGTTCCCTTGGCCGCCCAGTCGCGCGACGAGCCGGTGCCGTACTCCTTGCCGCCAATGACGACCAGGGGTACGCCTTCGTCCTGATAGCGCATTGCCGCGTCGTACATCGACATCTGCTCGCCCGAGGGATGGTGGATCGTCACCCCGCCCTCGGTGCCCGGCGCCATCTCGTTGCGGATGCGGATGTTGGCGAAGGTACCCCGCATCATCACCTCGTGGTTGCCGCGGCGCGACCCGTAGGAATTGAAGTCGATCGGGCGCACCTGATGAATCTTCAGATACTCACCCGCCGGGCCGTCTTCCTTGATCGAGCCCGCCGGCGAGATGTGGTCCGTCGTCACGCTGTCGGCGAGAATCGACAGCACGCGCGCGCCGGCCACGTCGGCCAGATCGTCCGGCTCAGGCGCCATGTCCTCGAAGAAGCTGGGATGGCGGACATAGGTGGAACCGCTGTTCCACTCATAGGTCTGTCCGGTCTTGATCCGGATGTCGCGCCACTTCTCGTCGCCCTGGAAGACGTTGCCGTAACGCGTCTCGAACATCTCGCGCGAGAGCACGTTCTCGATCACCTCGTTGATCTCGGCGTTGGTCGGCCAGATATCCTTCAGGAACACGTCGTTGCCGTCCGTGTCCTTGCCGAGCGGCTCGTTGACGATGTCCTTCAGCATGCTGCCGGCGATCGCATAGGCCACGACCAACGGCGGCGAGGCCAGATAGTTCGACTTGATGTCGGGTCCGATCCGGCCCTCGAAGTTCCGGTTGCCCGACAGCACGGCGGTGACGTTCAGGTCGTTGGCGTGGATCGCCTCGGAGATATGCTCGGGCAGCGGGCCGGAGTTGCCGATGCACGTCGTGCAGCCATAGCCGACGAGGTTGAAGCCCAGCGCGTCGAGATCGTCCTGCAGCCCCGATGCCTCGAGATACTCGGTCACGACCTGCGAGCCCGGCGCCAGCGACGACTTAACCCACGGCTTGCGCACCAGCCCCTTCTCGCGCGCCTTGCGCGCGACCAGTCCGGCGGCGATCAGCACCGACGGGTTCGAGGTGTTGGTGCAGCTCGTGATCGCCGCGATCACCACGTCGCCATGGGTCAGGGTGTGGTTCGCGTCGTCGCCCGACGCGGCAACCGCCCCGCCGCCGACGATCTCGCGGAACGCGCCCGCCGCGGCGGACAGGGCAATCCGGTCCTGCGGCCGCTTCGGGCCGGCCAGCGACGGCTCGACCTTCGACAGGTCGAGCTCGAGCGTGTCGGTGAAGACGGGATCCGGCGAATTGCGGTCGCGCCAAATGCCTTGCGCCTTCGCATAGGCCTCGACGAGGGCGATCCGCTCCTCGGTGCGGCCGGTGAACCGCAGGTAGCGCAGCGTCTCCTCGTCGATCGGGAAGATGCCGCAGGTCGCGCCGTATTCGGGCGCCATGTTCGAGATCGTCGCCTGGTCGGCGAGCGAGAGATGGTCGAGGCCGTCGCCATAGAATTCGACGAACTTGCCCACCACGCCCTTGGCGCGCAGCATCTGGGTCACGGTCAGCACCAGGTCGGTCGCGGTCATGCCCTCGCGGAGCTGGCCCGTCAGCCTGAAGCCGACCACCTCGGGCACCACCATCGAGATCGGCTGGCCGAGCATCGCCGCCTCGGCCTCGATGCCGCCCACGCCCCAGCCCAGCACGCCCAGCCCGTTCACCATCGTGGTGTGGCTGTCGGTGCCGACCAGGGTGTCGGGATAGGCGATGGTCTTGCCGCCTTCCTCGGCCGTCCAGACGGTCTGGGCGAGATATTCCAGGTTCACCTGGTGGCAGATGCCGGTTCCCGGCGGGACGACGCGGAAATTGTCGAACGCGGTCTGGCCCCAGCGCAGGAACTCGTAGCGCTCGGAGTTGCGCTCGTATTCCAGCTCGACGTTCTTGGCGAACGCATCGGCGCTGGCGAAATGGTCGACCATCACCGAATGGTCGATCACGAGGTCGACCGGCGAGAGCGGGTTGATCAGCTGCGGATTGGCGCCCATCCCGCGCACGGCATCGCGCATCGCCGCTAGGTCGACGACCGCCGGCACGCCGGTGAAGTCCTGCAGCAGGATGCGCGCGGGTCGGTAGGCGATCTCGCGGTCCGAACGGCGTTCCTTGAGCCAGTCGACGAGGGCCTGCGCGTCTTCCGTCGTGACGGTCCGGCCGTCCTCGTAGCGCAGCAGGTTCTCGAGCAGGACCTTGAGGGAGTAGGGCAGGCGCGACACGTCGCCCAGCTTCTCCGCGGCCGCCTCGAGGCTGAAATAGTCGTAGCTCTTGCCGCCAACCTCGAGGGTTCGGCGGGTCTTAAGGGTATCGTGACCGGTCACGCTCATCGACGCTCTCTCCTTGTGCGGGAGGGAAAAAATCTCGGGATACGAAAAACTGACGCGCCGGTTGCGACCCGGGGCGGCGCCAGCCGAGGGGTTTATAAGGCAAACCCGGGGGGACGCCAAGCGGACCCGCTACGCCTCCGTGCGCGCTAGGCGTCGGCCCGCGAGGACGCCGCAACGATGTGGTCCGCCAGCGCGTGTACCGCCCGCCCGGCGTCCCCGCGCGGCGGGATCAGCCCGATGTCGACCGCCGGCAGCGGCGGGAACCCCTCTTCCGGCGTCAACTCCCGGAAGTCCTCCGGCAGCGCGCTGCGCGGCAGGATGGTCACGGCGAGGCCCGCCTCGACCGCGGTGACGAGGCCGGACATGCTCGCGCTCGAATACGCGATTCGGTAGGCGCGGTCCGTCTTGTCCAGCGCCTCGACCGCCCAATCGCGGAAGATGCAGCCCGGCTCGAACACCGCCAGCGGCACCGGTTCGCGCTCGTGGGTCAGGTGACGCTGCGATGTCGTCCACACGACCGGTTCGCGACGGATGTGCCGGCACTGCTGGCGCACCATGGAACTCGTCACCACACCGATATCGACCTCGCCGGCGTCGTGGGCCCGAGAGACCTTCGCGCTCGTCGTGCAGTGCAGCTCCACCTCGACGCGCGGATAGGCGTCGGCAAACGTCGCCAGGACAATCGGCAAAAATCCACTGACATAATCATCGGGAACGCCCAGACGGACCGAACCGGCGAGCTCCGGTTCCGCCAGCGCCATCAGCGCCTCGTCGTGCAGGCTGACGATGCGGCGCGCGTACTGGGTCAGCGCCTCGCCATCGCGCGTCAGCTGCGAACCGCGCCCGATCCGTTCGAACAGCGGCCGGCCGATCGAATCCTCGAGCCGCCTGATCTGCATGCTCACGGCCGACTGGGTCCGGTGCACTTGCTCGGCCGCCAGGGTGAAACTGCCGGTGTCGGCGACCGCCAGAAAGGTCCGCAACAGCGGGATATCGAGGCTTGCACGCATCGGGACACCCATCAAATTTATTGATGATATGGGTCAATTATATTCGTTGGACTTAAGTGTTGGCCAGCGTCATTTCTGTCCCGACAGACGAACCGGCCATGGAGACACACGATGGACGCAAGCGATCGGGACATGGAGCCCGGACCCCGCAACCGGCGGCGCAAGACCCGTGCGCCGCGGCGCACGCGCAAGTCCGAGCGGCATATCGAGGCCTATGAGCGCACACGCGGGAGGATCGGCGTATGGATCTAGGATCGCCACGCACCCCGCGCGCGCGGAGCTACCCGCGCTCGCCCATACCCCGGGAACACGCGGCGTTGCGCTGGCTCGCGGCGCTCCACGACCGGTAGCTGGCGCACTGCACGCACCGGCGCTGGCGGCGCGAACTGCGCAATCTCGACCCGCGGATCCGGCGCGATGCCGGCCTCGACCGGGCGATGTTCGACGACCTGCCCTTCGCGCCGGCGCGCGCGGCCGGAAAATTCACTTTTCCGCCGCAAAGAGACCGCGCTCTCGCCAAGGTCGGCTCCAATATTGAAGTCTGACCGGGAGCGTCCCCCATCAACGCTTTCGGCCAGCCTCCGACGCTTCGCTCCGACCCCTTCGGATCGAAGCCGATCCAGGCCTAAAGGCCGCCGGCATCCCCCAGCCGGCGGCCTTTTTTATTCGCGCCGCCCCGCGCGACGGCTCGGCAAACGCGCGCGGTGTTGCTAGGTTCGCCCCTCCTTCGCGACCCCTTTGCGGATCGGACCGACACATGCAGGGACTGACGACACACAAGCTGGCGTGCATTCGCGGCGACAAAGCGGTCTTCGCCGGCCTCGACGTTGCCGTGAAGCCCGGCCGCGCGCTTCTGTTGTCGGGGGCGAACGGCAGCGGCAAGTCGAGCCTGCTGCGCGTGCTCGCCGGCCTGCTGCCCGCAGCGGCCGGCCGCATCGAGTGGGAAGGGGCCGACATCGCAGAGGACCGCGACGCACACCGCGCGCGCGTCGCCTATGTCGGCCATGCCGACCCGCTGAAGCCGGGCCTGACCGTCGCCGAAAACCTGTCCTTCTGGGCCCGGCTCTACGGCTTCGAGCCCGAGATCGAGCCGGCGCTCTACCAATTCTCGATCGAGAACCTGGCCAGCCTGCCGGCGCGCTACCTCTCGGCGGGTCAGCGGCGACGGTTGACCCTGGCCCAGCTCGCCGCCGGCCAGAACTCGCCGGCCGGCCCGGCCCTTTGGCTGCTCGACGAGCCCGCCACCGGCCTCGACCCCGGCGCGGTCTCGATGCTCGCCAACACAATCCTCGCCCATCTGTCCAACGAGGGCGTGGCCATCGTCTCGACCCATGGCGGAGGGCTCGATGAGCTTCTCGCCGACGCCGCCGACCGATTCACGATGGGCGGCGGCGCGCCATGATCGGGCTTTGGCTGCTGATCCGCCGCGATCTGCGGCTGGCGTTTCGCGGCGGCACCGACGCGGTGATGGCGGTCGTCTTCTTCGTGCTCGCGGCCGTCCTGTTCCCCTTCGGCGTCGGGACCGACCCGACGATGCTGCCGCGCATCGGCGGCGGCATCATCTGGGTGGTGGCGCTGCTCGCCGCGATGCTGTCGCTCGAGCGCATGTTCGCGG
>JAYOFO010000049.1:0-17663 GCA_038117265.1 Rhodospirillaceae bacterium
GGGCTGGGCGCCGCCCGAGGCGTGGCGCCTGCGCGCCGACCGCGCCAATGCCGCCTGGGACCGGCTGCGCGCGCGGGCCGTCGCGGGAGACCGCGACGCGCTGCTGTTCCTGAGTCTGATTAAGTCGGGCGATTTCGCCCGGCCGCACCGGCCCTTCATCCCTTGAAATCCGGGGCGGCGACCCCATATTCACGTTACGGATCGAGGCCCGGACGGGCTCGGTCGATTTGGTCACGGGTGCCGGAAATCGGGCCTAAAGGACCGCGCATGCCCGCGCAAGGCGGGTGCTCGCGGCCCGTAACTCGCTCGCAGGAGGAGTGACGGCATGACACGCATGTCTCTCTTGAACAGTCCGCTGCTGCTCGGATTCGACGAATTCGAGCGCACTCTGGAACGCATTTCCAAGGCGTCGTCGGACGGCTATCCGCCCTACAACATCGAACGCACCGGCGAGACCCGCTTGCGGATCACGCTGGCCGTCGCCGGTTTCTCGCGCGACGATCTGGACATCCAGCTCGAGGACAGCCAGCTCACCGTGCGCGGCCGCCAGGCCGAGCAGGACACGCGCGAATACCTGCATCGCGGCATCGCGACCCGGATGTTCCAGCGCTCCTTCGTGCTGGCCGACGGGGTGGAGGTGACGGGAGCCTCGCTCGACAACGGGCTCCTGCACATCGACATCGCCCTGCCGCGGCCCGAGCGCAACGTTCGCAAGATCGAGATCGATGCGCGCATGCACGACGCGCCGGAGATCGACGTCGCAACCAAGGGAGCCGCAGAATGAACGACCGGTTCGAGAAATTCAGCCCCGACCAGTTCGCCGAACTGGGCGTCGACCGGGTCGCCTATGTGCGGCCGGCGACGGTCGATGGCCGCACGGTCTATGCGATCCACAACGCCAACGGCCACGAGCTGGGCATCATGGCCGCGCGCGACATCGCCTTCGCGGCGGTCAAGCAGCACGACATGGAGCCCGTCAGCGTCCACTGACGGGGGCGTGGGCCTTTATTCCCGGGTGTGGGACTAGCTGGCGGCGCGCAGCCTGTCGCCGGCGGCGATGCCGGCATCCATGAGCAGCGCATAGATCGCGTCGGCGCTGTCGGAGCCGCGCAGCTTGTCGCAGAACGCCGCGTCACGCATGATTCGCGAGATGCGCGCCAGCGCCTTAAGGTGATCCGCGCCCGCGCCCTCGGGCGCCAGCAGCAGAAACACCAGGTCGACCGGCTGGTCGTCGATCGCGTCGAAATCGACCGGCTTGTCGAGCCGAGCGAACAGCCCGTGCAGCGTGTCGAGCTGCGGCAGCTTGCCGTGCGGAATGGCGAGCCCGCTGCCGACGCCGGTCGAGCCGAGCCGTTCGCGTTCGACCAGGATGTCGAAGATCTCGCGCGCATCGGCATCGAACACGTCGGCCGCCGCCTTCGACAGCTCCTGCAGGAGCTGCTTCTTGCTGGTGGCGTGCAGCTTGGCGATCACCGCGCCGGGCTGGAGGAGTTCTTCCATCGTCATCGCGTCGTCATGCCTCGACGGAGGGTGTGTCGATCCAGCCGATGTTTCCATCGCGGCGACGGTACACCACGCTCGTCCCGCCATGCTTGGCGTTGCGGAAGATCAGCACCGGGGCGTCCGCGAGGTCCATGCGCATCACCGCTTCGGAGACCGTCAGCCGCTCGAGCGCGGTCTGGTTCTCGGCGATGATGACGGGATTGTCCTCGCCCGCATCGCCGGCCTCGTCGTCGGCCTCGGCCGCCAGCGGTGCGATGACGTATTCCGGCATCGCGTCGCCGTTCGTCGCGTCGCGCTCGGCGTGGTGGTTGCGCAGGCGCCGCTTGTGACGGCGCAGGCGCTTCGCCAGGTGCGCCAGCGCGATGTCGAAGGCGGCATAGGGATCGTCCGCTTCCTCGTGGGCGCGGACCTGGATGCCGCGGCCGACATGGATGCTGATGGCGGCACGGATGAGGAAGCTTTCGCGCGAGATGACGACCTGCGCCTCCATCGCGTCGGCGAAGTACTTCTCGGCCGTGGCCTCGATCGCGTCCTCGATGTGCGTGCGCAGCGCGCTGCCCACATCGATCTGTTGTCCTGTGACGGTGGTTTGCAAGGGTCGAACTGCTTGCCTGGGCCTAACGTTCGCGACCGTCTGCCACATTCATGGCCGACCGGTCTGGCGTAGAGGGTTTCCCGCTAAATCTGCTCTTCGACCGCGATTCGCGGCCGCGCTGTTTCAAACCGAATCTCTTGTTCGTCGCCCGTTCGGGTCGTCGACCGGATTGCGGCGCGGAACTTAGTCACGGCCCCGCACCGTGTCAATACTGGTACGGATCGCAGGCGGCCGCGCGCGCGAATGCCCGAAAAGCGCAGTTTTCCGCGGATTTCGCGCGCCCCTCAGCTGGCGATCCGCTTCATCCGGCGGCGCTCGACCGAGGATGGAATCTTCAATGAATCCCGGTATTTGGCTACCGTTCGCCGGGCGATTTCCACACCCTCGCCGCGCAGCAGTTCGACGATGCGGTCGTCCGACAGGATCGACTTGGGCGATTCATTGTCGATCAGCAGCTTGATCTTGTGGCGCACCGATTCCGAGGAGTGCGAATCGCCGTCCCCGGTGCTGTTGATCGCGGTCGTGAAGAAGTACTTCAGTTCGAACAGGCCGCGCGGAGTGGCCATGTACTTGTTGGTGGTCACCCGGCTGACGGTGCTCTCGTGCATCTTCACCGCCGCGGCGATGTCGGCAAGCACCAGCGGCTTCAGATGGGCCACGCCCTGGCGGAAGAATCCGTCCTGCTGGCGCACGATCTCGGTCGCGACCTTGAGGATCGTGCGGGCGCGCTGGTCGAGCGCGCGCACCAGCCAGTTCGCGGCCTGATAGCGTTCCTGCACGAACGCCTTATCGTCCTTCGCCTTCGTGACGGCCGCGATCTCGGCATAGTAGGAACGGTTCACGAGCACGCGCGGCAGCGTGTCGTTGTTGAGCTCGATCTCCCAGCCGCCGCCCTGCTTGGGGCGCATCAGCACGTCGGGTGTGATGTACTCCACGGCACCGTCGTCGAAACCGGCACCCGGTTTGGGGTCCAGTGCCCGCAGCTCGGCGAGCATGTCGGTGAGGTCCTCCTGGTCGACGCCGCACGCGCGCCGCAGGCCGGCGAGGTCGTGGCGCCCGAGCATCTCGAGATTGTCGAGCATCGCCTGCATCGCGGGATCGAGGCGATCGCGTTCTGCGAGCTGCAGCGCGAAACACTCGGCGAGGTCGCGCGCGAACACGCCCGTCGGCTCGAATCCGCGAAGCGTTGCGTGCACCACCTCGACCTGTGCGATCGCGCAGCCCAGCTGGTCGGCGAGTTCGTCGAGCGGGGTGGTCAGATAGCCGCGCTCGTCCAGGCCGTCGATCATGGCCCGCCCGACCAGCCGATCGACCGGGTCGGCGACCGACAGATCGAGCTGTTCGGTCAGGTGATCGCGCAGGCTGACCTCGCTGGCCGCGGTCTGGTCGATGCCGGGCAGCCCGTCGCTGTCGCCGCGCCGACCCGCCACCGCGCCGGTGGGGCGGAACGGATCGTCCTGGAAGACGTTGGTGTAGTTGGTGTCGAGGGGCGTGTCCGCGGACGACATTTCCTCGCGGCTCGTCAGCGCGGCCGCATCGCCCTCATCGGCGGGTGCGGCGACGGCCTCGTCCGACGCGCCATCGCCCTCGATGAGCGTGTCCTCCCGCTCCAGCAGGGGGTTCTCTTCAAGTTCGCTTTCGACGAAGGCGGCCAGTTCAAGATTTGACAGTTGCAGCAGCTTGATCGCCTGCTGCAACTGCGGCGTCATGACCGGCGCCTGCGTCTGTCGGACGTCGAGACGCGTTGTCAGAGCCATGGTTAAGTCTTTCTACAGACTGAACCTTTCGCCAAGGTAAACACGCCGGACATCGGCGTGCGATACGATTTCCGTGGGCACTCCGCTCATCAGGACCGTCCCCTCATGCAGGATATATGCCCGATCGACGATTTCCAACGTCTCGCGCACATTGTGGTCGGTGATGAGGACACCGATTCCACGGTCCTTGAGATGGCTGACGAGGTCGCGAATATCCGAGACGGCAATCGGGTCGATGCCCGCCAGCGGCTCGTCGAGAAGCATGAAGTGGGGCTGGCTGGCCAGCGCGCGCGCGATCTCGACTCGCCGCCGCTCGCCGCCCGACAGCGCCAGCGCGGGCGTGCGGCGCAGATGCGTGATCGAGAACTCGGCCAGCAGATCCTCCAGCATCGCCTCGCGCCGGTTGCGCTCGGGCTCGATCACCTCGAGGACGGCACGGATGTTCTGTTCGACCGAAAGGCCGCGGAAGATCGAGGCTTCCTGCGGCAGGTAGCCGACGCCGAGGCGGGCGCGGCGGTACATCGGCAGGTCGGTGATGTCGTGTCCGTCGAGCGATATCGTGCCGGCGTCGGGCGTCAGAAGGCCGGTAATGATGTAGAAGCAGGTCGTCTTGCCGGCGCCGTTGGGCCCGAGAAGGCCGACTGCCTCGCCCTGCTGGACGCTCAACGAGACATCGCGAATGACGGGTCGCTTGCGGAAGCGCTTGCCGATATTTCTGGCGACGAGCCCCTCATTGTGAGCGACGAGCCGCGGGGCGGCCTTGCTGTCGGGTTTCCCGATCCGGTCGTCGTCGTTCATTGGTTGCCCGTGGTTCCCGAATTGCTTCCGGCCTTGGGAAGGAAAAGGCCGCGTACGCGTTCCCCCGTGCCGGTCGACAGGATCCGACTCTCACCGGTTTCAAAGTTAACCTCTGCCCGTTCGCCGTTCAATTGCGTGTCGCCCCGCGTGATCTTGACGTTGCCGGTCACGGTGGCGAAGCCCCGCTTGGGATTGTAGTCGCCCTTCTCGGCACGCACGATGTCGGTGGGGGTCGACACGAGCACATTGCCGTGGGCCTCGATCCGTTCCATCTCCGACGAGGTTCCGCCGGCGCCGAAATGTGCCGTCAGGACGTCGGCACGCACGCGCCGGTCGCCGCGAATCGCCAGCGCATCGCCGCGCGCCACCGCGTACTGGCGCTGTTCGTAGTATTCGAGGCTGTCATGGGCGACGATCGTGTCGTCGGGCGTGTCTAGGCGAACCGTCTTGCCGGTCATCACCAGCACCGCACCCTTGATGTCGTAGACGGCGTTGTCGGACTGAGCCACCTGGTTCGTCGACACGATGCGAACGTTGCCGTTCGCGTCGATGCGATAGATCTCGTTCCCGCCTTCGGCGTTGGGCGTGTAGTAGGCGATGAGTTCGTCACCCGACACGGTCACCGCACCCTGGCTGGCGTGGGCATTGCCGCGCGCGACGTAGAGCTGTTTCGCACGCTGCCACTCGATGCCGTCGTCCGCCTCGATCTGGATGGGCCCATCGCCCCCCTGGCTGAAGCCGAGAGTCTGGGCATGCGCGCCATGGAGCCCGGCCAGCAGGATGATCGCGCCGGCCGCGATGCGGCGGATGATATCGCGTCCCGGCCGGTTCATTGCGGGGGGGCCGCTCTCTCGAAAACGGTCAGGTTGGCCGGTCCGATGAACAGGATCCGCTCGCCGGCATCGAGCACGCGGAATCCCTTTGCGTCGAGCACGCCGAACGGGCCCTGTCCCTTGACCGGCACGTCACCCGACGCGGTGCTCGTCTCGAGATCGACCTGGGCCGATTCGGTCAGGAACTCATAGCCCTGGTCGTGGAACAGGTTGACGTTGCCCGTCAGGAACAGGGTGTTGTTGCGCGATTCATAGCGCCCGTAGGTCGCCGTCAGCGCCACCCAGGTTCCGTCGGACAGCACGATGTCGGCCTTCGGGTTGGTCAGGTCGTAGATCTCGCCCTCGCTGCTCTCGACGTCGATGCGCGAGCCGATGTTGGCCGTGATCTGGAACGGCCGTGCGGCAGAATCGATTCCCTGCAGGCGCGGGTTCAGCACCTGCGGCTTGGTTCCGCCCGCCGGGCCGACGGCGACGAGGTCGATGCGGAACCGCTCTTCGTCGGGGTGGAGGCGCGGCCAGACCGCGACCAGCACGAGCAGCGCGAAGGCGAGGCCGGGCAGCAGATACTTCATGGTCGCGACGATGCGCGAACGGCCGAAGGCGGTGCGGCGGCGGCGCGGCAGGGCGCCGATGCGTGCCCAGCGAACCTCCGAGGGGCTGCGCCGTGCGGCGGGCCTTGGAGCCGTGTTGCCGGCGTCGCTCATGCGCGGTTCATGCAACGCCTGCCCGCAGGCAGTCGTGGATGTGGACGATCCCGACCGGCCGGCTGTCATCGGCGACGAACAGGCTGGTGATCTCGTTGGCGTTCATCATGCCGAGGGCCTCGGAGGCGAGCGCCGGGCCGCGAATCGTCTTCGGCGCGACCGTCATCACGGCGTCGCAGCGCATGTTGAGGAGGCCGTCGGACATGTGGCGGCGCAGGTCGCCGTCGGTGATGATGCCGAGAAGCTTGCCCTGCGGATCGACGACGCCGGCGCAGCCGAAGCCCTTCGCCGTCATCACCAGGATCGCATCGCCGACCTGGGCCGCCGCGTCGATCAGCGGCAGCGCGTCGCCGGTGTGCATCAGGTCGCCGACGCGCAGCAGGCTTTGGCCGAGCTTGCCGCCCGGGTGCAGGACCTGGAAATCCTCGGCCGTGAAGCCGCGCCGGTCGAGCAGGGCGATGGCCAGCGCGTCGCCGAGCGCCAGCATCGCGGTGGTCGAGGTGGTGGGGGCGAGCCCCATCGGACAGGCCTCGGCGATCGCGGGCAGCAGCAGCGTACACGAGCTGACCTCGGCGAGCAGTGAACCGGCACGCCCGGTGATCGAGATCAGCGGAACGTCGAACCGGCGGCAGTAATTGATCACGTCGTTGAGTTCGTGGGTTTCGCCCGAGTTCGAAAGCGCCAGCACCACATCTTCGCGCGTGATCATGCCGAGGTCGCCGTGGCTGGCTTCGCCGGGGTGCACATAGAGCGCAGGCGTTCCAGTGCTGGCCAGCGTCGCGGCAATCTTGCGCGCGATGTGTCCGCTCTTGCCCATGCCGGTGACGACGGTGCGCCCCCGGGCGCCGTCGATCAGATCGAGCGCGTTGATGAAGGTGGTGTCGAGCGCGTCGCCGAGTGCGCGCAGCGCTTCGGCCTCGAGGCGGAACACGCGCCGCGCGGCGTCGAGGTCGCGTTCCTCGTCGCGCGGGGCACCGGAATCGGGCCTGGAATCTCGCATGTCGCTCACGTGGCGCTCGAACTCCGGATCAGGGTCTGGGCGTGGAAGTCGGGTCCGGCCGCCGGAACTCCAATTAATCCACACGAATCAAGCAGTTGCAGTATGGAGTGCAGACCGTGAATCGTCAAACGGTGTGGCGTCAGGCGTGGGCCAGTATGTCGATGTCGGGCCAGCCGGCCAGGTCGAGGGCGGCGCGCGCCGGTAGGAAGTCGAAACAGGCCTGGGCCAGTGCGACACGGTCGTGTCGCTCGAGCAGGGCATCGAGGCGCAACTTCAGCTCGTGCAGGAAGAACACGTCGTTGGCGGCGTATTCGAGCTGTTCGGGCGACAGCTCGTCGGCGCCCCAGTCGGACGTCTGCTGCTGTTTCGAGATTTCGACCCCCAGCAGGTCGCGGCACAGATCCTTGAGGCCGTGGCGGTCCGTGAAGGTGCGGGTCAGGCGCGACGCCGTGCGCGTGCAGTAGACGGGGCCCGCATCGACGCCGAGGTAGCGCCGGATCGCGGCCAGGTCGAACCGCGCGAAATGGTAGAGCTTGAGGCGGGCGGGGTCGGCCAGCAGCGCTTTCAGGTTCGGCGCGTCGTAGCCGTCGCCGTCGCGGGTCGGGAACTGCACCAGGTGCGCCACCCCGTCGCCGGCCGACAGCTGGACCAGGCACAGCCGGTCGCGCATCAGGTTCAGGCCCATCGTCTCGGTGTCGACGGCGATCGTGTCGCCGAGGTCGAGCCCGTCGGGCAGGTCGTGTCGGTGAAGTTCGATGTCCACGGGGGCCCGTTCGCCTGATCGTGCGGCACCCAGCGCGCCGGTTCGCCGGTTGCTAACGCCTCGTGGCGGGGCGTGTCAACCGCGCTTGGCAGACCCGCCGACGCGGCGCTATACACCGGGTCGGGCACGTGGCACGGCGCAGTTCTGGAGCAGGATCATGGCATTGGATCGGATCACCGTTTTCGGCGGCTCGGGATTCCTGGGGAGCTACATCGTCGAACGGCTCGCCGATCGCGACCTCGTCGTCCAGGTCGCGGTGCGAGATCCCGAGGCCGCGAAGCATCTTCGGCCCCTCGGCCAGGTCGGCCAGGTGACGCCGGTCGCCTGCGACATCAAGAATCCCGACGCCGTCGCACGCGCGGTCGAGGGCGCCGACGGGGTCGTCAACCTGGTGGGCATCCTGGCCGCGCGCGGCAAGCAGACCTTCAACGCCGTCCATGCGGATGCGCCGGGCGCGATCGCGGGCGCCGCGGCCGCGGCCGGGACCCGTTCGCTGGTCCATGTGTCGGCGATCGGGGCTGCGCCGTCGGCGCCGTCGGAGTATCTGCGCTCGAAGGCCGCCGGCGAGGCGGCGTTGCGGCAGGCGTTCCCGCAGGCGGCCATCGTGCGCCCCTCGATCATCTTCGGGCCCGGCGACGGCTTCTTCAACCTGTTCGGCGGCCTGGCGCGGATGGCGCCGGCACTGCCGTTGTTCGGGGGCGGGAAGACCCGGTTCCAGCCTGTCTATGCGGCCGATGTCGCCGATGCGATCGTGCACGCGCTCCTCGATCCGGCATGCGCGGGGCAGATCTACGAGCTCGGCGGACCGCGGGTCTACAGCTTCTCGGAACTGCTGGAGCTGCTTCTGCACGAAGTCCGCCGCAAGCGGTGCCTGGTTCCGGTGCCGTTCTTCGTGGGCGACATTCAGGCGACCCTTGCGGGGCTGCTGCCGAATGCGCCGGTGACCCGCGACCAGATGCGCTCGCTGCGCGTCGACAGCATCGTGTCGTCGGGGGCGAAGACCCTGGCCGATCTCGGCATCGCACCGACGGCGCTCGAGACGATCCTGCCGACCTACGTCCATCGCTACCGGCGCGGCGGCCGCATCGGACGCGTGCCGCTCGACGCCTGATCCATCGCCCGGCGGGTTAGATCGCGCCGTACACCCAGGCCAGGATCAACCCGCCCAGCACGAGCCGGTAGACGACGAACGGGCCGAAGCCCGAGAACCGCAGCCAGCGCAACAGCAGGGCGATCGCGCCCAGCGCGGTCACAAACGAAAGCATGGCCGCGAGGATGGCGTCGTTGGTCAGAACCGGATCGCCGGCCTCGATCACCTCCATTGCGATCAGGAGCCCCGCTCCCGCGATTGTGGGGATCGAGAGCAGCAGCGAGAAGCGTGCGGCCTCGGCCCGGTCGTAGCCCAGCGCGCGAGCCGCCGCGATTGTGATGCCGGCCCGGCTCGTGCCGGGAATCAGCGCCAGCACCTGGGCGAGCCCGATCGTCAGCGCGTTGGGCAGGTTCATGTGCTCGACGCGCAGGATCTTCATGCCGAAACGGTCTGCAAGGAACAGCAGGATCGCGAACCCGATGGTCGTCCAGCCGACGATCTCGAGTCCGCGCAGCGAGGATTCGATGTAGTCGCGCCCGAACAGGCCGGCGACGACGACGGGGATCGTCGCGATCGCGATGTAGCCGGCGAGGCGTGCGCCGTCGTGGCGCCGGCCGCGCATCGTGTCGAACAGTCCGACCGAGATGAACGCCGCTTCGCGCCAGAAGTAGACGAGGGCGGCAAACAGCGTCCCCACATGGACGGCGACGTCGAGAACCAGCGTGTGTTGCGACAGCCCCAGCAACTCGGCCCCGATTCGCAGGTGGCCGGACGAGCTCACCGGCAGGAACTCGGTGATGCCCTGGATGGTGGCAAGAATGGCGATTTCGATGAGGGACATGGTTAATGGCCGGCGATCGACGGACTCCGCCTTATAGCACCGCCGGCGCGGGCCGGCCTATGTATTCATCCAGGCGAAACGGGCCGAATAATAGTACCGTAACGGACCAAAAATTCGACCGAGACGTTGAAATATTGGGGAATCTATGCATGGCTCGTGGCCACCTGCATGCAATATTAGTCAATATATGTGACTTAAATAGCGTTTTTCGCTGGTCCCGCGGCGGTTTGCGGGCTATATACCGCGAACGATCCTGTGTCGCGGATCGGGGCACGCGGATCCTGGCGATATTCGAGACCATACCGCGTCCCATCGGAAAACGGCGAGTTCCGGACGGATTCCGGGCCCTTGCATGAATTGTACGGTCCGGACGGGCATTCTCGTCGACCAGGTTGCGGGTGCGCCGGGCATGGGGCCCTGGCACTGCGGGTTGGGGTGAGGAATGAGCAACAAGGTTCTGAAATTCGTCGAGCGGGCGCGGGAGATGCCGGAAAAGCTCGCTCCGGATGTCCGGCGCGAGAATTGGCACGAGGTCTATGCGCGCTTCGCCCGCGAGAAGGCGGCCGACCAGGCGGGCCGTTGTTCGCAGTGTGGCGTGCCCTTCTGCCAGGTGCATTGCCCGCTCCACAACAACATCCCCGACTGGCTGATGCTGGCCGCCGAGGGCCGGCTCGAGGAGGCTTACGAGGTTGCCTCGGCCACCAACACCTTTCCCGAGATGTGCGGCCGAATCTGCCCGCAGGACCGCCTGTGCGAAGGCAACTGCGTGATCGAGCAGTCCGGCCACGGCACGGTGACGATCGGCGCCATCGAGAATTACATCACCCAAACCGCGTTCGAGAACGGCTGGGTCAAGCCGAT
The DNA here is from genome assembly GCA_038117265.1 of Rhodospirillaceae bacterium. Taxonomy (GTDB): domain Bacteria; phylum Pseudomonadota; class Alphaproteobacteria; order UBA6615; family UBA6615; genus JAYPUG01. The sequence continues at coordinate 10,746 of JAYOFO010000049.1, forward strand.
CGCGCCGCCGCGCGAGCGCGCCGAGAGCGTGGGCATCATCGGTGCGGGCCCGGGCGGGCTGGCGGCGGCCGACATGCTGCGCCGGCGCGGCTACCAGGTGCATGTCTACGACCGCTACGATCGCGTCGGCGGCCTCCTGGTCTATGGCATCCCGAACTTCAAGCTCGAGAAGGACGTGGTCGAGCGGCGGGCCGCGCTGCTCGCGGAGGGGGGCGTCCAGTTCCATCTCAACATTGCGGTCGGCGCGGATGTCTCCTTCGCCGAGCTGCGCGAGCGCCATGAGGCGATCCTCATCGCGACCGGCGTCTACAAGGCGCGCGAGCTCGAGTTGCCGGGCTCCGGGCTCGAGAACGTTCTGCACGCGATGGACTTCCTGACCGCGTCGAACCGCAAGGGCCTGGGCGACACCGTCCCGGCCTTTGAGGACGGCACCCTGAACGCGGCCGGCAGGGATGTCGTCGTGATCGGCGGCGGCGACACGGCGATGGACTGCGTGCGCACCGCGGTCCGCCAGGATGCGGCGTCGGTGAAGTGCCTGTACCGGCGCGACCGGACCAACATGCCCGGCTCGATGCGCGAGGTCGCCAACGCCGAGGAAGAGGGCGTCGAGTTCGTCTGGCTGTCGGCGCCCGAGGCGTTCCTCGGCGATCCCGGCAGCGGCGTGAGCGGGGTGCGCGCCCAGAAGATGCGCCTCGGCCCGCCCGACTCCTCGGGCCGCCAATCGCCCGAGCCGATCCCGGAGTCGAGCTTCACGCTTCACGCCGACATGGTGATCAAGGCGTTCGGTTTCGACCCCGAGGATCTGCCCGCGCTGTTCGGCGAGCCGGAACTCGCGGTGACGCGCTGGGGCACGATCAAGGCGGATTTCAACACCGGCTTGACGGCGATGCCGGGCGTGTTCGCGGCCGGCGATATCGTGCGTGGTGCAAGCCTCGTCGTCTGGGCGATCCGCGACGGCCGCGACGCGGCGGCCGCAATTCACGCCTACATCCAGTCGCGCATGTCGGCCGATGTCGACGCGGCGGCTGCGGAGTAACAGACAGCTGTTCGCCGGGGCGCGGTCCCCGGGGGCGCTCGAAAGAGAGAAGGACCATGGGTGAGGATTTCGTACGCATTTGGCAGGACACGGCCCGCTACCTCGAGGCCAACCACGTCTACAATCCCGAAGACGAGCATTCCTCGTGCGGCGTCGGGCTGGTCGCGGCCATTGACGGCCGGCCGCGGCGCCAGGTGGTCGAGGCGGGCATCGATGCCCTGAAGGCGCTGTGGCACCGCGGCGCGGTCGATGCCGACGGCAAGACCGGCGACGGCGCGGGCATCCATGTCCAGATTCCCCAGGACTTCTTCAAGGAGCACATCCGCAACACCGGCCACGAGCCGAGCGAGCGGCGGCTCGCCGTCGGCATGATCTTCCTGCCGCGCACCGATTACGAGGCACAGGAGCGTTGCCGCGCGATCGTCGAGTCCGAGATCCTGCGCTTCGGCCACACGCTGTATGGCTGGCGCCAGGTGCCGGCCAACAATCTGGTGATCGGGGAAAAGGCGAACGCGACGCGTCCGGAGATCGAGCAGGTGATGATCGCCAACAATCTGGCGGTCTCGGACGAGCGCTTCGAACTCGACCTTTACATCATCCGTCGCCGGATCGAGAAGGCGATCGACGCCGACGGCATCCAGGGCTTCTACATCTGCTCGCTGTCGTGCCGCTCGATCATTTACAAGGGGCTGTTCCTCGCCGAACAGCTGACGGCCTTCTATCCCGACCTGCTCGACGAGCGGTTCGTCTCGGCCTTCGCGATCTACCATCAGCGCTATTCGACCAACACCTTTCCGAGCTGGTCGCTGGCCCAGCCGTTCCGCGTCATTGCCCACAATGGCGAGATCAACACGCTGCGCGGCAACCGCAACTGGATGACCGCGCACGAGGCGCGACTCGAATCCGACCGGCTCGGCGAGGCCATCCGCGATGTCGTGCCGGTGATCCCGCGCGGCGCGTCGGACAGCGCCGCGCTGGACGCGGTGTTCGAACTGATGGTGCGCGCCTCGGAGCGCAGCCTGCCGCGGGTGAAGGCGTTGCTGATCCCCGACTCCTGTGAGCACCGCGAGGCGATGCCCGAGGCGCACCGCGCCTTCTACAGCTACTGCTCGTCGGTGATGGAGCCCTGGGACGGCCCCGCTGCCGTGTGCGGCTTCGGCGGCCGCTGGGTCGTCGCCGGCATGGACCGCAACGGGCTGCGCCCGCTGCGCTACACCATCACCGGCGACGGGCTGCTGATCGTCGGCTCCGAGACCGGCATGGTGCGCATCGACGAGGGCGCCGTGGTCGAGAAGGGCCGCGTTGGCCCCGGCGAGACGATCGCCATCGACCTCAAAGAGGGCAAGCTCTACCACGATGGCGAGTTGCGCGACCGCATGTCGGCGACCCACCCGTTCGAGGAATGGGTGAAGAACATCCATCAGCTCGCCGAGATCATCGCCCCCGAGCATGACGAGCCGGTCGAGATGGAGATCGAGGAACTGCGCCGTCGCCAGCTGCAATATGCCTGGTCGATGGAGGAGCTCGAACTCGTCCTGCAGCCGATGGTCGAGGACGGCAAGGAACCCACCGGCTCGATGGGCGACGACACGCCGCTAGCGGTGCTGTCGGACAAGTATCGCGGCCTGCACCATTTCTTCCGGCAGAACTTCGCGCAGGTGACCAACCCGCCGATCGACAGTCTGCGCGAGACCAGCGTGATGACCCTGACCACGCGGCTCGGCAATCTGGGCAACGTGCTCGCTGAGGATGACGGCCAGTGCGACCTGTTCCAGCTCGACTCGCCCGTGCTCACCAGCGCCGAGTTCTATGCGCTGCGCGACTATCTCGGCGACACGCTGGCCGAGATCGACTGCACCTTCGACCCGGGCGCGGGCGAGCATGCGTTGACCGAGGCGCTCGACCGGATTCGCCATGAGGCCGAGAACGCGGTGCGCGGCGGCGCCGTGCACCTGGTTCTGTCGGACCGGGGCTGCCGCGCGGACAAGGCGCCGGTGCCGATGATCCTGGCTGCTGGCGGGGTTCACAGCCATCTGGTGCGCCAGTCGCTGCGGACCTTCTGCGCGATCCATGTGCGCTCGGGCGAATGCCTCGATGTGCAGTACTTCGCGGTGCTGATCGGCGTCGGCGCGACGACGGTCAACGCCTATCTCGCCCAGGAGGCGATCGCCGACCGCCACGCCCGCGGGCTGTTCGGCGAGCTGTCGCTCAACGCATGCCTGCAGCGCTACAAGGAGGCGGTCAACGCCGGCCTGCTTAAGGTGATGTCGAAGATGGGCATCTCGGTGCTGTCGTCCTATCGCGGCGGCTACAACTTCGAGGCGATCGGCCTGTCGCGCACGCTGGTCAACGAGTTCTTCCCCGGCATGACGAGCCGGATCTCCGGAATTGGCCTGACGGGCATCCAGCACAAGGTGCTGCAGATGCACGACAAGGCCTGGGACGAGGACGTGGTTACCCTGCCGGTGGGCGGGTTCTACCGCTACCGCCGCGGCGGCGAGGCGCACGCCTTCATGGGCAACGCGATCCACACGCTGCAGGCCGCGCTGGAGGCCGACAGCTACGGCACCTATCGCCGCTACCTCGAACAGGTCGCGGCGCAGCCGCCGGTGAACCTGCGCGATCTGCTCGACTTCAAGGCCGATGTGCGGCCCGTCGGCGTCGACGAGGTGGAATCGATCACCGAGATCCGCAAGCGGCTGGTGGCCCCGGGCATTTCGCTGGGCGCGCTGTCGCCCGAGGCGCACGAGACCCTGTCGATCGCCATGAACCGGATCGGCGCCAAGTCCGATTCCGGCGAGGGCGGTGAGGACCCGGCGCGCTACAGGCCCAAGCCCAACGGCGACAACGCGTCGTCGGCCATCAAGCAGGTGGCCTCGGGCCGCTTCGGGGTGACGGCGGAATACCTGAACAACTGCCGCGAGCTCGAGATCAAGATGGCCCAGGGCGCCAAGCCCGGCGAGGGCGGCCAGCTTCCTGGCTTCAAGGTCTCGGAGATGATCGCCAAGCTGCGGCACTCGACCCCGGGCGTCACGCTGATCAGCCCGCCGCCGCATCACGACATCTACTCGATCGAGGATCTGGCGCAGCTCATCTACGACCTCAAGCAGATCAATCCCGAGGCGCGCGTCTGCGTGAAGCTGGTGGCCCAGTCGGGCATCGGCACCGTGGCGGCCGGCGTCGCAAAGGCGCACGCCGACACGATCCTGATTTCCGGCCATGCCGGCGGCACGGGCGCGAGCCCGCAATCGTCCATCAAGTTCGCGGGCCTGCCCTGGGAACTCGGCCTGTCCGAGGTCCATCAGGTGCTGACCCTCAACCGGCTGCGCCACCGGGTGAAGCTGCGTGTCGACGGCGGCATCAAGACCGGCCGCGACATCGTCATCGCGGCCATGCTCGGCGGCGAGGAGTTCGGCGTGGGCACCGCCTCGCTGATCGCCATGGGCTGCATCATGGTCCGCCAGTGCCACTCCAACACCTGCCCGGTTGGCGTGTGCACCCAGGACGAGCGGCTGCGCGAGAAGTTCGTGGGCACGCCCGAGAAGGTGGTGAACCTGTTCACCTTCCTCGCCGAGGAGGTGCGCGAGATTCTTGCCCAGCTCGGGTTCCATTCGCTCGACGAGGTGGTGGGGCGCTCCGACCTGCTGCATCAGGTCAGCCGCGGCAACCCCTATCTCGACGATCTCGACCTGAACCCGATCCTGGTCCGTGCCGACGCCGGCGACTACGTGGCGCGCTGCACGACCGATTACAACGAGGTTCCCGAGACGCTCGACGCCCAGATGATCGAGGACGCCGAGCCGCTGTTCCGGGTCGGCGAGAAGATGCAGCTCGCCTATGGCATCCGGAACACCCAGCGGGCCATCGGCGCCAAGATCAGCTCCAAGATCACCCGCCAGTTCGGCATGAAGCATTTGGCGCCCGGCCATCTGACCGCGCGCCTGCGCGGCTCGGCCGGCCAGTCGCTCGGCGCGTTCGCCGTGCAGGGGGTCAAGCTCGAGGTGTTGGGCGACGCCAACGACTATTGCGGCAAGGGCCTGTCGGGCGGCACGATCATGATCCGGCCGCCGACCTCGAGCCCGCTGATCACGCGCGATAACGCGATCCTGGGCAACGTCGCACTGTACGGTGCGACCGACGGCAAGCTGTTCGCCGCCGGGCTGGCCGGCGACCGGTTCTGCGTGCGCAACTCGGGTGCCGTCGCGGTCGTCGAGGGCTGCGGTTCCAACGGTTGCGAGTATATGACCGGTGGCACGACGGTGATCCTCGGCCCCGTGGGCGACAATTTCGGGGCCGGCATGACCGGCGGCATGGCCTTCGTCTATGACCGCCATGGCGAATTCGAGCGGCGGGTGAACCCCGATTCGATCACCTGGCAGCGCGTCGAGGTCGATCACTGGGAGCATGTGCTGCGCGGCCTGATCGCCGAGCATGTTCGCGAGACCCAGTCGGCCTATGCCGGCCGGATCCTCGACAATTGGGACCGCGAGCGCGATAAATTCTGGCAGATCGTGCCGCGGGACATGCTCGACAAGCTCGCGCATCCGGTGCGGTCCGGCGCCGTTGCTGCGGGGGGCGCAGCCGAGTAGCACGCGCCATCGGGCGCGAGGGGGGAAAGCCATGCCGAACGACAATGTCGTCCGCAACACCGACCGTATCCATCCGCAGATGGCCGAGGCCATGACGCGGAACGCAGAGATCGTCGCCAGGCTGGGCGGGCCCGGCGAGGGCATCGCCGAAGTCCGCGCGCGCGCCGACGCGGCGCGTGCGGTCTGGAACGAAGGCGGGCCCGCGATGGCGGTCGATGCGGCCCGCACCGTGCCGGGCCCGTTCCGCGACGTCCCGGTCCGGCTCTACAAGCCCGCGGATGCGGACGGGCTGCCCGTCTTCGTCTATCTGCACGGCGGCGGGTTCCGGATCGGCAGCGAGAATTCGAACGACCGGCAGATGCGCGAACTCGCCCAGGCCTGGGGCGGGGCGGTGGTCAGCGCCGACTACGTCCACGTGCCCGAACACACCTTCCCCGATCCGGTCGTCGAGATCGTCGCGGTGCTGGAATGGCTGGCCGAGAACGGCGGCACATGGGGTCTCGACGGCACACGCATCGCCGTCGGCGGGGCCTCGGCCGGTGCGAGCGTGGCGCTGGGCGCGGCTTTCACCCTGCGTGATGCCGGCAAGCCGGATCTGCTCAAGGGGGTCGCCTCGCTCTATGGCGTCCTCGATTACAATCTGGAATCGGACTCGATGCGCGAACTGGGTGGCGGCGATTTCATGCTGACCACCGAATACACCCGGATGGTCTATGACGGTTACGTGCCCGACGCCGCGGGTCGCGGCGACCCGCGCGCCTTCGCCGCCAAGGCCGACCCGGCCGGCCTGCCCGCGGTGTTCATCGCGGCGGCCGAGCTCGATCCGATCCGCGACGATTCGCTCACCTTTGCGGGCACCCTCAAGGGCGCCTGCCACCCGCACCAGCTCGAGGTCTATCCCGGCGTGCTGCACGCCTTCTTCGGCTATTCGGGCGTCGTCGACGAGGCGAAGCGCTGCATCGGCGACCTTGCCGCGTTTCTCGGCCGCACCGTCGGCCGCCCCTGACCCATGGGCGTCGCGATCCTCGCGCTGATCGTCTCGATCGTGCTGATCTTCGTCGTCCCGCCGGTCGGCATCGTCGCGACGCCGATCGCCGTCGTCTGAGTGATCCTCGCCTTCGTCTTCAAGGTGCTCGGCTTGGGCTTCCGGGGCGGCTCGGGCCGCTAGCCAAGCACCGGGGGAGCGACTAGGCCGGCTCGGAGTGGGTCCGGATCGCCTTGAAGGCCCGGGTGACGGCCGGCACCGAATCCTCGATCGGGAAGCGCTCGGCCGAAGAGCCGCCGACATAGCCG
>JAYOFO010000050.1:0-17446 GCA_038117265.1 Rhodospirillaceae bacterium
GGTGCATGTCGGACAGCAGCCCGCCGCCGCCGGCCTTCGTGTAGTTCCAGCTCGGCCGCTGGGATTCGGCCTCGATGCCGTCGAACACCCACCAGCCGAACTCGAGCTTGAAGCCGACCACCCGGCCGAAGAAGCCGGATTCGGCCAGGTGCGCCAGCTTGCGGAAGCCGGGCAGGAACAGCTTGTCCTCGACTGCGCCGTGGCGCAGCCCGGCCGCGTCGGCCCGGCGCATCAGTGCGAGGCCCTGTTCGACGCTGGGGGCGATGGGTTTCTCGGTGTAGATGTGCTTGCCGGCATCGATGGCGCGGGTCAGCGTGTCGAGCCTCAGATGGGTCGCGGCGGCGTCGAAGAAGACCGGGAAGTCTGGATCGGCCAGCGCCGCGTCCAGGTCGGTGGTCCATTCCTCGATCCCGAACTCGGCGCCAATCTCGGCCAGACGCGCCGCGTTGCGCCCAGCCAGCAGCAGGCGCGGCATCACGAGATCGTCGCCGACGGGCAGGCCGCCCTCGTCGCGAATCTGGGCGAGCGCGCCGCGGATGTGCTGGGTGCGGCAGATGCGGCCCGTCGCGCCGTTGAGAATGATGCCGAGCGTCTTGGTTGCCATGGACGTCCTCCCACAAACGAATTTCGCGCACTTACTACACTCCCGGCGCGGAATGCGCTAACCAGTAGCGGCATGTTCACGGGGGATTCCATGGCGCGTCACATCGTCTGTCTGACGTTCGACTTCGACACCGAGAGCGGGTTCATCGCCCGCGGCCTGACCACGCCGACCATGCTGTCGCGCGGCGAGTTCGGCCTGACCGGTGCGCGGCGCATCCTCGACCTCGCCAAGTCGCGCGGCCTGCCAATGACCTGGTTCGTTCCGGGCTTCACCATCGAGAGCCACCCGGAGGCCTGCGAATGGGTCGTCGCGGCCGGCCACGAGGTGGCGCATCACAGCTGGGCCCATGTGCCTCCGGCCGAACAGAGCCGGGACGCGGAAGAGGAAGACATGGTGCGCGCCAACGAGGCGATCGAGAAGCTGACCGGACGCAAGGCAAGCGGCTACCGCTCGCCGTCCTGGGACCTCAGCGAGAACACGCTCGACCTGCTCGAGGCCCAGGGCTTCGATTACGATTCGAGCCTGATGGCCGGCGACTACATCCCGATGAAAACGCGCCACGCCGACCATGTGAAGCTCAACGACCCGATCCGCTATGGCAAGGAACGCTCGATCATCGAGATGCCGATCAGCTGGACGCTCGACGATCACCCGCACTTCGAATACCTGCGCACGCAGAGCTTCCTGATGCCCGGTTTGCGCCCCGCACGCGAGGTCATGGACAGCTGGTACGACGAGTTCTGCTACATGCGTCAGACCGAAGAGTGGGGCATCCTGACCTACACGATGCACCCCTATGTCATCGGACGCGGCTTCCGGATGTTTGCCTTCGAGAAGCTAGTCGACAAGCTGATCGCCGACGGCGCGGAGTTCATGACCATGGAAGACGCCGCCAAGGTGGCGCGTGAGAAGCTGTTCTAGGGGCCTTCGCCTACCGCCCTTCGAGGGTCGTGCGCAGCCGCAGGTTTGTGCGAATGCGCCGTGACGCCGCATCGATCGCGATGTTGAGCAGCGCGGTCACGCCGATCAGGAAGATCGCCCGGTCGAATCGCAGCTTGGCGAAGGCGCTGTCGACGTAGAACCCCAGCGTCGCGATCCCCAGGATCCCGAGGATCGCGGTCTCGCGCATGATCACCTCCCAGCGGTAGAACAGCAGCGCCAGCAGGTTCGCGTAGACGCGTGGCAGGATTTCGAACCCGTAGCGCGAGAGGCCGCGCGCGGCGTCGGGTCGCAGGGTGATCGTCTCGGTGAACCGCCCGATGAGGTGCGCGATGATGCCACATGGTGCGGCTCGCGAATGACGACGGCACAGCCATCTGAGGCGACCCGCAACGGGTCGGGATCGTTTGCGCTCCGCTTGCGCGCGGTAATTCGTCATGCGGGTGTTCGGCTGGCGAACGGCTACCGCCTGCAGGTCATCCTGTTCGTCGCGCTGGTCGTTCTGTCCGCCGTGCCGGTGTTCCTGCTCGCAACCTGGGTCCGGACCGACGCGCTGGAAAAGGAGGTGCGCCTCGTCACCGAGAAGCATCTTCTGTTGGCGAAGAACCTGGGCGGAATCCTCGAGCGCTATGTAACCGACGTCAAAGCCGTCTTCCGCGTCGCCGCCTACAACGGCATGGAAGCGAACGAGATGGACGGGATCGACGGCCTCCTCCGCTCGTTGAACTTCTGTTACGTGGCGATCGTCGGCCCGGGCAACAAGCTCGACAATTACGTCCTGATGCCGCCCGAGGGGCATGCCGATTTCCGGCTGACCGCGCCGCTGCTCGACGAATTCCGTGGCCTGCTGGCCGCCCATCCGGGCGAGACGGTCATCTCGGACCTGATGATCCTCAACGAGGAACCGCTGTTCTTCGTGCTGCGGGCGTTCGCGGACGGTACGATCGCGATCGGCGCGCTGGAGACGACATTCCTTCGCGAGGTGCAGCAGGCGATCGTCTTTGGCGAGCGCGGCCACTCGATGATCGTCGATGCGAAGGGGCGCGTGGTTGCCCATCCCGACAAGGGCTGGGAGGCGCAGGCCAAGGACGCCTCCAAACTTTCTGTGGTCCAGAAGATGATGCGCGGCGAGACCGGCGTGGCGACCTTCTATTCGCCGCCGATGCAGGCCGACATGATCGCGGGGCATACGAGCGTGCCGGGGGTCGGCTGGGGTGTCATGGTGCCGCAGCCCTTCTCGGAACTCGAGGCGCGCGTCAGCAATGCGCGCAACATCGCGGTGGGAATCGCGCTGGCGGGCATCCTGGCGTCGGCGCTGATCGGCTGGCTGCTGGCGAAGTACCTGTCTGCGCCGATCGTCGCGGTCGCGCGCGCCGCGAGCAATTTGGGCGCCGGTGGCATGCACACGCGGGTCTCCTCGCCGCCCCGCTACAGCCCACGCGAGTTACGCACCCTGGCAAACAGCTTCAACCGGATGGTCGACCAGCTCGAGGAGCGCGAGGCAAGACTTCGCACCGCGCGCGACGAGGCGGAGGCCGCGAACCGTGCGAAGACGGAGTTCCTCGCCAACATCAGCCACTAGTTGCGCACGCCCCTGAATGCCGCGATCGGCTTCTCCGACCTGCTGCGCAGCGAGATACACGGGCCGGTCGGCAAGGAGGCCTATCTCGGATACGCCCGCGACATCCACGGGTCGGAAACCCACCTGCTGGACATCATCAACGAAGTGCTCGACATGTCGCGCATCGAGGCGGGGACGATGCACCTGCACGAGAGCGAGTTCGAACTCGCCGGATTGCTGGAAGCCTGCGTGCGCATGACGACGGAGCGGGCAGAGGCCGCGGACGTCGCGCTGAAAACCACGCTTCCCGACGGCATCCTGAAGCTGCATGCCGACAACCGCCTCGTCCGTCAGATCGTGATCAATCTGCTGACGAACGCCATCAAGTTTACCGAGCCGGGCGGGACGGTGACCCTGTCGGCGACGGTCGGCGATTCGGGCGTTTGCGAACTTGTCGTCGAGGACACCGGCATCGGCATTCCGGAGGATCATCTCGACACGGTGATGGAGCCCTTCGTCCAGGTGGATGCCGGGTTGAGCCGCAAGTACGAGGGCACCGGGCTGGGCCTTGCCCTGGTGAAATCCATGGTCGAGCTGCACGGCGCCTCGATCCGCATCGAGAGCCAGCTCGGCGCCGGAACGCGTGTGACCGTCCGGTTCCCTGCGGAGCGCGTGCGGGTCGGCGAGGCCGGTTGAGGGCGGGCGAGACCCCCGCGTTCGTGCCGACGGCCTGACGCGCGCCCGATCAGGGTTTCAGGATCAGCTTCCCGAAGATCGCCCGGCCATCCATCAGTTCATGCGCGCGGCGTGCCTCGGCCAGCGGAAACCGGTCATGGATCGGCGGCGCGAACGCCCGCGCGGCAAACCTTGAGACCACATCGTCCATGAGCTTCGCCATCGCGGCGGGATCGCCATCGTAGCAGTGCAGCGAGAAACACTGGACGCCCAGGCTGAGGCCGCGCCGTTCGCGCAGGCCCGCGAACAGTTCCTCGTCAGGCGGACCGGCAAGGGCGTTGTAGAGGATCACCAGACCCAGCGGCGCGAGCATGTCGAGCGATTTGACGAAGGCGGGGCCGCCGAGCTGATCGAAGCTGACGTCGACGCCGCGACCGTCGGTGACCGCGCGGACCTTCGAGACGACGTCGTCGCGAGAATAGTTGACCGACCCGGCTGCGCCCAGTTTCACGGCAAAGTCGCATTTCTCGTCGGTGCTGGCGCCGGCGACGGCGGCGATGCCCTCGCTGCGGCACAGATCGATCAGGGCGGTGCCCATTCCGCCAGCCGCCCCGTTGATATAGGCGGCTTTCACGTCGCTGGCGCGCGCGACGCCGTGCAGCATCGCCCAGGCGACCAGATAGTTGGGAATCGTGACCGCCTCTTCCAGATCGACGCTCTCGGGCAGCGGCGTGACCAGACGGGTGTCGACGGCATTGTACTCGGCGTAGCGGCCGCCGCCGGTGCCGAAGACGAGAACGGGCTGGCCGATCGCGAACCCGCTGACACCTTCGCCGAGCGCCTCGATATGCCCGCTCATTTCGTTGCCGAGGATCGTCGGCAGTGCCGGCTTCCACTTGTAGACGCCGGTCCGCAGCAGCACGTCGGGATAACCGACCCCGAGGGAATGCGCACGCACCAGCACCTGGCCCCGGCCGGGCTTGGGAACCGGGATGTCGACCACCTGGATGACCTCCGGGCCGCCATAGGCCTCGATCTGGATCGCTTTCATGGTTCGTGTTTCCTCCCGATGGGTTAACGCAGCAACAAGATGACGATGCCGCCGACGACGAGCAGAATCCCGAGCAGTTCGAGCCGCAGGATCTTCTCGCGGAAAATCAGGACCGACGAGGCGATCGTGAAGACCAGCTCGACCTGGCCCAGCGCGCGGACCAGCGCGGCGTTCTGGATGGTCATCGCCGTGAACCAGCCGATCGATGCCACAGCACCGCTCAACCCGACCCAGGACGCGACGCGCCATGCGGCGAGGACGCGCCGGATCTCGTTGGGGTCGCGCCACGCCATGAACGCCGCCATCACGATGGTCTGGAAGACCAGCACGAAGGCCAGGGTGAATGAGGCCTGCACGAGGAACCCGTCGCCACCGAGCGACAGCGATGCCCCGCGATAGGAGACCGCGGCGATCCCGAATGATCCGCCCGAGGCGAGCCCGATCAGCGCCGGCTTCTCGAGCCACGACTTCGCGATGCCTCCGAGCCCGGCCGCGCTCCGTGCTGCCGAGATCGCGATCACGCCCGCCAGGCTGACGAGGATGCCGATCGTCGCGTTGAGCGAGATCGTTTCGCCAAGGAAGACGATGGCAAAGATCGCCGCCTGCACGGTCTCGGTCTTGGAATAGGTGGTGCCGACAGCGAAATTTCGGGCATCGAACAGCGAGACCAGCAGGGCCGTTCCCGAAATCTGAGCGAGCCCGCCGACGATTGCGAAACCGAAGAAGGTCGCGCCCGGCACCGGCATGTCGAAGCCGCCGAGATAGACCAGGCCGAGCAGGTAGACGATCGCAAACGGAAATCCGTAGCCGAACCGGACGAAGGTCGCGCCCGTCGTGCCGAGCGAGCCCTTGAGGTGCTTCTGGAGCGCCGAGCGTACGTTCTGGAGGAACGCTGCCGCGATGGTGAGTGGAATCCAGAGAAACGTCATGGCGTGTCGTGGGGCGGTCGTGGCGTCCTTGTAGCACTTCGCGCAGCGCGCGCCACGGGCTTGCAGACATCTGGATTTGCAGTACGCAAGTGCTTATACCCTGCGCCCCGGTGGCAGCAGCCTTGGACCCTTGGCCATGAACGAGACGAAACGGAAGCGATACCGGTTCCTGACCGGCCCCGACGATGCGGCGTTCTGTGCGCGCGTCAGCGCCGCGCTCGACGACGGTTATGTGCTCTACGGCGATCCGGTCATGATCATCGAGGCGGGGCAGCGGATCTTGGGGCAGGCGGTCTGCCTGCCTGCGGACCATCCGAACGTTGCGAATGTCGCCGGCCAGGGAGGAAAGCCATGAGCAACGGTGATAAGCCGCTGCGCCCGCAGACGCAGTTGGTCCGCTCGGGCCTGTCGCGCTCGCAGTTCCGCGAGACCAGCGAGGCGCTGTATCTGAACTCGGGCTTCGTGTTCGAGAACGCCGCGCAGGCCGAGGCGGCCTTCAAGGGCGAGAACGACGCCTATATCTACAGCCGCTACGGCAACCCGACCGTGTCGGTGTTCGAAGAGCGCCTCGCGACCCTCGAGGGCGCGGAGATGTGCCGCGCCACCGCGACGGGCATGGCCGCGGTGTTCGCGGCGCTCGCCTGCCAGGTGCGTGCCGGCGAGCGGGTCGTGGCGTCGCGCGCGCTGTTCGGCTCGTGCCATTTCATCGTCGACCAGATCCTTCCACGCTGGGGGGTCGAGACCGTCTTCGTCGACGGCACGAATCTCGACGAGTGGGAGGCCGCGCTCGATAGGCCGACGCGCGCGGTGTTCCTCGAAAGCCCATCCAACCCGATGCTCGACCTGGTCGACATTCCGGCGGTTGCCGAGATGGCGCACGCAGTGGGTGCGCGGATGCTGATCGACAATGTGTTCGCGACGCCGCTCTACCAGAAGCCGCTCGCGCTCGGCGCCGACATCGTCGTCTATTCGGCGACCAAGCATATCGACGGGCACGGCCGCTGCCTCGGCGGTGCGGTGCTGGCCGATGCCGACTTCATGGCCGAATATTTCATTCCGTTCTACCGGAACACCGGCCCCTCGATGAGCCCGTTCAACGCCTGGGTGATGGCCAAGTCGCTGGAGACATTGTCCCTGAGGGTCGAGGCCCAGTCCGCGGCTTCCCTGCAGATCGCACGGCACCTCGAGGCGCATCCCAGGGTCAGCCTCGTGCGCCATCCGGGCCTCGACAGCTTCCCGCAACGCGATCTCGCCGCGCGCCAGATGACGGGGACCGGCACCTTGGTGACGATCGAGGTCGAGGGCGGCAAGGACGGTGCGTTCACGGTTCTCGATGCGCTCGAGCTGGTCGACATCTCGAACAATCTCGGCGACGCCAAGTCGCTGGTCTGCCACCCGGCGACGACCACCCACCAGCGGCTTGGCCCCGACGAACGCGCCAAGCTGGGCATCTCCGACGGCGTGATCCGCTTCTCGATCGGGCTCGAGGATCCCCAGGACCTGATCGAGGATCTCGACCAGGCGCTCGCCAGGCTCTAGTCGCGCTGGTGCGGGCGGTGCGCCCCGTGTGAGGCGTGGCTGATCGCGCGCGCGCCCTTGCGGCTGCGCACGACGTCGATGTCGGCCGCCGGGACATCCGAATAGGGACGATCGCCCTTGATGGTGATCCGCTCCAGCTTGCGGCGCTGGGGATAGTAGTCGTGGATCGCGTAGTGCTGGACCGCCCGGTTGTCCCAGAAGACGAGCGTGTTCGGCGCCCAGCGGTGGCGATACTGGTATTCGGGAATTTCGGCCTGGTGGAACAGCAGGTCGAGCACGGCCCGGCTCTCGGCCTCGTCCATGCCCTTGATCGCCACGGTGAATTGCGGGTTCACGAAGATCACGGACCGGCCCGACACGGGGTGGGTGCGCACGACCGGGTGGACGGCTGGCGGGTACCGGTCCTCGTAGGTTCGCAGCTTCTCGCGCTGCGCGGGGTCGTCACCGAAGAGCTGGCGGAACGGCTTGAAATCGTGGATCGCCTCGAGACCGGAGATGAACTGCTGCATCCGGTCGCTGAGCCCCTCATATGCGGCGGCCATGCTGGCGAACACCGTGTCGCCGCCCCATTCCGGCACGATCAGCGCGCGCAGCATCGTGCCCAGCGGCGGCGTGGCGCGGAACGTCTCGTCGGAATGCCAGACGTCGGTGCCCCAGGGCGGGTTGTCCGCGTCATTGTCGAAAACGATCACGTCGGGGGCGTCGTCCTCGCTGGGTGCGAAGGGATGCACGGTTAGCTCGCCGAACCGGCGGCCGAAGGCCTTCTGGTCCTCGATGGTGATGTCCTGGTCGCGAAAGACGATCACCTGGTGTTCGACGAACGCGTCGTGGATCGCGGCGAAATCCGCCTCGCCAAGCGGCCGGGACAGATCGACACCCTCGACCTCTGCGCCACAGGCCGCCCCGACCTTGCGGACATGGACGGAGGTATCGGCATTCGTTCCGTGGATCGCTGCCTCGCGCATGGGGGCTCCTCCCAACGGTTCGCCGCGAGATTATCAGAACTGGGCGTGCGCGGCTCCGTGTACTATCAACGGAAGGTATCGTTCGCATTCAGGGGGGAGTGAAATGGCCGACAACATCAACGTGACACGCCGCGTGGTGACCGCGATCGGCGACGACGGAAAGTCCTACATCGCGGAAGACGGACCGACGCCGGCGGTGCGCACGGTCGACGCCAGGCCGGGCTACGTGGTCAACAACATCTGGATCACCGGCGCGGCGCCGTCGCCAGTGGGTGCGCCCGACGGCATCGAGGGGCATGCGGGCGTTCTGCCACCCGAAGGCGGGACCGTGTTGCGGGTCATCGAGTATCCCCCCGACCCGACTGATCCGGAAGAAATGGCGCGCCAGTTCGCCGGCATGTTCGGCAAGCTGTTCGAGGACGCGGGGCGCCCGACGGAGCTCAAGCATCCCGGCATGCACATTACCGAGACCATCGACTATGCGATCGTGCTCGAGGGCGAGATCACCGCGATCATGGACAATGACGAGACGGTGCTGCGCACCGGCGACGTGCTGATCCAGCGCGGCACCAACCACGCCTGGAGCAACAAGTCGGGCAAGACGGCGAAGGTCGCCTTCATCCTGATCGACGGCAGCGGCGGCTGAGCCGCGCGGATTACCGGACGACGATCGTGTAGGTGTAGGAGGACCCGTCGCCCCGCTCGGGCCGCGCCGGGTCCGCCAGCAGGGCGAAGGTGGGGCGGTACTTTCCCTTTGCGGCGCCGGCGGTGAACTGCACCTGCATGATGGCGCCGCCAAAACGCGCGCCGGCCCGCTCGGAATAGACGCCGGTCGGCTGTGACAGGAGGGGTTTGCCGTCCTCGACCAGCGAGCGGACGTCGAGCTCCGAGGCGCCGGCGGGCGCCTCGGTGGACACGCCGCCGATGATCCTGTCGGTGCGCGGGTCGAGCGTCCCGTCGGCGTTCGTGTCATGCACGATCAGCGCGCTGTCGTAGCGCTGCAGCGTTTCGGGAACCGCGAATTCCAGCGCGGCCAGTTGCGCGCGCGACACCACGCCGGCACCCGCGATCCCGTCGCGAAACTCGCGAATCTCGGCCGCCGTGCCGGTTGGCTTGTCGAACAGCATGAAGGTGAGGGGGATCGTCCCGTCCGCCTGGCCCACGTTGGTGCCCGGCGCGACCCGCTGCCAGTTATGGTTACGGTCCTGGTGGAGCATGTTGTTGGGGTGGATCTGCGCGCGCGGCGCGTCCCGGAAGCTCACCTCGGCACGGCCGCGATCCGTCACCTTGCCGTCGCCGTCGACGACACGGACCTCGACCCAGCCGCCGCTGCCGCGGTTGGTGAAGGCGATCACGCCCAGCCCGATATAGAAGGTCTTAAGGCCGATGTTCGGGATCGGATCGAGCTTCTCGACCGTCGCGCGCGGCAGGAGCATCTGCGGGGCGAGGCCGTCGGGCGAAACGGCGCTGACGACGAAGGTGTTTTCGTTCGCCCCCACCACCGACTGGTATCCCAGTCCCGTCGAGGACAGGCCCTGTTGCGGCGTGCCCGAGACCATGTGTACGGCCGCCGTGTCCATGGCCACCGCGCGGTCGCGGGTGAAGCCACCGCCCAGCTCGACCTCGATGTGTCCCCCGGCGGGGATGCCGAACCCCGGCACCTCGGGATTGTAGAACTCGATGCCTTCCGCACCGGGTTTCTGCAGATAGATGTTCAGCGCGGTGTAGCCGTCCCGGACCAGGCCGGCCGCGTTGAGCGGCGAGTTGACGATCTTCACGACGATGCCGTCGGCCTGGGCCGCGGTGGCGGCGAGGGCCGGTGCGACGAGGGCGGTCAGCAGGCCGGCAGCGGCGAGGGTTCTGGCGAGGCGGGGCATGGCCTGGCTACTCCTTCGTGGGCATCGCTTCGGACATAGCATCGCAGCGCCCCGGCCTGGCACGCGCTGAACCGAATGTGATCGAATGTGTTCGGCCGGGGTTTCACCCGGTGGGGCGAACCGGCGCATGTCCGGCATGTTCGATTATCGAACGCCTTGGCGGCCGGAGTTGCTATGATTTCAGATCGCCGGATCGTTGCGGATCGGCAGCGGCGCATGGACCGGAGGAGTGGCTTTGGCAGACGACAGATACGAAACCGGCATGCAGGTGCGCCGTGCGGTGCTCGGCGTCGCCCATGTCGACCGCGCGCAGGCGAACCGGACGGGCTTCGATGCCGATTTCCAGCGCTTCATCACCGAGGGGGCCTGGGGCTCGGTCTGGTCGCGCGGGACGCTGACCCGGCGCGAACGCAGCCTGCTGACGATCACCTTCATGGCGGCGTTGGGCCATCACGACGAGCTGGCCATGCACATCAGGGCGACGGAGAACACCGGGGCGACGCTCGACGACGTGAAGGAGGTGCTGCTGATGGTCGCCGTCTATACCGGCGTTCCGGCGGCCAACGCCGCGATCGCCGTTGCCAGGAAGACCTATTCCGAGATGGGGATCGATCTCGGATTGCCGGACGACGCGGCGTAGGCGCACCGGGCGGGAGAGGCGGAAACCTTGAAGACGAGCGTCTGCATCATCGGCGGGGGGCCGTCCGGGCTGCTGCTCAGCCAGCTGCTGCATCTGCGCGGGATCGAGAACGTGATCCTCGAACGCCAGACGCGCGACTACGTTCTCGGCCGCATACGCGCCGGCGTCATCGAACAGGGTATGGCAAATTTGCTCCGCGAGGCCCGGGTCGGCGCGCGGATGGACCGCGAGGGGCTGATTCACAGCGGGTTTTCCATCGCATTCGGCGGCCGGGCCGCGCGGGTCGATCTCAAGGGGCTCTCCGGGGGAAAGACCGTGATGGTCTACGGCCAGACCCAGATCACCCAGGATCTCTATGACGCGCGCGATGCGATGGGCGGCATCGTCATCGACGAGGCGAAGGACGTCACGCCCCACGGCATCGAGGGCGATGCGCCCTGGGTGACCTTCACGAAGGACGGCGTCGCGCAGCGCGTCGACTGCGATTTCGTCGCCGCCTGCGACGGCTTCCACGGGGTCGGCCGGACGATGATCCCCGACAACATCCTGCGTAATTACGAGCGGGTATACCCGTTCGGCTGGCTGGGTGTGCTGTCCGAGACGCCGCCGATCGACGAGGAGTTGGTCTATGCGAACCACGCGCGCGGCTTCGCCCTGTGCTCCATGCGCTCGCACACGCTCAGCCGCTACTACGTCCAATGTTCCCTCGACGACGATGTCGAGGCGTGGCCGGACGACCGGTTCTGGGACGAGCTGCGCACCCGGCTTCCCGAGGATATTGCCGCGAACCTGGTCACCGGGCCGTCGGTGGAGAAGTCGATCGCGCCGTTGCGCAGTTTCGTTGCCGAACCGCTGTCCCACGGGCGGCTGTTCCTGGCGGGCGATGCCGGCCACATCGTGCCGCCGACGGGCGCCAAGGGGCTGAACCTCGCGGCCTCGGACATCTATTATCTCTCGCGCGCTTTCTTCGCGTACTACGGCGACGGCGGCGAGGCCGGTTTGCGCGATTACTCCGACCGCGCACTGGCGCGGGTGTGGAAGGCGGAGCGCTTCTCGTGGTGGATGACCAACATGCTCCACAAGTTTCCCGACCAGGGCGACTTCGGGGCGAAGATGCAGCAGGCCGAGCTCGAATACCTGTTCTCGTCGAAGGCGGCGATGGCGGCGCTGGCGGAAAACTATGTCGGGCTTCCCTACTGACGGGGCGCCGAAAACCGTGATCGAAGGAATGTGACGGATATGGACAGCAACCGCGACTGGTCGAGCCAGCCGCCCTACCTCCATCCCGAGTACAAGTCGACGCAGTTGCGCGCGCCGACCAGGCCCCTGATCCCGATCCCGGAATCCCTGTCGGAACGGACCGGCCCGGTCTACGGGCACGAGGCCGTCGGGGCGCTCGACGCCGACCTGACCAAGAACGCCCGGGTGAACGGCGAGCCGCTGGGCGAGCGCATCATCGTGGCGGGGCGCGTCGTCGACGAGGGCGACCGCCCGATCCCCGAGGTGCTGATCGAGATCTGGCAGGCCAATGCCGCGGGCCGCTACATCCACGAGGCCGACCAGCACGACGCACCGCTCGACCCGAACTTCCTGGGTGCGGGGCGCTGCGTGACCGATGCCGAGGGGCGATACGAATTCCGCTCGATCAAGCCGGGGGCGTATCCCTGGCGCAACCACCACAATGCCTGGCGGCCCACCCACATCCACCTGTCGCTGTTCGGGCCGAACCTGCAGACGCGCCTCGTCACCCAGATGTACTTCCCGGGCGACCCGCTGTTCGCGTTCGACCCGATCTACCAGGGTGCCCCCGAGGGCGCGCGCGCGCGCATGGTCTCGGCGTTCGACCTCGATCTCACCGAGCCCGAGTTCGCGCTCGGCTACCGGTTCGACATCGTCCTGCGCGGCCCCAACGCCACCCCGATGGAGGATTGAGATGGCCAGGCGCGGACAGACGCCGTCGCAGACGGTCGGCCCCTTCTTCGCCTACGGCCTGGCGCCCGAGCAGTATGGCTACCGGTTCAAGAGCCTCGCCGACGGCGACATGGCCGTCGACTCCGTCGAGGGCGAGCGCATCCGGGTTATCGGGCAGGTGTTCGACGGCGCGGGCGAACTCATCCCCGACGCACTGATCGAGTTCTGGCAGGCGAACGCCCATGGCCGCTACAACCACCCGGCCGACGACCGGAAGGACAACCTCCTAGATCCGGCGTTCAAGGGGTTCGGCCGGTTCGGCACGGGGACGGCGGCGGACAACCGGTTCCAGTTCGACACCGTGAAGCCCGGCAGCGTCGACGGCGCCCAGGCGCCGCACATCAACGTCGTCGTGACCATGCGCGGTCTGCTCTCGCACGCCTACACCCGGATCTATTTCGCCGACGAGGCCGATGCCAACGCGGCCGACCCGGTGCTGTCGTCGGTGCCCGCGGGCCGGCGCGACACGCTGATCGCGCGCCGCGACGAGAGCCTGCCGGGCCGCGTATACCGTTTCGACATCCACATGCAGGGGCCGAAGGAAACCGTCTTCTTCGATGTCTAGATGACGAGCGATCCGTTCACCGCCCCCTCACACGGGGAGCTGTTCGCGACCCACGCGATGCGCGGGCTGCTGTCGGATGCCCGGCGTGCGGCCACGATGGTGCGCGTCGAGGCGGCACTGGCGCGTGCCCAGGCCGCGTGCGGCGTCATTCCGCAGACGGCGGCCGACACGATCGATGCGGCGCTGGCGGGGTTCGAGGCCGATTTGGAGGCGCTGGGCGCGGGCACCGAGGCGGCGGGCGTGCCGGTCCCGGCGCTGGTCGCACAGCTGCGCGGCGCGGTCGGCGGCGAGGCGGCCCGCTACCTCCATTGGGGGGCGACGTCCCAGGACATCATCGACACCGCGCTGGCTCTGGTGCTGCGTGACGTCGCGACCCAGTTGCGCGACGGCACGGTGCGGGTGGCCGAAGGTCTTGCCGATCTGGTGCGCACGCACCGTTCGACGGTGATGCTGGCGCGCACGCGCATGCAGCAGGCCGCGCCGACCACCTTCGGCCTCAAGGTGGCGGGCTGGCGCGCGCCGCTGGTCGATCACCTCGACCGGCTCGATGAACTGTTGCCCCGACTGCTTGCCGTGCAGCTCGGCGGGGCCGCGGGAACCCTGGCGCCGCTCGGCGACAAGGGCCCGGCGGTGCGCGCGGCGCTGGCTGACGAGCTGGGTCTCGCCCTGCCGGCGATGTCCTGGCACACGCGCCGCGACGCGCTGGCGGAGTTCGCGTCCTGGCTGTCGCTGCTGACGGGCGCGCTGGGCAAGATGGGCCTCGACATCGGCCTGCTCGCCCAGAGCGAGGTCGGCGAGGTGCGCGAGAGCACAGAGGCCGGGCGCGGCGGCTCGTCGACCCTGCCGCAGAAGTCCAACCCGGTCGGCAGCGAGGCCCTCGTCACGCTGGGGCGCTACAACGCGAACGCGGTGTCGGGCATGCACCAGGCACTGTTGCACGAGGGCGAGCGCAGCGGTGCGGCATGGTCGCTGGAATGGCTGGTCCTGCCCAACATGATCCTGGCGGCGAGCGGCGCGCTCGCCCATGGCGCACGCATCGCCGACGGTCTGGTGGTCGACGCCGAACGCATGCGCGCCAACATCGATGCGACCAACGGCCTGGCGCTGGCCGAGGCCGCGTCGTTCGCGCTGTCGGCGCACCTGCCGCGGACCGAGGCGCAGGCGCTGGTGAGCCAGGCCTGCCGCGACGTCGTCGAGCGCGGCGGCAATTTGTTCGACATCCTAGCCAGCCGCACGGTTGCCCCGGTGGACTGGGAAGCGGTGTCCGACCCGGCGAACTACCTGGGTTCGGCCGTGGCGTTCGTCGACGCCGCGCTCGCGCGCCAGTCGTCCTAGTCGTCGAAGAAGGCGAAGGCGCGGGCCTCGATGCTCTCGCGGGCCGGGGCGTCGTCGGGCACGGTCGGGTCGGTGAATGAGGTGTGCGGCGTCATCCGCGCCGGCAGGCTCTCGTCGGAATCGTAGACCTTGAAGACCAGCGCCTCGTCGCGGGTCATCTTGGGGAAATAGTACCATTCGTGCGACGGGTTGTAGGCCAGGCGGTAGGTCTCGCCGACCCGGTGCGGGTAGCGCCGCTCGGCCCGCAGCAGGTCCTTGATGTCGAACGAGCGGGCGTCGCAGATGGTCAGCGGGTCCGCCTCGATCGGCTTGCGGATCGCCCGCCAGACCTGGATCACCGCATAGCGCTTCTGCAGCAGCTCCTCGGCCTCGTCGGGCATGATCTCGCGGATCCGCCGCGGGGCCGAGACCTCGGTGTAGTCGTTGTGGGCCGACCTCACCGGCTCGCGCATCAGCTTTTCCTTGCGCACGGCGTCGTCGCCCGAGCGCAGCGTGTGGTCGAAAAGAACCACACGCGCGGCCCCGCTCTGTTCCGCGATCAGCCGCTCCATCTCGGGGTAGTACACGCCCTGGATCTGGGCGGGGTCCTGGAAGTCGGTGACGGCGGTCGGCTGGTCGACCAGCACGAAGCCGGTCACGTCGAGCGCCAGCCGGTCGCGGACCTGCCGGCCGTTGTGGATCGGCATCCGGTGGAAGGAATAGGTGCCCGTGACGACGCGCGACATGTCGCCATGGGGCATCGTCTGGTTGACCAGCGTCTCGCCGGTGTCGACGGCGTAGACGATGTCAGCCTCGATGGTCTCGTTGGCGGAGGTGGCGAGGTCGGTCATTCCGGTGTCCTCCGTTCGCGGCGCGCTAGTGGCGGTCGGTTTCGGCGTGCTTGCGGGCTTCGGCGACCGCCTCGTCGGGCGGCGGCGATCCCGGCGGATGGATGAAGGGCATCACGAAGCGGTCGGAGATGCGCGTGTAGCCGCCATTGCCGGCCATGCGGCCCAGCGCGTCGAGCGCGCCGGGATCGACATGCAGCCGATCGTTGACGATGGAATCGTCCATGTGGAAATGCACCACCTCGCCGAGGATCAGGGAATAAGGGAGGGTGCCCATCTCCTTGATCTCGATCAGCCGGCTCTCGAGCGCGACCCGGCATTCCGCGATGCGCGGCGGCTTCACCATCTTCGACGGCACGGTCGTGAAGCCCGCGATCTTGGTCTCGTCGACTTCGGGGCCGAAGTCGAGCGCGCACGCGTTCATCCGGTTCCGTAGCTCGTAGTCGACGATGTGGACGACCAGTTCGGGGCAGTGGGCGAGATTGGCAACCGTGTCCTTCGGCTCACCCAGGCTGCCGCCGGATTTGGGGCCCGTCTTGGGGCTGCACGAGATCATGAACATCGGCGGCGACACGCCGATGCAATTGAAGAAGCTGAACGGCGCGGCGTTGGGGCCGTCGGGGCCCAGGGTGGTCGCCAGCGCGATCGGGCGCGGGATGATCGACCCGCTCATCAGCTTGTACTGGTCCTCGACGGCCAGTTCGGACGCGGTGAACTCCGCCATGTACGCACTCCCCCGTTTGGTCTTGTCGTTCTGTTGCCGCGAAGGCTAGCGCGCCGCGCCGCGAAAGGGAAACGGTCGGTTGCGGCGTTTCCCGATCCGTCGGTGAAGGCTAGGATTGCGTGACATTGAAACGCCGCTTGGAGCCGGGATGTTCGAAATTTCGCCCAACCTGTCGATCGAGACGGTCGTCGCCCGGCTTGCGCTGGCCACCTTTCTTGCGATGCTCATCGGGTTCGAACGCGAATGGCACCGTAAGCCGGCGGGTCTGCGCACGCACATGCTTGTCGGGCTGGGGGCGGCGGCGTTTTTCCTGATCTCGATCGAGTTCTCGCTCGGGCCGCTCAAGGACGCCGAGGGGCTGTCGCCCGATCCGACCCGCATCTTCCAGGGCGTCATCGCCGGGATCGGATTCCTGGGCGCGGGTGCGATCATTCAGGGGCGGGGCAATGTGCGAGGCCTGACGACGGGGGCGGGCATCTGGGTCGCCGGCGCGGTCGGTCTGGCGTCGGGCGGCGGTTACGTGGTTATCGCGGTTATGTTGACCGTCTTCACGCTGTTGATCCTCGTCGTCGCCGGCTATCTCGAGCACCGCTTCCTCGACGACAAAGGGTCTGATGATGCGGAAGCCGATGAGAGCTAGCTGACGGGCGCCGAATAGCGCCGCCAGACCTCGGTCCCGTCCGGTGCGGTGACGTTCACGAGGTGGATCGTGTCCTCGTCGGCCAGCACCATGTCGATGGTCGCCCCCGCATGGCGCTCGCCGTCGGGCGCGACATAGCGAAACGCGTGGCGCGAATAGTCGCCCGCCATGCGCGCACCTCCCGGGGTGAGGATCTGCGGTCCGCGAATCTCCAGATAGCCGCCCTTGCTGTCGCACCAGTTGCCGTCGATGGCGTCGGCCCGGGCGAGGCCCGGTGTCAGGAGCGCCGCGATCAGTACACAGGCGGCACCGGCGCGGTCGCATCCGCCGTCTCCTAGCGGCCGGTGAACTTCGGCGGGCGTCCCGCTTTCGCCGCCGCCAGCCCCTCGTCCACATCGTGGCTCCATTCCAGCGCGTGGCGCAGCGCATCCGACAGGTCGCGCGCGGCCCGCAGCCCCGGTTCTTGCCGCGCCCGAGCGATGCGCTTGGCGCCGCGGGTGGCCAGCGGGCCGTTGGCGCCGATGGCGTCGGCCCCCCACGACGAGAGCTGCTCGGCGACCGCGGACCCGATCGAGCTCGGCATTCGGGCGGGGCACATCGCCGG
>JAYOFO010000051.1:0-17235 GCA_038117265.1 Rhodospirillaceae bacterium
CGTCTGGTACGCCCCCGGACGCCCCGGCACCGATGCGGCCGCGGCGGCCGTGCGAGGCGCGCTTGCTGCCGATGGCGGCGGCCATGCGACCCTGGTGCGTGCGCCCGACGCGATGCGCCGCACCGTCGACGTCTTCCAGCCCCAGCCGGCAGCGCTGGCCGCCCTGTCGCGGCGGGTGAAGGAAAGCTTCGACCCGCACCATGTGCTCAACCCCGGCCGCATGTACGAAGGCGTGTAGGCGATGCAGACCAACTTCACCCTCGCGCAGCTCGCCGACCCGGATATCTCGGTCGCCAACGACATTCTGCGCGCCTGCGTGCATTGCGGCTTCTGCACCGCGACCTGTCCGACCTACGTCACCCTGGGCGACGAGCTTGACAGCCCGCGCGGGCGCATCTACCTGATCAAGCAGATGCTCGAGGCCGACGCGCCGGCGGGCGAGGAGGTGGCCACCCATCTCGACCGCTGCCTGTCCTGCCTGTCCTGCATGACCACTTGCCCGTCGGGGGTCCACTATCAGCACCTGGTCGACCTGGGGCGCAAGCGGGTCGAAGAGACCTACGCGCGCCCGCCGTTCGATCGCCTGCTGCGCCGGGTGCTGGCGTTCACCATCCCCTATCCGCGGCGCTTTCGCCTGGCCCTGACGGCGGCGCTGCTGGCGCGGCCGCTACGGTTTGCGCTGCGCGGCCGGCTGCGCGCAATGCTCGACCTGGCGCCCACCGATCTCGGCCCGCCGTCGCCGGTCGACCGGCCGCAGGTCTTTCCGGCCGAAGGCACGCGGCGCGGGCGCGTGGCGCTGCTCAACGGCTGCGCCCAGACCGTGATCGCGCCGCAGATCAACGAGGCGACGGTGCGCCTGCTGACCCGGCTGGGGGTCGAAGTGGTCGTCGCCCAGGGGGCCGGCTGCTGCGGCTCGCTGGTCCACCATATGGGCCGGGTGGACGATTCCCACGCCCAGGCGGCGGCGAATATCGACGCCTGGATCGCCGAGGCCGACGGCGCGGGCCTCGATGCCATCGTCATCAACACCAGCGGCTGCGGCACCCAGATCAAGGATTACGGGTTCATGTTCCGCGAGGATCCAGCCTATGCCGGCAAGGCGGCACGGGTCTCGGGCCTGGCGCGCGACATCAGCGAGTATCTGGCGGCTCTCGACCCGGTCATCGAGCGCGCCCCCGACCTGCCGACCCTGCGCGTGACCTATCATTCGGCCTGCTCGATGCAGCACGGCCAGCAGATCCGCAACCCGCCCAAGGACCTGCTGACGAAGGCCGGATTCGTGGTGGCCGAGCCCCGCGAGGGGCATCTGTGTTGCGGTTCGGCGGGCACCTACAACCTGCTGCAGCCCGAACTCGCCGCGCGTCTGCGCGACCGCAAGGCCGCCAACATCGCGGCCACCGCACCCGAGGTGGTCGCGGCCGGCAACATCGGCTGCATCAGCCAGCTCGCCGGCGCGCTCGACGCGCCGGTTGTACACACGGTCGAGCTGCTCGACTGGGCGACCGGCGGGCCGAAGCCGCGCGCGCTGCGATAGATCGCTATTCCGGGCGTTCGCGCTGCCAGACGATGGTGGCGTGGCTGCCGTCGCCGGCCGGCCCGGTGAACACCAGCTGGTCGCCCCGGCGCTCGATCCGGCGCGGCCGGGACTGGCCGGTCCAGCTGTCGTTCATGGCGTGCTCGATGTGATGGGTGACCGTGTCGCCGTCGAGCGACCAGCGCCCGGCATAGCTCAGATAGGTATCGAACATCCGCGCTTTGTCGGCGTCGCTTGCACCCGATGCGGGGAAGGGGCGGTCGCTCCATCGGGTGATCGCGCTCATGTGTCCGTCGGCGGTGTACATGATGATGCCCTTGGGCGACGGGCCCTAGTGGCGCTCACGCGTGCCGTCGTCGTGGTCGACCCAGGTGTCCACCAGGTGCCAGGCGCCGACCAGGTCTTCGGGTGCGAATGTCACGTGCTTGTTCCGTCTCGATTGCTTCGGATATCGGTTCGGTTGGGTTTTACATGCATTCACCCGCGGTGCGCGAGAGGCTGTTGCGGCACCGGCCGATGTCGACGTCGATGACGGTATCGGCGTCGCGCAGCCCGCCAAACGCCGGGCGTCAATATTTCGTGCGTGGGCGCCGGACATCTGGCGCACGCGGCGGCGAGTGGAGATAATCGAGCCATGCGACTACTGCTTTCGATCCTGGTGCTGGTGGCGGGTCTCCTGCCGCCCGGTTTCGCGGCGGCGGACCAGACCGACCCGCGGCTCGACAATCTGTTCTCGATCCTGCGGACCAGCGATCAGGGGCTGGAAGTTTGCGCCGCCGAGAACCTGATCTGGTCGACCTGGATTCACCATTACGATGCCGAAAGCAGCCGGCTGATGCAGATGGGCATCAAGGCGATGGGCGATGGCCGGCTGCAGGACGCGGCCGAGATCTTCACCGCGCTGGTCGATCGCGCGCCAACCTATGCCGAGGCCTGGAACAAGCGCGCGACCGTCTATTTCCTGCTCGGCAAGCTGGCGCTGGCGGCGTCCGACGTCGACCGCACGCTGTCGCTCGAGCCGCGCCACTTCGGCGCGCTCAGCGGCCTCGGTCAGATCGAGATGCTGCGCGGCAACGGCGATGCGGCGTTGTCGGCCTTCCAGTGTGCGATCGAGGTGCATCCGCGCCTGCAGGGCATGCGCGCCCTGATCAACGAACTCAAGCAGCGGGTGCGCGGCACCGATCTTTAGCGCTCGCTGGGCTGGACTTTCGCGCGCACACAGCCGATTTTCACGCATGGCATGAGATTTCTCGATGCCTCGGGCGCCGTCGTCGGGCGCATACTCCCGCTTCTGCGAACCAGGAACCGAACCGATGTCCCAGGCACTCAGCCGCAAGCAGATCACGGTCATGGGCGCTGCCGCGGCGCTCCTCGCGGTCGTCCTCGGCGTGCGCCAGGGGTTCGGCCTGTTCCTGGTGCCGATGACCGTCGATCTCGACTGGAGCCGCGAGCTGTTCGGCCTGGCGATGGCGCTCCAGAACCTGCTCTGGGGGCTCTCCCAGCCGCTTGCCGGCGGGCTGGCCGACCGCTACGGCTCGGGCCGGGTGATCGTCGGCGGCGCGATTCTCTACACGCTCGGCGTGCTCGGCATGGCGAGCGCGGTGACGCCGAGCGAACTGCTGATCACCGGCGGCGTCCTGATCGGGCTCGGCATGAGCGGTGTCGGCATGTCCGTCGTCTACGGCGCGGTCGCACGCATGGTGGTACCCGAGCGCCGCACCTATGCCATGGCCATCGTCAGCACCATCGGCGCGCTGGGCCCGTTCCTGCTGCCCAAGGTGACGCAGGTCGTGATCGGCGGGTTCGGCTGGGAATTCTCGCTGGTGGCGACCGCGGTCGTCGTCGCGCTGATGATCCCGCTGGGCGCGCTGATGCGCGGCAAGGCGGAGGACGAGGCGGGCGTCGCCCCGCAGAATTGGATCGAGGCGCTGTCCGAGGCACGGCACAATCGCGGCTATGTGCTGCTGGTCGTCGGGTTCTTCGTCTGCGGCTTCCATGTGACCTTCATTGGCACGCACCTGCCGGGTTTCGTCGCGTGGTGCGGGCTGGCGGCCACCGTGGGCGGATGGGCGCTGTTCGCGATCGGCGGCGGCAACATCCTCGGCACCTACGCCGCGGGCGTGCTCAGCAACAAGTTCAAGCAGAAGAACCTGCTGGCGCTGATCTATCTGGCGCGTGCCGCGCTGATCGCCTGGCTGATGCTGATGCCCAAGACCGAGCTGACCATCTATATCTTCTCGGGCGTGTTCGGCCTGCTCTGGCTGTCGACCGTGCCGCTGACCAGCGGCGTGGTGGCGCGGATCTTCGGGGCCCGGCACCTCGGCATGCTGTTCGGGATCGTGTTCCTGAGCCACCAGGTGGGCGCCTTCCTCGGTTCCTGGCTCGGCGGGCTCAATTTCGACGTGACCGGCAACTACAACGCCGTCTGGTACACCTCGATCCTGCTGGGACTGCTGGCCGCGGCCCTGCACTGGCCGATCCGCGACGAGCCGGTCGAACGCCTGCTGAACCCCCAGGCGGCGTGACGCCCGTTTCACGTAACACCGCAGCGCCGAAGACTATTCCATCGCAATAGTTTCATCGCCGCGCGACTTGTGTTCGCGCGCGCGCGACCCCATCGTTAGGCACAACGCGTAACGGAGCGAGCTAGGATCGCATGCTGGTCAAGGTCAAACGGGGCTGGGAACTGCCCGAGAGCGCGGCGACACCGGAGGACGTGTTCCTGCGGCGCCGTGAAATCGTCAAGGCGCTGGGGATCGCTCCCGCGATCGCGGCGACGGCGAGTATCCTACCGACGGGGTTGGCGCTGGCGGACAATCACGACGATCCGACGCTGGACCTGTATCCCGCGACGCGCAACGTGACGTTCAAGCTCGACCGCGAGATCACCGATCCCCAGGACGCGACCACCTACAACAATTTCTACGAGTTCGGCTCCCACAAGCAGATTTCGCGCGCCGCCCAGCGTCTGTCGCTGCGGCCGTGGAACGTCGTCATCGACGGGATGGTCGAGAAGGAATTCGAAATCGGGATCGACGATCTGATCCGCAAGATGACTCTAGAGGAGCGGCTGTATCGTCACCGCTGCGTCGAGGCATGGGCGATGGCCGTGCCGTGGACCGGGTTCCCGATGAAGGATCTGGTGGCCCTGGCCAAGCCCCTGTCGGGTGCGAAGTACGTGCAGATGCAGACGATCGCCGAGAGCAAGGCGGAGATGCCGGGCCTGCGCCAGTTCTGGTATCCCTGGCCCTACCAGGAGGGCCTGACGATCGAAGAGGCGACCAACGAGCTGGCCTTCCTCGTGACCGGCATGTACGGCAAGCCGGTGCCGAAGCAGAACGGCGCGCCGCTGCGCCTGGCGGTGCCGTGGAAGTATGGCTTCAAGTCGATCAAGTCGATCGTCAGCTTCACCTTCACCGATCAGAAGCCGAAGACCTTCTGGGAAGATCTCCAGCCCGCCGAATACGGGTTCTGGGCCAACGTCAATCCGATGGTCGGTCACCCGCGCTGGAGCCAGGCCTCCGAATGGCTGCTCGGCGGCCGGCAGAGCGACCGGATCCCGACCCAGCTCTACAACGGCTATGCCGAATTCGTAGCCGGCCTGTATCCGGCCGATGCGGGCGAGGTCTACTTCCGCTAGCACTCGGCATTCGCACGCGTATCGCCGCCGCTCCCGCCATTGCGCCGGGGCGGCGGTTTTTTGTCGCGGTGGCCTGTCTTCGAAAAACAAAGCCGGGCCCCGAGGGGCCCGGCAGGAGAACAGGGAGGCTTCACGTCTCGGGAGACGCCGAGGCCGTGTTTGGCGGCCTCGTTCCGGCGGTCCGTTGGGAGAAACGAACGACCGGAAACGGTGCACGATGAACCTGAACTGATTCGTAGATAGTGCGCGTCCGGCGTCGCGAGCAGTCCGAATAATCGTTAACCAGATATGCGTTCGTTGCATATCTCCAGCGTCAAACTGCCCAATTCGTGAGCGAAACGGCACTCAGAAGCGCGTTTCGGAGACCTTGCGGATGAGGAAGTCGCGGAATACCTCGATTCTCCGCGAGTTCCGGAGCTCCTCTGGATATACGAAATACGCATCGTTGCCGGGTCCTTCGAGTTCCGGCAGCACGCGCACCAGGCTGCGCGCCTCGCGTGCGAGGAAATCCGGCAGGCCGGCCAGGCCCAGCCCCGCCTCGACGGCGCGGAACATGCCGTAGAGGTTGTTCAGGGTCAGGACCTTGCGCGGCTCCTCGCTGGTAGCGTTGCGCACCGCGTTGAGCAGCCAGTTCAGGTTCGGCGCCGGCACGGCCACATCCTCGCCGTAGACGATCAGGTCGTGGTTGGCGAGATCGCGCACCTTGTCGGGCATGCCGCGGTTCTGCAGATACTCGGGCGAGGCGAAGACATGGGTGTGGACGCGCGTCAGGCGCCGCTGGAT
The DNA here is from genome assembly GCA_038117265.1 of Rhodospirillaceae bacterium. GTDB lineage: Bacteria > Pseudomonadota > Alphaproteobacteria > UBA6615 > UBA6615 > JAYPUG01. Next base: position 5,958 of record JAYOFO010000051.1, read on the forward strand.
CAGGTCGGCCTGGGTCGGCGGGGTCAGCCGGATGGCGCAGTCGGCCTCGCGCATCGACACGTCCAACTCGGCGTCCGAGGTGATCAGGGTCACCTCGATGTCGGGGTACATCTCGATGAACTCGCTGATGCGCGGGGTCAGCCAGAGCGATCCGAGCCCGACGGTGGTCGCGATCTTCAGCGGCCCCTGGGGCTGCTGGTGGGATTCGGTGAGCCGCGCCTCGACCATGGTCAGCTTGGCGAAAACGTCGTGGACGGTGCGGTAGAGCAGCTCGCCCTGCTCGGTCAGGATCAGGCCACGCGCGTGGCGGTGGAATAGGCGCAAGCCGATGCTGTCTTCGAGCGAACTGATCTGGCGGCTGACCGCCGACTGGCTCAGATGCAGCGCCTCGCCGGCACGGGTGAAGCTTCCGGCATCGGCGACGGCGCGAAAAATCCTGAGCTTGTCCCAGTCCATGGCCATCGCGGCCGATCCCCCCGAAATCCGTCCGAAGCCTGTCGGAAACCTGTGCAGCTATTCGGCCGCGTTCTGCGCGGCCATGTCCTCGCTCTCGGCGATGAACTTCTCGGCCTCCAGCGCGGCCATGCAGCCCATTCCCGCGGCCGTCACCGCCTGCTGGTAGACCTTGTCCTTGACGTCGCCCGCCGCGAACACGCCGGGGATGTTGGTCGCCGTGCTGTCGGGCGCGGTGACCAGATAGCCTTCCTCGTCCATGTCGAGCTGGCCGCGGAAGATCTTGGTGTTGGGATCGTGGCCGATGGCGATGAACACGCCGTCGACGGTCAGGTCGGTCTGCGCGCCGCTCTTCAGGTTCTTGAGCCGCGCACCGTTCACGCCCGGCGGGTTTTCGGTGCCCACCACCTCGTCGAGGACGGTGTCCCACATCACGTCGATCTTGTCGTTGCGCATCAGCCGGTCCTGCATGATCTTCTCGGCGCGCAGCTCGTCGCGGCGGTGGATCAGGGTGACCTTCGAGGCGAAGTTCGTCAGGTACAGCGCCTCCTCGACGGCGGTGTTGCCGCCGCCGATCACGGCCACGGGCTTGTCGCGATAGAAGAAGCCGTCGCAGGTGGCGCAGGCCGACACGCCGAAGCCCGAGAATTTCTGCTCGCTCTCCAGCCCCAGCCAGCGCGCCGTCGCGCCGGTCGCCACGATCAGCGTGTCGCCGGTGTAGACGTCGCCGGAATCGCCGGTGCAGGTGAAGGGGCGTGCGGAGAGATCGACGTTGACGATCAGGTCGTCGATGATGTCGGTCCCCACTTTCGTGGCCTGCTCGACCATCTGTTCCATGAGCCAGGGGCCCTGGATCACGTCGGCGAAGCCGGGGTAGTTCTCGACATCGGTGGTGATGGTGAGCTGGCCGCCCGGCTGCATGCCCTGGACCATGATCGGCTTCAGGTTGGCCCGCGCGGCATAGATCGCTGCGGTGCAGCCGGCCGCGCCGGAACCGAGGATCAGGACCTTCGAATGGTGGGTTTCCGGCATGTCGGCGGTTCCCGGTCTTGTTCGTTGTTGGCGCGCCGGCCGGCGCATCCGGTCCGAACTAGATAGTCAGCGGCGGCGGGGAGGGCAAGCGCGTGTCGCGGCCCCGCCGTTCCCGCCGCATCAGAATGTTATGACGCTGCGGATCGACTCGCCCCGATGCATCAGGTCGAACGCGTCGTTGATCCGGTCGAGCGGCATGACATGGGTGATCAGGTCGTCGATGTTGATCTTCCCGTCCATGTACAAGTCGACGATCCGGGGCACGTCGGTGCGGCCCTTCGCACCGCCGAAGGCCGTGCCCTGCCAGATCCGGCCGGTGACCAGCTGGAAGGGGCGGGTGGAGATTTCCGCACCCGCCGGCGCCACGCCGATGATCGTCGACTTGCCCCAGCCCTTGTGACAGCACTCGAGCGCCTGGCGCATCACCTCGACATTGCCGATGCATTCGAAGGAATGGTCGGCGCCGCCGCCCGTCAGGTCGACAAGATAGGGCACCAGGTCGCCCTCGACCTCGGACGGGTTGACGAAATGGGTCATGCCGAAGGCCTCGGCGATCGCCTTGCGGCCGGGGTTCAGGTCGACGCCGACGATCATGTTCGCCCCGACCAGCCGCGCGCCCTGGATGACGTTCAGGCCGATGCCGCCGAGCCCGAAGACGACCACGTTGTCGCCCGGCTCGACCCGGGCCGTGTTGATCACCGCGCCGATGCCCGTGGTCACGCCGCAGCCGATGTAGCAGATCTTCTCGAAGGGCGCGTCCTCGCGCACCTTGGCGACCGCGATCTCGGGCAGCACCGTGTGGTTCGAGAAGGTCGACGTGCCCATGTAGTGGAACAGGCGCTCGCCGCCCAGCGAGAACCGCGACGTGCCATCGGGCATGACGCCCTGGCCCTGGGTCTCGCGGATCGCCTGGCACAGATTGGTGCGGCCCGAGGTGCAGTAGTCGCACTGCCGGCATTCGGGCGTGTAGAGCGGGATGACGTGGTCGCCCTTCTTCACCGAGGTCACGCCCTTGCCCACTTCGACGACGACGCCGGCGCCTTCATGGCCCAGGATGGCCGGGAACAGCCCCTCCGGGTCGGCGCCCGACAGGGTGAACTCGTCGGTGTGGCAGACGCCCGTGGCCTTGATCTCGACGAGGACCTCGCCCTCCCTGGGCCCGTCCAGCGTGACAGTCTCGATCGACAGATTCTTGCCGGCCTCGGTGGCGACGGCGGCGCAGGTTTCCATGGCGATACCTCCCGGGACCGCAAAATTTCGTTGCCGGGAGTGTCCCAAGGCGGGGCGGGGAGTGCAAGCGCGCGAAGGCGCGCGGTCCGGGGCTCAGGTCAGCCCAGCACCCGCGCGTAGAGGTCGAACATCTTGCCCCAGACGATCTCGGCCGAGGGCTCGTGATAGACGGGCCGCTCGGGAAACGCGAAGCCGTGCTCGGTGCCGGGGAACGTCTCGATCAGGTGCGGCACGCCGTTGGCGTCGAGCGCGGCCGTCAGGTCGGGGATCACATTGTCCGGGACCCAATGGTCGTGCTCGGCGAAGGCGTAATACATCTCGCCCTGGATGTCGGGCGCCAGCAGGTGGGGCGAGTCGTCGTTTTCGGTGACGATGTAGACGCCGTAGAGCGAGACGTTGGCCGCGAACCGGTCGGGGAACCGCCCCGCGACGGTGGTCACGAACGCGCCCGACATGCAGTAGCCGACCGAGCCCATGGGTCCGTCCGAGGCCGCCGCGTCGTCGCCCAGCGCCTCGATGATCGCGGCCGTGTCGCTGGCCACGCCTTCGTTGGACAGGCTGTGCCAGGCCGCGAAGATCATCTCGGTCATCTTCTCGGTGCGCTTCGCCAGGTTGAAGCGCAGGAACCCGAGCCGGTAGTAAAGGTCGGGCAGGACCGCATAGTAGCCCTGCCCGGCGATGCGCCGGGCGAAGCCCCGCAGCTCCTCGCGGATCCCCGGCGCATCCATGTACATGACCACCACCGGATGCGGCCCGGCCCCGTGCGCATCGGCATCGGGCCAGGCCGCGAAGGTGGGCATCACCCCGTCCGGGGTCGTGATCTCGAATTCGCGTTCGGCCACCGGACGGGATCCTTCTACTTCGGCGGCAGGACGCGCAGGTACGACACGATCGCCTGCAGGTCCGCTTCCGAGATATTGGCGTAGTAGGGATAGGCCATCGGCGGCAGCATGCGCGAGCCGTCGGGGCGCGTGCCCGTGGTGATCATCCGCCGGATGTCGGTGTAGCTCTTGTCGGCCAGCCCGGTCGGCGTGATGTTCGGCGAGACGCTGGTGCCCCAGGGCCCGTGGAACTCGAAGCCGCCGGCACCGAGGCTGTTGACGGTGTCCGGCCCCTTCGGCCCCATCGGCGAATGACACTCGATGCAATGGCCCGCCGGGCCCGCCAGATAGGCGCCGTAGGCGACGGGATCGTCGCGCGGCACGTCGGGCACGGTGCCGACCGGCGGTCCGTAGGTCGGCGGCAGCGGGATGCGGTAGGTCGATTTGGGGATCGCGTTCTTGATCGGCTTGACCTGGCGCAGATAGGAAACGATCGCCTGCGCGTCCCAGTCGGACAGGCCGCGATAGAGGCCGATTGGCATCGGCGGGCCGATGATCGTGCCGTCGGGGCGGACGCCCTCGCGGATCGCCTTGATGATCTGCGCGTCGGTCCAGTTGCCGAGCCCGGTCTCGGGATCGGGCGTGAGGTTCGGCGAGTTCGCATCGAACGCCGGGTTGCTCTCGAACGGCGCCATGCCGGCGAGTTCCATCCCGGGGATGTCGCCGTTCGGGCCCTTCGGCGTGTGGCAGTTGCCGCACGCGACGATCGACTGCATCAGGTAGGTGCCGCGCTCGAGCAGGGTCTCGGCGCTTGCCGCACTGCCCGACGCAACCCAGGTCACGACGGCGATTGCCGCCATGGAAATCTTGGTTTTCAAGAAACCCCCTAAGATAAACAGAATGCGTATTCTAGCATTCACGCGTGCGGGATTCGACAGGTTCGGGAGCGTGTCGCTCAGCGGCGGCGGCGGGCTCCGGCGCGGCGGCGCAACGCGCGTTCGCCGCCGATCCAGCCGCGGTGCCAGAACCAGAAGACGAGCGCACCGGCGACCGCCAGCATCAGCAGCAGGGCGAACGGATAGCCGAAACGCCAGGCGAGTTCGGGCATGTTCCAGGGCGATGTGGCGGGGTCGAAGTTCATGCCGTAGAGCGAGGCGATGAAGCCGAGCGGGATGAAGATCGTGGCGATGATCGTCAGCACCTTCATGATCTCGTTCATGCGGGTGTTCACCATCGACAGGTGGATGTCGGTCAGGCTGCCGATCATGTCGCGCTGGGTGTCGATCATGTCCATCAGCTGGACCGTGTGGTCGTAGCAGTCGCGCAGGAAGACCTTGGTCTCGGGCTGGATGGCGGGATGTTCGTCGCGCAGCAGCCCGTTCAGCAATTCGCGCATCGGCCACACCGCGCGCCGCACCGTCAGCAGGTCGCGGCGCAGCCGGTGGATGTGGCGCGCATGTTCGTTGTTCGGCGCCTCGAGCACCTCCTGTTCGAGGCGTTCGACCCGTTCGCCCATCGATTCGAGGATCGGGAAGTACGCGTCGATCGAGGCGTCGATCAGCGCATACATCAGGTAGTCGGCACCGTGCGCGCGCAGGCGCGAGGCCGGGTCGTGCAGGCGCGAGCGGACCCGGCCGAACCAGTCGCCGGGCCGTTCCTGGAACGTCGCGACGAAGTCGCGGCCGAGGAAGATGCTCATCTGCTCGGTCGCAATGTGTTCCGACACCGCCGGCATGCGCAGCACGACGAACAGGAAGCCGTCATAATCCTCGGCCTTGGGGCGCTGGTGCGTGTTGACCACGTCCTCGAGTGCCAGCCCGTGCAGTCCGAACGTCGCGCCCAGCGCCTCGACCATCGCGACGTCGCGCAGCCCGTCCATGTTGACCCAGGTGCATGCGTGTCCCGCGCGCGCGGGCCCGATGTCGGCGACGGCGATCGAATCCCGTTCGTCCAGGCCGGACGGCCCGTAGGAGAGCAGGGAGAGTTGCGAATGTTCGGCGGCCGGGTCGGCGGCGAGGGTGCCCGGCGCGGTGCCGGGCGGTGTACGGCGGCGCTGCCGCCGTGGCGAACCGGTGTCCGCCGCGGCCATGTCCTAGAACCCGAACATGTGATCCAGCGAGAAGGCACTGCCGTCGCGCGTGATCACGCCGTGGTAGCCGAACAGGCGACACGATGTGTCGCGGATCAGCACGTAGCCGGTGCCCGCGGGCCCCGGTGCGGCGGCGGCCTTGCGCGCCTTCCCGTCGAACAGCTCCGACAGGCGGAAGTGGGCCGAGCCGCCGCAGGGGATCGCCAGGTCCGCCTCGCCGACGACCGCGCCCGCACCGTCATGCAGGTACAGCTTCGTCTCGGACGTCGTGCGCCACGGGGTCGAGGCCGGATAGATCAGCTGGCAGAACGTGTCGGGGTCGTCGTCGCCGACCGCCATCGCGGGGTCGGTCCGCAGATAGAGCCGGGTCGTCAGCCCGGGCGCGCCGCCGGAATAGGATTGCGGCTCGTTGTTCCAGGTGAGCACGGTGTTGAAGATGTGCGCGCCGAAGCTGGTTTCCGCCGCGTGGCCCGAATCCCGTGCCTCGTAGCGGAACAGCCCGTGCAGCCAGCCATCGACGCCGCGCGTCGCGGCACCGAAATCGTAGACCAGCTCCATGTGGCCCGCCGTGTCGCGCAGGGCGTCGGAGCCATTGAAGATGTCGTCGGCGTCCAGCGCCACGCTGTCGTTGCGGCGCAGCTCGCCGAACGCGTGGCGGGCGACCTCGTTCCCGGCGGCGTCGTAGAACAAAGCGGTCAGCGGCAGCGTTTCCTGGCTGCGTGCCATCGGGGTCGGCAGCGCGATGGTGCGGAAGGCGCCCCGCGGCAGGACGGGCGCGGGCAGGATGAAACCCTTGCCCATCAAATTGCCGATCTCGGCGATTCGCGGATCGGGCTCGAGGTCCGTGCGCTCGACATTCGCGTGCGCGGTGCGCCGCCGCGCCACCTGCCCGCCGGCGCCGACCTCGATCTCGTAGCGCGGGCGCACGAAGTGCTTGCCGGCCCGGACCTCGAGCTGGGCCGGCCAGCGCGCATCGGGCAGCAATGCGCCGACGTCGAGGGCGCATGTCGCGAACGGCGCGATCTCCTGCGCGAAGGCGACGACGCGGTCGTCGCCCATCAGGTTGAGGCCCACCGCACCGGCGGGGATCGGGCAGGGATGGCTGTTCTGGATCCACAGCAGCACCCGCTCGTCGTCCTTCGGGGCGGGCAGGCCGGCATAGAAGTCGGCGGGCCAGGCATTCGCGTCGTGGGTGCACGACAGGTCGCGCGGATCGTCGCCATACGTATCGAGCGCGTACTTGACAATGTCGTGACCCCTGGCGCCGATCGCGTGGACGAAGAGCTGACCGGTGAACGCCTCGAGCCCCAGGCGGGCGCAGACCTCGGCGCTGTCGATAGTGACGCCGCCGGGGCTGTTGGGCAGCGCCTGATCCCATTGCGCGACGGTCTCGCCGTCGCCATCGATCAGGCTCAGCCAAAGGGTGACGTCGGCGGCGCCGTAGCGGTGCCAGTAGTTAGCCGTCGCCAGGCGCGTGTGCAGGCGCCCGCCGCGGCCGTCGGGAACGTCGCGAAAGAAGGCGAAATTGGTCGCGAAGTTCAGCGGGTCGAGATACGTCGCGCGGTTCGTCAGCCGGTCGGCGGGCAGCCGCAGCGCGTCGAGGGTCACGATCTCGGTGGCGGCGGGCACCAGATGGTCGATGTCGCGCACCAGCTTGTCGGCATCGAAGGCCACCACCAGCAGGATGGCGGTCTCTGCCGACGCGACGTCCGTGATCGGCTGGGTCGTCGTGCCGAAGGCGGGCTGCCCCAGCGCCGCCAGGTCCTGGACATAGACATTGGCAATCGACAGGCCGTCGAACGGGTAGAGCTCGGCGAACGCGCCCGCGAAACCGTGCGGATCATAGAGGGCGACGGGGCCGGCGCCGGCGAGCTGCGCGATGAGCGCACGTGCATGCGGCGCCACGGCCGGGTGTCCGGCGGCCTTGAAGAAGGGGAAGCCGCCGCGCACGTTCGAGAAGGTGTCAATCCGCAGGGTCATGCACCCGGTCCCCGGCGGCCGGTTGCCCGCTTGGTGAGGGCCGAGATTGTGTGGCGGACCTGCTCGCGCAGCTTGTAGCGGCGGCTGTTGACCCAGTTCAGCTGGATCGTCCGGCGCTCGCCGTCGAACGGGTGGTGGCCGTGCCAGGCCGTCGGTACGCACGGGAAGGCCAGCAGCGTGCCCTCGTCGGGCGGCACCTCGACGGCGTAGTCGTCGAGATCGTCGGGGCTGCGCAGCAGGCGAAGCTGGCCGCCGGGCTCTTCCCAGGACGGGTTCATGTAGAGCAGGACGGTGACGAGCTTGCCAGTGGAGTCGAGGTGGATCTTGCCATCGGTCGGCCGTGCGCGGCCGCGAACGGTGACCATGGTGGGCTTGTCGGCCAGGCTCATGGACAGCTTCTCACCGAGCGCGCCGGCGAATTCCGGGCCTTCGAGCGCGGCGAGCAGGGCGGCGAACCCGGGACCGAAATCGAGCTGCGAGACGGGGAAGCTGCCCGGCCGGACGATACGCGGGAAATCCTCGTGCGCCGCCTTCAGCGCCTCGGCCGTCACCAAGCCGGGCACCAGCACATGATCGAAGGGATCATGGGCGACCGAGCAGGCGTTCAGGGCGGCGTAGTCGATGACGGCCATGCGATCCTCTTAGAACGCGTCATGGGCAATTGCAATGCGACGCCTAGACGCGTGCGCGCGCGGCGAGGCGCCGCATGACCTCATGGGCGATCCGGGCCATGTCGCCGGGCGGCGTGTAGGTCCAGGTCTCGCCGGCGCCCGTGAAACGGCGGGTGATTCCCGCGGCCTCCATCGCCGCGTGGAACCGCCAGAACTTGTCCGAACCGCCTTCGAGGTGGACGATGTGGACCGGTTTGCCTGTTGCCGCCGCCTCGCTGACCATGTTCACCGAATCGCAGGTCACCACGATCGCGTCGGCATGGGCGAGATAGCCCAGATACGGGTTCGCCCCGGTCTCGTCCCAGATGTCGACCGGCAACCCCGCCAGCGCGGATGCGATTGCGGCGCGTGCATGCGCCGGCGTGCGCCGCGAGGGGGTGATCGCCAGCGACCAGCCGTTCTGCGCCAGGGTGCGCAGTTCGGCGGCGAGCGCGGCGCCGACGGCCTCGGTCATCGTGTAGACCGCATTGTCGCCGCCGATCAGTACGGCGGCGAGCGGATGCGGCAGGTGGGCCACCCGTCCGGCGAACGCCGTGCGCGCCGCGGCGAGGGAGTCGGGCGTCACGCCATGGCAGGCGCCCAGTGTCGTGACCACGTTCGGACCGGCGATGCCGTCATGCTCGGGTGCGACCACCAGGTCGAACGCCGACGGTGCGATGCCGGGGTCCTGAATCTGGATGCAGAAGGTTCGCCCCTTGCTGGCGCGGCGGACGGCGCGCGCGGGTGCGACTGAGCGCCGGCCCGAGGCGATCAGCAGATCGGGCCAGGGCGGCCCAAGGGGATCGGAGCCGGCGGTCACGACGCCCATGCGGGTGGGCGTCAATGCCGGCGGCAGCCACGACCAGGGCGCGCGCAGGTCGACCGTCTTCGTCTCGGCCGGCACGTCCAGCGCGAGGGCCAGCCCCCGGCACTGGTTCACCATGCCGATCTTTCCGTCTGTCAGAATCCAGCAGGAAAGCTTTTGCGGGTCGGTCATCACGATACGTCTGGAGCACAGGAATTGCGCCGAATTGGGGCAAACGGGCGTTTGGAATATAATTTCAATCTGCTAGCATTCCCGCCTGGCGATGGCAGAAACTATAGGCGCGGGTCGGGGTGATTCCCATGGCTGCGCCGCCAAAACAAACACCGCGCCGCTGGGAGGTTTGAGGGTCATGTCGGATAGCGATGCCGGTCGCGAGACCGCCCGGAATCGGAAAGTCAAACTCGACGCGATCGACCGCCGCATCCTCGCCAATCTTCGCGACGAGGGGCGGTTGACCAATGTCGAGCTGGCGCGCCGTGCGGGAATATCCGCGCCGCCCTGCCTGCGCCGCGTGCGCGCGCTGGAATCGGCCGGCTATATCAAGGGCTATCACGCCGAACTCGATGCCGAGAAACTCGGCTACGAAGTCGCCTTCCACGCGCTCGTCGGGCTCGACAGCCAATCCGAGACCGTTCTGTCGGGCTTCGAGAAACTGGTGGCCGAGTGGCCGGAGGTCCGGCGCTGCGACATGATCCGCGGCGGCGGCGATTTCATGCTCCGCATCGTGGCTCGCAATACCGCCCACGAGAATGCCCTGACAACGCGCCTGACCGGCGCGCCGCACGTGTCGACGGTGCAGACCTTCCAGGTGATCCGGAGTTCGAAATTCGATTCGGGCGTGCCGGTCGACTAACCGGGTGAATAGCCCCGGCCGATACCTGCCGGTATCGAGCGGCCTAGCGGAAACGGACCGCGACAACCTCGAAATAACGCACGCCGTTCGGCGTCGTGACCTCGACATTGTCGCCGACCTCGCGGCCGATCAGCGCCTTGCCGAGCGGCGAGGCGATCGAGATCTTGCGCTGCTCGATGTCGGCTTCGAACTCGCCGACGAGCTGGTAGGTGGTCTCTTCGTCGGTTTCCTCGTCCGCGAGCTTCACCTTGGCGCCGAAGCGGACGGTCTTCCCCTTGAGCTTCGAGGTGTCGATGATCTCGGCACGCTTGGTCACGTCCTCGAGTTCGCCGATGCGCCCCTCGATGAAGCTCTGGCGCTCGCGCGCGGCGTGATACTCCGCATTCTCGGACAGGTCGCCATGCTCGCGCGCGGCCGCGATCGCCTTGACTATCGCCGGGCGTTCGACGGTCTTCAGGTTGCGCAACTCTGCCTGAAGGGCCTCGTGGCCCTCGCGGGTCATCGGGATTTTATCCATGGTTCGACCGCATTTCGATCGCTGTTCCGAAGGGCAGACTAAAACACCCGCCGGTGGTCGCTCCAAGCCAATTCGGCTTCGCGCGCACGCCCGACGGGCCTAAGTCGTTAAAATTCGCGATTAAAGTACGACTGAAGCGGCGCGACTTCAAGCCCGCCGCTGCGCATCGCCTCGATGGCGGCGACGGCGGCGCGTGCGCCGGCCACGGTCGTGTAGTAGGGAATCTTCTGGGTCAACGTGGTGCGCCGCAGGCTGTAGCTGTCGGAGATCGAACTGGCGCCCTCGGACGTGTTGAAGACGAGTTGAATCTCGCCATTCTGCATCGCGTCGACGATGTGGGGCCGCCCCTCGAGCACCTTGTTGACGGTCTCGACCGTGACGCCCGCGGCCGCCAGATGGCGGGCCGTGCCGCTGGTCGCGACGATCTCGAAGCCCATGGCGCTCAACCGGCGGGACAGGTCGACCATCGCCGGCTTGTCGCGTTCGCGCACGGAGATGAAGACCCGGCCGCTCGCTGGCACAATGGTGCCGCTGCCGATTTGCGATTTGGCGAAGGCGCGCCCGAAATCGCGGTCGAGGCCCATCACCTCGCCGGTCGACTTCATTTCGGGGCCCAGGATCGTGTCGACGCCGGGGAAGCGGGCGAACGGGAAGACCGCTTCCTTCACCGCGATGTGCGCAGGCGCGATCGTGTTGTCGGGCAGGTCGAATTCGGCTAGGCGCTCGCCGGCCATCACCCGCGCCGCGATCTTGGCGATCTGGACGCCGGTTGCCTTGGCGACGAAGGGCACGGTGCGGCTCGCGCGCGGGTTCACCTCGATCAGGTA
>JAYOFO010000052.1:0-16456 GCA_038117265.1 Rhodospirillaceae bacterium
AGATCATCTTCTTCACCTGCCGGGTCTGAAGCAGCAGGCCGAGGCCGAAATCGTCCACGCCCGCATTGTTCGACGCGATGGTGAGGTCCTTCACGCCGGAGTCACGGATCGCCAGGATCATGTGCTCGGGGATGCCGCACAGGCCGAAGCCGCCGGCGAGGATCGTTATGCCGTCGAACAGAAGCCCATCCAGCGCCGACTTCGCGTCCGCATAAACCTTGTTGCTCATCTCTCCGCCCTGATTTGTCCGTTCTGCTTTCAGGCCCGGTGCGCACCGCCGCATCGTGGCGGGGCCCGGGTTCCCCCGTCCGGAACTCCGTCCGGCGCCGGCTGATAAACACCAGCCCGGCGCCCGCTGTCAACGCGCACCCGTTCGCGCAATTATGCCCAAGGTGTGGCGCGGTTCCTAGCCTCGCGGGCCCCGAAACCGCCACGTTGGGGCGCAACCCAGCCCCGCGCGCCGCGACTATCCGACGCGACCGTCCGCGGTCTATGTTGCCGCGCCATGCTCGCCCGCCCCCTTCCCGTTTCCAATGCGGTCCTCGCCACCCTGCTGATGCTGGGCGCGATGACCTTCTTCTCCGCCGGACACGGGCTGGTGCGCCATGCCGCGACGGAACTGCATCCCTTCCAGACCTCGTTCCTACGTTCGTTCTTCGGCCTCGCCTTCATGCTGCCGTTCATCCTCGGCAACCGCGACTTCTCGGACCTGCGGGTGAAACGGCCGAAACTGCACCTGATCCGCGGCCTGCTGTCAGCGACCGCCACCGTGTGCTGGTTCAGCGCGCTGGCGATGATGCCGCTGGGCGAGGCGGTGGCCCTCAACTTCACCTCGCCGCTGTTCGCAACGGTGCTTGCCGCGCTGTTCCTCGGCGAGGTGGTGCGCGTGCGCCGCTGGTCCGCGACCGTGGTCGGGTTCATCGGGGTGCTGATCGTGGTGCGGCCCGGCATCGAGACGGTCCAGCCCGGCGCACTGCTGGCGCTGGGCGCCGCCATGATCGTTTCGGTCACCGTGCTGCTGATCCGGATGATGTCGCAGGAAGACAGTATCCGCGCCGTCGTCACCTCGTTCAACCTGCAGCTCACGGTCTACACGCTGATCCCCGCGATCTTCGTGTGGGTGTGGCCGAGCTGGGAGATGGTCGGCGTCACCTTCGCGATCGGTGCGCTGACCACTGTCGCCCACATGATGCTGACGCGCGCCATGAGCCTGGCCGAGGCGTCCGCCATCATCCCGCTCGAATTCACGCGGCTACCCATGGCGGCGCTGATCGGCCTCATCTGGTTTTCCGAGGTGCTCGACACCTGGACGGTCGTGGGCGCCCTGATCATCGGCAGTTCCGCGGTCTACATCTCGCGGCGCGAGGCGCTGGCCGCGCGGCGTGCGGCGACGCCGACCACGACACCGTGAGGGGCATCCCGACCCTGCCACGGCCCGTCTGGGGCTGCATCGCGATGGCGGCCGGGGCGGCGTGCCTGGCCGGGAACCATTCGCTGGTCCGCGTGGTCGCCGCGGAAGTCGGCGCGCTCGAGACGTCGGCGCTGCGCTTCCTGTGGGCGCTGCCGATGATGCTGCCCTGGATGCTGCGCGGAAAGGGCAACGTGCTGCGCACCCGCCGGCACGGCATGCACTTCGTGGCGGCCGCGCTGACGGTGGTCACCACGGTCGCGCTGTTCTTCGGTCTCGCCCAGCTGCCGCTGGCGCTGGTAACCAGCCTCAACTTCAGCGCGCCGCTGTTCACGACCCTGCTGGCCGTCCTGTTGCTGAAGGAACGGGTCGGCATCGCGCGCTGGGCCGCCACCCTGGTCGGGTTCTCGGGTGTCCTGATCATCCTGCGGCCCGGGCTGGGCGCGTTCGATCCCGCGGCGCTGCTGCCGATCTTCTCGGCCTTCACCCTCGCCTTCTGGTACCTCGCGCTGAAGCGCCTCGGGGCCAGCGAATCCACCGCGACCATCACCGTCTACCAGACCCTGTGGGCGGCCCTGCTGCTGACCCTGCTGGCGCTGCCCGGCTGGCAGACGCCCAGCGCGAGCGCGCTCGTCATGTCGGTGGCGATGGCGGCGCTGGGGACCGGCGCGATCTTCCTGATGGCACGCGCCTTCGACCTGGCCGATGCCTCGTTGCTGGCGCCGCTCGACTATGCCCGCCTGCCGTTCATCACGCTGATCGCCTTCTTCGCCTTCGGCGAGATCCCCGACCTGTTCACCATCGCGGGCGCCGTGGTGATCGTCGGGGCGGCGATCTTCATGGCCCGACGCGAGGCGCGCACACAAGGCACGGCCGAGCCCGGCGCCTGACTTGACTCCGCGCGCCGCGCGGCGGGTTAATGGCCGAAACCGGCCGGGGGAACGTCATGGATTTCGGCATTTTCAACCTGATGAACCGACGGCACCGCTCGAAGTCGGTGCCCGAGATCATCTTCGACACGGTCGAGCAGGTGCAGCGTGCCGAATCCGCCGGCTTCGGGGTCGCCTGGTTCACCGAGCACCACTTCACCAACTACTCGATCACCCCGTCGCCGTTGATGATGGTCGGCCATGTGGCGCCGCAGACGCTGCGCATAAAGCTGGGGACCGCAGTGGTGCTGCCGGCGCTGTATCAGCCGGTGCGCCTGCTCGGCGACATCCTGTTCGCCGACAATCTGTCCGAAGGCCGGCTGATCCTCGGGCTGGGCAGCGGCTACCAGGCCTACGAGCTCGAGCGGTTCGGGGTCGAACTGTCCGAGGCGAGCGCGATCACCGACGAGTGGGTCGACTTCATCGACCGCAGCCTGGGCCAGGAATCGGTCGAGTATCACGGCAAGTACATCGACCTGCCGCAGACCTGGTACACGATCGAGCCGATTCAGAAGCCGCGCCCGCCGATTTGGGTCGCCGGCAACAGCCCCGGCTCGCAGGCACGCGCGATGAAGGGCGGCTACCCGCTCTTCGTGACGGGCTTCGGGCGCGACACCGAAACGCTGGCCGGCATCCGCGCCGAGACCGACGAACGCTGGCGCGCCGCGGGGCACGATCCGGCGAACATCCGCTTCGGCACCCTGCGCTACTGCTTCGTCACCGACGACAAGGCCGAGGCGCTCGCCTTCGCCGAAAACGCGCGCAACCAGGTCCGCTATTCGTCCTTCCTGCGCCAGGGCCAGACGATGCTAGACGCGCCGTGGCTGCCCGAGCAGCCCTTCGCGGGCGAGATGTCGCCCGAGCAGCTGCACGACTGGAACCCGATCGGCGACGCCGAGACCGTTGCGGAGAAGCTTGCCGACGAGATCCGGCGGGTCGGTTCCAGCCACATCGCGCTCTACATGTCGATCGGCGACGCCGACCACGAGGCGGTGATGCGCTCGATCGAACGCTTCGGCGAAGAGGTCATGCCGATGATCGAGAAGGAGCTGGGTCCGCTGACGGCGATCGGCCTGCCGGCGAACGCGGCGCAGTAGGAGGCCGGCCGGATGCGCATCGAGGCCAACGGGATCGGGTTCGTCTGCCGGATCGACGGGCCAGAGGACGCGCCCTGGCTGACCTTTTCCAACTCGCTCAACACGAATCTGTCGCTGTGGGACGAGCAGGTGGCGGTGTTGTCAGACCGTTACCGAATCCTGCGCTACAACACCCGCGGCCATGACGGCACCGATGCGCCCCCGGGGCCGTGGGAGCTCGAGGATCTAGCGTCCGACGTGGTCGCGCTGTGGGACGCGCTGGGCATCGCGAAGAGCCACTTCGTCGGCCTGTCGATCGGCGGCATGACCGGCCAGGCGCTGGCGCTCGCCCGGCCCGAGCGGATCGGCGCCTACGTGCTGTGCGACACGCGCGCCGACTTCACCGGCGAGTTCGCCCGGGCCGTCCCGGCGCTGATCGAGAATGTGCGCGCGAACGGCCTGGGCCCCCTGGTCGAGGCGATGCCGCTGCGCTGGTTCACCGAGGAGGTCCGCGCCGTGCGTCCCGATCTTGTGGAACGCACGCGCGCGCTGATCGCCTCGAACACGGTCGACGGCTACATCGCCTGCGCCGACGCCATGACCCGGCTCGACTTCATGGACCGGCTGGACGGAATCGCGCTCCGCACGCTGCTGATCTGCGGCGCCCAGGACATGGGAACGCCGCCGGCGGGCATGCGCGCGATGGCGGCCCGCATACCGGACGCGGCCTATGTCGAGATCGATCCGGCCGGCCACCTCTCGAACATCGAGAACCCGGCCGACTTCAACGCCGCCCTGGTTCCCTTCCTCGATTCCTTCCCGCGCTAGGGCCGTGGCCTCCCGCGCCGTCAGCCGCAGCTCCCGGATCGACCCGCCCGCCCTGGTCGCCCATGCCGACTGGTCGGTCGATGCCCGCAAGCGCTGGATGGCCCGTGCGACGCGCCTCGACGACGGCAGCTATGCCGCGGCCGCGCCCGAACCGGCGAGCGCGCTGGACGATTTCTTCGACCGGCTCGCCGCGGCGGCCGGTCCGGGCGAGACGGCGTTCGTGGGTTTCGACTTCCCCATCGGCCTGCCCCACGCCTACGCCGAGGCGGCCGGGATTGAGCGGTTCCGCGGCGCGTTCGCCGGGCTGGGGCGCGGCCGGTGGAAGGATTTCTACAGCCCCGCGAACGAGCGCGGCGAGATCTCGCTGCGCCGCCCCTTCTATCCGAACCGGGCCGGCGGGACCCGGCACCTCCACCTGACCGAGGCGCTGGGCGTACCCGACATCGATGCGCTGCGCCGCGTCTGCGACATGCCGACCGCGCTGCGCTTCGCCGCCAGCCCGCTGTTCTGGACCTTGGGCGGCCAGCAGGTGGGCAAGGCTGCGATCAGCGGCTGGCGCGACCTGCTCGGCCCCGTCTGGCGGCTCGGCGGGCGGGTCCGGGTGTGGCCGTTCGACGGCGATCTCGCCGACCTGCTCGCGCGGCCCGGCATCGTCGTCGCCGAGACCTATCCGGGCGAGATCTACGCCCACCTCCACCTGCGCGTCGGCGCGGCGAACAAGTCCAAGCGCAGCCAGGCCGACCGGCGCGACGATGCGCCCCCGCTGCTCGGCTGGGCGCACGACAATGGGGTCCGCCTCTCCTCGGCGCTGGCCGCCGACATCCGCGACGGGTTCGGGGGATCGGAGAGTGGCGAGGATCGCTTCGACGCCACGGTCGGCCTGTTCGGCATGCTCAACGTCGTGTTCGGCCACCGCAAGGCGGGCGCGCCGCCCGACCCGGTCGTCCGCAACGTCGAGGGCTGGATTCTCGGCCTCGATGCGCGCGAACTGCGCCCGCGCGCGGCACGCGGGTCGGATTGAAGCGCGCCGATTGAAGCGGGTGGGGCAGCAGAGTAGAAACGGTTCCAGTCAGACGGAACGGGCAGGGGGACAGGCATGGACGTCAACGGCAGGGCCGCGGTCATCACCGGCGGCGGATCGGGAATCGGCGCCGAGGTCGCGCGTCATTGTGCGGCCGCCGGGATGAAGGTGGCGCTTCTCGACGTGAACATGGACGGCGCGAATGCCGTGGCTGCCGAGATCGGCGGCGTGGCGATCGAATGCGACGTGACGAGCTCCGACAGCGCCGAGGCGGCGATCGCCGCGGCGCGCGAGGCGAACGGCGTCGGCCAGCTGCTGGTCAATTGCGCCGGCGTCGGCACGCCGGGCCGCATCGTCGGGCGCAACGGCCCGCTGCCGCTGGATGCCTACAACTTCGTAATCCAGGTGAACCTGGTTGGCTCGTTCAACATGCTGCGGCTGTTCGCCGCCGACCTGTACGACGCCGAACCGATGGCGGACGGCGAGCGCGGCCTGATCGTGAACACGGCCTCGGTGGCCGCCACCGAGGGCCAGATCGGCCAGGCGGCGTATGCCTCGTCGAAGGGCGGCATCGTCTCGCTGACCCTGGTCGCGGCGCGCGAGTTCGCCTCGCGCGGCATCCGGGTAAACACCATCGCGCCGGGCCTGATCGACACGCCGATGATGGCGGGCCTGCCCGACGAGGCACGCGCCAGCCTGGGCGAGCAGCCGGAGTTCCCCAAGCGGCTCGGCCATCCGTCCGAATACGCCAAGCTCGTCATGCACATGTGCGACAACGTGCTGATCAACGGCGCGGTGCTGCGCCTCGACGGTGCGCTGCGCATGGCCGCGCGCTAGGGATGGTCCGCGACCCCCGCGTCGAAGCCGCGCTGGGCCACTGGGCGCCACGCTTCGTGGCCAACGGCGTGCCGCTGACCGACTTCCAGGAGGTCACGGCGTCGATCGCGCGCTGGGAGGATTGGTGCGACGCCTGGTCGGCCCGCGCCGCGATCCACGAGGCGATGGGCCGCACCGCGCTCGCCGACGGCTACACGCTGAGCGCCGGCGAACACCTGACGACGGCGGGCGTCTGCTACCACTTCGCCAAGTTCCTGTTCGTCAACGACCCCGCCGCAATGCGCGAGGCCCACATGAGCGCGGTCGCCTGCCGGCACGACGCGCTGCCCCATCTGCGCCCGCCGGGCGTGCGGGTCGAGATGCCCTACGAGGGAAGCCACCTGGCGGGCATCCTGCGCAAGCCCGAGGGCGTCGACCGGCCGCCCGTGGTGGTGATGGCGATGGGGCTCGATTCCTCGAAGGAGGAGATGGACGCCTACGAGCGGCTGTTCCTCGACCGCGGCCTGGCGACCCTGAGCTTCGACGGGCCGGGGCAGGGCGAGGGCGAGTACGAGTTCGCCATCCGCCACGACTACGAGGTGCCCGTCGGCGCCGTGTTCGACTTCCTGGAGACCCGCGACGACGTCGATGCGGCCCGGGCCGGGCTTTGGGGCGTGAGCCTGGGCGGCTATTACGCACCCCGCGCCGCGGCCTTCGAGAAGCGGGTTCGTGCCTGCATCGCGCTGTCGGGGCCCTACGATTGGGGCGCGGCGTGGCCCAACCTGCCCGACCTGACCCGCGCGGCCTTCCAGGCCCGCTCGAAATGGGCCGATGCCGACGCGGCCTTCGAGACGGCCCGGAAGCTGAACCTCACCGGCGTGGCCGAACGGATCACCTGCCCGCTGTTCGTGCTGGCCGGCAAGCTCGACCGGATCGTGCCGTGGACCGACGCGAAGCGGCTGGCTGACGAAGCGTCGGGGCCGGTCGAACTGCTGGTGGTCGAGGACGGCAACCACATCGCCAACAACCGGACATACCGGTATCGCCTGCAGTCGGCGGACTGGATGGCGGACAATCTGGCCTGATGGCGCCCCGGTTCCGGCCAAGCGCAACAACTAACCCGCGGCATCATCCATGAACCGCGCCAGCTCGATGTCGAGCACGGTGACGCCGCCGGCGTCGTGGGTCGCCAGGGTCACGTCCACCTTGTTCCAGACGTTGAACCATTCGGGGTGATGATTCATCGCCTCGGCCTTGAGCGCGACCCGGCTCATGAACCCGAAGGCTTCGTTGAAGTCGGCGAATCGGAACGACTTCGCGATCGCGTCCC
Source organism: Rhodospirillaceae bacterium (assembly GCA_038117265.1). Taxonomy (GTDB): domain Bacteria; phylum Pseudomonadota; class Alphaproteobacteria; order UBA6615; family UBA6615; genus JAYPUG01. The sequence goes on from JAYOFO010000052.1 coordinate 7,409, forward strand.
GCCCTTCCACGAGCTCCCACCCGTCGAGCGTCTCGAGCGCGGCGTCGCGCGCCGCCCGGTCCAGTTTTTCCGCCATTGCCGCCTCCCCGCGCCATGCGCGATTTCCAACCCTCAGCGTGACGCCGGTTGGCGTGGCGATCAAGCACGCCTATATGAAGGCGCCATGGCCGCTTCCGGACAACACGCCACGCCGCCGACCCTCGCCGAGATCGAGGCGATCGCGGGCGAGGCCTTCGCCACGATCCCGCGCGAGATCTCGCAGCATGTCGACGGTGTCGCGATCCATGTCGTCGAGTTTCCCGACGACGACACGATGGAAGAGATGGACCTGGAGAGCCCGTTTGACCTGCTCGGCCTCTATGTCGGTGTCGCCCTGACCGAGAAGTCGGTGGGCGACACGCCGAGCGATGTCGACCACATCTATCTCTACCGCCGGCCGCTGCTCGACTATTGGTGCGAGACCGGCGAGGATCTGCATCATCTGGTGCGCCACGTGCTGATCCACGAGATTGGCCACCATTTCGGCTTTTCCGACGACGACATGGACACCATCGAGACCCGGCCGCGCTAGGGGGCGTCGATCCGCCGTCACGCGATCAGGTCGGCCAGCTCGGTCATCGTCGCCACCTCGATGTCCGGCCGGTGGGGCGTTTCTCCGAAGGGGCGGTCGCGCCGGTTGATGAACGCCGTGCGCATGCCCGCCGCCTTCGCGCCGACGCAGTCGAAGGTGTGGTTGGCGACGAACAGGATTTCCTCCATCCCCAAACCGAGCAGTTCGGCGGCCTTCGTATAGGTCGCCACATGCGGCTTGAACGCACCCGCCTCGGCGACCGAGATCACCCGGTCGAACGGGATGCCGTGATGCGCCTTCGCCGCCTCGAGCATGTCGGGATCGCCGTTGGACAGGACGACGAGCCGATAGCGGGCCTGCAGGCGCGCGAGCGCGGCCGGCACCTCGGGAAACGGTTTCAGCCGCTCGATCGCCGCCACCAGGTCGCGCACCTCTTCGTTGGTGTGGGCGATTCCCGCGCGGTCCAGCACATGGGCGACCGACCGCTCGCCGAGCGTCCGATAGGGCGTGTGGTCGCGATGCAGCAGCGCGTCGATCATCGAGTTCTCGAAATGGGTGCGCCGCCACCAGGTGACGAAGGCGTTGGGGCTTCCGGTCCAGCCCTTCGACTGCAGGTACGGCGTCGCGACCGCGACCAGCCCGCCCTGCATGTCGACCACGGTGCCGTACTGGTCGAACATGCAGACCTTCGTCTCTCTGCGGATCGCGTCGATGTCGCCCAATCGTCCCCTCCTCAGCCGAGCGCGGCGGCAACCCGCCGGCGCAGCTCGGGCAGCAGTTCATCGGTGAACCACGGGTTCCTTCGCTGCCAGGCGTTCGTGCGCCAGCTAGGGTGCGGCAGCGGCAGGCTCTCCGGGCCATGGGTGCGCCAGTCGGCGACGGCCGCGGTCATGGTCGGGTACCCGGGCAGGTAATGACGGATCGCGTAGCTCCCCACATAGAGCGTCAGGCGAACATCGGGCAGCGCGGCGATGATCGGCGCGTGCCACAGCGGCGCGCATTCGGGGCGCGGCGGCGCGTCTCCGCCGCGCGGCAGGCGGCCCGGGTAGCAGAACCCCATGGGCACGACCGCGACCCGGTGCGCGTCGTAGAAGGTGTCGCGGTCGATGCCGAGCCAGTCGCGCAGCCGGTCGCCGGAAGGATCGTTGAACGACAGGTCGCTATCGTGCGCCTTCGTGCCCGGCGCCTGGCTGACGATCAGCAGCCGGGACGTCGCCGCCGCGCGGACGAGCGGGCGCGGACCCAGCGGCAGCTGCGCGGCGCAGACCGCACATACACGCGCATCGCGAAGGATACTATCGAGATCGGTGTCAGGCGTGTCCGACGCCACGTTCCTTACCGCCGCCCACGACGGCCGCCTCGAGTTCGTCGACGAACGCGGTGACGATTTCGGTGGCGGGGCCATAGCGCGCCTCGTGGAACAGGCTGGCGCCCAGCGACTCCTCGAGGTTCAGTTCGATCGTCCACGCGCCATGAGAACGCGCCTCCTGGACGAACCCGGCCGCGGGATAGACGTTGCCCGACGTGCCGATTGAGATGAACAGCCCGCAATCGCCGAGGGCGGCATAGATGCGGTCCATCTCGAGCGGCATCTCGCCGAACCAGACCACGTGCGGGCGCAGCGTGCCCGTCTCCCCGCATGCGCTGCAGGTCATGTCGGTCCGCAGGTCGTTGAGCCCCTCGACGATCGTCCCGCACCCGTTGCAGCGCGACTTCGACAGCTCGCCATGCATGTGCACTAGGTTCCGCGTGCCGCCGCGCTCGTGCAGGTCGTCGATGTTCTGGGTTACCACCAGGACGCCGCCGGGCCAGATGGCCTCGAGTTCACCCAGCGCGCGGTGCGCGGCGTTCGGCTTCACGTCGGCATCCATCATCTGGGCGCGGCGGACGTTGTAGAATTCCAGCACCGTGCCGGGGGTCCGCGCGAACGACTCGGGCGTCGCCACGTCCTCGATCCGGTGCTTCGCCCAGATCCCGTCCGGATCGCGGAATGTGTGCAGCCCGGACTCGCGTGAAATTCCCGCGCCGGTCAGGATCACGATGGGATCGTTCGGCGAGACATGGTCGAGCACATGCATGCGTGCGCTGGCTCCGGCGCTGGTTCGATGTCGGAAGCAACCCTAACGAGCGACCCGGAGCCGGATCAATGCCGCGTCACGTCGCGAGCGCGTAATGCGCTTCTGGCGTGTAGACCGGCCCGCCGCGCCCGAGCTGCGACGAGTACAGCACAAACGCCGACACCGGGAACGCCGGCGCGCGAAACGCGTCGTGATCGGCAACGAACCCCTCGACCCGTGCGGTGCGCGTGTCGCGACAGCGCGCCAGGGTCACGTGCGGGTGGAAACGGCGCTGTTCGGGTGCACGGCCGGCGCGCACGCAGGCCAGCTCGACCTTGGCCTGCAGGCCGGCGATCTCCGGGTTGCGTTCGGCGCCGGCCCACAGGGCGCGGACCTGACCGCGCGAGCCGAAATGACCGACGCCCGAGAGCGCCACCTCGAACGGCGGTGCGGAAATCCGCGACAGTTCGAGATCGATGTCGCCGGCATCCGCCTCGCTCACCTCGCCGATGAAGCGCAGGGTCAGGTGCATGTTCTCGGGCGGCACCCAGCGCGCGCCGGGAATCTGTCCGCGCAGCCCGGCGAGACGGATGCGCAGCGTCTCGGGAATGTCCAGCGCGACGAACAGCCGGATCATTCTGCGCCGGGACCCTCGTCCAGGAACAGGCTGAGCACGCCGGTATAGGTGTAGAGCCGGTCGTTCGAGACCTCGCCATTGCCGAAGAAACCGATCACCGGCACGTCGCCCAGCATCTCGCCGACGATGGACAGTTCGACCGAACCGGGGCCGAACTGGTGCGGCCCGCGGGCGACGCAGCTGTGATAGACCGCCCCCCGCACCCGGCCGCCGGACCGGCGCTTCAGATCCCCGAGCATCCGTTGCATGTCTGCGATGGCGCTGGCCGTGTCGCGCCGCACGAACATCAACCGGTCGCCCACCGCGAGCTCCTCGGCGATCGCGATCCAGCCATGCGGCACGTCCATGCCGATCAGGTTGCGTACCAGGTAATCCGCGGTGTCCGATCCCGACACCGGAACGGCGGCGTGCACGTAGCCGGCGAGCCGGCGCAGGTCGCGCGCCAGGAGCTCACCCACATCGGCCTTGAGCACCTCCAGCGCGTTCTCGCCGTCGAGTTCGGTGACGAGTTCGTCCTCCATCGCCGTGACGGTGTGCAGCGCACCGATGGGGGTGCACCCCTGGGTCAGTCCGGTGACCACCGGCACCCCGCCATCGAACAGCACGCCGGAAATGCCCGCACCCTGGCTGCCACGCCCGATGAGCGGCGCGATCGCGGTGCCGCTCGCGAAGCCGCCGACCAGGTAGGCGTTGGTCGCCGCGGCGACCTGGGGCACCGCCTCCATGGCGCCGGCGCGGCGCGGATCGGCATGCACGATGGCAAAGTGCGGCGCGTGCGCCTGCAGCCATGCTTCGGACAGATCGCCGTTTGCTAAGGTGGCGTAGGAATCCTGCGCCAGGTCGAGGGCCATCATGGCGATCGCCGGTGTCTCGAAATACTCGACCCCGCCCGCACAGACCGCGGGCGCCACGGCACCGATCCATTCGTCCAGCGCGGTTTCGCTGCGCAGATGCGCCACGATGTCGGCAGAGTCGCCGGCCAGCGGCTCGGTCACGTAGAGCAGCCCCAGCCCGCCTTGCGGCGCGCCCAGATCGCCGAGGCACCGCACGACCAAATCCTTCCAGCCCTGCCACTGGGTGACCGGGCCCTCGGCGCGGACGCCGGCATGGGCAAAGGCGAAGCGGCTCACTGCGACATTCCCTTCACTGCGACGTTCCCCCGCGCGCCGGCTCGGGCCCGGCGACGCGATCTAGGGCTGCCGCCACCATCGGCGCGATCTGCGCGACGATCCGCGCGACCCCGTCCGCGTTGGGGTGGATGCCGTCCGGCTGGTTCAGCGCCGGCACGGCGGCCACGCCCTCGAGAAAGAAGGGATAGAACGCCACCCCATGCCTCTTCGCAAGGCGCGGGAACAGCGAATCGAACGCGGCGACATATTCGCGGCCCAGATTGGGCGGTGCACGCATACCGGCGAACAGCGCGGGAATGCCGCGCGCGTCGAGCGCGTCCAGGATCACATCGAGGTTCGCTTCGGTCTCGGCGGGCGCGATTCCGCGCAGCCCGTCATTCGCGCCCAGCTCGACGATCACCAGGTCGACCCGTTCGGGCAGCGACCAGTCGAGCCGCGCCCGCCCGCCCGCAGTGGTGTCGCCCGAGACGCCCGAGTTCACGACCGTCGCCGCAAATCCCCGATCGTGCAGCGCCCGCTCGAGCTGGGCGGGAAACGACTGGGAATCGGCAAGCCCGTATCCCGCCGTGAGACTGTCGCCGAACGCGATGATCACCGGCGCGTCGGCCGCCCGCACGGGCGCGCCCCAGACGGACACCGCCACCAGGAGTGCGACCGCGGCATTGATGATCCGCGCCATGTGTCCATATGTAGGGGGGTCGAACGAAACCATCGGGCGAGAACTGCGTGTCATGGACGACCTGTCGGCTACGAACCCGCGCACCAGCGGTGCCGGCACGGCGTCATCCCAACCGATGATCGCACTCGCCGACGCCCACCTCCATTTGGCGAGTGCCGGCGGCGACGTCAACATCCTTCGCGGCATCGACCTGTCCGTGGCGACCGGAGAGACGGTCGGCGTGGTCGGGCCGTCGGGTTCGGGAAAATCGACGATGATGATGGTGATCGCCGGGCTCGAGCGGCTGACGCGCGGCACGATCGAGGTGGCCGGGACGAACCTGGCGCAGCTCGACGAGGACGCGCTGGCACGTTTCCGCCGAACCCGCGTCGGCATCGTGTTTCAGGCATTTCACCTGATCCCGACCATGAACGCGCTGGAAAACGTTGCGGTGCCGCTCGAATTCGCCGGCAATGCCGACGCGTTCGCCATCGCGCGCGCCACGCTCGAATCCGTCGGGCTGGGCCACCGGCTCGACCACTACCCCGCACAGCTTTCCGGGGGCGAGCAGCAGCGCGTCGCGCTGGCCCGCGCCTTCGCGCCGGGGCCCGACCTCCTGCTCGCCGACGAGCCGACCGGCAACCTCGACGGCGAGACCGGCCAGCGCATCGTCGACCTGCTGTTCGACCTCGCGGCACGCAACGGCACGACCCTGCTGCTGATCACCCACGACCCGGCCATCGCCGCGCGCTGCGACCGCATCGTGCACCTCGCCGACGGCCGGATCGTCACGGAATGAGCGCCGATCCGGGCCAATCCTGGCGCCTTGCCGCCCGGCTGGCGCGGCGCGAGCTGCGCAGCGGGCTCGGCGGGTTCCGCATCTTCCTCGCCTGCCTGGCGCTGGGGGTCGCGGCGATCGCCGCCGTCTTTTCGACCCAGGCGATCCTCGATCGCAGCATTGCGGCCGACGCCCGCGAGATTCTCGGCGGCGACGTGCTGGTCGAACTGGTGCATCGGCCGGCCAGCGCCGGCGAGCGCGCGGCCATCGCGGCCATGGGCCCGGTTGCGGCAAGCGCGGAGATGCGCGCCATGGCACGCGCCGAGCGCCCCAACGAGACCGGCGCCGGGGGCCGCACCCTGGTCGAGCTGAAGACCGTGGAGGATGCCTACCCGCTCTACGGCGCGCTCGAGACCGACCCGCCGCTCTCCCACGACGCCATGTTCGCACGGCGCGACGGGCGTTGGGGCGCGGCGGTCGCGCCGGAACTCGCGGCCCGGCTCGGGCTGGCGCGCGGCGACACCGTGAAGATCGGCGAGGCACGCTTCGAGGTGCGGGCGACGATCGGCCACGAACCGGACCGGATCGGCGGCTTGGGCCTGTTCGCGCTCGGCCCGCGGGTGATGATCTCCGATGCCGCGCTCGCCGACACCGCGCTGGTCCAGCCCGGCAGCCTGATCCGCTACAAGTACCGGGTCCGGCTGCCGCAGGAGACGACGCCGGCGGCCTTCATCGGCGCGCTCGAGGACACCCATCCCGATGCCGGCTGGCGCATCCGCACGCTGGACGAATCCTCGCCGCGCCTGACCCGCCTGATCGGCCGGGTGACGCTGTTCCTCAGCTTCGTCGGCCTGACCGCGCTGCTCGTCGGCGGGGTCGGTGTCGCCAACGCCGTGCGCGCCTGGCTCGACGGCAAGATCGCGACCATTGCCACCGTCAAATGCCTCGGGGCGCCGCGCGCGCTCGTCTTCCGCATCTACCTGCTGCAGGTGCTCGCCATCGCCGTCATCGGCACGGCGATCGGGCTGGCCGTGGGTGCGGTGCTGCCGATTCTCGCGGCCGACCTGCTGGCCGCCGTCGTGCCGATCCGGGTCAGCGCCGGCCTGTACCCGCTGCCGCTCGCCGTCGCCGCGGCGTTCGGGCTGCTGACGGCGCTCGCCTTCTCGGTATGGGCGCTGGGCCGTGCCGGCGATATCGCGCCGGGCAACCTGTTCCGCGCGCTGGTCGCACCCACCCGGGGTTGGCCGCGCGCGCCCTATGTCGCGGCGACCGCCCTTCTCGCCGCCACGCTCGCCGCGCTGGCGGTCGCGACCGCGTCGGACACACGCTTCGCGATCTGGTTCGTCGTCGGATCGGCCGGTGCGATGGTCGCGTTCCGCCTCGCCGCGGCCGGGATCGCCCATGCCGCCGCGCGTATCACCGGCGTTCGGCGGCCGGCGGTGCGCCTGGCGCTGGCCGGCCTGCACCGGCCCGGTGCCGCCACCGCCCCGGTGGTCCTCTCGCTGGGTCTCGGCCTGTCGATGCTGGTCACGGTGGCGACCATCGAGGGCAACCTGTCGCGCCAGATCAGCGACGAGCTGCCCGACAAAGCACCGTCCTTCTTCTTCGTGGACATCCAGCCCGACCAGATCTCACCGTTCGAATCGCTGGTCGCGGAAATCGCCGGCTTCGAGCGCAGCGCACAGGTGCCCATGCTGCGCGGCAGGATCACCCGGGTGAACGGCGTCCCGGCCGACGAGGCTGCGGTGGACCCGAGCGGGCGCTGGGTGCTGCGGGGCGACCGGGGCATCACCTGGGCCGACCGCCCGCCCGCGCACAACGACATCGTGCGCGGCGAGTGGTGGCCCGCCGACTATGCCGGCGAACTTCTGGTCAGCATCGACGAGCGGGTCGCGCAGGGGCTCGGCCTCGACCTGGGCGACACGATCACCGTCAACGTGCTGGGGCGCGAGTTCACCGCGCGGATCGCCAACACGAGGCGCATCGACTGGCAGCAGCTCGCGATCAACTTCGTGATGGTCTTCTCGCCCGGCCCGCTCGAGGCCGCGCCGCGCATGTACATCGCCGTCGTCCATGCCGCCGAAGCGGCCGAGGACCCGCTGGAGCGCCGCGTCACCGACAGTTTCGCCAACGTCACCTCGGTGCGCGTGCGCGCCGCGCTGGAGACGGTCGCCGCACTGGTCGGCAATGTCGGCGCGGCGGTGCGCCTGACCGCGCTGGTCACCCTCGTCTCGGGCACCCTGGTGCTTGCCGGCGCCATCGCGGCGGGACACCGAAGGCGAATCTATGACAGTGTCGTCCTCAAGGTGCTCGGCGCGACCCGGCGCGATATTAACACGGCCTATGTGCTGGAGTATGGGCTGCTCGGGCTGGTCACGGCGGTGATCGCCGCGGTCGTCGGATCGGTCACCGGCTGGGCCGTGGTCATCTGGCTGCTGCGCATCGACTGGGCGTTCACGCCCGGGGCGGTCGTCGCGACCACCGGAATCGCCACGGCGATCACCGTGGGGGCCGGGCTGGTCGGCACATGGCGGGCCATGGGCCAGAAGGCCGCACCGTGGCTGCGGAACGAATAGGGGAAGCGCTTGAACGAACCCGCCCGAGACCGGAACCCGAACGTCCGCCCGCCGCTGCACGCGCCACCCGTCCACACGATGCAGGTCGGCCACGTGCCGCTGACCATCCTGGTGACGGTGGCGATCTCGGGGCTGTTCACCGCCGCGTTCCACCTCGGGCCCGCGCCGGCGATCGCGAGTGCCGTGCTCCTGGCCCTCCTGCTCGTCGCCGCCTCGCTCGGCCCGCGGCGCACGCCCGCCGGCAAGGCCGAGGCAAAGACGACGGGCACCCGCTTCACCGTCGCGCGCATCGCCCTGACCTGCCTGCTTGCCGGCCTCGCCGTCATTCCCGCCGGCGACGCGCCCGACCCGATGCGCACCTCGCTCGCCATTGGGGGGCTGGCCGCCGCCGGGCTCGAGGCGGCCGATGGCTGGCTCGCGCGCATCACCGGATCTGCCAGCGGCTTCAGCGAGCGGCTCGGCGCGCTGACCGCGGTCCTGCTGGCGCTGGCGCTCGCCCTGCTGGTCTGGCGGCTCGGCATCGCCGGCCCGTGGGTCGTCGCGGCCGGGATCCTCGTGTTCCTCGAACAGGCGGTGCGCACACGCCAGCCCGCAGCGCCGGCCCGGTCCAGCCGTCGAACGCAACATGCAGCAGCGCCGCA
>JAYOFO010000053.1:0-16259 GCA_038117265.1 Rhodospirillaceae bacterium
CGCCGGCCTGTCCGCGCCGCCGTCGGTCCTGGTGGCGGCCACCGAGGCGCTGGGCGAACACGGTGCGCTGGTGGGCGGGCTCGCCGCCGCGCTCGACGACGAACTGCCGCTCGCCGCGCGGGACGGCGGCTTCGTGCGCGCCGGATATTCGACCCCGCTCGACGATCAGCGCGCGCTCCGCGATTCGAGCCGCCAGCACATTGCCGGCCTGCAGGCCCGGTACGCCGAGGAGACGGGCATCGCCTCGCTCAAGGTGAAGCACAACAACGTGCTGGGCTATTTCGTCGAGCTGGGCGCCAGCCATGCCGAACGGCTGATGGAGGTCGGCAAGGAGGCGGCGGCGGAGCGGTACGGCCTGATCCATCGCCAGACCATGGCCAACGCGGTCCGATTCACCACCGTCGAGCTGTCGGAGCTGGACGACGCCATCGCGCGTGCGGGCGAGCGGGCGCTGGCGCTGGAGATCGAGGTGTTCGAGGCGCTGGTCGCCGATGTGCTGGCGCTCAGCGAGGAGATCGCGCGGGCCGCCCGCGCGCTCGCCGAGCTCGATGTGGCGGCTGGCCTCGCCGAGCTGGCCGTGCGCGCGCGCTACGTCCGTCCGACCCTGTCGGAGGCGCCGGTGTTCCGCATCCGCGGCGGCCGGCATCCCGTGGTCGAGGCCGTGCTGGACGACGGGCCCGGCGCGTTCGTCGCCAACGATTGCGACCTGTCGGGCACCCCGGCGGGCGAGGCCGGGGCGGCGGGGGGCGGCCGGCTGTGGCTAGTCACCGGCCCCAACATGGCCGGCAAGTCGACCTTCCTGCGCCAGAACGCCCTGATCGCGATCCTCGCCCAGATCGGCGCCTTCGTGCCGGCCGACGCGGCGGAGATCGGCGTCGTCGACCGCCTGTTCAGCCGGGTGGGTGCCGCCGACGATCTGGCGCGCGGCCGCTCGACCTTCATGGTCGAGATGGTCGAGACGGCGGCGATCCTCAACCAGGCCGGCCCGCGCGCGCTGGTGATCCTCGACGAGATCGGACGCGGCACGGCGACCTTCGACGGCCTGTCGATCGCCTGGGCGACAGTGGAACACCTGCACGAGACGAACCGCTGCCGCACCCTGTTCGCCACCCATTTCCACGAGCTTACGCGGCTGGCCGCGCGCCTGCCCGAGCTGTCGTGCCACACCATGCGCGTGAAGGAATGGAACGACGACATCGTCTTCCTGCACGAGGTGGGGCCGGGGGCGGCCGACCGGTCCTACGGCATCCATGTTGGCAAGCTCGCCGGCCTGCCCGGCGCGGTCGTGGGCCGCGCGGAGGAGGTGCTGCACCTGCTTGAGGCGGGCGACCAGGCCGGCGCGCTGACGCGGCTGGCCGAGGACCTGCCCCTGTTCCAGGCCGCCGCTGCCGCCGGTGCGGCGAACCCGGCGCCCGCCGCGGACCCGCTGCGTGCACTGCTCGCCGGGGCCGATCCCGACACGCTGACGCCGCGCGACGCCCTCGACCTGATCTACCGGCTCAAGGCCGTGCTGGATGGCTAACCTTTTCGCGCGGGCGGCCGACGTCGCCGGATTCGGCTCGGTCGGCCAGGTCATGCGCCATCGCGATTTCCGCGTCTACCTGATGGGCCACATCCCCAACGTGATCGGGGTCTGGGTGGTGCGCGTCGCGATCGCCTGGCTGGCGTGGGAGCTGACGAAGTCCGAGGCGTGGGTCGGCGCGATGGTCGCTGCCGACGCGATGCCGGTGCTGCTGATCGGGCCGATGGCCGGGGTGCTCGCCGACCGGTTCGACCGGCGCAAGATCGCGATGCTCGTTCAGGCGGTGCTGGCCGTGATCTCGGTCGTGCTTGCCGTGCTCACCTATCTGGATGCCATCGACGCGGTGATCCTGCTGGTGCTGGCCTTCGCGCGCGGAATCACCTTCTCCTTCTGGCAGCCGGTGCGCCTGGCGATGATGCCCAACCTCGTGCCCCGCGCCGAGATGCCCGTTGCCATCGCGCTCAACTCCTCGACCTTCAACGCCGCCTATTTCGTCGGGCCGGCGGTGGGCAGCGCGCTGATGAAGTTCGGCGGTCCCGAACTCGCCTTCGCGGTGAACACGGTCGCGGCGAGCGCGATGGTCTGGGCGCTCGCGGTCATCTCGACGCCCGCGCCGCCGCCGCGCACGGGCCGCAGCTTCGTGTCCGACATGATGGCGGGCATCCGCTACGGGCTGGGGCACCCCGGCATCGCGCAGATGCTGGGCCTGCTGATCGTGGTCGGGCTCATGGTCCGGCCGCTGACCGAGCTCCTGCCGCCGGTCGCCGAGACGGTCTTCGGGCTCGGGGTCGACGGATTCTCGGCGCTCGTCTCCTCGGTCGGGCTGGGCGCGATGTGCGGCGCGATCTGGATGCTCCGGCGCGGCAATGCCGGCAACGTCACCTCGGTGGCGCTTTCGGCCGGGCTCGTCGGGGGCACCGCCGCCTTCCTGGTCGCGGCCGTGGCCTGGTTCCCGCTCGCGCTGCTCTGCCTCGCGGTGCTCGGCTTCTCGATGACCAGCGGCGGCATCGCCACCCAACAGGCCGTCCAGCTCGCCGTGCCCGACGAGGTGCGCGGTCGGGTGCTGTCGATGTTCGGCATGATCTTCCGCGCCGCACCGGCCACGGGCGCGTTCGCCATGGGCTGGATCGCCGAGGCCGTGGGCATTACCTGGCCGGTTGCGGTCGGTGCCGCGCTCGGCCTGAGCATCTATGGTTATGCCTTCACCCGTCGCGCGCGTCTGCGCGCGGCGCTCGAGATGCCGGAAGATCTGCGCACCCGCACCGGCGGACCCGGCGAGGCACCCGCCGTCTCGGCAATAGGCACGGCCCCCGAGACACCGGCGACAGGGCGGTCCGCGGAATAGCACGCCGACGACGCTTTCATGTCTTTTCGGGGCCGGACGTTGTAAAAGGGCCTCGGCCATGGCGACCAGGCGCAGGAAACGCGGGATCATCGACCGTGCCGCCTTCGGCGACGCGATCGAGGCCGCGTGCGCGGAGCTGGGGGGCACGCCGGAGCGCCGCAAGGCGGTTCTGGGGCACCTCAAGACAGCCGTCGAGGCGGGGCGCGCCGATGTCCGCGCGCGCTTCGAGGCGGGCGAAATCGACGGCAATGTCGCCAAGGGCGAGCTCGCCTTCCTGTTCGACCAGGTCATCCGGCTCGCGCACGACGCCGCGACCCGCGAATATCCGCTGGCCAACCCGACGACGGCCGACCGCTTGGCCGTCGTGGCGGTCGGCGGCTATGGCCGCGGCGAGCTCGCGCCCTTCTCCGACATCGACCTGTTGTTCCTGTTTCCGTGGAAGCAGACGGCGCACGGCGAACAGATCGTCGAGTTCATGCTCTACATGCTGTGGGATCTCGGCCTCAAGGTCGGCCACTCGACGCGCTCGATCGAAGACTGCGTTCGCCTCGCCTTGCGCGACCTGACGATCCGCACGGCGCTGCTCGAGGCGCGCTTCCTTTGGGGCGACCAGGAGCTGTTCCTGGAGCTTCGCAAGGCCTTCCGCGCGCAGGTCGTCTCGGGTGCGGCGATGGAGTTCGTGACCGCCAAGCTCGCCGAGCGCGACGCCCGCCACGCCAAGATGGGCGACAGCCGCTACTACGTCGAACCCAACATCAAGGACGGCAAGGGCGGGCTGCGCGACCTGCAGACCCTCTACTGGATCGCCAAGTTCGCCTACGAGGTGGACAGCGTCGACGATCTAGTCGCGCGCGGCGTTCTCACGCGCAGCGAGGCGCGCAACTTCGCCAAGGACCAGAACCTCCTGTGGAGCGTGCGCTTCCACCTGCACTACCTGTCGGGCCGCGCCGAGGAGCGCCTGACCTTCGACCTGCAGCCGCGCATCGCCGAGCGCATGGGCTACACCGACCGCGAGGGCGCGTCCGGGGTCGAGCGCTTCATGAAGTTCTATTACATCGTCGCCAAGGATGTCGGCGACCTGACGCGAATCTTCTGCGCGGCGATCGAGGCAGAGAATATGAGCCGCCCGATCATCCGGTTCCCGCGTCTGCGCCGGACCGGCGACCTGTCCGGGTTCGAGCTCGACCGCGACCGCCTGACCGTCGCCAGCGACGACCAGTTCGAACGCGACCCCGCCACGATGATCCGGCTGTTCCACGTCGCGCACAATGCCGGCCTCGACATCCACCCGCATGCGCTGCGGCTGGTCACCCAGAACCTCAGGCGGATCGACAAGGGCGTTCGCGAGGACCCCGAGGCGAACCGGATGTTCGTCGAGATGGCGACGTCGATCGACTCCCCCGAGAACGCGCTGACGCGGATGAACGAGGCGGGCGTGTTCGGGCGCTTCCTGCGCGACTTCGGCCGCGTCGTCGGCCAGACCCAGCACGACATGTATCACGTCTATACGGTCGACGAGCACACCATCCAGGCGATCGGATTGCTGGCGAAGATCGAGCGCGGCGAGCTCGCCGAGGAGCATCCCGTGGCGAGCGACGTGATCGACAAGATCGGCTCGCGCCGCGCGCTCTACATGGCCGTCCTGTTCCACGACATCGCCAAGGGGCGCGGCGGCGACCATTCCGAGCTGGGCGCGCGCGTCGCCAGGCGGGTCTGCCCGCGGCTCGGCCTGGACGAGGAGGAATGCGAGACGGTCGAGTGGCTCGTGCGCCACCATCTGGTGATGAGCAACGTCGCCCAGAAGCGCGACCTCAACGATGCCAAGACGATCCGCGACTTCGTCGACATCGTGCAGTCGCCCGAGCGGCTCCGGCTGCTGCTCTGCCTGACCGTCGTCGACATGCGCGCGACCGGCCCGAACGTCTGGAACAACTGGAAGGCCGAGCTGCTGCGCGAGCTCTACAACGCGGCCGGCGACATGATGTCGGGCGGACAGACCACGCGGGCGCGCACCGAGCGGATCGGCGCCGCCAAGGCGGCCCTGCGCGAACAGCTCGCGGATTGGCCGGACGAAGAGGTCGAGGCCCAGCTCGATCGCGGCTATCCCGGCTACTGGCTGACCTTCGATGCCGATACGCTCGCCCACCATGCGCGCCTGATGCGCGAGGCGGAGGCCGAGGGGCTGCCGCTGGCGCTGCGGACCCGAGTGCGCGCCGACATCGATGTCACCGAGCTGACGGTCTACACCCAGGACCATCCCGGCCTGTTCTCGCGGATTGCGGGCGCGATCGCGGCGGTCGATGCGAACATCGTCGATGCCAAGATCTTCACCACGCCGCACGGCATGGCGCTCGACACCTTCTGGCTGCAGGACCGCGACGGCAACGCCTTCGCGGCGGGCGGCGCGCTCGCCAAGCTGTCGGTGCAGATCGAGCGGGCGCTGAAGGGCGAGATGAGCCGCTCCGAGCCGCACGCCCAGCGGACCTTCGTTCCCGAGCGCATCAAGGTGTTCAAGGTGCCGCCGCGCGTCATCGTCGACAACCAGGCGAGCACGACCCACACGGTCATCGAGGTGAATGGCCGCGACCGGCCGGGCTTCCTCTATCTGGTCACCCGGGCGCTCTTCAACCTGTCGCTGCAGATCTCCTCGGCGAAGATCTCGACCTTCGGCGAGCGGGCGGTCGACGTGTTCTACGTGAAGGACGGGTTCGGCATGAAGGTCACCCAGGAGGCGCGCGTCGCCAAGATTCGAGAAGCCCTGCTCGCGGCGATCCGCGAGGAAGAGACCCGGCCCGACCGCACGGCGGCCGAGTAGCGCCGCGCCGGGCGTTTCGGATCGATTATGGTTTCCGTTCTCCCCTCCATCGGCGCGCTTCTTCTGGGCGTGGCGCTGCTCGTCCTGGGCAGCGGGCTGCAGGGCACGCTGCTCGGCATCCGGGGCGCGATCGAGGGCTTCTCGCCGACGGCGATCGGCGCGGTCATGTCGGCCTACTATGCCGGTTTCGCGCTTGGCTGTGCGCTCGCGCCGCGGCTCATCGAGCGGGTCGGCCAAATCCGTTCCTTCGCGGCCTTTGCGTCGATCGCCTCGGCCGCGGCGCTGATATTCCCGGTCATCGCCGAAGAGTTCTCGTGGCTCGCCCTGCGCGTGGCCACCGGCTATTGCTTCGCCGCGCTCTACATGACCATCGAAAGCTGGCTCCACGGGCAGGTCACGAATGCCGGCCGCGGCCGCTTGATGGCCGTCTACATGATCGTCAACCTGGGTTCGATCGCGGTCGCCCAGCAGCTGCTCAACCTCGCCGATCCGGGCGGGTTCGTCCTGTTCGTCCTGTCGTCGGTCCTGATCTCGCTCGCGCTGGTGCCGATCGCACTGACGACGAGTGCGCCGCCGACCGCGGTGGTCACCGACCGGATGACCCTGGGCGAGCTCTATGGGATTTCGCCCCTGTCCGTCGTCGGTGCCTTCGCCATCGGGCTTGCCAACGGCGCGGTCTGGGGGCTGGTGCCGCTGGTGGGAATCCGGACCGGGCAGTCGACGGCGGAGATCGCCATGTTCATGAGCGTGCTCGTGATCGGCGGGGCGGTGATCCAGTGGCCACTCGGCCGGCTGTCCGACATGCTCGACCGGCGCATCGTCATCGCCGGGGCGAGCCTGGTGATGGCCGGCGTGAGCGCCACGCTGTTCCTGTCCGCGGGCTTTCCCCACGAGGGGGTCCTGGCGCTGGGCTTTCTGCTCGGCGGCGTGAACCTGGTGATCTATCCGTTGTGCGCGGCCCACATCAACGACCGGATTCAGCACGAGGATCTGATCCAGGCGAACGCGGCGCTGCTGCTCGTCCTGGGCGTCGGTGCGGCGATCGGCCCGTTGCTGGGCGGCGTCGTGGTGGGGCAGTTCGGCTCGTATTCGCTCTATGCCTATCTGTTCGCGATCTCGCTGGCCCTGACGCTGTTCGGGCTGCATCGGCTGCGTCGCCGCGAGGCCGTGCCGGCGTCCGAGCAGGTCGCCTTCGAGCCCGTCGTGCCGGCGCCGGCCTCCACCGTCCTCGACCCGCGCATCGATCCCGACGACATCGAGGCGGCATCCTGATTCGGCGCGCGCGCCTTTCAATTGCCCCGGTTTCCGGCTAAGAGCGATTCTATGCCGCTCGTACGCGCCATTGCCACGGTCGGCGGCTGGACCATGGGCAGCCGCGTGCTCGGCTTCGTGCGCGACATGCTGATCGCCGGTTTCCTGGGTGCGGGCCAGGTCAGCGACGTGTTTTTCGTCGCGTTGCAGTTCCCCAACATCTTCCGCCGCCTGTTCGCCGAGGGGGCGTTCAACGCGGCCTTCGTGCCGCTGTTCGCCGGCGAGCTGGAGCGGCACGGCCGCGCGGCGGCGCGCCTGTTCGCCGAGCGCGTGTTTGGCGTGATGCTGCTGGTGCTGCTGGTGTTGAGCGCGCTGGTGGAAATCTTCATGCCGGAGGTGATGTCGTTAGTAGCCGGCGGCTTCGCCGACGACCCCGAGAAGTTCCGGCTCGCGGTCGACTTTGCCCGGCTCACCTTTCCCTATCTTCTGTTCGTCTCGCTGGCCGCGATGCTGGGCGGCATCCTCAACACGCTCGAGCGCTTCGTCGCCGCGGCGGCCGTCCCGATCCTGCTCAACATCATCCTGATCGGCGTGCTGACCGGCGTGGCGGCCGGCTGGATCGCCGATCCGGGGCGCACCATGAGCTGGGGCGTTGCGGTCGCGGGGGTCACCCAGTTCGTCTGGCTGGCGATCGCGTGCGCGCGCGCCGGGCTGCTGCCGGTTGTGCCCCGCCTCGTGATGGGCCCCAATGTCCGCCGCCTGTTCGTCCTGATGGGGCCGGGCGTGCTGGGTGCCGGGGTGTACCAGATCAATGTGCTGATCGGCGTGCGGCTCGCCTCGGAGCTGCCCGAGGGTTCGGTCTCCTTCCTGTACTTCGCCGACCGGGTGAACCAGCTGCCGCTGGGGGTCGTGGGCGCGGCGGTCGGCGTGGCGCTGCTGCCGCTGCTGGCGCGCCAGCTCAAGTCCGGGGACACCGCGGCCGCGCGCGACAGCCAGAATCGGGCGATCGAGTTCTCGATGCTGCTGACGATGCCGGCCGCCGCCGCGCTGCTGGTGATTCCCGCACCGGTGATTACCGTGCTCTTCCAGCGCGGCGCGTTCGACGCGGGCGACGCCGCCGCAACGTCGGCCGCGCTGGCGGCCTTCGCGCTGGGGCTGCCGGCCTATGTCCTGATCAAGGCGCTGGCGCCGGGGTTCTTCGCGCGCGAGGACACCGCGACCCCGGTCAAGGTTGCGGCCGTAGCGCTGATAGCCAGCGTTGCCATGGCGCTGGCCCTGATGCCGTTCCTCGCCCATGTGGGGATCGCGCTGGCGACGGCACTGTCGGCCTGGTTCAACGCCGGTGCGCTCGCCATTCTGCTCTACCGGCGGGGCCTGCTCGTGCCCGATGCGCGGCTGGTTGCGCGGCTAGTGCGCATCGTCGCCGCGGCGGCGCTGATGGCGGCGGCCCTTTGGGCGGGGTCGCTGCTCCTGGCCGACATGCTGGTCGACAGCAATCTGGCCGGGGTCGCCGCGCTTGCCGGGCTGGTCGGATTCGGGGTCCTGGCGTTCGCGCTGGCGGCGCAACTCCTGGGGGCGACCTCGCTGGGCGAGCTCCGGGGGATGCTGCGGCGCGGCGCGCGCGCGTGACCGCGCTCGCTTGACCTGGGACGCGGCGGCGGCGATAACCCGCGCCGCACAGCGACACCCTCGGGCGTCCAAACCCCCAGGAGCATTATCCATGAGCCGCGTTTTCTCGGGCGTTCAGCCCACAGGCGACCTGCACCTCGGCAACTATCTCGGCGCGATCCGCAACTTCGTCGGCCTGCAGGACGACTTCGAGTGCATCTACTGCGTCGTCGACCTGCACGCGATCACGGTGTGGCAGGATCCCAGGCAGCTTGCCCCGCACACGCGCGAAGTGGCCGCGGCCTTCATCGCCTCGGGCATCGATCCCAAGACGTCGATCATCTTCAACCAGAGCCAGGTCTCGGCCCACGCTGAGCTCGGCTGGGTCTTCAACTGCGTGGCGCGGGTCGGCTGGCTCAACCGGATGACCCAGTTCAAGGAGAAGGCGGGCAAGCATCGCGAGAATGCGAGCGTCGGCCTCTACGTCTATCCCAACCTGATGGCGGCCGACATCCTGGCCTACAAGACTACCCACGTGCCCGTGGGTGAGGACCAGAAGCAGCATCTCGAGCTGACGCGCGACATCGCGATCAAGTTCAACAACGATTTCGAGACCGCGTTCTTCCCCGTGGTCGAGCCGCTGATCTTCGGCGAGGCGACGCGGGTGATGAGCCTGCGCGACGGCACCAAGAAGATGTCGAAGTCCGATCCGTCGGAATATTCGCGCATCAACCTGACCGACGGCGCCGACGACATCGCCAACAAGATCCGCAAGGCCAAGACCGACCCGGCCGAGCTGCCGGGTCCCGATGCGCTGGACGCCGACGGGGTGCATGTGCGCACCGAGGCCGAGAAGGAGCGTCCCGAGGCGTTCAACCTGCTGGCGATCTATGCGGCGTTGTCCGACCAGTCGATGGCGATGACGCTGGAGCAGTTCGCCGGCGCCCAGTTCAGCGCCTTCAAGGGCGAACTGGTCGACCTGTCGGTCGCCAGGCTGGGGCCGATCGGCGCCGAGATGCAGCGCCTGATGGCCGATCCCGGCCACGTCGATTCGGTTCTGCGCGATGGTGCCGAGCGGGCCGCCGCGATTGCCGACCCGATCATTCGCGAGGTCCACGAAATCGTCGGCTTCCTCGGCCGCTGACGCTCAGCCTTCCGGTGCGGGTGCGAACACCGGCCGGGGTGCCGCGATTCCCTTGAGGGTGTGCGTGTCCAGTGTGCGCAGCGGCCGGCCGTAGGCCGCGGCGAACTCCGCCGATACGACCAACGGCTCGTCCAGGGTCGCGGCGAGCGCTTCGAGGCGCGCGGCCTGGTTCACCGCGGACCCGATGACGGTGAAGTCGAGCCGGTCCGGGGTGCTGACATTACCGTAGTAGACCTCCCCCAGATCCAGCGCGAGCCCCCAGCGTATCTCCGGCGCCGCGCCGCGCACGCGGTTCGCATCGTCGACGGCCTTGCGCGCGACGGCGTCGTCGTCGAGCGCGGTGCGGCAGCGTTCCCGTGCATCGCCATCGTCCCCGATCTCGAAGATCGCGAGCATACCGTCGCCCAGGAACTTGAGGGTCTCCCCGCCCGCACCGGTCACCGCGTTGCCGACGATCTCGAAATAGGCGTTCAGGTGGGCCAGCAGCGCGTCGGGAGACAGCGTGTCGGTCAGGCCGGTGAAACCGCGCAGGTCCGAGAACCAGACCACCGCCGGGATGGTCTCGCCGGTGCCGCGCCGGATCGCGCCGGACAGGACCTTGCGGCCCGTCCGCTGGCCGACATAGGTGTCGAGCAGGCCCCAGGCGACGCGAAGGCGCATCTCGGCCTCGACCACCAGCGACATTGCCCTGCCGATCTTCTGCAAGGCCTCGACATCGTCGTCCGAGAAACCGCCGGGTGCCGCGGTCTGGAACGTCAGGGGATTGTGCGTGCCGTCCGAGAAGGTCATCGGCAGCGCCAGGTAGTCGGTGATGCCCTCGCCACGCATCCGCGTGAGGATGGGGTATTCGAGGGGGCCCTCGCTTCCCCCGAGGCGTCTGCGGATGGGCTGTCCCCGCCGCCCGACCTCGACTATGGGGCTGTTGCGGAACTCCGGCGATTCGGTGTCGTCCCAGCTCGCGATCGCCCGCTCGGCTTCGGCCTGCCCGTGCCGCCAGATGTAGCCGACGGCCCCGATGAGCGGGTGCAGCGTGCGCACGCCATAGAATGCCCGCACGATGGGAATGCCGGCCGCGATGATTCTATCGCACAAGGTCGCGGCATAGATCGTCATCCGATGCCCGGTCGCGCGGCCTGGTTGACCGCCGGGCCGATCACGGTGAAATCGAGTCGGTCCTGGGCGCCGATGTTGCCGTAGACCACGGTGACGTGATGCAGCCCGATGCCGAACCGGATCTCCGGCAATTCCTTTGCGCGGCGCGCGACGTTTCCCGCTTCGACTCGCGCGATCGCGTCGCGCGCGGCGCCAAGCGCGGCCTCGACGGCCGGCTCGGGGCCGCGATCGGCATCGACGGGGAATATCGCGAGCACCGAATCGCCCATGAATTTGAGAACCTCGCCGCCATGCTCGGCGATGGCGCCGACCACGCGTTCGAAATGGTCGTTCAGAATGCCCAGCATCACCGGCGGGGCTTAATCGTCCGACAGGCGGGTGAAGTTGCGCAGGTCGGAGATCCACACCACCGATTCGATCGGTTCGTTGGCGCCGCGATAGATCTACCCGTCGAGCACGCGCTCGCCCGCGCTGTGGCCGATATAGGTGTCCAGCAGGTTTTGCGCGATCATCCGGGAGGCGAGAATCTCGAGCACCAACGAGAAGGCCGGCATCAGCTGCATGATCCGCGTGATGTGCGCGTCGGCGAACCCGTCGGGCGCGCGCGTCGCCCAAGAGCAGGAGTAGGATTTCCCGTCCGAGAACGGGATCGGCACGACCAGGTAGTCGGAGTAGCCCTCTGCGGCCAGGTCGTCGAGAATCGGGTAGTCGTGCGGGCAGTCGGGGTCGATCAGCCGCCGGCGCAGGCCCGGCGAGCCTTCGAAAATCTCGCGCACCGGGCTGTTTTCATAGGACTCGTTTGATTGCGTCGCGTGGTCGCGCGAGAATTGCGACATCTCGCCCGTCGCGCCGTCCCAGACATAGCCGGCGCGCCGCACGCGCGGAAGCGGCGGCCGACCTCGCCGATCAGATGCGGAATCGTGTCGACGTGGCGTCCGAAATTCTCGAGCCACCCGAACACGGGGCAGTCGTGGGCGGGCGCCGGGATGGGCGCGCCGGGACCGAACGGTATGTGCGCGCCGGTTACAGGTGTGTTTCTGTCCACAGGGCAAAACCTCTCGCCAGGCCCTCCATCGTCGCGTGCGCGGGGCCCCGGAGAAGATAGGTTGTTCCCGGTGCGTTCGCCACTCGTCGCGTTCCGGCGTTAACCATTCGCCGGATTCCCGTTAACCATGCGGCCTGCGATTCGTGCTTGATTCTTCCGGAAATCTGCCCAAATTGCTCGCCAAGACAGACCTGTGCCACGCACAAGAGTTAACGTATCGCGGGCAAAAGGTTAACGAATGCTTGGCGCATGAGGCGACCAGGTGAACAGGGCATCAAGGACGAGAGGCTCGGCTTGTTCATTCAAACCGAAGAGACGCCGAACCCGGCCACGCTCAAGTTCCTGCCGGGGCGCGATGTGATGAGCGCCGGCACGGCGGATTTCCCGAATCGGGATGCCGCGGCCGCGTCGCCGCTGGCGCAACGCCTGTTCGCCTTGGCCGATGTCGCCGCGGTGTTCCTCGGTGCGGATTTCGTGACCGTCACCAAGGCGCCGACCGCCGAGTGGCAGGTTCTGAAGCCGGCCATCCTCGGCGCCATCATGGAGCATTACACGTCGGATGAGCCCGTCATGCGCGAGGCCGTCGGGCCCGCGCACGCGGCCGGCGACGGCGAGAACGACGAGGTGGTGGCGCAGATCGTCGAGTTGCTCGACACCCGCGTGCGCCCGGCCGTCGCCATGGATGGCGGCGATATCGTGTTTCACGGCTTCGAGGATGGCGTCGTCTTCCTGACCATGCAGGGCGCCTGCGCCGGCTGTCCGAGTTCGACGGCGACCCTGAAGATGGGCATCGAGAATCTGTTGCGTCATTACATTCCGGAAGTCGAGGAGGTGCAGGCGGTCGCCTGACGGCCGCGTGCGAAGGTTCAAGGGGCGGGCCGCCGGTGGCGAAGGGCGGCTCTCCGGATCAGGCATAGAGAAGTATCGACGCGTCCCTGGCCCGCGACGACGAGCGGGGGGAGCGCGTCGAAGTGAGGGGCATCATTCTTCACCTGAGGGACTATAAGCGCGCCGCGTTGGCGATCATGGCCGTGGGCGTTGCAGCGCTCTACGGCGCCGCGATCGCGTATCCGGTCGACCTGCCCGAGCGGACGGTGCGCGACTGGATCGCGCTGCCCGATGTCGAGAAGGCGCGGATCGCTGCGGACGATTTCGAGGACGGGATGATCGAGATCGGCTCGACCGCCATCCTGCGCGACGCCTTTGCGCGCGCCGATTACCGCCTGCGTCCGATCCGGCGCGGCGACGCCCGTGTACCCCGCCTGTTCCTGGCCGACATGCCCGAAGATTTCGATGCCCGCATGGTGGTCGACGAGCGCAAGCGGACCTTCATCCGCACCGTTCTGCCCCTGGTCCTCAAGGCCAACGAAGAGGTGCGCGACGAGCGGCGGCGCCTGATCGAGATCGAGGAACAGCTGGCCTCGGGACGCAACATCTCGCCGCGTGCACAGGCCTGGCTCGACGAGCTGGCCGCCAAGTACGACACCGCGCCGGGCGACTTCGCGACCCTGCTGCGCCGGGTCGATGCGGTCTCGCCGAGCCTCGCGCTAGCCCAGGCGATCGAGGAAAGCGGCTGGGGCCGCTCGCGCTTCGCGCGCATGGGCAACGCCCTGTTCGGCCAGCGCGCCTGGAGTGCGGGAGCCGGATTCGTGCCGGTGCGCCGGGCCGAGGGCGAGCGCTACGAAGTACGAGCCTTTCCCTCGCTCCTCGACAGCGTGCGCAGCTACGTGCTGAACCTGAACCGGCATCACGCCTATCGCGACTTCCGGGTCACGCGCGCCGAGATGCGCGCGCAGGAGACCCGGCTCGATGCCCGCCGCCTGGCCGAGACGCTGGTCAATTATTCCGAACGGCGCGAGGCCTATGTTGAGACGCTGCAGGAGCTGATCGAGACGAACGCGCTCGAACAGTTCGAGGTGGCGCAGCTTTCGACGGATCCGATCGATCCGCGCGAGATTCAGCTGGCGTCGCGCTAGCCGTGCACCGCGCTTACGGGCGGGGCACGTAGTAGAGCGTCCCGAACCAGCGCCATCGTCCGTCGCGCCCCAGCGCCGTGCAGTTGATGCGCGTGCGGCCCGGAGAGAAAGGCCCGTTCATGCGGACCTCGATCCGCGGCCCGACCTGCTCGACCTGCACCTGCCCCTGGTCGCCGGCATAGCAGGCGAGGCCGCCCAGCGGGTGGTCGTCGGTGCGCGTGAAGCCGAACAGGGGCGGGTTTTCCGACAGGGTCGGGTTTGCCGGCGTGATGTCCGTATAGGAAATCGGCAGGGTGTTGGTGACGAGCCGGAACCGGTCCATGTCGCCGAATGCCTCGTTCAGCGCAAAACGCGGCATGTAGAACGGATCGGCCGACGTATCCAGGGCGCCCGAATGCTGGCCGAAGGCGTTGGCGTATCCGGCATCCTGGACGATCCGTTGGACGCGCACGCTCGCCTCGCCGAACGGATAGGCGAAGAGCGGCGGGACGGCACCCAGTTCGGCCTCGTAGCGCGCGTTCGAGCGCGCGACATCCTCTTCGTTGCGCGCGACGGAGTTGGCCGGCATGTGCAAATGCGAGGCGGTGTGCCCGCCGATCGTCACGCCGGCATCGCGCATCTCGCGGATCTGGTCCCACGACATGAACCCGGCGAACCCGCGGTCGATCGGGTCGGTCGAAACGAAGATCGTGAACGGAAAGCCGGCGCGGCGCAGGCGCGGCCAGGCCTCGGTGTAGATCGACAGGTATCCGTCGTCGATTGTGATGCCGACGGTGCGGTCCGGCAGTTCGCGGCCCTCGCGGATTGCCGCGACGATCTCGGGCACCGGCATCACGGTGTAGGGTCCCGACCCCAGCTCGGCGAGTTGGGAATCGAATTGCGCCAGCCGGATGTTGGTCGAGGGGAACGCCGCCTCGCCGAACCGGTGGTACTGCAGGATGACAGCCGAATCGGCGGCCTGGGCGGAGGCGGGTGCCGCCAGCCACAATAGCGCCGTGGCGAGCGCGCCGGCCACGAACTTGCAGGTGTTTCGGGGACGCCGAACCATGTGCGGTCTTGCCTCTGCGTGGTTGCCGCCCGAGCGGATTTGACTATGGGGCCAGCCGGACTCTTACGGAAACGTTACCTTTCTGGCGAATTGCGCCGCAAGGCCGCGCGGCGGCCGCCGTTCAGGCCATCATCGGCCGGTCGAGATCGGCGTCCGAGACCAGCGGATAACGCCGCGAATCGAACAGCTGATAGTGCCACCATTCCTTGGAATAGAAGTCCCAGCCGGCGCTCGACATGATGCCGAGAAGCAGGAAACGGTTGCGCTGGGCCTCGGCCGATATGCCGTCCGAGCCGTGGTGGGAGCGTTCGGTGAACGCATCGAATGCCGTCCCCATGTCGAGCGCCGCCCCGCCGCGCTCGATCAGGGTCAGGTCCACGGCGACACCCCGGCTGTGGGGCGAGCCCCGGCGCGGATCGGCGAGGAAATCGGGATCGGGCGTGTGGTTCCACAGCGCCCACTGCGCCTCGCTGGGGCGCAGCGCGTCGTAGATGCGCAATGTCAGGTCCTGGCGGGCGGCGAGGTCGCGCGCGCGTGCCAGCGCGTCGGCCGCATCGCGGTGCAGATAGCAGTGCGCGTTGGCATAGACGGGTGCGCCGGTGAAATTGTCCGCCGTGGCATAGGCAAGCGCGACCTCGACGCCGAACGCGCCCGGCTCGATCTCCGTATATTCCGAAACAGTGTCCATCAGGCACCACCCGGCGCGCGCCGTTTTGCCGTTGTTGCCGCGCGATGCTAGACCGGCGCGGTGATTCGCCGTAACGCTGGAACGATGAACTCGAAGCAGACCCCCACCGTGCTGGCGCTCGACGCCGCGGGCAACGCGTGCTCGGCGGCGCTGTGGCATGCGGGCGAACTGGCCGGACGGCGCTGGGAGGAGATGGCGCGCGGCCATGCCGAGGCGCTGGTGCCGATGGCCGCGGCGGTCGTCGCGCCGGTCGGGTTCGGCGCGCTCGACGCGGTCTGCGTGACCGTCGGCCCCGGCGCCTACACCGGTTTGCGCGTCGCGATTGCCACGGCCCGGGGCCTGTCCCTGGCCTTGGGGGTGCCGGCGCTGGGCATTGGCAGTTTCGATGTACATGAGCGCATCGCGCGGCGCGATTCCGGTGCGGCGCCCGCCCTCGCGGTCCTGCTCGAGACCAAGCGCCGCGACGTCTATTTCCGCCTGTCGGCGCCGGGCGAAACCGGGGCCGGCGACGGCGAGGTGTGCGACGCTGCCGCGGTCGCTGCCCGGCTGCGCGCTTCCGTCGGTCCGGTCGTGCTGGCCGGCGATGCCGCGGCGCGGCTCGGGGCGGAACATCCCGACGCGGCCGGGTATCGCGTGATCCCAACGATCGGCGATGCGGCGTTCGCGGCCGAGATCGCCGTGGAACGGCTGGCGACGGGAGACAT
>JAYOFO010000054.1:0-16186 GCA_038117265.1 Rhodospirillaceae bacterium
CGATCGCCGCCCGCGCCGCCCTCAGCGCGGCGCGCAGCGCGTCCGTCGTGGGCGCGAGCCCGTGGGATTCCGCAAGCGCGACGGCGGCCGGCGACTGGAGCAGCCGGTCGAGCGCGGGCAAATCTGAGTAACGGGGTGCATTCTCGGCCATGGCGGGCGATTGTTCCGCTCGCGGCACGCGGGATCAAGGCTGATATACTCGCCGGCCGCGATCATCACCTGTTCCCCGATCCTCGATGCGACATCAAATCCTTCCGACCACCCCGGCCGACCGGCGGCCGCGCCGATGACCGCGCGCGACTGGAGCGGTGTCGTCGCCGGCCTGGGCACGGTCGTGTGCGTGGTCGCGATGTTGCTGGCCGGCCGGCTCGGTGCGACGACCGATGCGCTCACCATCTACGATCTGGCGGGCCTGCGGATGGGGGTCGCCGCGATCCTCGCCGCCCCGCTGCTGCTGTATGTCCGGCCACGCGGCATCCCGGCACGGAGCTTCGTTCTCGTCCCCCTGTTCGGCGGGGCGCCCTTCGTCCTGCTGCTTTTCGCCGGCATGACCTTCGCGCCGGTCGGCCATGCCGCCGTCATGCATTTCGGCGCGCTGCCGGTGATCGCGGCGTTGGTGACCTGGGCCTGGGTCGGCGAGCGGCCCGGCCGCTGGCAATGGGCCGGAATCGCAGCCATCGTCGCCGGGGTCGCCGCCGTCGGCTGGGAGGCGCTTTCGGGCGGTGCCCCCGGCATCTGGCGCGGGCACCTGCTGTTCCTAGGCTCGGCGTTGTCGATGTCGCTTTGGTACGTCGCCATGCGTGCCGCGCGACTCTCGGTGATGCAGGCGCTGGCCGCGCTGCTCGTCGGCAACGCGCTGGTCTATGTGCCGATCTGGCTGCTGTTCCTGCCGTCGAGCCTGTTCACCGCGCCGCTGGGCGACATCGCGCTCCAGTCGGTCGTCCATGGGCTGTTCGGCGCCTTCCTGTGCATCTTCGGGCATGCGCATGCGGTGCGGACCATCGGCCCGACGCGCCAGGCCGCCGTCAGCGCCTGGGTGCCGGCGCTGGCCCTGTTTGCCGCGATCCCGACCCTGGGCGAGATACCGTCGCTGCTGAACATCGTCGGCGCCGGCATCGTGACGGCGGGAATTCTCGCGACCGTTTTCCTCCAGCCGAAACCCGCAGCGTCGGGGCAGGGTGGCGGGGCCGGCCCGGCGTGCTAGAAACGATGCCATGCTGAAGCTGTCCGTCCTCGACCAATCCCCGATCCGTGCCGGCGGTGATGCCCGCCAGGCGCTGGAGGAGACGATCGCGCTGGCCCAGGCGACCGAACGCCTGGGCTATTCCCGCTACTGGCTCGCCGAGCATCACGGGACCGAGGGGTTTGCCGGGTCCTCGCCCGAGATCCTGGTGACCCGCGTGGCAGCGGCCACGAACCGCATCCGCGTCGGCTCGGGCGGGGTGATGCTCAGCCACTACTCGCCGCTGAAGGTGGCGGAGAACTTCAAGCTGCTGGAGAATCTGTATCCCGGCCGGATCGATTTGGGCATCGGGCGCGCGCCGGGCAGCGACGGGCTGACCGCCGCCGCGCTGGCCTATGGCAGCGAGGTCGGGATCGAGTACTTCCCGACCAAGATCGCCGACATGATGGCGTTCCTCGCAGACGAGAAGCCCGTGACCGAGCCGTTCAAGGCGGTTCGCGCGACGCCCCATGTCGAGCATCAGCCGGAAGTCTGGTTGCTCGGTTCGAGCGATCAGAGCGCGGGCCTGGCGGCCCATTTCGGGCTCGCCTTCTCGTTCGCCCATTTCATCGCGCCGGAGGCCTGCATGCCGGTGCTGAAATACTATCGCAGCAACTTCAAGCCGTCGCAGACGCTGGCCGCACCCAAGGCCAGCGCCGGCGTCTTCGTGGTCTGCGCGGACACCCAGGAGGAAGCGGACTATTTGGCCGGGAGCCGCGATCTGTGGCGCCTCCGACTGCAGTACGGCCAGCACCTGCCCTATCCGCATCCCGACGAGGCGGTCGCCTACGAGTACAACGCCCAGGAGCGCGCGATCGTCGAGGCCAACAAGGCGAACCGGTTCGCCGGCACGCCGGAATCGGTGCGCGACCGGCTGCTCGCCTTTGCCGAGGCGGGCGGCCTCGACGAGCTGGTGGTGCTGACCATTGCCTATGATTTCGACAAGCGGCTGCGTTCCTACGAGATGCTCGCCGAGGCGTTCGGGCTCGAGGCGCAGGACGCCGCGGCCTAGGCGCGGAGTCGGACGCTAGATTTCGCGTCCCGCCGCCCGGTCGGCATCGATCACCGACTGGGGCACCACGATCGCCGCGTTGGGATCGGGGTGGTCGCCATAGATCACCATCACCATGCCGACCTCGGTGCCCGTGTTCTCGACCGACCGCATCACATGGGGCGGCACCGAGAAAGTGTCGTATGGATCGAGCACGACCCGGTTCTCGCCCGCATTGCCCCAGTGGATGGTGTACTGGCCACGCAGGCAGATGAAGGTCTCAGTGTAGTCGTGGGCGTGCAGCACGGGGTGGTGGCCCGGCTCCGACTGGATGTAGCAGAGGTGGAACGAGTGCGGCTGCTCGATCTTCGCCGGTCCGGCCGTGTTGTCGGGCGAGATCACCCAGCGGATGCCGAGGCGCAGGTCGGGGTCGTTGGCGTCGCGGAAGGCGTTGGGGTCGGGCGCCAGATCGCCGTAATGCGCGACCCAGGCCTCCATCTCGCCCGGTGCCATCTCGATGCCTTCGCCGGCGCGCCGCTTGTAGGGGGTTCCCTTCGACATGTTGCGTCTCCTGTGTCCGGTTCGTCCGGGGCCGGTCAGTCGGCGCCCACGGTGAACTTTATCGATGTGTGGGCCTCGATGGCGTCGCGCACCGCGGGTCCGAACTTCGCCGCGACCTCGTCGCCCACGGATTTCGCGTAACCGACATCGTTCTGGTTGCCGCCGAGGATGACCACGAACAGCCGGGCGGTCTCGTCTCCCAAATTGCGGAAGGCGCGGGTCACGCCCAGCGGTACGTCGACCATGTCGTAGCGCTCCAGGACCGTGCTGTGTTCGCCATCGTCGCCCCAGCGCACCTCGAACCGCCCCTCGAGGCAGAAGAAGATCTCGTGGGTCTCCATATGGGCGTGCAGCATCGGCCCGTCGCCGGGCGGGCACTCGGCGATGGTCAGCGACAGGCCGGATGGCCCCTTCGCGGCGGTGAACTTGTGCGAACCCGCGGCGTCGGCCGGCGCCAGCAGCGTGTAGAGGGTCTTCGCGGTCAGCATCTCGTAGGCCTCGATCGGGATGCCGAGCGATTCGTAGTTGCCCTTCTTGGGCTGCAGCTGGTCGAAGCGGACGATGTGTTCGGCCATGCCCTCGGGCCCGATGTCGATGGTCTTCATTGCGAATCCTCCCTTTGGGTCATCGCAGCACGGTTCCCGGTGCGATCTCAAGGCCTTGCGCGCATGCGCCTCGTCGGATGAGACGGCCGGTTCCGTATGCCGTTGGTTAACCTTTTCGCGCGATCCTTGGCGATCAATGTGCATGCGTGTGCCCGGTGTTCGGGTTCGCGCGCCCGTTTCCAGGAAGGATCGAGGGGCATGATGTTGGCAAGAAACGCACTCACGGCGCTGGCCGTCGTGCTGGCGACCACGGTTTCGTCGCATGCGGGCGAGGATGTGCGCCTGTCGGTGGTCAGCGCGCTGCCGAAGAAACACCACGCCGTCGAGATTTTCCGCACGCGCTTTCAGGACGCGATTGCCGCGCGACTCGCCAAGGCCGAGGCGGGCGAGATCGCCTGGGACGAGCATCACGAACGCACCCTCGCGCACTTCGTCGGCACGCTCGAGGCGGTCGAGGACGAACTCGCCCTGTTCGGGATCGTCGCGGTGAAGCACGAGGTCAAGCGCCTGCCGATGCAGCACATGACCTTCCGCATGCCGTTCACCACCGAGGAGTGCGCGGTCGTCGCGAACGCGTACCGGCATGTCCACGAGACCGTCGCGGGCATGAGTGCCGGGATCGAGAAGGCACGCCAGTCCTTCGTCGCCGGAATGGCGAGCGACGGCTACAACATCATCGCCGTCCACAAGATCAGCAATGCGGGCGAGGTGCGCGGCCGGGCGATCGGGATGTCGGACCGGATCGAGTGCTGGATCGGCGGGGTCGACGGCCAGACGTTGCGCCTGCCGGCGGACACCATCGGTGCGCGCCTGGAAGACGGCAGTCTGGTCGCCGCCGTCCTGCCGACTACCGAGATCGGCCGGCTGGCACTCAAGCTGCAGGCCGACCATTACACAAGGACCGGGTTCGGCGCGCAGGTGCCGTTCGTCGTCACGGTCAACACGCGGCTGTTCGAGGCCCTGCCCGAGGCGATCCGCGCCGCGGTTCACGATGCGGTGCCCGGCTTCGTGACCGAAGCGGCGAACGACTATTGCGCGGCGGGCGAGGCCGCGCTCGAGGCCCTGCGCTCGCAGGGGGTCCGCACCGCCAAGCTGCTGAAGAGCCGGCGATTCCAGTGGGCGGAGGCGTTGCCGCCGCTCGCCCAGCAATGGGCGAAGGCGCAGGACGAGGCCGGCAACCCGGGCACCGACGCGGTTGCGACCTATATGAAGCAGCTGCGCGAAGCCGGCGTGACCCTGGCGCGCGACTGGTCCGCGGCGTCGGCCACGGGGCAGCTGGAACGCGAGGTCATCGGCGAGGAGGCGGCGGTGGAACCGCACGCCGCGCACGGCGCCGACGGATAATTCCACACCGATTCCGCATAGTAGTTGTGCGCCGGCACGTTTGTCGGGGAGGCGCGCGATCTTATATAAACGGCGAACTCGAACCACCAACGGGCCGGCAACGATGACGCAGGACGAATTCGCCGTATTCGATGAAACCAATTTTGATTCCGAGGTGGTCGGCCGAGCCGGCCTGACGGTGGTCGACTTCTGGTCGCAGACCTGCGTGCCCTGCCGGCAGCTCAAGAAAATTCTCGGCCAGGTGGCAACGGAGTTGCCTGACGGCGTGGTCATCGGCACAGTGAACGGCGACGAGAACCACGATCTGCTCGCACGTTACGGGGTCCGGGGATTCCCGACCCTGATGTTCTTCAAGGATGGTGAGGTGGTCGAGACGCGCACGGGCGTCGACCGCAAACAGGTTCTCAAGAAGGCGATCGAGGACCACGCCTGAGGCGGCGTTCATCGACGGAAAGGGACGGATATGCCGAATATCACACTGCTCGACATCGAAGAGCTGAAGAAGACCAAGCTCAAGCCCTATATCGAGCGCTCGCTCGAGCTGCGCGCGCCCGACCCGGGCTTCCACGCGGTCATGGGCCACAATCTCGACCTGGCGGAGAAGACCTATCTCGCCTGGGTCAAGGTGTTCAACGAGGGCAACCTCGACCACAAGCTCAAAGAGGTCATCCGGGTCATGCTCTCGCGCATGGCCCATTGCAGCTATTGAGGCAACGTTCGGTCCGCTTCGGCGAAGCGGCAAGGCCTTGACGAAAAGCTCCTCGACGACGGCATCTACAACCACGCGTCCAGCGACATCTTCTCCGACAAGGAGAAGGCGGTGATGCGCTATGTCGAGAAGATCTCCACCGACCCCGATTCCTTCGGCGATGCCGACTGGGACGATCTGCGCGCGCACCTCTCGGAAGAGGAAATCGCCGAACTGGGCCTGTTCCTGGCCTTCAACCTGGGCTTTCACACCTTCTTCGGGTCGCTGAAGTTCTATCCCATGTTCTCTCCGGACGGCCGGCTGGTCAGCCAGGAGGAATCGGAGAAGATCTACGGCGCCAGGCCGGAATCGCTGCAGGGTCAGGCGGCCGAGTGATGGTTCGTCTTGCACCGCTCGACCTCGACAAGATCGAGGATTCCGAACTCCGTGACCTGATCGCCCAGTGCGAGGAACTCGGCGTGCCGCACGGGCTGTTCCCGCGCATCGTGGCGCGGGTGCCCGCGCAGGCGAAGGTCGTGATCGCCCAGCTGATCGAGGCGCACACCAAGGGCAACGTGCCGCATCGCCTCAAGGAGCTGATGCGCATCCAGCTCGCCCGCTTCGTCGACGATCCGTACTTCGCGAGCCTGCGCTCGACGCAGGCCGTGGCCGACGGCATGACCGAGGAGATGGTCGATGCCGCGTGCGAGGACTACGAGGATTCCGAACTGTTCGACGAGGCCGAGCGGATGGCGCTGCGCTTCTCCGAACAGCTCTTCCTCGACGCCGACAAGGTCGACAAGGTGTTCTACGACGCGTTGCGCAAGCACTGGTCCGACGCCGAGATCATGGAGATGGGCGCCTTCATCGCGACCTACTATGCCGTCCAGCTCTTCATGAAGACGCTGGATGCGGGGCCGGTCGCCGCCTAGCGGTCTGACCGGTACCAGATATGCGAAAGGCGGGCCTCGGCCCGCCTTTTTTCGTTCTCCTGCGGTCCCGGGCCGATTCAACGTTCCGCCGAAATCCGCTCCATGACCGCGGCGGTGCCGGCGCGCAGCACGTCGCGTTCGCCGTCGTCGAGATCCCACGGTGCCGTGGCCTCCCAGGTCGGGGTGGCCCGCCAGCGCGTAAGCCAGTCGCCGACGCGTGGACGGCCCTCGAACATCGTGTCGAGGCCGAACTTCTCGGCGGCGATCACGTAGGGCAGGACCGCGAGGTCGGCGAGGGTCGGCAGGTGACCGACAAGAAAGTCGCTTTCGGCGAGCGCCGCCTCCATGTCCGAAATCGTGCGGTCGAGCGTCCGCAGCGAGGGCTCGACGTCGGGGGCTGCATATCCCTGTTCGAGCAGCCGCTGCTGGCGCGCGCGCCGCGCGGGATCGACCAGCCGGTCAAGCAGTCGCGTGGTTTCCTCGGGCGATTTGGACAGCCAGTACGGCCGCACCAGTGCCGTCCATGCTAGCCCGCCGTAGCTCGG
This sequence comes from Rhodospirillaceae bacterium, assembly GCA_038117265.1. GTDB lineage: Bacteria > Pseudomonadota > Alphaproteobacteria > UBA6615 > UBA6615 > JAYPUG01. The sequence goes on from JAYOFO010000054.1 coordinate 6,889, forward strand.
ATGCTGGGTCTCGTCGACCCATTTGCACCATCTGCGCATGCGCGCCTGGTCGAGCGCCCCGGCCGGCTTGAGCGTGTCACGCGCGTAGGCCGTGTCGAGGTACTCCATGATGATGGTCGACTCGGTCAACGGCGTGCCGCCGTCGACTAAGACGGGGACGAGCCCCTTGGGATTGAGGGCGAGATAGTCGGGGTCAAGGTTCTTCTTCTCGATGATGTCGACGACGATGCTCTCCCAGTCCAGCCCCTTCTCGGACAGGACCGCCCGGACCTTCGCGGCGCAGGGCGAGCTGGGATAGTGATAGAGCGTCAGCATGCCCACCGTTCCTTGTGCGTGGTGTTCCATTCGGGAGGTCGTCGGCGCGACCGCTGAATGAACCTGTTGCCATCGTGCGCCGTCTGGTGGCGCGCGGAAAGCGTCGCATGCGCACGCAACCCGTGCGCGATCCGCATGACCGGGATTCGCCGGTGTCTAGTTCCCGTGCAGCGCGGCCCAGACACGCGGCGGGGTCGCCGGCATGTCGAGTTCGGTGATCCCGTGTGCCGACAGCGCATCGACGATGGCATTCATCCCGGCCGCCAGCGCGCCGGTGGTGCCGGCCTCGCCCGCGCCCTTGGCGCCGACGGGGTTGGTCGTGCACTTCACCGAGTGGAAGCCCAGCTTCATGTCGGGCATGTCGTCGGCGCGCGGCATCATGTAGTCCATGAACGAGCCGGCGAGCAGCTGGCCGTCATCGTCGTAGACCGCGTGTTCGCCCAGCACCTGGCCGAGCCCCTGGGCGACGCCGCCATGCACCTGGCCGTGGACGATCATCGGGTTGATGACGGTGCCGCAATCGTCGACGGCGATATAGTCGAGCACTTCGATGACGCCCGTCTCGGGATCGATCTCGACTTCGCAGATGTGGCAGCCATTGGGATAGGTCTGCTCGGGCGAGGTGAAGTCCTCCTCGGAATCGAGGGAATTGGGCACATCGTCGGGCAGATCGCCCAGCGCCTTCGCCCGGGCCGCCAGGTCGAAGATGTCGATCGCCCTGTCGGTGCCCGTCACCGTGAAGGTGCCGTCGGCATACTCGATGTCGGCCTCGGCGGCCTCCAGCACGTGGCCGGCGAGCTTCTTTCCCTTGTCGATCACCGCGTCGGCGGTCAGCGACAGCGCGCCGCTCGCCAACGCCATGGAGCGCGAGGCGACCGATGCGAAGCCGGTGTCGGGCGTCTCGAAGCTGTCGCCCTCGACGATGCGCACCTTTTCATAGGGCACCTGCAGCAGGTCGGAGACGACCTGGGCGAACGAGGTGGCGTGGCCCTGGCCGTTCGACTGGACGGCGAGGCGCGCCTCGACCGTGCCGTCGTCGGCAAAGACCAGCTTGGAGCCCTCCGACAGGTAGCCGCCGGCGGTCTCGACGAAGCAGGCCATACCGATGCCGCGCAGCCGGCCGCGCGCCTCGGACTCGGCGCGCCGTGCACCGAAATCGTCCCACGCGGCAAGCTCCAGCGCCTTGTCCATCGCCGCCTCGAACTCGCCGGAATCGTACACCTGGGCGAGCGAGGTGGTGTAGGGCATCTGCTCGGGCCTGACGAAGTTGCGCCGGCGCAGCTCGACCCGGTCGATACCGATCTGGCGCGCGGCATGGTCCATCATCCGCTCGAGGATGTAGGCCGCCTCGGGCCGGCCGGCGCCGCGATAGGGGCCGATTGGCACATTGTTGGTCAGCAGGCACTTCACCTGGAATTCCAGCGCCGGGTTGTCGTAGCAGCCCGTCAGGCAGTTGCAGACGTTGCGCGTCGCGGCCGCGGGGCCGTGTGACGACAGGTAGCCGCCCATCGCCGCGATCATGTCGACCCGGAAGGCAAGCATCCTGCCGTCCGCATCGAAGGCCATGGTGCCGTTCATGATCCCGTCGCGGGCCTGGTTGTCGGCGAGGAACGCCTCGGACCGGCTGCCCTGCCACTTCACGGGCTTGCCGGTCTGCTTGGCGGCATAGAGGATCGCCACATATTCGGGATAGGCCTGGGTCTTCATGCCGAAGCCGCCGCCCACATCGTTGGTGCGCACGCGCATCTTCTCGTGCGGCACCTTGAAGATCGCATCGGCCAGCATATTGCGCTGGGCGTTCACGCCCTGGGAGCCGCTGACCAGCTCGTAGGTCTCGCTGCCGGCGTCGTAGCGCGCGACGGCGCTGCGCGGCTCCATCGAGGCGGCGACCAGCCGGTTGGTGGAAAGCGTCAGCCTCACGACATGGGCGGCGCCGTCGATCGCGGCCTGGGCCTTCGCCGCGTCGCCGATCTGGAAGTCGAGCGCGACGTTGCCCGGCACCGAGTCCCAGATCTCGATCTCGCCCCTGGCCGCATCGCGCACGTCGACGACGGCGGGCAGGGGGTCGATGTCGAGGTCGATCAGGTCGACCGCGTCCTGGGCCCGCGCGGTCGAGTCAGCGATCACCACGGCGACGATCTCGCCCACATGGCGCACCCGGCCGACGGCGATGGCCGGCCGCTCGGTCTTCAGGATCGGCGAGCCGTCGCGGTTCTGGAACGGCGTGACGTTGGGGATCGGGCCCAGCCCCGCGGCCGCCAGGTCCGCGCCGGTGAAGATGGCGATGACGCCCAGCGCCGCGGCGGCCTCCGTCGTGTCGATGCCCCGGATCTCGCCATGGCCGACGGGCGAGCGCAGGAAGGCGGCATAGGCCTGGCCCTCGAAGCTGTTGTCGTCGGCATAGCTGCCATGACCGGTGACGAGCCGCGCATCCTCGCGGCGTGTGACGTGCTGGGAAATCCCGAACTGGCCGGATGACATTGTGTGCTTCTCCCCGGAAACGTGCCGTTCTCGTTGCGTGAAGTTAACATGACGATCCGTCGTGGCGAAGCCGACCGACGGCCGATATACGACCTACAGCGCGAAGCTGTCGGTGGCAAAGCCGACCCGGCCCTGCGCGTCCTTCAAACTGGCCGAGGGCGGATCGGTGATGCCCCAATGGTCGCTGCGCCCGGCCGGCCAGCCCCAGTCCTCGGGGCCGCCCGTGGGATAGCTCTCGTCGACCTGCGCGACTTCGGCGGTGTACTCGATGGGGATGTGCTCGACGCCGACGAAGTAGGCGAAGACGTTGTTGCCCGGCCCGTGCCGGCCGACGCCCCATTCGATGGGCCAGCCCGCGTCGCGGCACCGCCCGGCGCCGCGCATCACCGATTCCAGGTCGGGCATGTCGAACGCGATGTGGTTCAGGCTCGTCCCGCCGCCATTGCCGATGGCGATATTGTGGTGGTCGATGGGGCCGGCGCCCGCATCCCCGCAGCGCAGGAAGTTGTGCATGCGCGTGCGGTCGCTGACGCGGAACCCGAGCAGGTCGGTGAACAGCGCCACCGCCGCCTCGGGCGCTTCGGAGTTCAGCACCACATGCGCCAGCTTGCGCGGCCGGTCGGCGATGTCGCCCGCATCGGCGTGGGTGGCGATGTCGGAGACGATGGCGAGGTTGCGGCCCTCGGCATCGCGAAACGCAAAGCCGTGGCCGCCGCCGGGTCGCTCCAGGTCCGCCGGCGCGGTCAGGTCGCGGACCCCATGCGCGCCGCCCGCTTCGGCGATGCGTGCGTGCAGCGCCGCGACGGCGGCGCGGTCGTGGGCCAGCAGGTTGACCCGCATGATCTCGGTACGCGGACGCGCGTGCAGCGCGAGCACATGGTGGAACGGCCCGGTGGCGCGCAGATGGCGGGATGTGTCGTCGCCCGCGATCTGCGCAAGTCCCCAGACATCGGTGAAGAAGGCGGTCGCGCCATCGAGGTCGACGCTGTGCAGTGCGAGGATGGCGGCTTCGGTCATGGCGGGGTCCAGGAGATCGCGTCGGGTTGGGTGTCGCGTGCTCCGGCAAAACTAGACCAGGATTTGGGTCTCGGGAACCGCCTGTCTTGCGGTCATGTTCGGGCGACTTCCCGCGCCGCCTTCGATCTGTATAATCCGCCGCGCCGGCGCCCGGGGGGTCCCCCGCTTATCTGCCGAAACGAAACCGAATCCGAGACCCGGGGAGAGACCTCCATGCTGTTCAAGTGCGGCCAGAACCACATTCACACGCAGGCCTGCGCGCCCGCCTCCGATGCCGGTCACGCGCCGATCAAGGTCGAGAGGCTCGGCGTGCGCACCGTCGACATCCATTGCCACCTGCACGTGCCCGCGGCCGATGCGCTGATGAAGGACGTGGCGGACATGTCGCGTGAGCCGCTGATGTGGCACTCCAACGACGCCACGCGGCAGTTCCAGATGGCCCACACCAAGGAGATCATGCCGCGGGCGACCGATACGGCGCTGCGGTTGGCCGAGATGGACGCGACCGGCGTCGACGTGCAGGCCATCTCGACCGCACCCAACCACTACGCCTACTGGACCGAGCCGGACCTCGGCCGCCAGGTGGCCCAGACGGTGAACGAGGCGATCGCCAACCTGGTGGGCGAGCACCCCGACCGCTTCGTCGGCCTGTGCACCGTGCCGCTGCAGGACCCGCAGATAGCGGTCGCCGAGCTTGAGCGCGCGGTCAAGGAGATGGGCATGCGCGGGGTCGAGATCAACGCCGACGTCGCCGGGCAGGAGCTGTCCAAGGCCGGCCTCGACGCCTTCTGGTCCAAGTGCGAGGAGCTCGACGTGGTGGTCTTCATCCACCCTTCGGGCTTCGCCAAGGGCGAGCGTTTCGCCGACCATTACTTCGCCAACATCATCGGCAACCCGCTGGCGACCACGGTCGCGGTCCACTACCTGATCTTCGACGGGGTGATGGACCGGCATCCGGGCCTGAAGATCGTGCTCGCCCATGGCGGCGGCTTTTTGGGCGCCTATCCGGGCCGCATCGACCACGCCCACCCGCTGCGCACCGACATGCAGCGCGAGCTGGCGGCCGGCAAGCGGCCGGGCTCGTATCTCGAGCGGTTCTACTTCGACACGGTTGTCTTCACCCACGACCAGCTCGAGTTCCTGGCCAGCCACTACGGCGCCGATCATGTGATCATGGGGACCGACTATCCCTACGACATGGCCGAGACCGACCCGGTCGGCCACGTCATGGGCTCCGGCCTCTCCGACGACGAGAAGCGCGCCATCCTGGGCGAGACGGCGGCCAAGCTGCTGAAGCTCGCCTGATCCGACACCGAACCGACAACGAAAACCCAATTCAGGGGAACGAACGATGCTCTTTACCTGCGACAGCCACGCCCACCGCCACGCGCCCGCCGGCGACCGCGGCACCACCGTCACCAACGGCAAGAAGCACTTCACCGTGGACATCCACTGCCACGTGCACGTGCCCGAGGCCGACGCGATGCTCAAGGACGCCCGCGCGGCGGACCAGAAGAACCTCTATGTCGACACCAACGAGGTGACGGCCGAGATCAACCGCAAGCAGCACCAGACGATCCTCGACAAGCTGACTGACCCGTCGGTGCGCATCGTCGACATGGATGCCTCGGGCATCGACGTGCAGGCGATCTCGCCAGCGCCGTTCCACTACAACTACGCCTACGACGCCGACTTCGCGCGCGAGACGGCGCATGTGGTCAACGACCGGATCGCCGAGATCTGCGGCCAGTATCCCGACCGGTTCGTCGGCATGTGCACGGTGCCCCTGCAGGACGCCGGGATCGCCGTCGCCGAGCTCGAGCGCTGCGTGAAGGATCTGGGGATGCGCGGCGTGGAGATTTCCACCAACGTCAACGGGCAGGACCTGACCCGCGCCGGGCTTGAGCCGTTCTTCGCCAAGTGCGAGGAGCTGGGGATCGTGATCTTCATGCATCCCATCGGCACCTCCTTCAAGGAGCGCATGGTCGACCATTATTTCCGCAACACGATCGGCCATCCGCTCGAATCCGCCCTGGCGGTCGGCCACCTGGTGTTCGACGGCTACCTGGAAAAATATTCGGGTCTGAAGATCTGCATCGCCCATGGCGGCGGCTACGTGCCCGCCTATTCGGGCCGCTTCGACCACCCCTACCATCTGCGCGACGACTGCCGCGCCGTGATCTCGAAGCCGCCTTCCGAGTATGTGAAGAAGCTCTACTTCGACACGGTGGTGTTCACCGAGCACCAGCTCCGCTACATGATCGAGACCTGGGGCGCCGACCACGTCATCATGGGCACCGACTATCCCTACGACATGGCCGAGACCGATCCGGTCGGCCATGTGGATTCGGTGAAGGGCCTGTCCGAGGATGACAAGGCCCGCGTGATGGGCGCGAATGCCGCCGCGCTGCTGGGCATCGAGGTGCGCGCCGCCTGACCGGCACCACAGGCGTTCGAATTCCGGGGGCGGGCCGTTTCGGTCCGCCCCTATGCTTTTTCGGCCTCGGAGAGGCGCTGGTTGCCATAGAGGAACCGCCAGGTCTCGAAGACCGGCGCCGTGCCCTGGGCCGCATGCGCGGCGAGCCGCGGGCCCAGCAATTCGTGCGCGGCGGCGGATGCCGCATCGATGTCGGTTCCCTCGATCAGCACGCCCCATTCGGGTACCGCTTCGGGGTCGGGCTCCTGGCCGAAGGCACGGGTCATGTGGTCGTCGATCTCGCGGACCACGGCCATGGCGCAGGCGCCCGTCAGCCGCGACCGGGCCGCGACCTCGTCGAGGATGCCGCCGGCCAGCCAGGCCGCCAGCGCGTCGGTGCGCGACGGATCGGGGCGGACCCGCGCCAGGGCCAGGAACGCCCCCGAGCCGCGCGCGCTGTCGGCGACGACCCGGCCGACCATCCGGTGCCACTTGGTGAAGGCCGGCATGATCCGCGCCGACCATTCGGTCTGGTCGCGCACCACGTCGAGATAGGCCGGCGAGCCGATGTCCTCGGGGCGCAGGCACTCATAGGTCGACATGTAGCGGATGCCGGCGTCGATCGCCTCGTAGCGCCGGGCCCGGCGGAACCCGGGCAGGTCGATCCGCTCGTCCAGATGCTCGCGGTTGTACCATTCGTTGAACTCGTCCTCGAGGTCGGGTGCGACCTCGGTGAACGTGATCATCATGCCGGTGCCGAAGAGTTTCATCGCCCGACTCCCTGCGATATCGACGCGTCTTGCGCGCCCGGCTAGGCTGCACGGACGGACATCAGAACGCAAACGCGCCGCGGCGCGGCCATCCGGGGGGAATCACGATGCTGTTCAAATGCGCGACCCATGCGCCGGCGACCGACCACGGTCACCGGCAGACCGTCACCGACGGCAAGAAGCATTTCGCCGTCGACATCCACTGCCACATCCACGTGCCGGCGGCCGACGCGATGGTCAAGGCGGCCGGGCTCGACGCCTCGCTTGCCGACCCGTTCCGCAGCTCGATCGACCTGACGCGCGAGGTCAACGGCGCCCAGGCCGCGCGGCTGGTGCCCAAGCTGACCGACCCGGCCGAGCGCATCGCCGACATGGATGCGTGTGGCGTCGACGTGCAGGCGATCTCGCCGTCGCCCTTCCACTACAATTACTGGTTCGATGCCGATTTCGCGCGCGACACGGCGAAGGTCACCAACGACCGGGTCGCCGAGATCTGCGGCCAGCATCCCGACCGCTTCGTCGGCCTGTGCACCGTGCCGCTGCAGAACGCTGACATGGCCGTGGCCGAGCTCGACCGCTGCGTCAACGATCTCGGCATGCGCGGGGTCGAGATCTCGACCAACGTCAACGGCAAGGAGCTGACGCGGGCCGGGCTGGAGAAGTTCTTCGCCCGGGTCGAGGAGCTGGGCGTGGTGATCTTCATGCACCCGCACGGCACCACCTTCACCGACCGGTTCCAGGACCACTACTTCGCCAACACGATCGGCCACCCGCTGGAATCGATGCTGGCGGCGGGACACCTGGTGTTCGACGGCTATCTCGACACCTATCCCGGCCTGAAGATATGCATCGCCCATGGCGGCGGATACATCTCCCACTATTGGGGCCGCTTCGACCATCCGTGGGAGCGTCGCGACGACGTCCGCCAGAAGATCGACAAGCATCCGCGCGACTACATCGCCAAGCTCTATTTCGACACCGTCACCTTCAGCCACGACCAGCTGAATCACCTGGTCGATTCCTGGGGCGCCGACCATGTGCTGCTGGGCACCGACTATCCCTACGACATGGCCGAGGAGGATCCCGTCGGGTTCATCGCATCGGCTCCGAAGCTGACGGACGACCAGAAGGCGCTGGTGACCGGCGGCAACGCCGCGCGGCTGCTGGGAATCGAGGTGCCCGCCGACGCCTGAGCGGGCGCGCTATCGGGTGATGATCTCGGGCCCCATCAGGGAGGTCGGCAGGAAGGTCGACAGGATCGGGACGTAGGTCACCAGGATCAGGAAGACGAACATGATCATCACCCACGGCAGCGCCGCGCGCACGACGTTCATCACCGACATGTGCGCGACGCCCGCGGTGACGAACAGGTTCAGCCCGACCGGCGGCGTGATCATGCCGATCTCCATGTTCACCACCATGATGATGCCCAGGTGGATGGGGTCGATGCCCAGCTCGACCGCGATGGGGAAGACCAGCGGCGCGACGATGACGATCAGCCCCGACGGTTCCATGAACTGACCGCCGATCAGCAGGATCAAATTCACCATCACCAGGAACATGATCGGCCCGAACCCGGCCGACAGCAGGGCCTCGGTGATGAGCTGCGGGATACGCTCCTCGGTCAGGACATGCTTCAGGATCAGCGCGTTGGCGATGATGAACATCAGCATGATCGTCAGCCGGCCGGCTTCCAGCAGGGTCCGCTTGGTGTCGGGATGGACCCAGGCGGTCACCAGCGCGGCGAGGACACGTTGCGGCGTCCCGTGCGCACCGGCGGTGCCCTTGAGCGGCCCCATGTCGCGGTAGACGAAGTTGGCGATCACGAAGGCATAGACGGCGGCGACGGCGGCCGCCTCGGTCGGCGTAAAGATGCCGCCATAGATGCCGCCCAGGATGATCACGATCAGGAACAGGCCCCAGCCGGCGTCGCGCGCCGACGCTAACAGCTCGCCCCAGCTCGCCTTGGGCTGCGACGGCAGGCCGCGGAAGCGCGCAACCACGTAGATCGCGATCATCAGCATCAGCCCGGCGACGATGCCGGGGATCACGCCGGCGAGGAACATGCGTCCCACCGAGACGTCGACCGCCGCGGCATAGACGACCATGACGATCGAGGGCGGGATCAGGATGCCCAGCGTGCCCGCGTTCGAGATCACGCCGGCCGCGAACTCCTTGGAATAGCCGACCTGGCGCATGCCGGCGATGACGATCGAGCCGATGGCCACGACGGTCGCGGGCGACGAGCCGGACAGGGCGGCGAACAGCATGCAGGCGAACACGCCGGCGATGGCGAGGC
>JAYOFO010000055.1:0-15954 GCA_038117265.1 Rhodospirillaceae bacterium
AGGACCAGCCGTTCCTGATGCCGATCGAGGACGTGTTCTCGATTTCGGGTCGCGGGACGGTTGTGACGGGCCGCATTGAGCGCGGCATCGTGAACGTTGGCGACGAGATCGAGATTGTCGGCATCAAGGCGACGCAGAAGACGACGTGCACGGGTGTCGAGATGTTCCGCAAGCTTCTGGACCAGGGCGAGGCAGGGGACAATGTTGGCGTTCTGCTTCGCGGCACGAAGCGCGAGGAGGTTGAGCGCGGCCAGGTTCTGGCGGCGCCGGGTTCGATCACGCCGCACACGAAGTTCAACTGCGAGGCCTATATCCTGACGAAGGAGGAGGGCGGCCGTCACACGCCGTTCTTCACGAACTACCGCCCGCAGTTCTACTTCCGCACGACGGACGTGACGGGGACGGTTGACCTTCCGGAAGGCACAGAGATGGTGATGCCGGGGGACAACATCCAGATGGTCGTGAACCTGATTGCGCCGATCGCGATGGATGACGGGCTTCGCTTCGCCATCCGCGAGGGCGGCCGCACCGTCGGCGCCGGCGTCGTCACCTCCATCATCGAATAAGGCAGAAACGGGATCGGCGGCTTCTCAAGCGAAGTCGCCGAACCTCTTGACGGGACACCGAAATGGACAGTCAACACATCAGGATCCGGCTTAAGGCCTTCGATCATCGTGTCCTCGACCAGTCGGCGCGCGAAATCGTCGGTACGGCGAAGCGCACCGGGGCCGAGGTTCGGGGTCCCATCCCGCTGCCAACGCGAATCGAGAAGTTCACCGTTCTTCGCTCGCCGCACGTGAACAAGAAGTCGCGCGAGCAGTTCGAGATTCGCACGCACAAGCGGCTGCTCGACATCATCGATCCCACTCCGCAGACGGTCGACGCGCTGATGAAGCTCGACCTGGCGGCGGGTGTCGATGTGGAAATCAAGCTTTAAGGGGATCGAGATGCGCACCGGCGTCATCGCACAGAAACTGGGGATGACCCGTGTCTTCGACGACACGGGCAACCACATCCCGGTCACGGTCCTCAAGGTCGACGGCTGTGACGTGGTCGACCAGCGTACGGTCGAACGCGACGGCTATGTCGCGCTTCAGGTCGGCGCGGGCAATGCCAAGCCGAACCGGGTGACCAAGGCCATGCGCGGACACTTCGCCAAGGCGAAAGTAGAACCGCGGCGCAAGCTCATCGAGTTCCGCGTCGCCGAGGATGCGTTGCTCGATGTGGGCACGCGCGTCGGGGCCGACCATTTCGTGTCGGGCCAGTTCGTCGACGTGACGGGCACCTCCATCGGCAAGGGGTTCGCCGGTGCGATGAAGCGCCACAATTTCGGCGGCCTGCGTGCCAGCCACGGCGTTTCGGTCTCGCACCGCAGCCACGGCTCCACCGGCCAGTGCCAGGATCCGGGCAAGGTGTTCAAGGGAAAGAAGATGGCGGGCCATATGGGCGCCACCCGCGTGACCACCCAGAATCTGCGTGTCGTGGTCACCGACAGCGATGAGGGCCTGATCCTCGTCGAAGGTGCGGTGCCGGGCGCGAAGGGCGGATACGTGCTGGTGCGTGATGCGGTCAAGAAGGCGCTGACCGACGACGTGCCCTATCCGGCGGTGTTGGCCGAAGCGGCCGCGCCAGCGGCGGAGGAAGCTCCCGCCGAGGATGTCGCGGACGAGGCGGCGCCTGCTGAAGAGGCTCCCGAAGCCGCCGCGTCGGACGACGCGGATTCGAAGGACTGAGGCGATGAAGCTCAAGGTCGTCAATCTCGAAAACAAGGCTGCCGGCGAGATCGATCTCGACGACGGCGTCTTCGCGGTGCCGGTCCGGCGTGACCTGCTCGCGCGCATGGTGAACTATCAGCTCGCCAAGCGCCGCCAGGGCACCCACAAGACCAAGACGCGCAGCGAAATCTCCGGTACGAGCGCCAAGCCTTGGCGTCAGAAGGGCACCGGCCGCGCACGCGCCGGCGACCGCAAGGCTTCGCAGTTTCGTGGTGGCCAGACCACCTTCGGGCCTCAGCCGCGCAGCCATGCGTTTGACCTGCCGAAGCGGGTGCGCAAGCTGGCCCTGAAGACCGCGCTTTCGGCCAAGCAGGCGGACGGCAAGCTAGTCGTCCTCGACGCCGCAACCTCGGCCGATCCGAAGACCAAGGGTCTTGCGGCCCAGCTCAAGGGGCTTGGCCTGTCGTCGGCGCTGATCGTCGATGGCGCCGAGATCGACCGGAATTTCCAGCTGGCGGCGCGCAACATTCCTGGCATCGACGTGCTGCCGCAGCACGGTGCCAACGTCTTCGATATCCTGCGCCGCGACACGCTCGTGCTGACGCGCCAGGCCGTCGAGCAGCTCCAGGAGCGTCTGCGATGAGCAGCAACAGCAAGCCGCGCGGCCGCATCGAGGTGTCGCCCGAGCGCATGTACGAACTCGTGCGCTCGCCGATCATCACCGAGAAGGCGACGTTCGTGTCGGAGCACAACCAGGTGGTGTTCCGTGTGCCGGTCGATGCGACGAAGCCGGAAATTCGCGCTGCCGTCGAGGGTCTCTTCAACGTCAAGGTCGTGGCTGTGAACACGATCCTGCAGAAGGGCAAGACCAAACGCTGGCGCGGGCGTCCGGGGCGGCGGAGCGACGTGAAGAAAGCGATCGTCAGTCTCGCCGACGGCGATTCGATCGACGTCACGACGGGCGTCTAGGGGGTTCGCAATGGCACTCAAGCAGTACAAGTCGATCACCCCCGGACAGCGCGGACTGGTCCTCGTCGACCGCTCCGATTTGTGGAAGGGTGATCCCGAGAAGTCCCTGACCGAGGGGTTGACCAAGAAGGGCGGCCGCAACAACACCGGGCGCATCACCGCGCGCCGGCGTGGCGGCGGGCACAAGCGCCTGTATCGCCAGGTCGATTTCAAGCGTACGAAGCTGGATGTCGCGGCGACCGTCGAGCGGATCGAATACGACCCGAACCGCACGGCGTTCATCGCGCTGATCGAGTACGCGGACGGCGAGAAGAGCTACATCCTGGCGCCGCAGCGCCTGCAGGTGGGCGACAGCGTGATTGCGGCCGAGCGGGCGGATGTGAAGCCCGGAAATGCGATGCCGCTGCGTTCGATCCCGATCGGCACGATCGTGCACAATGTTGAGATGAAGCCCGGCGCGGGCGGAAAGCTGGCGCGTGCCGCGGGCACCTATGTCCAGCTGGTCGGCCGCGATCAGGGCTACGGCCTCCTGAAGCTTGCTTCGGGCGAGGTCCGCAAGGTCCGCCAGGAATGCATGGCGACCATCGGGGCGGTCTCGAACCCCGACCAGGCGAATATCAAGCTGGGCAAGGCGGGACGCAAGCGCTGGCTCGGCAAGCGGCCGGCGGTGCGCGGCGTCGCGATGAACCCGATCGATCATCCCCATGGTGGCGGCGAAGGCCGCACCTCGGGTGGCCGGCACCCGGTCACCCCGTGGGGCAAACCGACGAAGGGCAAGCGGACCCGGTCAAACAAGAAGACCGATTCGCTCATCCTGCGTCGGCGCACGAAGTAAGAGGAGAACGACGGTGGCGCGTTCCGTTTGGAAAGGACCCTTTGTCGACAGCTATCTGCTGAAGAAGGCAGAAGTTGCGCGGGCATCGGGCCGCAACGACGTGATCAAGACCTGGTCGCGGCGTTCGACCATTCTGCCGCAGTTCGTCGGCCTGACATTCGGTGTCTACAACGGTCAGAAGTTCGTGCCGGTTCTCGTGACCGAGAACATGGTGGGGCACAAGTTCGGCGAGTTCTCGCCGACCCGCACCTACTATGGCCACGCAGCGGACCGTAAGGCGAAACGGGGTTAGTCATGGGCAAGAAGGCGTATCCGCGCAATCTGGCGGACACCGAGGCGCGCGCAGTGGTGAAGAACCTGCGCATCAGCCCGCAGAAGCTGAACCTGGTCGCCGCGCAAATCCGCGGCAAGCCGGTGCAGCGCGCGCTGATGGACCTCGAATTCTCGCGCCGGCGCATTGCGCGTTCGGTGAAGGCGGGCCTCGAGAGCGCCATCGCAAACGCCGAGAACAATCACCAGCTCGACGTCGACCGTCTGGTCGTCGCCGAGGCGACGGTCGGAAAGGGCTTCGTGTTGAAGCGCTGGCGTGCACGCGCGCGCGGGCGTGTGGCCCGGATCCAGAAGCCGTTCAGCCAGATCACGCTCGTCGTGCGCGAGCAGGGAGAGGCATAAGAATGGGCCAGAAAATCAATCCGATCGGGCTGCGGCTCGGCATCAACCGGACGTGGGATTCCCGTTGGTTCGCCGACGGCCAGTCCTACGGCAAGTTGCTTCTCGAAGACCTCGAGCTGCGCAAGATGCTCGAGAAGCGCCTTGCGGGTGCCGGCGTCAGCCGCATCATCATCGAGCGGCCGGCCAAGAAGGCGCGGATCACGATCCATTCCGCCCGTCCCGGTGTCGTCATCGGCAAGAAGGGCGCGGACATCGAAAAGCTCCGTTCCGACGTGTCGAGGATGACCGGTTCGGAGGTCAGCCTGAACATCGTCGAGGTGCGCAAGCCCGAAATCGATGCCGCGCTGGTGGCCGAGAACATCGCCCAGCAGCTCGAGCGGCGTGTCGGTTTCCGCCGCGCGATGAAGCGCGCGGTCCAGAACGCCATACGCCTGGGCGCCCAGGGCGTGCGCGTGATGTGCGGTGGCCGCCTCGGCGGCGCCGAAATCGCGCGGACCGAGCAGTACCACGAGGGTAGCGTGCCCCTGCACACGTTGCGCGCCGACGTGCAGTACGGCACGGCGACCGCGATGACCACCTACGGCACCTGCGGTGTGAAGGTCTGGGTCTATCGTGGAGACATCATGGAGCACGATCCGATGGCGCAGGACCGCCGGATCGAGGAGCAGCAGTCGGGCGGCGCGGCGCAAGCGCGCTAGCCGTCCGGAGATCATGTCATGCTAAGTCCGAAACGAACCAAGTACCGCAAACAGCACAAGGGACGCCTGCACGGTGTAGCCCAGTCTGGTGCGAGCCTGAACTTCGGCTCTCACGGCCTCAAGGCGGTGACACCCGGCCGGGTGACGGCACGCCAGATCGAGGCGGCCCGACGTGCGATGACCCGCCACATGCGCCGTGCTGGCCGTGTGTGGATCCGCATCTTCCCCGATGTTCCCGTCAGCCGGAAGCCCGCGGAAGTCCGCATGGGCAAGGGCAAGGGTACGCCGGAGTACTGGATGGTCCGGGTGAAGCCGGGTCGTGTGATGTTCGAGATCGACGGCGTTCCGGATTCGGTGGCACGCGAGGCCTTTGAACTCGCCGCGGCCAAGCTTCCGCTGCAGACGCGCGTCGTTTCGCGCGAACTGGGGTAAGGGCGATGAAGGCCTCCGATATCAGAGTAAAGACCGAGGACGAGCTGCGCAATGAGCTGCGCGACCTGAAGAAGGAAGCGTTCAATCTGCGCTTCCAGCGGGCGAGCGGCCAGCTCGAGAACACAGCCCGCGTGCGCGACGTTCGTCGTGACATCGCGCGGGTGCAGACGATCCTCAACGAGCGCCGTCAGGCGCAGTAACGGGTGGACGGGAGTTAACGGAATGCCCCGACGCGTTCTTACCGGCACGGTGGTGAGCAACAAGATGGAGAAGTCGGTGACGGTCCGCGTCGATCGTCGCGTGCGACATCCCATCTACAAGAAGTTCATGACCCAATCGAAAAAGATTGCGGCACATGACGAGAGCAATGCACTCGAGATCGGCGATGTCGTCCGCATCCAGGAATGTCGCCCGATCTCGAAGCGCAAGAAGTTCGAAGTCATCGAAAAGGTTGGCGCCTGAGGCGGCCATGCCGGCTCGGCAATTAAGGACATGAGACAATGATTCAGATGCAAACCAACCTGGATGTCGCCGACAACAGCGGTGCGCGCCGGGTGCAGTGCATCAAGGTCCTGGGCGGATCCAAGCGCATGACCGCCAGCGTGGGCGACGTGATCGTCGTTTCCGTCAAGGAGGCGATCCCGCGTGGCCGCGTCAAGAAGGGCGAGATCCACCGCGCCGTGATCGTGCGCACGAAGAAGGACATCGCGCGGCCGGACGGCAGCACGATCCGCTTCGACAGCAATGCGGCGGTGCTGATCAACCAGCAGGGCGAGCCGATCGGGACCCGTATCTTCGGCCCCGTGACCCGTGAGCTGCGGGCCCGCCGCTACATGAAAATCATTTCGCTGGCGCCGGAGGTGCTGTGATGGCTGCGAAGGCGACCGTGAAGATGCGCATCAAGCGGGGTGACCAGGTGGTCGTCCTGACGGGGCGCGAGAAGGGCAAGACGGGCGAGGTTATTCGCGTCGATCGCGAAAGCAACCGCGTCCTCGTCCAGGGCGTCAATATGGTCAAGCGCCACCAGCGTCCGACCCAGACGTCGCCGGGCGGGATCAACGAGTTCGAGGCGATGATCCATGCCTCGAACGTTGCCCTGATCGACCCGGACAGCAGCAAGCCGACCCGCGTCGGCTACAAGACTCTCGACGATGGCCGCAAGGTCCGCTTTGCCAAGCGGTCCGGCGAAGTCATCGACCGGTAGGTGGGACATGACAGCGCGACTGGCTGAACATTACGAAAAGGTCGTCAAGCCGCAGATGCGCGAGCGTTTCGGCTATGGCAACGACCACGCGGTTCCGCGGCTCGACAAGATTGTCCTCAACATGGGACTTGGCGAGGCCACACAGGATTCGAAGAAGATCGAAGCGGCATCGGCCGAAATGGCGGCGATCACGGGCCAGAAGCCGGTCGTAACGCGTGCGCGGAATTCGATCGCGAACTTCAAGCTTCGCGAGGGCATGGCGATCGGTTGCAAGGTGACCCTGCGCCGCGATCGCATGTTCGAATTCCTGGACCGGCTGGTGACGATCGCCCTGCCGCGCGTTCGCGACTTTCGCGGCCTGCGCCCGACGAGTTTCGACGGACGCGGCAACTATGCGATGGGGCTGCGCGAGCAGATCGTTTTCCCGGAAATCAACTATGACGAGGTCGATGAAATTCGCGGCCTCGACGTGATCATCTGTACGACGGCGGAAACCGACGACGAAGCGCGTGAATTGCTGCGCGGCTTCGAACTTCCGTTCCGCGAATAGTCGCCCTCAGGAGTAGCAGCGATATGGCAAAGAAGAGTGCGATCGAGAAGAACAAGCGGCGGCGCAAGCTCGTGGCGCAGTATGCGAACAAGCGCGATGAACTGAAGGCGATTGCGCGCGATACGTCGCGCCAGCCCGAAGAGCGTTTCGCGGCGCGCATGAAGCTTGCGAAGCTGCCGCGCAATGCCTCGAAGGTCCGCATTCGCAACCGGTGCGAACTGACCGGGCGGCCACGCGCCTATTACCGCAAGTTCCGCCTGTCGCGTATTGCGCTTCGCGATCTTGGATCGACCGGGCAGATTCCCGGTCTGGTCAAGTCGAGCTGGTAGGGGGCGCACTTATGTCGATGACCGATCCTCTCGGCGATATGCTAACGCGGATTCGCAACGGCCAGCGTGCCGGCCTGGGCTCGGTGACGTCGCCGGCGTCGCGCATGCGCGAGCGCGTGCTCGATGTCCTGCAGGCCGAAGGCTTCATCCGGGGCTACAGCGTGGCCGAGGTACGTGGTGGCATTTCCGAAATCACGATCGAGTTGAAGTACGCGGAAGGAGCGCCGGTGATCCGCGAGATCCAGCGCGTGTCGCGTCCGGGGCGCCGTGTCTATTCGAAGATTCGCGACCTGCGCCAGGTCTATGGCGGGCTCGGGATTGCGATTCTTTCGACGCCGAAGGGTGTCCTGTCCGACCACGCGGCGCGGGCGGAGAATGTCGGCGGCGAGGTGCTGTGCCACGTCTTCTAGACGGGCACGGAACGAGGAGTCAGAACGATGTCGCGAGTTGGTAGCATGCCGGTTTCCGTTCCCGACGGGACCGATGTCCAGATTTCCGGGCAGGTCGTGTCGGCGAAGGGCAAACTTGGCGCATTGTCGATCGAGGTTCCGGCCGACGTCGAGGTCAGCCGGGAAGAGGATGCCGTCGTGGTCAAGCCGCGGTCGAGCAGCAAGCGCGCGCGGATGGCGTGGGGGACGTCGCGTGCCCTGATCAGCAATCTGGTCACGGGTGTGAGCGAAGGTTTCACGCGCCAGCTGGAGATCACGGGCGTCGGCTATCGTGCAGCGGTGCAGGGAAAATCCCTGAACCTGCAGCTTGGCTATAGCCACGACGTGAATTTCCCGATCCCCGAGGGGATCAACATCAACTGCGAAGGCCAGACGACAATCGTCATTAGGGGCATCGACAAGCAGGTGGTGGGACAGGTGGCCGCGGACATCCGGGGGTTCCGGAAGCCCGAGCCGTACAAGGGCAAGGGCATTCGCTACAGCGACGAGCAAATCCTTCGCAAGGAAGGCAAGAAGAAATGAGCAGGAATATGCGCAACCTGGCGGAACGCCGGCGCAATCGCGTCCGTTCCAAGCTGCGCCGCGTCGCGAAGAGAAACCGGCCGCGCCTCAGCGTGTTCCGTTCGGGCCGCCACATCTATGCCCAGGTTATCGACGACGACGCGGGCCGCACGCTGGCGTACGCTTCATCGGCGGACAAAGACTTCAAGGCCGGCAAGGGCTGGAACCTCGAGGGTGCGAGCGAGGTCGGTCGACTCATCGCCGAGCGGGCCAAGGCGGCCGGCGTGTCCGAGGTGGTGTTCGACCGGGGCAGCTATCTCTTCCATGGCCGGGTCAAAGCCCTGGCCGAAGCCGCGCGTGAAAGCGGCCTGAACTTCTAGGAATCGGTATTATGGCACAGGCACCAGCACGCAACCGGCGCGAAGGCGGCCGACGAGAGGAGCGCGAGGAAAGCGAATTCGTCGAGCGCCTCGTCAGCATCAACCGTGTCGCCAAGGTGGTGAAGGGCGGCCGGCGGTTCGGCTTTGCCGCGATCGTCGTGGTCGGCGACCAGCGCGGCCGCGTCGGGCATGGTTCGGGCAAGGCCCGAGAGGTTCCCGAGGCAATCCGCAAGGCGACCGAGCAGGCCAAGCGTTCGATGGTTCGCGTGCCGCTGCGCGAGGGCCGGACCCTGCACCATGACGTGAAGGGGCATTTCGGCGCAGGCCGCGTGGTTCTGCGGGCGGCCCCGTCGGGAACCGGCATCATCGCAGGCGGTCCGCTGCGCGCCGTGTTCGAATGCCTCGGCGTTCAGGACGTGGTCGCCAAGTCGATCGGCACGTCGAACCCGCACAACATGATCAAGGCGGCGTTCGAGGCGCTCGAGAACATGATGTCGCCGCGCGGCGTCGCGGCACGTCGCGGCCTCAAGGTAACCGACATCGTCGGTCGGCGCAGTGTCCATGATTCGGTCGGCAGCGAAGACGCCGAGACGGAGGCTGAGAATGGCTGATGCGAAGAAGCGCGTGCGCGTCACGCAGCACGGCAGCCCCATCGGGCGCCGTCGCGACCAGCGCCAGACCCTGATCGGGCTCGGCCTCAACAAACGGCACCGCACGCGGGAGCTCGAAGACACCCCCGCCGTGCGCGGCATGATCGAGAAGGTGAAGCATCTCGTTCGTGTCGAGGAAGCGGACTGACGGATCGGAACGATGAACATCAACCAACTGTCTGACAATACGGGCGCGCGACGCACCCGCAAGCGGGTCGGCCGAGGCATCGGTTCGGGCCTGGGCAAGACCGGCGGCCGCGGCGTGAAGGGCCAGAAGTCACGCTCGGGCGTTGCGATCAAGGGCTACGAAGGTGGGCAGATGCCGCTCTACCGGCGTCTGCCGAAGCGCGGCTTCACCAATCCGAGCCGGGTGCGTCTCCAGGAGCTCACGCTCGGACGCCTCCAGCAGGCGATCGATGCGGGCAAGCTCGACGTGTCGGACGCGGTCAACGAGGACGCGCTCGTGGCATCCGGCGTCGTGCGGCGCAAGCGTGACGGTGTGCGCCTGATCGCCTCCGGCGAGCTGACCGCGAAGGTGGCGCTCGAACTGACCAGTGCCACGAAGAACGCCGTCGCGGCGGTCGAAAAGGCGGGCGGTTCGATCGCGGTTGCGGTGCCGCCGAAGGAAAAGACGCCGCGTGCGGTCAGGACGGTGGCGGCAGACGATGCCGCTCCGGCCGACGACGGCAACGTCGAGGCGGAATAACCTTTTTTGTGTTGATCGCAGGCCGGCGTCACCCACATGGGGCGTGACGCGACGTTGCGAGCGGGAACCTAGATGGCGAGTACTGCCGAACAGATCGCCTCGAGCCTCAACTTTGGCGCTTTCGCCAAGGCGACCGAGCTCAAGAAGCGCCTGTGGTTCACACTCGGCGCGCTGATCATCTATAGGCTCGGCACATTTATTCCGATCCCGGGAATCGACCCGGTCGTCATCAGCGATATCTTCAGCCAGCAGTCGGGCGGAATCCTCGGCGTTTTCGATGCGTTCGCGGGCGGCGCCCTGTCGCGCATGAGCATCTTCGCGCTGAACGTCATTCCCTACATTTCCGCTGCCATCATCATGCAGCTGATGACCGCCATTTCTCCGAGCATGGAACAGCTCAAGAAGGAAGGGGAGTCCGGGCGCAAGAAGATCAACCAGTACACGCGCTACCTTACCGTGCTGCTGGCGGTGGTCCAGGCCTATGGCCTGTCGGTCGGTCTGGAGGGCATCTCGACCTCGCAGGGCGCGGCGGTCGACAATCCCGGCATGTTCTTCCGCTTCAGCACTGTGATCACCATCGTCGGCGGCACGATGTTCCTGATGTGGCTCGGCGAGCAGATCACGGCGCGCGGTGTGGGCAACGGCATCTCGCTGATCATCTTCGCGGGCATCGTCGCCAACCTGCCGACGGCACTGGCCGCGATGCTCGAGCTCGGACGCACTGGCGCCCTGTCGGCGCTGTTCATCATCGCGTTCCTCGCCTTCGCGATTGCCGTGGTTGCGTTCATCGTCTTCGTCGAGCGCGCCCAGCGGCGGATCATCGTCCAGTATCCTAAGCGTCAGGTCGGCAACCGGATGTTCGGTGGCGAGTCCTCGCACATTCCGCTGAAGCTCAACACGTCTGGCGTGATTCCGATCATCTTCGCGACCTCGATCCTGCTGACGCCGGTCTCGATCGCAGGATTCTCGGGCGGCAATGCCAGCGGGGGAATCCTGGGGCTGATCGCGTCCTATATCGGACGCGGCCAGCCGCTGTTCTTCCTGCTTTTCGCCGCTCTGATCATCTTCTTCGCGTTCTTCTACACCGCAATCGTCTTCAACCCGCAGGACACGGCCGAGAACCTCAAGAAGAATGGCGGCTTCGTCCCGGGCATCCGGCCGGGCAAGAACACGGCCGAATTCTTCGACTACGTCCTGACGCGCTTGACCGTGGTCGGTGCAGGCTATCTGACGGCGGTGGCGCTGCTTCCGGAGATACTGATCTCGCGCTTCTCGGTGCCGTTCTTCTTCGGCGGCACCAGCCTGCTGATCGTCGTGGTGGTCTCGCTGGATACGGTGGCGCAAATTCAGAGCTATCTGCTGGCCCACCAGTACGAGGGCCTGATCCGCAAGGCCAAGCTCAAGGGCCGGCGCGGCTGATCGGGGAGGGGACGAACGTGAACATCATCCTTCTCGGACCGCCGGGCGCGGGCAAGGGCACCCAGGCGAAAATGCTGGTCGAGGCCCATGACGTGGTGCAGCTCTCGACGGGAGATATGCTGCGTGCCGCCGTGGCATCGGGCAGCGACATGGGCCGGCAGGCCAAGGCGGTGATGGACGCCGGCAAGCTGATGCCCGACGAGATCATGGTGCAGATCATTTCCGACCGGATCGCCGAGCCCGATTGCGCGAAGGGGTTCATCCTGGACGGTTTTCCGCGCACGACGGCACAGGCCGAGGCGCTCGATAAGATGCTGATGGAAAAGGGACTTCCGCTCGACCACGTGATCCAGATTGCGGTCGACGACAGTGTCCTGATCGACCGGATCAACACCCGCGTCGCCGAGACCCCCGAGGCCGAACGGCGCGATGACGACAATGCCGAGACGCTGAAGGCGCGTCTCGAGGTCTATCATGAGCAAACCGCCCCGATCCTTCCCTACTACGAGGGCCGGGGCATGTTGAAGAAGGTCGACGGCATGCAGCCGATCGACGAAGTGACGAAACAGATCGAGGCGATCATAACGGCTGGCTAACCTGTTGACGGTAGGGCGGAAAATCCTATAATCCCGCCGCTCGGGTAGCCAACAATCTGGCCGTTTTGACCGCACCGTAACCACGAAGGAGTTCGGAGCGTGGCGCGCATTGCAGGTGTCAACATTCCTACGCAGAAGCGGGTTCCGATCGCGCTGACCTACATCCATGGGATCGGTCACGCGAAGGCCGAGGAAATCTGCCAGAAGTGCAATATTCCGCTCGAACGTCGGGTCCATGAGTTGACCGATGACGAGGTCATTCGCGTGCGCGAGATGATCGACCAGGGCTACCAGGTCGAGGGCGACCTGCGTCGCGAGGTCGCGATGAACATCAAGCGCTACATGGATCTCGGCTGCAACCGGGGCGTCCGGCACCGCAGGGGGCTGCCGGTCAATGGGCAGCGCACCCATACGAATGCGCGCACGCGCAAGGGCAAGGCCCGGCCGATCGCCGGCAAGAAGAAGGCCTAACGGGCCGAAGGACAGGGCAGACAGTTATGGCAAAGGCCGCGACAACGCGTGTTCGCCGGCGCGAACGTAAGAACATCACCTCGGGTGTGGCGCATGTCAGCGCGACGTTCAACAACACCCACATCACGATCGCCGACGCCCAGGGCAACGCGATCGCGTGGTCCTCGGCGGGTTCGCAGGGATTCAAGGGTTCGCGCAAATCGACCCCCTACGCCGCCCAGATGGCTGCAGAGGATGCGGGGCGCAAGGCGCAGGAGCACGGCATGAAAACCCTCGCCGTCGAGGTGAAGGGGCCGGGTTCGGGCCGCGAGTCCGCGCTGCGCGCGCTGCAGGCCGTCGGTTTCGAAATCACGGCAATTCGTGACGTGACGCCCATTCCGCACAACGGCTGCCGTCCGCGCAAACGCCGCCGCGTGTGATTTCGGGCCCCGCCGGGCCTTCGCAGGCAAATTGGATATGGTCGCCGCGTCACACGACGCCAGGTCCGACCGGGATTTTGAGGATACATCGAATGCTGCAGAAGAACTGGACCGAGTTGATCAAGCCGAACAAGCTCGACATTGCCGCCGGGTCGAATCCGGCCCGGCAGGCGACCGTCGTTGCCGAGCCGCTCGAGCGCGGATTCGGCCTCACGCTGGGCAACGCGCTGCGCCGCGTGCTGCTGTCGTCGCTGCAGGGCGCGGCGGTGACCTCGATCCAGATCGAGGGCGTTCTACATGAATTCTCGTCGGTGCCCGGCGTGCGCGAGGACGTCACTGACATCGTGCTGAACGTCAAGTCGATGGGACTTCGCATGCACAGCGAGGGACCGAAGCGCATGACGCTGACGGCGACCGGCCCGGGCGAGGTGACGGCAAGTCAGATCGAGACGGGCCCCGATATCGAGATCATGGATCCCGATCATGTCCTGATGACCCTCGACCAGGGTGCGCGGATCGTCATGGAGATGACCGTCGAATCCGGCAAGGGTTACGTGCCCGCGGCCCAGAACCGCGCCGCCGACGCGCCGATCGGGCTGATCCCCGTCGATGCGCTGTTCTCGCCGGTCAAGAAGGTGTCCTACCATGTCGGCAATGCCCGAGTGGGTGAGCGGACCGACCTGGACAAGCTGACCATCGAGATCGAGACCAACGGCGCCATCACGCCCGAGGACACGGTCGCACTTGCTGCGCGCATCCTGCAGGACCAGCTTCAGCTCTTCGTCAATTTCGACGAGCCGAAGGCGGCACAGCCGGTCGAGGAGGTCGACGACGAGCTCGAGTTCAACCGCAACCTATTGCGCAAGGTGGACGAGCTGGAACTGTCGGTGCGTTCGGCGAACTGCCTGAAGAACGACAACATCGTCTATATCGGCGATCTCGTTCAGAAGACCGAGGCGGAAATGCTGCGGACGCCGAATTTCGGCCGCAAGTCGTTGAACGAGATCAAGGAAGTGCTCGCCCAGATGGGCCTGCACCTCGGAATGGAAATTCCGGCCTGGCCGCCGGAAAACATCGAAGACCTGGCAAAGCGCCTGGAAGAGCCGTTCTAACGGCCGCCCGCGTTTAGGAGCAGTTACGATGCGTCACCGCAAAGGGCCTCGCAAGCTCAACCGGACGAGCAGTCACCGCAAGGCGATGTTCGCCAACATGGCCGCCGCGCTGATCAAGCACGAGCAGATCATGACCACCCTTCCCAAGGCGAAGGAACTTCGCCGGATCGTCGATCGCCTGGTCACGCTGGGCAAGCGTGGCGATCTGCATGCACGGCGCCAGGCGCTGAGCGTGGTTCGCGATCGCGCGCTGGTCGAGAAGCTGTTCTCGACCCTGTCCGAGCGCTATGCCGAGCGTCCGGGCGGATACACCCGCGTACTGAAGGCCGGCTTCCGCTACGGCGATTCCGCGCCGATGGCCGTCATCGAGCTGGTCGACCGTGACGAAGACGCCAAGGGTCTGGATTCGGGTCCGGTCCAGATGGACGACGAATACGAAGACGAGGCAGCCTGACCCGGTTGCCGGTCGAAGCGAACGGGCCGCCCCTCGGGGCGGCTTTTTCGTTTTCGTCTTGCCGTGTTCGATGAATTCCCGCGCCGACGGCGCTAGTATCTGTCCATGCACTCGATCCGGCACCTGACCGCGTTGCTCGCATCCGCTGTCGTCGTCCTCGCCCTCGCGGTGCCGGGCGCGACGGCACAACGCGCGGTTCCGGATTCTCGCAAAGCGGTGATGCTCTCCTTCGCGCCGCTGGTGCGCCAGGCCGGCCCGGCGGTGGTCAACATCTTCACCCGCAAGGCGGTCGTCAGCCGGGGCCCGGTATCGCCGCTGTTCAACGACCCGTTCTTCCGGCGCTTCTTCGGCGATGCGTTCGAGGGAACCCGGCTGCGCGAACGGGTCGAGAATTCGCTGGGCTCGGGCGTGATTGTCGACCCGGGCGGCCTCATCGTGACAAACTTCCACGTCATCGCGGGGGCCGACAGCATCACGGTCGTGCTCTCCGACCGGCGCGAGTTCGAAGCCAAAATCCTGCGCGAGGACGAGCGCACGGACCTGGCGATTCTGAAGATCGACGTGGCCGGGGAGCGGCTGCAGTTCATCGCGCTTGGCGACAGCGACCAGCTCGAGGTCGGGGACCTTGTACTGGCCATCGGAAATCCCTTCGGCGTGGGCCAGACCGTGACCAGCGGCATCGTGTCCGGGCTTGCGCGCACCAATGTCGGAATCTCCGACTTCAACTTCTTCATCCAGACCGATGCCGCGATCAATCCAGGAAATTCCGGCGGTGCGCTGGAGCGTATGGACGGCAAGCTGGCGGGCATCAACACCGCGATCTTCTCGCGCAGCGGCGGCAGCCAGGGGATCGGCTTCGCAGTGCCCTCCAATATGGTGCGCGCCGTGATCGCAGGTGCCGGTACGGGGGCCGCGCTCCGGCGCGCATGGCTCGGCGCGCAATTCGATACCGTAACGGCCGAGATTGCCGAGGCGATCGGGATGGCACGGCCCGACGGCGTCATCCTCTCGGACATCCACCCGCAGGGCCCGGCGCTCGACGCCGGGCTGCGTTCGGGCAACGTCGTCACCGAGGTCAATGGCCAGCCCGTGTTCGATGCCGAGGGGTTGCGGTTTCGCATCGCGACCGGCGTCGTGGGAGCGCGCGCCACCCTGACGGTCCGCCGGCCGGGCGAGGCGATCCGCGTCGAGCTGCCGCTCGAACTGCCGCCCGAGATTCCGTCGCGTGACGAGGCGCAGCTGCGCGGGCGGCACCCGTTTGCCGGTGCCACCGTGGCGAACCTGTCGCCGGCCGTCGCCGAGGAGATGGGACGGAACCATTTCGAGACCGGTGTGGTGATCCGCGACATCGCCACGGGAAGTCCGGCGCATCGCCTGGCGTTCCGCACGGGCG
>JAYOFO010000056.1:0-15135 GCA_038117265.1 Rhodospirillaceae bacterium
GCGCGCAGCGAGGGCCCGTACATGGGCGGCCCGCCCGCGCCCGCCGGCGCCGGCATCCCGGACCCCGCAGACGGTACCGCGGCCGGCGATTGCAGCGGGGCACCGTCGGACAGGGCGAGCGCCGCGGCAAACGCCGCGGCGGGCACACCGCCGATGACCGAGGCAAACATCGCTAGACCACGCACCGTCTCTCCTCCCTGACAGGGCAGGATCGAGACTGGCGGCGCGATGCGGCAGCGCCGGGGCCGAATAGAGGCGATTTTCAGACCGGATGGCCGGCGCGGTCAGCCGGGGAATGCCGCCTCGGGCAGGCCGACGAAGCCGACATCCAGGGCGAAGATGGCGCCGGCCAGCGGCTCGGCGGCGCGCTGTTCAGGCGTCAGCATGATCTTCGCCGTGGTGACATAGAGGGTCCGCAGGTCGGGCCCGCCGAACATCGGGCAGGTCACCCGCGAGGCCGGCAGCGCGATCATCCGGTCGACCGTGCCGTCGGGCGCGAGCCGCGTCACCCGGCCGCCGCGGAACTCTGCCACCCAGACGCCGCCCTCGGCATCGACGATCGCGCCGTCGGGCGTGCCGCGCCCGTCTTCCTCGGGGAAGGTTGCGAACACCCGCGCGTTCGATATGCCGCCGGTCTCGGGGTCGTAGTCCCAGGCGCGCATGATCCGGGTCGGCGAGTTGGCGGCATACATGGTGCGCCCGTCGGGCGACCAGCACAGCCCATTGGAGACGAGGATGCCCGGGATCATCGGGTGGACCGAGCGGTCGGGGTCGAGGCGCCAGAAGGTGCCCACGGGTTCGCGCTCGAAATAGGTCGCGGGCGGGCCCTCGGGATCGTGCATCGAGCCGGCCCAGTAGCGGCCCTGCCGGTCGACGCGGCCGTCGTTGAGCCGGTTCGCGGGCCGGTCGGGCTCGGGGTCGACGATCCAGTCGAGGCCGACCGGGGTGCCCGGCGCGCCGATGTCGAGGAAGGCGAAGCCGCCGCGCAGTCCGCCCACCAGCCCTCCGCCCTTCCGCAGCACGATCGAGCCGATCTCCTGCTCCACCGGCCAGGCATCGTCGGCACGGCGCGCGGGATCGTAGCGGTGCAGGGCCGGTGCCTTGATGTCGAGCCACCAGAGCGCGCCGTCGTCGGGCGACCAGACCGGGCTCTCGCCCAGGATCGCCCCGGTCTCGATCACCTCGAGGATGTTCGCCTCTTCCATGCGCGTTTTCTCCCTGGTCCGCCGTCTTTCAACCGCAACGCTGCCGTGCCACGATACGGGCTCGCCACGATACACTGGCAAACCCGGGCGGCCATCCCGCCCGGCACGAACAACGATATCGGGGGAGATCGGCGCCATGATCGTCGACGCGCGCACCTACACCGTCAATCCGGGCAAGCTGCCCGCCTATCTGAAGCACGTGGAAGACAACGCCGTGCCGCTGCAGGCGAAGTACGGCTTCCGGCAGCGCGGCTACTACACGGTCGAGACCGGCGGGCTCAACAAGGTGGTCCATTTCTGGGAGTGGGAGAACGCCCAGGAGCGTCAGGACCAGCGCAACGCGCTCAACGCCGACCCGGCCTGGACCGATTACCGCAAGGGCAGCGCCGAGATGATCGCCGCCCAGGAGAACAGCCTGTGGGCGGCGACCGACGTGGTCGCGCCCTTCGCCTTCATGGGCAACGGCAGCCCCAACGCCTTCGTCGACGAGCGCACCTACACCATCACCTATGCCCAGGTGCCCAACTATGTGGCGATCACCAAGGCGCTGGCCAAGCCGATCATCGAGGACGCGGGCTGGCAGCTCATCGGCTATTTCTTCTCGATCACCGGCACCATCAACCAGGTCAAGCATCTGTGGTACTGGGACGACCAGGCGCAGCGCGAGGCGGGCCAAGCGAAGGCCGTGACCGACCCGCGCTGGGCGATCTACCAGGCCGGCAACGGCCACCGGGTGGTGAAGCAGGAGAACCGCTACCTGGTGCCGGTGTCGTTCTCGACCGTGAAGTAGCCGGCGGCGCCGGGACAGGAAGGACAGGCAGCCAGGCATGGCCGAGGCCCTACGAAAAGGACGCTCGCTGCGCCCCGTCGATGCGACGACGGTGGTGCTGTGGCGCAAGCGGCGCGGCGGCACCGTGGAGGTGCTCATGGGCCGGCGCCACCGCAACCATGTCTTCATGCCGCATGCCTGGGTGTTCCCCGGCGGGCGGGTCGACGCCGTCGACCGCATGATGGCGCCGGTCGCCGACCTGCGCGACGACGTGCGCGCGCGCCTCGAACGCGCCGCCAACCCGACCCGGGCCCGCGCCATCGCGGCGGCGGGCGTGCGCGAGGTGTTCGAGGAGACCGGCCTGCTGCTCGGCGAAGCGACACCCGACGACGACCCCGCCCCGCTGCGCCCGCGCCTCGACACGCTGGACTATTACTTCCGGGCGATCACCCCGCCGGGCCGGGCGCGCCGGTTCGACGCGCGGTTCCTGATCGCCAACGCCGAGGATGCGGGCGGCGCAATCACCGGCGGCGACGGCGAGCTGCTCGACGTGGACTTCCGCTCGATCGAGGAGTCCCGCAACCTCGACATCGCCGGGATCACCCGGATCGCGCTGGCCGAGGCCGAGCGGTTCATCATGGACCCGCCGGCGCCCGACCCCCAGCGGCCGGTGCCCCTGTCGCGGTTCCTGAGGGGTCGCTACTACGTGACGCCGGAGTAGGCTCAAGCCTCCCCG
The DNA here is from genome assembly GCA_038117265.1 of Rhodospirillaceae bacterium. Lineage (GTDB taxonomy): Bacteria > Pseudomonadota > Alphaproteobacteria > UBA6615 > UBA6615 > JAYPUG01. The sequence goes on from JAYOFO010000056.1 coordinate 2,711, forward strand.
CACCTTTCGCTTGCCGGTCGGACCCCTTCGGCGACACGATGATTTCGTGGAACACGCCGGCCGACCGGCGGCGAACGGAGGAGCACACCATGGCGAAGCGGAAGAGCAAGCAGGCCTATCTCGACGAACAGGCGTGGAGCGATGTGCGCGACGGCATGCACATCGACTGGGACGTGCCGATCCAGATGGACGACGGGCTGATGCTGCGCTGCGACGTCTTCCGCCCCGTCAAGGCCGGCAAGTACCCGGTCATCATGACCTACGGCCCCTACGGCAAGTGGCTGCACTTCGACGATCTGTATCACGACCAGTGGCAGCGCATGTGCGACCTGCACCCCGACGTGCCCGCCGGCTCGACCAACAAGTACCAGAACTGGGAGGTCGTCGACCCCGAAAAGTGGGTGCCCGACGGCTATGTCTGCGTGCGCGTCGACAGCCGCGGCGGAGGCCGCTCGCCCGGCTTCATGGATCTGTGGTCGGCGCGCGAGGCGGAAGACTTCGCCCAGTGCATCGAGTGGGCCGGCGTCCAGGCCTGGTCGAACGGCAAGGTCGGCCTCAACGGCATCTCCTACTACGCGATGAACCAGTGGCAGGTCGCCGCGCGCCAGCCCAAGCACCTGGCGGCGATCTGTCCGTGGGAGGGCGCGGCCGACTTCTACCGCGACCTCACCCACCATGGCGGCATCTTCTGTAACGGCATGCCGCGCGACTGGCCGCCCTCGCAGGTCTGGTCGGTGCAGTACGGCAAGGGAAAGAACGGCAAGTGGAGCCGCTACGCCGGCGACTGGGTGTCGGGGCCCGAGACCCTGACCGCGGAGGAGCTCGGCTCGAACCGGCCGGCCTATTACGCCCTCAACCGCGACAGCAAGCTCGACACCGACGAATACTGGACTACGCGCATGCCCGACTGGTCGAAGGTGAAGGTGCCGATGCTGTCCTCGGCCAACTGGGGCGGCCAGGGCCTGCACCCGCGCGGCAATTTCGAGGGCTTCGTGCGCGCCGCCTCTAAGGACAAGTATCTCGAGGTGCACGGCATCGAGCACTGGACCGAGTTCTACACCGACTACGGCGTGGCGCTGCAGAAGCGCTTCTTCGACCATTACCTGAAGGGCGCGAAGAACGGCTGGGACAAGCAGCCCAAGGTGGTGCTGCAGGTGCGCCATCCCGGCGAGAAGTTCGTCGAGCGCCACGAGAACGAGTGGCCGCTGAAACGCACGAAATGGACGAAGCTCTATCTCGACCCCGCCGATGGCGGCCTGTCGGGCGCGCCGCAGAAGCAGGCTGGCAAGGCCACCTATGGCGGCTTCTCCGACGGCGTGACCTTCACCACCCCGCCGCTGGAGGCGGAGACCGAGATCACCGGCCCGATCGCCGCCAAGCTGTGGGTGTCTTCGGCGACGCGCGATGCCGACCTGTTCCTGGTGGTGCGCGCCTTCGCGCCCGACATGAAGGAGATCACCTTCCAGGGCGCGCTCGACCCGCACACGCCGATCGCCCAGGGCTGGCTGCGGGTCTCGCACCGCAAGCTCGACAAGAAACTGAGCGAGCCCTATCGGCCCTACCACACCCATGACGAGGTGCAGCCGATGACGCCGGGCGAGGTCTACGAGGTCGACGTCGAGGTCTGGCCGACCTGCATCGTTCTGCCGGCGGGATACCGCCTCGCGCTGAGCGTGCGCGGCACCGACTACGTCTATCCCGGCGATTCCAGCGCCAATCTCGGCGAATACGCCGGCTGGAATGGCTGCGGGCCGTTCGTCCACAACGACCCGGTCGACCGGCCGGCCGAGGTGTTCGGCGGCGACGTGACCCTGCACACCGGCCCGAAGATGCCGGCGCACATCCTGCTGCCGGTTATCCCGGCGAAGAAATAGACATCAAATGGGAGAGTAGACCCAAATGTCGGTCTATTTCGTCATCAACCGTTGAATCAGGTCTTCGATACCCGGACGACTCCCGACCGGGTATCATGTGAAAATAGAATCTCCGTGGCTTCCGACCGAGGCGATGAAACCCGTCCGTTCGACAAGCTTTCTGCCTGTCGAAATTACTTCAACGGTATCCACCGTCCGTATCGCGGAAACATCGTCGGACGAACCAAAGAAATCGTTCTTCGTTTCGAGTTTGTATTCCGCGGTCGGAGCGTCGATTTTTTCGACCGCTATGCACTGATCCTCAGGGTAGTAGCTGTACCACCTAAGTTCACGGTGGGCCTCGAACCTCTCGCATGCGGGATGGCCGGTAGATTGAAGGCTGAACCGATACAATCCTGGTTCGGTCACCATCGCAGGAAAGCATATCTTCGGCAGACGCTCCCCGTTGTACCCAACCTCAACGAATGAAAATCCCATGCTGAGCAGACTCTCAACCGGCGCCACAAAGCCGGATTGCTGCAGCTCATAACGTTCGTAGAATTTCGCTCGCGCCTTCTCAGGATCGCCAAAAACACTCGGTCCCGAAGAGTCATAGGTGCCGTGAACGTATATGCCTTGCGACGGTTCGATCCGTCCGTCCGAATACGGTACAGCCGTCACCTCACACGCAGTGTGCACTCTGTCCAGAACGGCCCGATCGGCCCTGTCGACGTATACAGAGCCGTGAAATCCGCTTCCGACCAACAGCGCCAAAAGCGGCAGCGAAATGCGCTTGATTTTCATCGATCCCCCAACCGGTAGACCGCGTCCTCGCCCGTCTCCCCGTCGGCGGCGACGCGGCCCGTCTCGACCATGTGCACCAGGTGCGCCAGCACCGAGCGCGCGGCGGCGGGATACAGTTTCGGGTCCACGTCGGCATACATGCGCGGCACCATCGCGGCGATGGTGGCGGGGCCGGCGGCGAGTTCCGCGATGATCTGGTCCTCGCGCTCGTGGCGGTGGGCGATGAGCGCCTTCACATAGGGCTTTGGCGCGTCGATGGGCGCACCATGGGTCGGGAAGTAGCGGCCCGCCGGATGGCGGCCCACCTTCTCCAGCGAAGCCATGTAGGCGGCCATGTCGCCGTCGGGCGGCGAGACGATGGAGGTCGACCAGCCCATGACGTGGTCGCCGCAGAACAGGGCGTCCTCCTCGCGCAGCGCGAAACACAGATGGTTCGAGCAGTGGCCGGGCGTGTGTACCGCCTCGACCGACCAGCCTTTGCCCGCGATCACGTCGCCGTCGGCCACCCTGTGGTCGGGCATGAAATCGAAGTCGGCGCCGCCCTCGCTCGCCCCGTCCTCGGGCCGGGTGCCGTGAGGGCCGTAGGCATAGGCCGGCGCGCCGGTCGCGATCTGCACAGCGCGCACGGCGGGCGAATGGTCGATATGGGTGTGGGTGACCAGGATGTGGGTCACCGTCTCGCCGCGGATCGCATTCAGCAGCGCATCGACATGCTCGGCCATGTCGGGGCCGGGATCGACGATGGCCACGTTGCCGCGCCCGATAATGTAGGTGCCCGTGCCGTGGAAGGTGAAGGCGCTGGGGTTGTTGGCGATCACCCGGCGGATCAGCGGGGCGAGCGCGTCTGCGCGGCCATACTCGAAGTCGAGCGCGCGGTTGTAGGGGATCTGCGTCGCCACGGGGCTAGCCGTCCCGACGCCCGATGGCGCCGGCAGCCTGCAGCCGGGAAACCTCCTCGGCCGGGATGCCCCAGGCGCCCAGCGCGCTGTCCGTCTCCGCGCCGGGCTGGGACGGCGGCGAGTGGATGCGCCCCGGCGTGCGCGAGAAGCGCGGCGCCGGCCCCGGCTGGGTGACGCCGGCCACCGTCTCGAAGTTGCCGCGCGCCACATTGTGCGGGTGGGTGTGCGCCTCCTCCATCGACATCACCGGGGCGAAGCAGACGTCGGTGCCCTCCATGATCGCGACCCATTCGTCGCGGGTCTTTTGCTTGATCACCTCTGAGAAGCGCGCCTTGAGCTCGGGCCAGCGCGACCGGTCCATCTGGTCGGGCAGATCCGCGCCGGCCAGGCCGAGCTTTTCGAGTAGCAGGACGTAGAACTTCTTCTCGATAGAGCCGATGGAGACGAACTTGCCGTCGGCGCATTCGAAGGCGTCGTAGAAGGGCGCGCCGCCGTCGAGGATGTTCGAGGCGCGCTGGTCGGTGAAGTAGCCCGAGGCGTGCAGCCCGTAGACCGGGATCATCAGCGAGACCGCGCCGTCGACCATGCCGACATCGACCACCTGGCCCTGGCCGCTGCGCTGCGCCTCGTAGACCGCGGCCATCACGCCGAAGGCGAGATACAGGGCACCGCCGCCATAGTCGCCGATCAGGTTGAGCGGCGGGGTCGGCTTGTCCGGCCCGCCGATGGCGTGCAGCGCGCCGGTCAGGGCGATGTAGTTGATGTCGTGGCCGGCCGCCTTGGCCAGCGTGCCGGTGCCGCCGAAGCCGGTCATCCGCGCATAGACCAGCCGCGGGTTGCGGGCCAAGCAGTCGTCGGGGCCCAGCCCCAGCTTTTCGGTCACGCCCGGGCGGAACGGCTCGACCAGCACGTCGGCCTGCTCGACCAGCCGCAGCACGATCTCGACCCCTTCCGGGTTCTTCAGGTCGACGGCGACCGAGGGGCGCGAACGGCTCGCCAGATCGTACTCGTAGCCGCGCGGCACGCCGAGACCCGGATCGGCCTGGCGGTCGATCTTGATGACGTCGGCCCCCAGGTCGGCGAGCAGCATGCAGGCGAACGGCCCCGGGCCGATGCCGGCGAGTTCCACCACCTTGAGGCCGGCCAGCGGGCCGGACCGGGCGCCGGTTGCGCTATCGCCTTGCGCGGACGTATCGGGCATGATTCCTCTCCTCCAGACCTAATCGACAGCGTGCGGCGTAGAACGGGAGAGCGCAATGGTCAATCAGTTCGCAAGCGCGGACCTGTTCGTCCGCAACCGGTTCCGCGAGAAGCTCTATACCGGGCGCCGCACGACGATCATGGCGCTGCGCCTGGCGCGTTCCGTCGACGTCGCCAAGATCGCCGCCGCCGCCGGATTCGACGGCTTCTACATCGACGTCCAGCACTCGACCATCGGCCTCGATGCGGCCACCCAGATCTGCTCGGCCGGGCTCGATCTGGGCCTGACGCCGCTGGTCCGCGTGCCGAGCCACGACCGCCACGACATCGCGCGCGTGCTCGATGGCGGCGCGCTGGGGATCATCGTGCCCGACGTGGAGGACGCCACGCAGGCCTTCGCGCTGGTGCGCCACGCCAAGTTCGCGCCGCTCGGCCACCGCTCCATTTCCACCACCGCGCCGCAGACCGGCTTCGAGACGATGGACCAGCAGGATTTCGTCGAGGCGGCGAACAGCGAGACCATGGTTATCGCCATGATCGAGTCGCGGACCGGGGTGGAGAATGTCGACGACATCGCCGGCGTGGCGGGCATCGACGCGATCATGGTCGGCACCAACGACCTGACCGTCGACATGGGCATCCCCGGCCAGCACGGCCACAAGCGGGTCACCGAGGCCTACCAGGCGATCATCGCGGCGGGCGCGCGCCACGACACGCCGGTGCTGGTGTCGGGCATCCGCGATCTCGACCGGATCGCCGCGCTGATCCGCATGGGCGCCGCGCCCTGCTACTTCTCGGGCAACGACATCCAGCTGCTGCTGGCGGCCGCGCGCGACGAGGTGGCGGCGTTCCGCGACGCGGATCTGGGATAGCGGCGCAGGCTAGGCCAGCGCCTCGAGCAGGTCGGCCAGCGCCTCGGGTGCGGCGACCATGGCGTCGTGGCCCGCCGCGATCTCGCGGACCGGCCAGCCCGCCGCGCGCGCCCACCGGCGCGAAGCCTCCAGCGGCGCATAGAGCGGGTCGGTGCAGACGATGTAGGTGGCGGGCAGGCCGTTGCCGACCGGCCCGTTGAGTTCGATGGGATTCCGGAACGTGTTGAGGGGCTGCGGCACCAGGTGCCGCATCAGCCAGGCGGCCTGGCCGGGGTCCGACACGCCGAAGGCGTCGGCCGGCGGGATCGGGAAGCACATCGTGCCGTCGACCTCGATGGCGTTGGCGACCCGCTCGGCCGCGATCTCGGGCGGCAGCTTGTCCAGCGTCGCCTCGCCGTTCTCGATGATGGCGGAATCGAGATAGACGAGGCTGCGGATCCGGTCGCGTTCGGCATCGGCGACGCAGGAGATCACCGGCCCGCCATAGCTGTGGCCGACCAGCACCACGTCGCGCAGATCCTCGAAGCGCAGCACCTGCGCGATGTCGCGCCCGTGCAGGTTCACGTCGACCGCGGGCGAGATCAGGTGCGCGCGCTCGCCGAGCCCCGTCAGGGTCGGGGCGAACACGGTGTGGCCGCGGGCGCGCAGCAGGTCGGCGACGGGGCGCCAGCACCAGCCGCCGTGCCAGGCGCCGTGGACAAGGACGAAATTGGTCGGGTCGGCGGTCGGCATTGCGAAATCCCCTGTTCCGGCGTGACGCCAATCCCGGAACCCGGGATGCGGGCGGCACTCTAGTCGGCGCGGCGGCACACCGGAAGCGGGATGCGCGCACAGCGCAGACCAGCCATTCGCGACCGGCATCGGCGCTCGCGCCGGCATGGGCTGCGGATATATACTGCGCGGCTGGCGATCCCCTTCGTCTCGTTTCCGGACACCGGCACCCGTTTTCCAGCGCGGCGAACCGCCGTGCGCCCACCCGCGAGGACGTTCCGCTTGAACACGCCGCCGCCCGTCTCCGCCGCGCCCGCCGCACCGAAATCCTTCGCCGCGCTGCGCCACCCCGGCGCGCGCGCCTACCTGATCGGCTCGGCGCTGGCGATGAACGCCGACGCGGTGGAACACGTGATCAGCTACCTGATCATCTGGGAGAAGTTCCACTCGCCGACGCTGGGCGGGTTCGCCGTGGTCGCCCACTGGCTGCCGTTTCTGCTGTTCTCGATCCACGCCGGCGCGCTCGCCGACCGGTTCGACCCGCGCCGGGTGATCCAGGCCGGCATGGTGCTGTTCATGCTCGTCTCAGCCGGCTGGGCCCTGCTGTTCATGACCAACACGCTGGAGATGTGGCACGCGGTCGTGCTGCTGATCGTACACGGGCTGGCCGGCGCGATCTGGGCGCCCGCCGCGCAGCTGCTGATCCACGACATCGTCGGGCGCGAGCAGTTGCAGTCGGGCGTGCGCCTGCTGGCGACCTCGCGCACCCTGGGCATCGTGCTCGGCCCCGCCGTGGGCGGCGGGCTGCTCGTCCTGGTGGGCCCGGCCTGGGGCCTCTTCATCAACATTCTGATCTACCTGCCGCTGACCCTGTGGCTGTGGCGCGCGCCCTACGGCCCGGCCTTCCGCACGGGCGCCGCGGCGGCCGCAGCCACCGGCCGGCGCGCGATCCGCGGCGTCTCCGACATCCTGGCGACCATGCGGGAGGTGGCGGGGAACCGGGTCGTCGTGCCGATGACCCTGCTAGCGGGGGCCGCGGGCGTGATGATCGGCAACGCGCATCACCCGCAGATGCCGGAATTCGCGGTCGACCTGGGCACCGGCGGCGACAGCCTGCTCTATTCGATCCTGCTCGGCGCCAACGCCGCCGGTGCCCTGACCGCGGGGCTGGTGCTCGAAAGCCGCTCGCTGCTGCCCGCCAAGCGCGGCACGGCCTTCGTGCTGGTCTTCCTGTGGTGCTTCGCCATGGGCGGATTCGCCCTGACGGGCAGCTACGAGGTCGCGCTCGCCCTGCTGTTCGTCGCCGGCTTCCTCGACCTGTCCTTCAACTCGATGGCGCAGACGCTGGTCCAGCTCAACGCCGCGCCCGAGATCCGCGGCCGGGTCGTCGGCCTCTACATGATGACCGCCTTCGGCCTGCGTGCCGTATCGGGCGTGACGGTGGGCATGGCCGGTAGCCTGATCGGCATCCACTGGTCGCTGGCGATCAGCGCCGGGGTGCTGCTGGCGATGGTGCTGGCCCTGGCGGCGCGAACCTATAGGCCTGCCGCCGCATGACGGCCGGTCCGGGACCGGACGCCGCGCCGCCGCGATCTTCCCCGCCGGCCCCTCCCATGGCGCTGCTCGTCACCCTGATGGCGACGAGCCAGCTGGCGATCATGATGTTCCTGCCCTCGCTGCCCTCGATGGCCGGCGACTTGGCGACCAGCCAGACCCTGGTCCAGATGACCGTCTCGGTCTATCTGGGCGCGTTCGCGCTGGCCCAGCTGGTGATCGGCCCGCTGTCCGATGCGCTCGGCCGGCGCGGTCCGCTGCTCACGGGGCTGGCGCTGTTCGTGCTGGGCAGCCTCGCCTGCGCCTTCGCGCCCGACATCGGCTGGCTGATCGCCGCGCGCGTCGTGCAGGCCGTCGGCGGCTGCGCGTGCATCGTCGTCGCCCGCGCGATCGTGCGCGACACGACCGACGGCGACGCGGCGACACGCGCCATGGCCTATCTCGGCATGTCGCTGGCGCTCGCCCCGATGGTGGGCCCGCTGATCGGCGGCCAGCTCGAGACCTTGTTCGGCTGGCAGTCGAACTTCCTGTTCGTCGCCCTGCTGGGCGCGGGAACCCTGCTGGTGACCCTGTTCACCCTGGCCGAGACCCTGCCCCCGGAGGTTCGCCACAGCGCGCGGCCAGCCGCGCTGCTGCGCACCTATCTGCGGCTGCTCGGCATGGCCCGGTTCATGGGGTTCAGCCTGAGCGCCGGCGCCATGGCCGCGACCTTCCAGGCCTTCATCGCCGGCTCGCCGATCGCGCTGATCGTCGTCATGGGCGTCTCGCCCGAGCAGTACGGCCTGTTCCTGCTGTCCGCCCCGATCGGCTACATGCTCGGAAACTTCCTCTCCAGCCGGCTGGCGCGCCGGGTGCCGCGCAACCGCATGATCTGGACCGGCAGCATCATCGCCATCGCGAACGCCGCCGCGATGGCCGGCCTCGCGCTCGCCGGCATGGACACGCCCTGGACCCTGCTGATCCCGATCTGCGTCTATTCGATCGGCTCGGGCCTGCTGGTGCCCAACTGCCTGGCCGGCGCGCTGATCTCGATCGAGCCGGCGGTGGCGGGCTCGGCGGCCGCGCTGGGCGGCTTCCTGCAGATGGGAGCGGGCTTCCTCAGCGCCACGGTGATCGCGCTGCTGACCCAGACCTCGTTCCTGCAGCTCGGCAGCGTGATGACCGCCTGCACCGTGCTGTCGCTGCTGTTCTTCGCAGTGCTGGTGGCGCGGCGCTGACCGGCCGCCCTAGCCTTCCCTGACGTCGTCGTCCGGGATCTCGGCGCCGATCGCGGCCAGCGCGGCCTTGGCCACCAACAGGTCCTGCTCCCCGGTGCCCGACCCGCAACCGATGCCGCCCACGCAATGGCCGTCGATCACGATGGGCACGCCCCCTTGAGCAGCAGGACCTTGCCCTGGGTCGAGACCGACAGGCCCATCCCGACGTCGTAGTCGATGGCGTGGGTGGGCCTGCGGTGGTTGGCCGCGGTCATCGCCTTGGCGCCGGCCGATTCCATCGCCAGCACGCGCGCGCCGTCCATCAGCAGGTAGCCGACGACCCGCGCCCCGTCGTTGGCGACGGCGATGCCCATGGGCACCCCCATCTCGTCCGCGGCGGCGACTGCGGCATCGATGAGCTTGCGCACCCCGTCATGGGTGAGCTTGCGGGAGGGGACTGTCAGGTCGGTCATGGCGGCGCTCCGGGATTGGTTTGGTTCGCGTGCATGGTAACGGTGCCGCGCGAACCCTGCTATTCTCGCGCCCGAATCCGAACCGGAAGGAAAATCCCCATGTCCGATCAGAACGCCGATCCCGTCATCCTCGAGGTCTTCTCCGACTACGTGTGACCCTGGTGTTACCTCAGCACCGGGCGTGTTGAAAAAATCCGCGCGACCTTCGACGTCGACATCCAGACCGTGCACTTCCCGCTGCACCCCGACACGCCGATGGAAGGCAAGTCGCTGGAAGCGCTGTTCGCGGGGCGCGACGTCGACCTCGACGCCATGTACGAGGGCATGAAGGCCCGCATGGACGAGGAGGGCCTGCCCTACGCGAAGCGCACCCACACCTACAATTCGCGCCTCGCTCAGGAGCTGGGCAAGTGGGCCGACACGCAGGCCGGCGGCGATGCGATCCACATGAAGATCTTCGAGGCCTATTTCGTCGATGGCAGGAACATCGCCGACGTGGACCTGCTGGTCGCCATCGCCGAGTCGGTCGGCCTCGACGGCGCGGCCGCGCGCGAGGTGCTGGAGAACCGGACCTTCGAGGCGGCCGTCGACGCCGACTGGGAGAAGTCGCGCCAGTACGGCGTGACCGGCGTGCCGACCTATGTCGCGGATGCCAAGGGCGTCGTCGGTGCCCAGCCCTACGAGGTGCTGGAGCGCCTAATGGACGCGGCGGGGGCGGCGAAGCGGGGCTAGTCCGGCGCCTTCGCGCCGGCCCGCTCCGCGGCGAGCACCAGCGCCTCGGCCACGAGCGACCAGAGCGCGTCGCCGTATTCGTTGACCCGCAGCCGGGTCACGGTGTCGGACATGAACACCACGGTCATCTCCAGCGACGGCACCACGATCACGAACTGGCCGCCGAAGCCGCGTGCATACGCCGCCATGTGGCCGCCGACATCGCGCAGGAACCAGCCGTATCCGTGGGCATCGCCCGAGAAGGGCGATTGCGTGCGGGGCGTCCATGATGCCGCGATCCAGGCCTGCGGCAGCACGCGCACGCCGTCGATGACGCCACCCTGCCGGTAGAGCTCGCCGAAACGCAGCAGGGCGCGCGGCGACAGCAGCATGTTGTTACCGCCGAGATAGACGCCCTGGGGGTCGCGGTCCCATTCGGGGATGCGGATGTTCAGCGGCGTGCCCAGCCAGTCGCGCGGGAGCGCGTGGGTGGAGCACCCGCTTGTCCGTGTCAGGATGGCCGACAGCAGGTGGAAGTTGCCGGTCGAATACAGCATCCGGCCGCCGGGCGCGTCGACGAACGGGCGCGACAGGACATGCGCCACCCAGTCCGGGCTGTTGACCCAGCGCCCGTAGTTGCGCCCCGAGGTGCGGTCGAGCCCCGACTACATGGACAGCAGGTTGCCGACGGTCACGTTCGCCACCGCCGGGTCGGCATCCGCCGGGATTCGCCCGCCGAGCAGCGCGCCGATGGGCTGGTCGGGCCCGGCGACGAAACCCCGCGCGATCGCCGCGCCGACGAGCGCCGAGATCACCGACTTGGCGACCGACTTGACGTTGACCGGCACGTCGGGCGACGGGCCGCGGAAGGCGCGTTCGACCGCCACCGCGCCGCCACGCGCGACGATCAGCGTGTGCAGACGCTCCAGCGCGCCGACGCGCGCCACGGCGATGCCGATCGTCGGGAGAAGACCCGCGGTCCGGTTCCGCCTCACCTGTTCGCGCGCTACTTCATCGCTTCGGGGAAATCGGGCTGCACCTGCGGCCGGGCGTCGAAGAAGGCCGGGATCTGCATGCAGGTGTCGAAGATGCGCTTGGCGTTCGGATAGGGCGAGACGTCGACGTTGAACTGCATCGCCGCGCCCACCTGCGGCACGACGCACAGATCGGCCAGCGTGACCGCATCGCCCTCGCAGAACTTGCCCGAGGTGCCGTCGTCGGCGAGATGCGCCTCGATGGCGGCCAGGCCCGCGCGCTGCCAGTTGCCGATCCAGGCGTTCAGCTCGTCCTCGCTGTGGCCCATGTCCTGGGTGATGTACTTGCGGATGCGCGGCACCACCAGCGGGTGGGTGTCGGCGACCACGATCATGGCCAGCGAACGCACGCGCGCGCGGGCGAGCGGGTCGGCCGGCATCAGCTTCGGCTCGGGGAAGACCTCGTCGAGATATTCGAGAATCGCCATCGACTGGGTCAGCACCGTGCCGTTGTCGAGCACCAGCGCGGGCACCACGCCCTGCGGATTGATCTTCAGATATTCGGGCGCGAACTGCTCGCCCTTGAGCAGGTCGGTGGAGACCACCTCGAAGGGCTGGCCCTTGAGGTTGAGCGCGATGCGCACGCGGAACGCGGCAAGTGAGCGCCAGAAGCTGAACAGTTGCATGTTGTCCTCCCGGAGGAACGCGAAGGGGTTCGTGGTTGGCCGGTAGTGAGCCCACCGGCCCGCGGACTGTCAAGCGCCCGGCCAGGGCGCGGGGTCGCGATCCCTAGCGCCGCGCCCGCCACGCGGCCAAGGCCGCGCCGTCGTCCACATCGTCGAGCGGGTCGAGCGTCGCCACCCGGAAGCCGGCAGGAAGACCCGCCAGCGTGTCGGCAAGCGCGTGCCCGGTGCTCCAGCGCACGCCGCGGAAGAGATCGCGCGGCAGGGCAGGCCGCCGGCGCGCGCCGACCAACCAGTAGCCGCCGTCGGTGGCGGGCCCGAACACCATGTCGTTCGCGCCCAGCGCCGCGAAGGCCGCGGCGGCCTGCGCGGCCCCCATTTCGGGAATGTCGGAGCCGACGACGACGACCGGGCCCGGCGGCAGGGTGCGCATCGGCCGCGCCATGCGCGCGCCCAGATCGCCGCCGCCCTGCCCGATCAGGCGCACCCCCGGCA
>JAYOFO010000057.1:0-14832 GCA_038117265.1 Rhodospirillaceae bacterium
GTACGGCGTCGTGCTGGGTAGCGACGGCATGCCGGATTCGGCCGCCACCGCGGCGCGCCGGACGGAGATGCGGACCGCACGCCTCGCCAACGGCACGAAGCCGGCGAACGGCGGCGCCGCGCCGGCCTTCGACGGCGCCGAGCGCTTCCGGGTGGGCGAGATCCTCGCGGTGCGCGAGGGCGCCGGCGGACCGGTGCTGGGCTGTCGCGAATGCGGCACGGGATACGGCCCGGCGAGCGACGATCCGCGCGCCCATGCGGTCATCGTCGAGCGCGAGATCGAGGAGCTGACCCCGGTCAACGAATTCCGGGCCGACAGCGATGTGATCCTGCGCGAATACGCCTGCCCCGGCTGCGGCACCCTGTTCGCGAGCGACCTGCAGCTTCGCGACGAGGATCCGCGCATACCCGAGATGCGGCTGAAGCTTTAGCCGGCCGGCCCGGCATCGGCCCTAGAGGGCGAACACCTCGCGCGCGTTGCCGGCCTTGATCGCCGCGACCTGGTCGGCGGGCAGCCGGTCGACCACGGCATAGAGCGCGTCCACATCCGCGCCCATGGGCAGGTCCGTCCCGAACATCACCTTGCCGGGCCCCGACACCTCCAGGCACAGGTCGAGCGCGCCGTACCGGTCGAAGAACCCGTCGAGCACCAGTCACGCGATGCACAGGGTGGTGTCGAACATGAACCCGACGCCGGGCATCAGGATGCACTCGCGGCCGAACTCGGCATCCTTCGCGCCGAACGGCGCCGCGGGGTGCACGAAAACCGGCAGGCCGTGGCGGTCGATCGCCTCCCAGACCGGCGCGAAGAGGAGGTCAATCAGGTGCCGGCCGCCGATCGTCGCCGTCACCATCACGCCGACGGCCCCGTTGGCGCGCGCGCGCTCGAGCTCGGCCACCGCGCGCGCGGGATACTCCCAGGGCAGCGAGGCGAGCCAGCGGATGCGGTCGGGATGGGCGGTCTGGCCGCCCGCCTGGTCGTCGTTCACCCGCCGCGCGGCCTCGGCGCTGATCTCCTCGACGCCCCAGAAGACGTTCGGCGAGGTCAGCGAGACGATCGCCAGGTCGATGCCGTGGCGGTCCATCTGGCGGATCTTGACGTCATAATCGAACGCCTCGGGCTGCAGGGCGGACGCCGGCACCCCCTTCTCGATCAGATACTCCTTGCCGTCGGGTAGGCGCTTCGTGCCGTAGTTCGGCGCGCCATGTTCGAGCAGCAGGTCCAGCCAGGGCCGGCCGAAGGCATGGGTGTGGATGTCGATGACGCTCGGCAACGTGCCCTCTCCCCCGTCGTGGAGCGCCGAAAAAACGACGGGCGGCACCGAGGTGCCGCCCGCCCGAAACGCAACCCTCGCGAGGGCCTACTCGGCGGCCTGCGCCAGCAGGGCCTCGGGGCCGAACAGCAGGTCGCGCAGCCAGCGCGCCTGGGCACCCGACACCTTCGCCAGATGGTCGTTGTTCGAATACAAGCTCATATGGTCGACGCCCTCGACGATCGCGAGCTCCTTGTTGGGGCACGGGATCGCGTTGAACACGTCGATCTCGAGATCGGCGGAGGTGATGTTGTCGCCCTTGGCGATCGCCATCATGTAGGGCGTTTCATAGACCCGCTTGGCATAGGGCATCACGTCGTACTGCATCAGCAGCTCGACCGATTCGAGCGTGTTCACATGCTCGTGCAGCGGCGCCTCGCGCTCCTTGATGTCGTTGAAGATCGTGCAGACATGCGGGAACGGCCACGAACTGATCTCGTTGTCGGGATCGGTGGTCGACATGGCGATCATCTGGCTCGGCTCGCCGCGCTGGCGTGCCTCGCGATCCTCGAGGATAAGCTTCTGGATGGCGGCGAACTTCCGCTCGCCATGGCAGCGGCGCATGGTCGGGAACCCGTCGACCACGGGCACGACCGACATCGCGAACTTCACGCGGCTGTCGAGCGCGGCGACGCAGATCGCGTGGCCGCCCGAATAGGAGATGCCCCACACGCCGATGCGGTTGGTGTCGATCCCGTCCAGCGTCTTCGCATAGGAGACCGCGTTGCGGTAATCCTCGATCTGGTCCCAGGGGTTGATGTGCTGGCGCGGCGTGCCGTCGCTGGCGCCGAACCGGCGATAGTCGAAGACCAGGCAGGCGCAGCCGATCTCGACGAAATCGTCGGCGTAGTACGGCATGACGATTTCCTTCACGTAGCACCAGCCGCCGGCCATGACGACGAGCGGCGGATTGGAAACACCATCCGGCAGGTAGAGGGTGCCGCGAATGGTATCGCCGCAGCTGTTGAATTCGACGTCACGTGTTTGCATCTGTTCCTCCCGCGGAGCTTTCTTCATGCATGTGAAAACAAGCACTTATTTGTGAACTAGCGTGTCCTTCCCACCCAGTGCTGTCAACAGAACAGCGACGGCGGGGCCGCGACACGGGGTCTCAGTCACCGTCCGCTATCGGCGGCCTCTGTGGCGAGCTTCTCGACGATCCGGTCGCGCAGCACGTTCTTGCGAATCTTGCCGGCCGCGGTGCGCGGGAAGTCGTCGATGATCTCCAGCCGCTCGGGAAACTTCTGCTTCGCCATGCCGGTGGTGGCGAGGAATTCGACCATGCCGTCGAAATCGAGGCGCACCCCCTCCTCCAGAACGACATAGGCACATCCCGTCTCGCCCATGCGCGCGTGCGGCATAGCGACGACGGCGGCCTCGTGGATGGCGGGGTGCTCGTGCAGGGCGTCCTCCACCTCGCGCGGCGAGATGTTCTCGCCGCCACGGATGATCAGATCCTTGGAGCGGCCGGTGATGACCATGGCACCGTCGGCGTCGAGCATCGCCAGGTCGCCGGTGTGGAAGAACCCGTCCGGCTCGAACGCCTCGGCATTGTGTTCGTCGGCGGCATAGCCGAGGCACATCTCCGGCCCGCGCGTGAGAATCTCGCCCTCCTCGTTCGGGCCCAGTTCGCGCCCATCGGCCGGGTCGACGATCTTCACCTCGTGGCCGACGATGTGCCCCTCGGTCGTCGCGCCCAGCCGCTCCTCGTCGCGGCCCGCGACCCCCAGGGTCACCGTCGGCGCCTCTGTCGAGCCGTAGACCCGCGAGCACACGCAGCGCGCGAACGCCTTGTGGGCGTTGTAGATCACCTCGGGCGGGACCGGCGCACCGCCCGAGGGGAAGTAGCGCAGGCTCGGCAGGGGCCGGCCGTTCTTCGCCGCGAAACCGGTGAGTTCCTGCAGGAACACCGTCGCGGCGATGGTGAAGGTCACGCCGTGTTCGTCGATCAGGTCGGCGGCCGCGGCGGCGTTCCATGTCTCCATGAAAACGGCCGGCGCGTTCAGGGTGAACGGCATCTGGATGCCGTAGAGATAGCCGGTGATGTGCGAGACCGGCGACGGCATCAGGATGACGTCGGAATCGTCGAGCGCCAGGAACTTCGAGATCGCCTGGATCTCGGTATCGATCGTGTTGTGGCTGTGCAGCACGCCCTTGGGCCGGCCGGTCGTGCCCGACGTGTACATGATCAGCTTCACCGAATTGGGGTCGACCGCGGGCCGGGCGAACCCGTCCGCATCGCCCTCGGCGAGCAGCTCCTCGAACGTCATCGTGCCGTCGGCCGCGCCCCGCACCGTGACGACGAGGTCGAGGTCGGGCAGCTCGGCGCGGTGACGTGCCACCATCTCGGCATAGTCGAAGTTGCGGAACGTCGTGGGTATGAAGAACGCCTTCGTGCCCGCGTCGCGCAGGATGTAGGACACCTCGGTGTCCCGGTAGATCGGGATGATCGGATTGCAGACCAGGCCGAGCATCGCGCAGGCCAGGTCGATCACCACCGTCTCGGGCCAGTTCGGCAGCTCGAAGCTGACCACGTCGCCGGCCACCAGCCCGCGGGCCTGCAGCGCGCTCGCCAGCGCGCGCGCGTCGCGGTCGATCTCGGCCACGGTGACGCACCGCGGCCCCTCGATCAGCAGGATCTTGTCGGGATTCTTCGCCACCACCTCGGCGAGCTGGTCGGCCAGGGTCAGGTTGCGCCAGATGCCGCTGGCCGTGTTCTCGACGATCAGCGCATCGGTCAGGCGGGTCTTCCAGCCGCTCACATCGTCACGCATGGTACCCCCGCTCCCCGCCGCCTATTCGCGCGCCAGGCGCAGCCGGTTGGCGATGTTGTTCTTCTGGATCGCCGAGGACCCGCCGATGATCGGCATGAGCAGCGCCTCGCGGACATAGCGCTCCATGTCGAACTCCTTGATGTAGCCGTAGGCGCCCATCACCTGCTGGCAGGTCAACACGATCTCCTTGGCGACGTCGCTGACATAGAGCTTAGCCATCGAAGTCTCGACCGAGGCCGGCTTCTTCTCGTCGAGCAGCCAGGCGGCGTGATAGGTCATCAACCGGCAGGCATGCAGCCTGGTCTTGCAGTCGACCAGCATGTGGCGGATCGACTGGAAGGCCGAGACCGGCTGCCCGAACTGCCGGCGTTCCTGCGCGTATTGCCACGCATCGTCCACCGCCGCGGCGGCGTTGCCCAGCGCCAGCGCGGCGACCTCGATCTTCTCGACATCGAGGCCAGGCCCCACGATCCGGCGCCAGCCGTCGTTCCAGCCATCCTCGCCGCCGACGATGTTCTCGGCCGGCACCTCGACGTCCTGGAAGGTGACATCGCAGGTCGAGGCCCCCTTCATGCCCATGGCGTTCTGCAGCTCTATGGTGACGCCCGGCGCATCGGTCGGAATCAGGACGATCGACAGGTTCCGGTAGCGCGCGCCGTCGGGGTCGCTCTTCACGACGGTGTAGATGTAGTCGGCTATGTTGGCGCCCGAGCAGAAGCGCTTCGCGCCGTTGACGGTCACGGTGCCGCCATTGCCTTCGCGCCTGGCCGTAGTGCGCACGCCGGCCACGTCGGCGCCCACGTCGGGCTCGGAGATGCCGTAGGAGAACAGCAGCTTGCCCTCGGCCAGCTTCGGCAGCAGGCGGGCCTTCTGTTCCGGGCTGCCCACCTCGTCGATGTTCATCCCGCCATAGCAGGCGCACATGATGTAGGGCACGGCGACCGCCATCGAGCGGCGCGCCAGCTCCTCGATCACCACCATCGTCGCGGTGATGTCGCGGCCCGCCCCGCCGAATTCCTCGGGCACCGTCAGCGCGTTGACGCCCAGCGCCGACAGCTTGTCGAACACCTCGCGGGGGAACTCGTTCTCCCGGTCCCAGCGCTGCGCCAGCTCGCGCGGCATCTCGTTCTCGACGAAGCGCCGCAGCGTGTCGCGCAGCATCGCGACGTGTTCGGCCTCCTGGAAGTGTTCCACGCCAGACCCCGCCTACTTGCCCGTGAACTTCGGCTTTTCCTTGTTCAGGAAGGCCTCGGTGGCGATGCGGTGATCGTCGGTCATCTGCGACATCGCCTCGAAGTTGAAGGCCGTGTCGAGGGCGGCGTTCGCCACCTGCTTGAGCCCGGCATTGACCGACGCCTTGGTCCACTTGATGGCGTTGAGCGCACCGCCGGCAAGCCGCTCGGCCATGCCGTAGACGGCCGCATCGAGTTCGTCGGCCGAAACGGCATGGTTGATCAGCCCGATCGCGGCCGCGTCGGTCGCGCTCAGCGTATCGCCGGTCATCAGATACTCCTTGGCACGCGCATAGCCGATGAGCTGCGGCCAGATCACGGCACCGCCGTCGCCCGCGACGAGCCCGACCGAGACATGCGGGTCGCCCAGCTTCGCGGCCTCGACCGCGTAGATGATGTCGCAATAGAGGGCGATGGTGCAGCCCAGCCCGATCGCATGACCGGGCAGGCGCGCGATGATCGGCTTTTCGAGGTCGAGCAGGCTGTTGACCAGGCGCTTGCCCTCCCAGACGGTCTTCGCAAACGCCGCCGGGTCGCCGTGCATGTCGTTCAGCCATTTCAGGTCGCCGCCGGCGCAGAAGGCGTTGCCCTCTCCCGTCAGCACGACCACGTCCGCCGCGTCGTCGGCATCGACATCGTAGAAGATGCGCGACAGTTCCTCGTGCAGGACGGCATCGACCGCGTTCATCGTCCCGGGACGCGACATGGTCAACGTCAGGATGCGGCCCTTGCGGTCGGCCTTGATGGCCTCGTAGCTGTCGTAGTTCACGTGCTTCCCCCTCGGATGCTCGCCGGTTCGTTCCGCGCGCCATGCGCCCGGCATTGGAGGGAGTCAACGGCCTCGGCGCGGTGCCGTCAATAGCCCGGGCTCAGCCGGAGCCGCGCATCTTCAGTTTCATGCCCACGACCTCGTAGATGTCGAGGCCCGTGAGCATGCAGATCTCCTCGAGCGGCAACGAGGTCTCGCCCAACAGGACGCGTGCATGGCTGTGGGGATCGCGCCGCCGGTCGTTGCGCCGGATCACCGGGTTCGCCCCGGCCGCGGCGCGCCGACGTTCCGCGGCATCGAGCCCGCGGGCCTGCGCCTCGGCCAGCGCAGCGTCGCGGCGCGCCTTGTCCTCCCGAATCCACGCATCCATCATCTGCGCAGCGCGCGCCATGCCCTGGGTCTGGCTCGGCGCCTGCCGGTGCTCGCGCGGGGGGCCCGGCTCGGGACGCTCGGGCGCCGGACCGCCGGATGCGGCCTCTTGCAGGTTCATGCCGCGCGCCTTGGCCATGCGCTCGGCAGCCGCAAGCGCGGCGACCCGCTCACCCTCGAACGGGCTCTCGTTCGCGAGCTTCAGCAGGTTGTGGAAGCGGGTCCGTTCCGCCTCGTCGAAGCCTCGTGGCGCGTTGATGGTCTTTCCCTCGGGTCGGCAACGCGGATAAACCGTGCACTATATCACGGTCGGCACGACCCGCCCGAGGTCACACGATCAGCGCGACGACGGCACCGGTCATGCAGGTGGCGATCGTCCCGGCCACGAGCGACTTCATGCCGAGCCCGATCAGCTCGCTCTTGCGCGCGGGCGCCATGGCGATCATGCCGGCGAGCATGATGCCGACGCTGCCGAAATTGGCGAAGCTGCACAGGGCATACAGCAGGATGATGCGCGACCGTTCCGACAGGCCCGCCCCCGCGCTGCCCGCCAGGTCGAGATAGGCGATCAGCTCGTTGAGGACGATCTTGGTGCCGATCAGCGACCCGGCCACCGTCGCCTCCGCCCACGGAATTCCGATCAGCCAGGCCACCGGCGCAAGCACCCAGCCGAGCGCACGCTGCAGGGTCAGCGGTGCACCCCACACATCGGGCGCCAGGCCCAGGATCTGGTTCACCAGCGCGACCGCCGCCACGAACACGATCAGCATCGCGATGATGCTGAGCAGCAGGCGCAACCCGTCCTGGGTGCCCTGGACCATCGCATCCATCGTGCTTTCGTAGAGGCCGCGCCCGGTGTCGAGCGCGGCATCGCCATCCTCGCGAACCAGGGTCGCACCCACCGGCACGTCGGAAGCGGGCACCATCAGCCGCGCCACGACGATGGCGGCCGGTGCGCTGATCAGCGACGCCACCAGCAGGTGGCCGGCCGCGTTCTCGATCACCCCGCTCAGGAAGGTCGCATACAGGACCAGCACCGTCGCGGCGATCGTCGTCAGGCCGCAGGTCATGGTCACGAACAGGTCCGAGCGCGACATGCGCGCCAGGTGCGGCCGGATCAGGATCGCGGCCTCGACCATGCCCACGAAGATGTTCGCCGCCGCGCCAACCGAAACGGGCCCCTCGATGCGCAGGGTCGCGCGCAGGCCCGCGGCGAAGGCGCGGATGACGCGCGGCATCACGCCCCAGTGCCACAGGAACGCCGACAGGGCCGACATCATCAGGACGATGGGCAGGGCGCGGAAGGCGAGCACGAAGCTTGCGCCGGGATGGCTTTCGGCGAAGGGCAGCGGGGCGCCGCCCAGGAATCCGAAGACCAGTCCCGTCCCGGCGCGGGTCGCGGTATCGAGGGCGAGGACCACGGTGTTGATGGCGCCGATCGCCTCGCGCACGACCGGCACCGAGAGTGCGACGGCGGCCAGGGCGAGTTGCACCGCGAGCCCGACCAGGACCAGCCGCGTCGACCAGCCGCGCCGGTTCTCGCTGAGTGCCCAGGCCAAGGCGATCAGAACCGCCAGGCCGACGACCGGTTGCAGATAGTGCATTGCGTGCCCCCATTGCCGCCCCAGACGGCCACGGGGTCAACGGCTACACGAGCGGGCGATTCGCGCGGACGGGGTTTCGCGGCGCGTCCGGAACCGGGATCAGGCGTCGGGGTCGGGCACGCGCTGCCACACGGCCTCGATTAGGCAGCTTTCGAACACGCCCTCGCGCGTGTAGGGGTCGTTCGCATGGAATGCCTCGACGGCCGCCCGGTCCGGCGCCTCGAACACCAGCAGGTTTCCGATCACCTTGCGGATATCCAGTTCGCCGCTCGTGTCGGTCCCGTCGGCGACGAGCCCGCCCCCGAAGACGATCATCGGCAGGAATTCGGCCTGATAGCGCGCATGCTCGGGCTGCAGCGCGGCCCGCCGCTCGGCAATCCCCGGACGATCCTTCCTGATAAGCACGTATCGCATCGGTTTCTCCCCCAATTCATCGAACAACCCGGCCAGCATGGCCGGCACGAAGAACGGGCCGAATCCTACCTGGATCCGGCCCGTCCTACACTTAGGAGGATTTGCCTCGCCGGCCGGGTTCCGGCTCCAAGAGCCGCGCCAGTTGGGGGTGAACGCGGCGTCCATTGGGGAGGTTGTGCGATGCTTTGTGTGGGAAGAAGCAGGGCCCAACCGGCGAGGAAACTCTTGCGATGCTTGCTTCGGCGTCCTTTCGTCTGACCGTCCATCGATCTGGTATTGAATATATGATCTCAGGAAAAAACGCGCAATTTCAATCAGTTCTACAGCTTCTACGACATGGGGGCCGTCTGGAACCGGAATTCCACGGGGACGTTCCGGCGTCACTCCCTGTCGTCGACGGGATTCGGCCTGCGCGCCAACTTCCCCTGGTCGATCCGCACCTCCCTGGAAGCCGCACAGCCATTGACCCGGCCGGTCGAGACTCCGGGGAACAGCATGGACCCGCGCTACTTCTTTACCCTGTCGATGAATTTCTGATCCCTTTCCCCACCGAATCCTGCCGATATGATCGGCAGCAGAACCATTCGGGAGGAAATCATGGGAACGCTCGACAACAAGGTCGCGATCGTCACCGGGGCCGGCGGCGGCATCGGCCGCGCCATCTGCACGCGGTTTGCCGCCGACGGCGCGGCGGTCGTGTGCATCGACATCGACGAAGCACGGGTCGCGGCGACGGCGAAAGCCATCACGGATCCGGGCGGTCGGGCGACGGCGGTGACCGCCGATGTCGCATCCGAAGACACGGCGGAGGCGGCGGTCGCGCTGGCGCAATCCGCGTTCGGCGGGCTGGACGTCCTCGTCAGCAACGCCGTCTACGACCTTCCCCTGGCACCGCTCACCGAGATCGCGCTGGAAGACTGGCAGCGCACGATGGACGTGAACCTGAACAGCGCCTTCCTGCTCTCGAAGCACGCCATCCCGGCGATGGCGGCGGGCGGCGGCGGCAGCATCATCCTCGTCGCTTCCCAGCTCGGCCGCACCGCGAAGCCAGGGCGTCCCTGGTACTGCGCGCAAAAGGGCGGCCTGATCAACATGGCGCGCGCCATGGCGCTCGACCATGCCGGGCAGAACATCCGGGTGAACAGCCTGTCGCCCGGCCCGGTCGAGACAGACCGTTTCCTCCGGAACTTCGAGAGCCGCGAGGCCGCCCACGCCGTCAGCGGAACGATGCTCGGACGGCTGGGGCGCCCGGAGGAGATCGCCGCCGGTGCGGCATTCCTGGCGAGCGACGATTCGTCCTTCATGACCGGCTCCGACCTGCTGATCGACGGCGGCTACACCGCCATGTAGGCATTGAATCGGTTGCATTTGAAACTAAAATGGCGCGACCAGAACGGGAGCGCCGCATGGAGAATTCGCGTTCGACAGGCCGGGACGGTTATCAAAGCGGGTTCGGCAACCACTTCGAGACCGAGGCGTTGCCGGGCGCCCTGCCGCGGGGCCAGAATTCTCCGCAAAGGGTGCCCTACGGCCTCTATGCCGAGGGCGTCAGCGGGACGGCCTTCACGGTTCCGCGGGCGCAATCGCGCCAGACATGGTGCTACCGAATCCGCCCGACCGCGCGGCAACCCGCTTACCGGCCCGCCGCGGTTCCCGGCTGGCGCACCGCCCCGGACGGGGCAGAACCGGCATCGCCCAACCAACTCCGGTGGGATCCGCTGCCGGTGCCCGACACGACCGTGGACCTGCTCGACGGCATGACGACCTATGCGACATGCGGCAACGCCCACGGGCACGCCGGAATCGCCATTCATCTCTATGCCGCGAACGTGTCGATGGCCGACCGGTTCTTCCACAACGCCGACGGCGAGATGCTGTTCGTCCCCCAGCTGGGGCGGCTGGTGCTGCACACCGAACTGGGGGTCCTGGACGCCGCACCGGGCGAGATCGCGGTGATCCCGCGCG
Organism: Rhodospirillaceae bacterium; assembly: GCA_038117265.1. Taxonomy (GTDB): domain Bacteria; phylum Pseudomonadota; class Alphaproteobacteria; order UBA6615; family UBA6615; genus JAYPUG01. Next base: position 10,440 of record JAYOFO010000057.1, read on the forward strand.
GTCTCAAGTTCCGCGCCGAGCTGCCCGACGGCCCGTCGCGCGGCTACATGTGCGAGAACTACGGCGCGCCGCTCCGCCTGCCGGAACTGGGGCCGATCGGCACCAACGGGCTGGCAAACCCGCGCGATTTCCGAGTCCCCGTCGCCCGCTTCGAGGATCGCGTCGGCACGTTCGAGATCGTGTTCAAGTTCGACGGCGGCTTCTGGTCGGCAGAGACCGGCCGTTCGCCCCTCGACGTTGTCGCCTGGCACGGCACCCATGTGCCCTACAAGTACGACCTGGCGAACTTCATGACGATCGGCACGGTCAGCTTCGACCATCCCGACCCCTCGATCTTCAGCGTGCTGACCTCACCCTCGCCCGATCCGGGTACGGCCAACCTCGACTTCGTGATCTTCCCGCCGCGCTGGATGGTCGCCGAGCACAGCTTCCGCCCGCCCTGGTTCCACCGCAACGTGATGAGCGAGTTCATGGGGCTGATCGAGGGCGCGTACGACGCCAAGGCCGCGGGGTTCCTGCCGGGCGGCGCCAGCCTGCACAACAGCATGGCGGGCCACGGCCCGGATGCCGAGACGTTCGACGCGGCGAGCCGCGCCGACCTCATGCCAGAGAAGCAGGAAGCGACCCTCGCCTTCATGTTCGAGACCCGCTACCTGCTGCGTCCCAGCGACGCCGCGATGGCAGCGCCGCACCTGCAGGCCGACTACCTCGACTGCTGGGCCGGGATCGAGGACCGGTTCGATCCCTCCGAACGATAGGCATATCCTGCCCGATCGCCTAACCTCTGTTATCTCGTGCAAATGGGGACAGGTGCACGTGGGAACGGTTCTTCAAGGTGCTCGTCGCATTGTTGTCCATTGCCATATTCGTGCTGTGGCTATGGATGGTTGGCGGCACCGTTCTCCAGGCCAACGCCTCGCCATGGCATGACTTCGTCGTGACCAATTTCCTGTTCCTTGGGGGCATCCCTGGCGCAGGCGCGATTGCATTCGTCGTCGTCTACGTGTTCAAGGCGACGGACGGAGAGATCGAATTCGAGGCCGGCCCCGTTAAGTTTCGTGGGGCGTCGGGGCCGGTCGTCCTCTGGGTTCTGTCGTTTCTCGCCGTTGTGGGCGGTATCAACTGGCACGTTGGCTAGCCCCAATGTCCTCTACTGCTTCTTCGGGATCACCGGCACCAGCAGGTGCGACTTGTGCTTCGGGCCCGAATGCAGGGTGACGTTCTTCCCGAACACCGACTTCGGCCGTGACTTCGCATCCTCGTGGACGAAGACGCCGCAGCCGTTGAACGGCGGGTAGCCCGGCAGGACCACTTCGTTGGTCGCACCCTGCCACTCATAGTCCTTGCCGCGCACGGTCAGCCCCAGCCGGTAGCCGGCCGGCACCACGATGCAGGTCGGCCAGATCTCGATGTCAAGCTCGTAGACCTTGCCCGGCATCAGCTGCTGCTTCTCGTCGTGGACATGCCAGGGCTGCCACGGCTTCGACTTCTTCGGATCGGTCTTGCGGTGCGAGGCGCGCAGCCAGCCCTGGGCGATCGGCGTGTGCGGATCGACCGTGCCCTTGAAGGTGACCTCCTTCATGTCGGGCGAGAACAGGCGGACGACCAGGAACAGGTCGGCGTCCTTCGTCTCGGACGAGACGAACAGCTTGGCCGCCAACGGGCCGGTGATCTCCACATCCTCCTCGGCCGGCGGCAACATGAACGTTACGCCGTCGCCCATGCCCTCGTAGGTCACCGTGCCCTTCTTCTCGGGCGCCTTGCGTTCGAGGCTCATATGGGCGGGATCGAGATAAAGTTTGGTCCACTTGGTGCGCTTGAGCGGCCACTCGTTCTCGCCGCGCTCGACATATTTCTCGCCGACATGGCGCACCTTCAGCAGCACCGGCGGCTTCTTGTCCCAGCCATTGTCCTCGTCCTTCAGGAAATGGCCGAAGAACTGCTTCTGAAGCTGCATGCCGTAGGCCGTGTAGAACTCGGTCCAGTGCTCCAGCCCGTGGCATTCCAGCCATTTGTGCTTCGAGGCGGCGTGCAGGAAGCCCATATAGTTGCCGCGCGGGTGCAGCCCCTGCCCGCCCCAGCTGGCGGCCGACAGGAACGGCACCTTGACCTTCGACCAGTCGGCCGAGCGGTCGCGGTGGAACTGGTCGTCCAGCGGGTGGCGGCGGATTTGGCCGTCGAAATCGACCCGGTTGCGCGCCAACTCCTTGGCCGGCAGCGTATCGGGGCCCGAGACGAGCTCACCGTTGGCGCGGCTGACGGGCCCGTTCTTGCCCAGCCCGTGCTGCACCGATTCCACCTGCACGCCATACCAGGTGCCGAGCCACGGGGTCAGGATGCCGCCGTGATAGGCCATGTCACGGTAGAAGTCGGCCGCGCCCTCCCAGATGCACATCGCCGCCAGATGCTTGGGTTGCAGGCCCGCGACGTGCCACTGGTTTATCGCGTAGTAGGAGATGCCCGCCAGCCCGACCTTGCCGTTCGACCAGCGCTGGGCGCCGGCCCAGTCGATGCAGGTGGCGTAGTCGCGCGCCTCGCGCGGGGTGAAGCAATCGATCACCCCCGGCGAGCGGCCGGCGCCGCGCGAGTCCACGCGAATGCAGATATAGCCGTCCGGCACCCACTGCTCGGGGTCGTGGACCTCCCAGCTCTGGTGGATGTTCGTCGATCCCTCGATCGCGTCGGGATGGTCGCGCACGAACATGTTCCACGCCGCGGCATAGGCCTCCTGGTAGGAGAGGTCCTTGGCGTAGGGCCCGTAGGTCATGATGACGGGGTATTTGCCCCCGTCGTCGGGGCGATAGACGTTGGCGCGCAGCACCACCCCGTCGTCCATCATGATGGGAACGTCCCAGTCGACCCGCATACCCTCACGCACGTCGCTGCGAACAGGCTTCTCTTCTAGATAACGGATATCGTCCATGGAACGCTCCCCTTTGTCAGGCGGTGGTTATTTTCCCGGTATGACCGGCAACAGCACATGGGACGGGTGATCCGGCCCGGTGTGGACCGTGACCTCCTTGCCGTACACGTCGAGCGGACGGTTGCCCTTCATCTCGTGCTTGAAGGGGCCGACGCCGTACTGGATACGGCCGGCAATTTCCGGTGAGCCCGGCTCGTAGCCCGGCCACACATAGTCGCGACCGCGCACGCTGAGACCCAGCCGATAGCCCTCGGGCAGGACGATCGAGGTCGGCCAGATCTCGATGTCGAGTTCGTAGACCTCGCCCGGCGTCAGCGGCTGCACCTCGTCATGGGTGTGGTAGGGCCGGTAGGGCAGCGTCTTCTCGGGATCGAGCTTGCGGTGCGAGGCACGCAGCCAGCCGATCGCGACCGGCGTGTGCGGATCGTTCGCGCCCTTGAAGACGATCTCCTTCAGGTCCGGCGTGAAGACGCGCAGCACCAGGAACAGGTCGGCATCCTCCGTCTCCGACGAGACGAACAGCTTGGCCGCGACCGGGCCGGTGATCTCCGTCTCCCGCTCCATCGGCGGCGTCAGGAAGGTCAGCCCGTCGCCCAGCGCCTCATAGGTCGTGGCGGTCGCCTCGGTCATCGGCGCGTCGGCGAGCGTGCGCCCGGCCGGCTCGAGATACTTCTTCGTCCACGCGGTGCGCGGGATCGGCCAACCGTCCTCGGCCCGCTCGACATACTTCTCGCCCGGGTGCCGGACGAGAAGCTGGACGCGCGGCTGCTTGTCCCAGCCGGTGTCCTCGCCTTTCAGGAAATGACCGAAGAAGCGCTTCTGCAGGTCGATGCCGTAATCCGTGTAGTAGTGGGTGAAGTGCTCGAGCCCATGCATCTCCAGCCATTTCTGATCGGTGGCCGAGTTCACGAAGCCCTCGGTGTTGCCGCGCGGGTGCAGGCCGACGCCGCCCCAGTTGCCCGACGAGAGCAGCGGCACGTTGATCTTGGAGAAATCGGGGAAGCGCGCCTTCCAGTAATCGTCGACCAGTGGATGGTCGAGAATGTCCTTGCCAAAGTCGCGGCGGTTCTGCGCGAGCTCCTCTTCGGTCAGGGTCTCGGGCCCCGAGATCCATTCGCCGTTCATCTTGCTCTTGAGGCCGTTCTCGCCCTTGCCGTGCTGGCGCGGCACGACCGCCGAGTTGTACCAGACCGACGGGAAGCGGCAGGCGATGCCGCCGTGATGGCCCATGTCGCGGTAATAGTCGGCCGCACCCTCCCACACGCACATGGCGGCGAGATGCTTGGGCTGGAGCGAGGCCACCTGCCACTGGTTCATGCCGTAATAGGAGATGCCGCTGGTTCCCACCTTGCCGTTCGACCAGGGCTGGGTGCCGGCCCACTCGATGCAGTCGTGGAAGTCCTTCGCCTCGCGCGCCGACCAGACATCCAGCATGCCCGGCGAGCGGCCCGCCCCGCGCGAATCCACGCG
>JAYOFO010000058.1:0-14703 GCA_038117265.1 Rhodospirillaceae bacterium
CTCGTCGGCCGGCGGAATGCACATCAGCCCCTCGACCGGCAGCGCGCGTTCGCGGGCTGGATCGCCGCGGCATTCGCCGATGCACGGAACGTCACCCGCGCGCTGCAGTCGGGAGACACCTCCGTCGGCCCCACCGCCCAGCCCTGGGTCGCGCGCGCCAAGCTGGATGCCCTCGACAAGTACGAGACGCTGGTACGAAGCCGCGGCACGGCCGCCGACCCCTCCTGATCCGGCCGGGTCTTCCTTGCGAGGCAACACCTCGTCGCTCGTGGAACCGCGCGCGGCCCGCTAGAATCCCGGCATGGATCTCGTCGTGACACCCGGGACGGGTCATGCCGCGCGCCTGGCCGCGTTCGGGCGGACCTACCGGTGCGCCATCGGGCGCGGCGGCGTGTGCCGCGACAAGCGCGAGGGCGACGGTGCGACGCCCGTGGGCGCGTTCGCGTTGCGCGCCGTCTGGTTCCGGCCCGACCGGCTGGCGCCGCCGGCGACCGCCCTGCCGCACCGCCCCATCGCACCCGACGATGGCTGGTGCGACGATCCGGCCCATCCGGCCTACAACCGGCATGTGCGTCTTCCCTTCTCGGCGTCACACGAGACGCTGTGGCGCGCCGACGCGCTTTACGATTTGATCGTCGTGCCCGGCCACAATGACGACCCGCCCGTGGCGGGCGCGGGCAGTGCGATCTTCATACATTGTGCGGACGCGGCCTGGGGGCCGACCGAGGGCTGCGTGGCGCTCGCGCAGGACGATCTGCTCGGAATCGTGGAACGGCTCGGCCCGGCCAGCCGGCTGATCGTCACGGCCGCCTAGCCGCGCGCCTGCCGGGTGCCGAACACGGCGGTGCCGACCCTGACATGGGTCGCGCCGAGTTCGATCGCGGCCTCGTAGTCCGCCGACATGCCCATGCTCAGCCGATCCAGCCCGTTGCGCGCGGCGATGCGGGCCAGCAGGGCGAAGTGCGGCGCCACCGGCTCGTCGGCCGGCGGAATGCACATCAGCCCCTCGACCGGCAGCGCGCGTTCGCGGCAATAGGCGATGAAGGCGTCGGCCGCCTCGGGCGCGATGCCCGCCTTCTGCGGCTCCGCACCGGTGTTGACCTCGACGAAGCAGCGCCGCGTCGCCCCGATCCGCTCGAACTCGCCGGCCAGCCGGTCGGCGAGCTTCTCCCGGTCGACGGTCTGGATCACGTCGAACAGCGCCACCGCTTCGCGGACCTTGTTGGTCTGCAGCGGGCCCACGAGGTGGAGTTCGAGGTCGCCCATCGCGGCCCGGTGTGCCTGCCAGTGCGCCTGCGCCTCCTGCACCCGGTTCTCTCCGAACACGCGCTGGCCTGCCGCCAGCGCCGCGGCGATCCGCGCGTCGGGCTGCATCTTGCTGATCGCCACGAGGGTGACCGCGTCCGGTGACCGGCCCGCACGCGCCGCGGCGCCGGCGATCCGTTCGCGCACCGCCGCCAGGTGCGCGGCGACCTCCTGTTCCTCGTTCATCGCGACATCCACCCTCATCGCGCCGCCGTCAGGCCGCGCTGATCCAGCGCGATTTTCGACGCGTCGCAAACGTACTATAAATGCGCCATGTCAAAGCGAATCGAAACCTTCGCCGACCTGATCGCCCCGATCGACGAGGAAACCTTCTTCGCCGAGTACCACGACCGCAAGTACCTCCACATCAAGGCGCCGTCGCCCGACAAGCTCGACGACGTGATGAATTGGGAGAAGCTGAGCGCGATCCTCGGCATGACGGCGATCTGGAGCGCGAGCAACCTCAAGCTCGTCCTCGACACCAAGCACATCCCGGTCGAGCAGTATTGCCGCCCGGTCATCGACCGCAACCACCAGAAGGTGATGCAGCCCGATGCCGACAAGGTAAAGAGCTGGCTGCGTTGCGGCGCCTCGCTGGTGGCGAACGACATCGACACGCTGCTGCCCGGCATGGCCGCGGCGGCCGACGCGCTCGAGGCCCGGCTCGGCGGCAAGGTCCAGAGCAACCTCTACTGCTCGTGGCACCAGCACCAGGCCTTCCCGACCCATTTCGACACGCACGAGGTCTATGCCCTGCACGTCGCGGGAGAAAAGGTCTGGCGCATCTATGAGGGCCGGCTCGACAATCCCATCGCCAACGACGCCTACAAGAACCTCGACGACGACTTCCACAAGGCCAAGCGCGGGGCGGTCGCCGAGGAAGTCACCCTGCGCCCGGGCGACCTGCTCTACATCCCGCGCGGCCAGTATCACGATGCGCTCGCCTCCAGCGAGGGCTGCATTCATCTGGCGTACGGCGTGACCCACATCATCGGATACGACGTGATGACGACGCTGTTCGAGCACGCGCTGGGCGACCGGGTGTTCCGCACCAACATGCCGTTTCGCGAGGCCGGGCCCGACGCGCTGAAAAGCTGGTTGTCGGAGATGCTGGATGCCTTCACCGCGGTCGGCCGCAGCGACGAGTTCCTGGCGCTGGTCGACGGGATGCGCGACGGCTTCCACTATCATCGCGGCCAGTTCGACCTGCCCGGCGATGCCCTGCAGTCCGATTCGGGCGAGCGGTTCGGAATCGCGATCAAGAGCGTGAAGGTCGTGCGCAAGGGGCCACAGGCCCTTTTGGAGAGTGCGCGCGGCAGCGTCCCGATCCCCGACGCGGTGGTCGCGCCGGTGTCGTGGATCGTCGCGCAGGAACAGTTCAGCGGCGACGAGCTGGCCAGCGCGTTCCCCCAGATCGACGATGCCGGGCGCGCCAAGCTGATCCAGGACCTGACCTCGATGCGGGTCATCGCTCCGCTCTGAGCGCGGTTCAGCGCAGAAACCCCGGCCTGCCGGCCGAAAGACGGTTCCCGCGCGGGCCGGGACGGGTCAGCAGAACAGCGGCCCGTAGACCCAGCCGACCAGGCTCTTGCGCACGCCCTTGGTGACCGGCGTCACCTGATGGGGAAGGTAGGACGGGAAGAACACCGCCATGTTGCGGGTCAAGTCCACCGCCTGAAAGTCGCCGTTATAGAACGTCTCGAACGCGCCGCCCTCGTACTCGCTGGGATCGTTGAGCTGAATGGTAAAGCTCAGCTTGCGCTGCCGTGTCCGGCTCTTGTCCTCGGGGCCGAACGTGGAATCCACGTGCCAGCCATAGTGCCCGTCGTCGGCGTATTCCGAGTATTGCAGCTCGCCGACATAATCGAGCTGGTAATTGTAGTGAAAGTTGTTCGCGTAACGGATCTTGTCGGCGATCTCGTTGAACAGGTCGGCCGTCGACTCCTCGGCCTGGACCCAGATGATCTCGCTCTTGCGGACCGCCGGTGCGCTGACCTTTTCGGTGCCGAAGGTGGCGACCTCACCGGTTATGGTCGCCTTTCCCGCGACATACGCCTCAAGCTGCGCAAGGCTCCGCGCCGAGAGGAAATCGCGCGCGGGAAGCAGCGCGGTGTTGGCGGGATTGGGGTTGCGAATCCAGTTCACCATGGCGATCCCTCCGGGGCAAATTCCCGTCCGCCGGTACGGCGTCGGCCAACAGCGCCTCGATGCGGCCGACGGTAACCCGCCGTGTCCGAGCCAGGCAAGATCAGGCCGGACCGCGGGCGCCGGCACCGGCCCGTATGCGCGCAAAAGCCGCACTTCCTGCCAGAACTGGCGAAATCCCGTCACACGGAACATGCCGTCGCCTTGCGAGGGATCGTCACCGGTCGCGCACAGGAAATCGTGGGTTTAGAGAGGGTTATCCATTGTTGCGAATATGCAACTGTCCCTGAAAAACGTGGCGCAAAATACACAGAATTCGTTGCGATGCGCGGAAAAGGGGCATTTTATGTGCTCAAGACTTCGCCTACGAGGTCTAGCGTTCGTGAATGCCGCGTTTTCTCGGGGATCCAGAGCCCCGGCACAAGCGGCACCGCGGACGTCATTTCATGATCATGGAGGATCAATCGCGATGAAAAAATCACTTCTTGCCAGCACGGCTCTGGTTGGCGCAGCCCTTCTGGCCGCACCGGCAAGCGCCGGCACCGTCGGGTCGAAGGACGATATGGCCGTTAGCCTTGCCGGCGCTGTTATTTTCAGCGTTAACCTGAAGGATCAGGACAGCTCTGCGGGTCGGGGTCGTGGCTACAACTTCAACGTCAACGAGACCGAAGTCCACGTCAATGCGTCGAACACCGCCGACAACGGCATCAAGTACGGCGTCAGCATCGAGTTCAACGCCGGTGGCGGCGACACGACGGTTGCCGACGAGGTCTGGGCGTTCATCGACAGCGAGGTCTGGGGCCGCATCGAAATGGGCGACCAGGACGACGCGACGAACGTTATGCAGGTCGGTTCGTGGAACGCGCACAAGGGCTGGGGCGGTCCGATCGGCGGCCTCGCCATGCCCTCCAACTGGGGCACGCTCGGGAGCGAGACGCTCAACATGCGTGCGGACTGGCAGCCGCTGACGACCAACGACGAGACGAAGGTGGTCTACTTCTCGCCGCGTTTCGAGGGCTTCCAGATCGGCGCCTCGCTGACGCCGGACACCGGTGAGATTTCGGGCCAGCCCGCAACCCTCGACACCGACAATGACGGTGACTGGAATAACGTCATGGACATCGGCGTCAACTACGCCGGCAAGTTCGACGAAGTGGGTGTCGGTCTCTCGATCGGCTACCAGTGGGGCGAAGGCGAGAGCACGTCGGGCGCGTCTCATCTTGAAGAGGATCTCGAGATCCTCGGCATCGGCGGTAAGGTCGACTTCGCCGGCTTCACCATCGGCGCGCACTACCGCGACTACGGCACTACGGGCCTGACTTCGGCCAACGCGCGTCTCGGCGCCGACCAGGGCACCCAGTGGTCGGTCGGTGTTGGCTACGGGGCTGGCCCGTGGGGCATCAGCGCCTGGTACCTGACGGCCGAGAAGAACAACACCAGCACGTCGCCGTCTGCCGCACGCACGACCGAAGTCACGCGCTTCGGCCTGGGTGCGGGCTACAATGTGGCGCCGGGCTGGTTGCTGCGTGCGGACATCGAGTGGCTCGACCACCAGAACATCGGCGGCACCCGGACCGGTTCGATTGCCACCGTCACGCCGACGGGTGTTGGCACGACGACCGACAACGACGGTACGGCGTTCATGCTCACCAACCTGTTCTCCTTCTAAGCTGGCTTACAGCTTCGAACGTAAAGCAGGGCGGCAGTTTTCTGCCGCCCTGTTTTTTTGTGCCCGATTCTCTGCTAATGAAATACAGGAATCCAAAACGACAGCACCGTGTTGATGGGCCGCGGGAACTGGAACCGAAACCATGAACGCCAATCGAATCCTTCGGCTCGCCGCCGTGTTCGCCCTGATCGGGCTTACCGCCTGTGAAGGGGTCTCGCGCGAGCGCGCTTCGGCCGACAGTTACGAAGACAGCCTGAGGAAGAGCGCCGGCAAGCTGTTCGGCGATGATATCAACCTGTTTGGCGGCAAAGACGACGACCACACCACAAACTCGGGCATCGGGGTGAACGGCTTCCTCTGGCGCGCCTCGCTCGACACGCTGTCGTTCCTGCCGCTGTCGTCGGCGGACCCGTTCGGCGGTGTGATCATCACCGACTGGTACGCACCGCCCGAAAGCCCGGAAGAACGCTTCAAGGTCACGGTCTATATCCTCGGGCGCCAACTGCGCTCGGACGGGGTGCGCGTCGCCGTGTTCCGCCAGAAGCGCGAAGACGGCGCCGACTGGCAGGATGCGCGGACCGGCACCTCGACGGCCACGAGCCTGGAGAACGCGATCCTCGCGCGCGCGCGCGAGCTGCGCGTTGCCCTGGGCGACGGCTGACCGGAGCGTCGAGAACCCCGTCATCTGACCCGACAGCGTTTTTCGCGCAGGGGGGCGGGCGGCAACGCCCACCGGCGCAACGAGAATCACGATCATGGCGCAGCGCTACAATTTCCGCGAAGCCGAGCCGAAGTGGCAGTCGGCATGGGAACGGGACGGCACCTTCGTCGTCGAGACCGATCCTTCGAAACCGAAATACTATGTCCTCGAGATGTTCCCCTATCCGTCGGGGCGCATCCATATGGGGCACCTGCGCTGCTACACGCTGGGTGACGTGGTCGCGCGCTACAAGCGCGCCCAGGGGTTCAACGTCCTGCACCCGATGGGATGGGACGCGTTCGGCCTGCCGGCCGAGAACGCCGCGATGGAGAAGGGCATCCACCCGGCATCGTGGACCTACGAGAACATCGCCACGATGCGCCAGCAGCTGCGGCTGATGGGGCTCTCGATCGACTGGGGGCGCGAGCTCGCGACCTGCGATCCCGCCTACTATCGCCACGAACAGGCGATGTTCCTCGACTTCCTCGCCAAGGATCTCGTCTATCGCCAGGACGGGTGGGTCAACTGGGACCCGGTCGACCGGACCGTCCTCGCCAACGAACAGGTGATCGACGGCAAGGGCTGGCGGTCGGGCGCGCCGATCGAGCGGCGCCGGCTGGCTCAGTGGTTCTGCCGGATCACCGCCTTCAGCGACGAGCTCCTCGCCGCGCTGGGCAAGCTCGAACGCTGGCCGGCCAAGGTCCGCGCGATGCAGGAGAACTGGATCGGCCGGTCCGAAGGCGCCTACATCGAGTTCGATTTCACACCCGGCCGCGACGACCGCCTGCGCGTCTATACGACCCGGCCCGACACGATCTTCGGCGCCAGCTTCTGCGCCATCGCCGCCGACCATCCGCTCGCCGAGGAACTTGCCGCGACCGATCCCAAGGCGGCCGCGTTCATCGAGGAGTGCCGGCATCTCGGCACCAGCGAGGAGGCGATCCAGACCGCCGAGAAGCGCGGCTTCGACACCGGCCTGCGGGTGCGCCACCCCTTCGTCGAGGGATGCGAGCTGCCGGTCTACATCGCCAACTTCGTGCTGATGGGTTACGGCACCGGCGCCATCTTCGGCTGCCCCGCCCACGATCAGCGCGACCTCGACTTCGCGCGCACCTACGATCTGCCGGTCCTTCCCGTCGTCGTGCCCGAGGGCGCAGACGCCACAGCGTTCACGGTCGGCGACGAGGCCTTCGTCGGCGACGGCCGGCTCGCCAATTCCGCGTTTCTTGACGGGCTCGACGTGGCGGCCGGCAAGCGCGCCGTCATCGACCGGCTCGAGGCGGCGGGCCGCGGCGAGGGCGCGGTCAACTATCGCCTTCGCGACTGGCTTGTCTCGCGCCAGCGCTATTGGGGCTGCCCGATCCCCGTGATCCACTGCCCCGATTGCGGTGTCGTCCCGGTTCCCTGGTCGGACCTGCCTGTCGTGCTGCCGGACGACATCGACTTCAGCGCGTCGGGCAACCCGCTCGACCGTCACCCGACCTGGAAGCATGTCGATTGCCCGTCATGCGGCGCGGCCGCCGCGCGCGACACCGACACCTTCGACACGTTCATGGATTCGTCCTGGTACTTCGCGCGCTTCTGTTCGCCCGATGCCGACGAGCCGGTCGCGCGCGCCGATGTCGATTACTGGCTGCCGGTCGATCAGTACATCGGCGGGATCGAGCACGCGATCCTGCACCTCCTTTATTCGCGCTTCTTCATGCGCGCCATGCGCGAGACCGGGCACATCGACCTGTCGGAACCGTTCGCCGGCCTGTTCACGCAAGGCATGGTCAACCACGCGACGTACCGCGACGATGCGGGCACGTGGCTCGAGCCCCAGACGGTCATCCAGAACGATGCGGGCGCGTTCGTGCGCGCCGACAACGGTGCGCCGGTCACCGTCGGGCGCATCGAGAAGATGTCGAAGTCGAAGAAGAACACGGTCGACCCGACGGATGTGATCGCCGAGTACGGCGCCGACACCGCGCGCTGGTTCATCCTGTCGGACAGCCCGCCCGAACGCGACATGGAGTGGACCGACGCAGGCGTCCAGGGCGCCTACCGTTTCGTCAACCGGATCGCACGCCTGATCATGGAGAACGCGTCCGACCTGCCGCCCGCGGGCACCGACCCCGCCGGAGCCAACGACGACGCCGCGGGCGGGCTGCGGGCCGCGATCCACGGCGCGATCGCCGACGTCACGCAAGACCTCGAACGGTTTCATTACAACCGCGCGGTCGCGCACCTCTACGAGGCAACGAACGCCGTGTATGCCTATGTCAACGACGGCGGCGCCAGGGGTCCGGCGCTGCGCGAGGCGCTCGAATCGCTGGTCCGGCTGATCGGGCCCATGATGCCCCATCTCGCCGAGGAGATGTGGCACACGCTGGGACATGACGGGCTTCTGAGCAACGAGCCCTGGCCGGTTGCCGACACCTCGCTGCTCGTCGCCGACTCCGTGACCCTCGCCATCCAGGTCAACGGCAAGCTGCGCGGCAAGGTCGAACTCGCAGCGGGCACCCGCCAGGACGCTGCCGAGGCGGCGGCGCGCGAAGTCCGCAACGTCGCCGACACGATCGGCGACAAGGACGTCCGCAAGGTCATCTTCGTTCCCGACAAGCTGGTCAATTTCGTTGTCTAGGCGGTTCGCGCCCATCCTCCTGGTCCTTCTGGGCCTCGCCGCCTGCGGTTTCGAACCGCTGTATGGCGAGCAGGGCGCCGCGCAGCCGCAGACCCAGAACCTGCTCGAGCAGGTCTCTGTGCCGCCGATCGCCGATCGCACCGGTCAGCTCCTGCGCATCGAGCTGACGAACCGGCTGACCCCGAAGCATCCCGCCCCGCCGCCGCTTTACTCGCTGTCGGTCTCGCTGTTGGAGAGCCGGCAGAGCCTCGCGGTGGAGCGCGATTCGACCGCGACGCGAGCGAACCTGACGATCTCGGTGTCGTTCGGCCTGGTGCGTATCTCGGACGGCCAAACGCTGACCGCGAGCACCATCCGTTCGGTGAACAGCTACGACATCCTGACCTCGGATTACGCAACCCTCGCCGCGGAGGCCGACGCGCGCAAACGCGCCGCACGCGACATCGCCGACGGTATCGTCGATCGCGTGGCAATCTACCTGTCGCGCGTCCGGCAACCCTGAGGACGCCGGCATGGTGAAGGTCTCCGCCGGACGGGTCGATGGTTTCGTCACGAACCCCGACTCGGCGGTCGTCGCCCACCTCGTCTATGGCCCCAACACCGGCCTCGTGCGCGAACGGGTCGAGGCGCTTTCCAGGACCCTTGTCGAAGATCCGGCGGATCCGTTCGCGACGGCCGAGCTCTCCGCATCGGCGGTGGCGGACAATCCGGCGGCGTTGACCGACGAGATTCTCGCGCTCTCGTTCGGCGGCGGCGATCGCCTCGTGCTCGTGCGCGATGCCACGGATTCGCTCGCCAAGCCGCTGGAGTCCGCCCTCGAGGCCGCAAGTGCCGCATCCTCCCGCGCTGCGGTGGTGATCGAGGCGGGCGAACTGTCGGCGCGGTCGGGACTGCGAAAACTCTGCGAGACGCGCGCCGACTGTGCCGCCCTGCCCTGTTATGCCGATGACGAGCAGGGCCGTGCGGAAACGGTGCGGCGGATGCTGTCCGACGCCGATATCGGCATTTCACCCGAGGCGATGCGGACCCTGACCGGGTTCCTCGGCGACGATCGGCTCGGCAACCGGCGCGAGATCGAGAAGCTGATCCTCTATGTCGGGCCGGGCGGCTGGGTCGACGAGGATGCGGTCGTCGCGGCCGTCGGCGACATCGGCGCGTCGTCGCTCGACGACACCATCTATGCCGCGGCCGACGGCGATCTGACGCGGCTCGACGTCGCCGTCGAGCGGTTCTGGGCAGAAGGCGGCGAGCCGATCGCGCTGGTCCGCGCACTGCAGCGGCATTTCCAGCGCCTGCATCGCGTCGTCTACCAGGTCGAGCAGGGTGCAGGCCTGGACACCGCCACCCGCAAGCTCCGCCCGCCGGTGTTCTGGAAGCTCGCCAAATCGTTCGAACGGCAATGCCGGAGCTGGCCCAGGCACCGCATCGAACGCGCGCTCGGTCAGTTGACCGAGGCCGAGCTGGCGCTCAAGACCACCGGCACGCCGGCTCAGGCCGCGTGCGGTCGTACGCTGTACGCGATTGCCAGCATGCAGCGTACGCGTTCTCGTTAACTTTTTGTTAACTATGAATAAACTGGTTTCTCGGGGATATCGAAAGGCCCGTCATCGAGCGTGTCGGACGCCTCAGTACGTGCCCCGGGGCCGGTGATCCGGCCGCCGTCGTTGAGCCGGCGCAGCACGTCGTCGAGCTGATCGAAGCTCTGGAACTCGACGGTCAAAGATCCCTTGCCCGAGGCCTCGCCGCCGCGCATGGCGATCGACACCTTCAGCCCGAGCACATCCGACAGGTCCTGCTCGAGCGTCAGCGTGTCGGCGCTCTTTCCGGGCGACTTCTTTCCGGCCCCCCTGGCCTTCTTCGGCGCCGCGACGCGGCTCTCGATGTCGCGTACCGTCATCCCCTGCTCGGCGATCTGGCGGGCGAGGGCCAGCGCGTCCTCGCGCCCGACCAGCGCGCGCGCGTGACCGGCCGACAATTCGCCGCGATCCACCATGTCGCGCACCTCGGGCGGCAGGGTCAGCAGGCGCAGCGTGTTGGCGACATGGCTGCGGCTCTTGCCGACCACCTTCGCCAGCGCGTCCTGGGTGTGGGAGAACTCGTCGATCAGGCGCTGGTAGGCGTTCGCCTCCTCGATCGCCGACAGGTTCTCGCGCTGGATGTTCTCGATCAGCGCGATCTCGAGGGCTTCCTGGTCGGTCAGCTCGCGGACGATGACCGGCACTTCGTGGAGCTGGGCGCGCTGTGCCGCGCGCCAGCGGCGCTCGCCGGCGATGATCTCGTACTCGTCGGCGTGGATTGGATCGCGGCGGACCAGGATCGGCTGCAGGATGCCCTTCGAGCGGATCGAATCGACCAGCGCGGAGAGCTCCTCCTCGTCGAAGTTCGAGCGCGGCTGGAAACGCCCAGGCCGCAGCTGCCCGGTCGGCAGGTCGCGCTGCTGGCGCGCGCGCTCGAGTTCGGCGTAATCTTCCTGGTCGTCGCCGAGCAGGGCCGAGAGGCCGCGGCCAAGGCGGGGGCGCGAGGTCTGGTCGTTCATTCCGCGGCCTCCCCGATCGGGCCCGCGCCTTCGCGGCGCAGCAGCTCGGCGGCCAGGCGAGCATAGGCCTGGGCGCCGGCGCAGGCGAGGTCGTAGACCAGCGCCGGCTTGCCGAAGGACGGCGCCTCGGAAAGCCGCACGTTGCGCGGGATCACGGTGCGATAGACCCGGTCGCCGAAGTAGCCGCGGACATCGGCCTCGACCTGTCGGCACAAATTGTTGCGGGCATCGTGCATGGTCAACACTATACCTTGTATGTCGAGGTCCTCATTGTAGGAACGGCGGATCCGCTCGATCGACTTCATCAGCCGGGTCAGCCCCTCGAGCGCGAAATACTCGCATTGCAGCGGGACCAGCACGGAATGGGCGGCGACCAGCGCGTTGATGGTCAGCAGGCCGAGCGCCGGCGGGCAGTCGATCAGGACATAGTCGTAGTCGCCGAGCAGCGGGGCGAGTGCATCGCGCAGGCGGCGCTCGCGGGCTTCGATCTCGATCAGCTCGATCTCGGCGGCGGCGAGATCGGCAGACGCGGGCGCCACGTCGAGGCCCGGGATCGCGGTACGGCAGACGATATCGGAGAGCGCCCGGTCGCCGACCAGCACCTCGTAGACGTCGTTCTCGAACTGGGTGACCCCGAGGCCGGTGGAGGCGTTGCCCTGGGGGTCGAGATCGACCACCAGCACCCTCTGGCCGCACGCCGCCAGCCCGGTCGCCAGGTTGATGGCGGTCGTGGTCTTTCCGACCCCGCCCTTCTGGTTGGCCACGGAGATGACGTGGGTGCCGCGCGAGACGGGCGCGGCCAGGCCCGTCGGGGTCTCGGCGTGGATCGGCGTCGCGGATTGATCAGACACGGCGGAGGTTCCTTATCCTGAGGACGACGCCGCGCGGGTCGGCGAGGCTGTCGTGCCGTTCGACTTCCATTTTCCAGTCGGCGTGCGCGTCGGTCAATTCGTCTTCGACCTGTGCACCCTTGAGAAATAGGCAAAATCCCGTGGATCGCAAGCGCCCCGAAGCCAGATCGAGCAGCCGCGGCAGCGGCGCCAGGGCGCGCGCCGTGACGACATCGAACTCGCGATCCGACAGCCCCTCGACGCGGCCCTCGTGGATCTCGGCCGGCGCATCGATCACCCGCCGCGCCTCGCGCAGGAAGGCGCATTTGCGGGCATCGGACTCGCACAGGACGACCCGGCAATCGGCGGCGATGGCCAGCACCAGGCCCGGAAAGCCGGCGCCGCTGCCCATGTCGAGCACCTCCGCGCCGGGTTCGATCCAGCGCACGAGCTGCAGGGAATCGAGGAAATGCCGGTGCCACGCGTCGTCGAGGCTCGCGTTCGAGACCAGGTTGATGCGTGGCTGCCAGCTCCGCAGCAACGCCTCGTAGGCCGCCAGGCGGTCCAATGTTTCACGTGAAACATCGACGTGGCCGACGAGGGCTTCCGTATCGAGCGGTGCGGCGGCGGACATGGGCTTCCTATAACAGGGACCCGCGTCGGCACCAACTACTATATGTTGTGGATATCAGGCGGCCGACGAAGCCGCGGAATCCGCCCGCCGGACATGGCGCAGCAGGACGACCAGCGCCGCCGGGGTGATCCCCGGAATCCGGCCGGCCTGGCCGAGGGTCTCGGGAAGGTGCGCCGCCAGCTTCTGGCAGACCTCGTTGGACAGGCCGGGCACCGTCGAATAGTCGAGGCCGTCGGGCAGGCACAGATTCTCGTCGCGGCGATAGGCTTCCACGTCGGCCGCCTGGCGGTCGAGATAGCGGGCGTAGCGGGCCTCGATCTCGAGGGTGGCGCGGGCGGCCGGCGCAATGTCCGCCAGCTCTGGCCAGACCCGGACCGCATCCTCGAAGCCGAGATGGGGAAAGGTCAGCAGGTCGAATCCCGACCGCCGCACCCCGTCCCGCTTGATCTCGATGCCATGGCGGGCCAGCGCGTCCGGCGTTGCGTTCACGGCCTCGAGCCGTGCCCGCGCAGTATCGAGCCCCGCCCGCTTCGCCGCGAAGGCGTTCGCGCGAAGCGAGCCGACGCAGCCCAGCGCGACCCCCAGCGGGGTCAGGCGCGTGTCGGCATTGTCGGCGCGCAGCATCAGCCGGTATTCCGCGCGCGAGGTGAACATCCGGTACGGCTCGTCGGCGCCGCGGGTCACCAGATCGTCGATCATCACGCCGATATAGGATTGCGCCCGGTCGGGCTCGAACCGCCGGTCGGCGCCGCCTCCCGCCAGGAGCGCGGCGTTGATGCCGGCCACGAGCCCCTGCCCGCCGGCCTCCTCGTAGCCCGTGGTGCCGTTGATCTGGCCGGCCAGGAACAGCCCCGGAATCCGCCGCGTCTCGAGCGTCCGGCGCAGCTCGCGCGGATCGACGAAGTCGTACTCGATGGCATAGCCCGGGCGCAGCATTTCTGCGTCCTCCAGGCCGGCGATGGTCTTGAGCAGCGCGCGCTGCACGTCCTCGGGCAGCGAGGTCGAGATGCCGTTGGGATAGACGGTGTCGTCGTCCAGGCCCTCGGGCTCGAGGAAGATCTGGTGGCGCGGCTTCTCGGCGAAGCGCACCACCTTGTCCTCGATAGAGGGGCAATAGCGCGGCCCGCCGCTCTCGATCTGGCCGGAATAGATCGGCGCCCGGTCGAGATTGTCGCGGATCAGCGCGTGCCCCTCGGGGCTCGTATGGGTGATGTGGCAATCGATCTGCGGGGTGGTGATCGCGTCCGTCAGATAGGAGAACGGCACGGGCGGGTCGTCGCCCGCCTGCCGCTCCAGCCGGTCCCAGGCGATGGTGCGCCCGTCGAGGCGCGGCGGGGTTCCCGTCTTCAGCCGACCCAGCGCGAAACCGGCCGATGCGAGGGTCACGGACAGGCCGGTGGAGGGTGCCTCGCCGTAGCGGCCGGCCGATTCCTGGTGCTCGCCGATGTGGATCACGCCGCGCAGGAAGGTGCCGGTTGTCAGCACCACCGCTCCGGCGGCGATCTCGCTCCCGTCCGCCAGGATCACGCCCGCGACGTTGCCGGCCCCGTCGCGCCGCAGATCCTCCACCGATGCCTCGCGGACATCCAGGTTCGAGGTCTCGGCCAGCAGATCCTGCACCGCGGCCCGATAGAGCTTCCGGTCGGCCTGGGCGCGCGGGCCCCACACGGCGGGCCCCTTGGAGCGGTTAAGCATGCGGAACTGGATGCCGGCCCGGTCGATCGCGCGGCCCATGATCCCGTCCAGCGCATCGATCTCGCGCACCAGATGGCCCTTGCCCAGCCCGCCGATGGCCGGGTTGCACGACATTTCGCCGATGGTGGCGGCCTTGTGGGTGACCAGCAGCGTGCGCGCCCCCACCCGCGCCGACGCGGCCGCGGCCTCGGTGCCGGCATGGCCGCCGCCAATCACGATCACGTCGTAGGCAGTCGCTCGAATGTCGCGGGGGTTCGCCATGGCGGGCGCTATGTAGGCCGCGTGCGGCGGGCTGTCAAAGGCTTCCGGCCCCGGGCCCGAACTGGGCGACGTTTCACGTGAAACATCGCCTACTTCCCGATGCAGAAGTCGCGGAAGACGCCATCCAGCACCTCGTCGATGTCGACCCGGCCGGTGATCCGGCCGAGCGCCCGCATGGCCATGCGCACATCCTCGGCCGCGAGCTCGGGATAGGCCGCATCCAGCGCATCGGTGAGCGCGTCCGCCGCCTCGCCCAGCGCCTCGCAGTGGCGCGCGCGGGTCGGCGCGGCCCCGTCCGCGCC
>JAYOFO010000059.1:0-14430 GCA_038117265.1 Rhodospirillaceae bacterium
GCGATCCGCCGGATCGCCGGCTCGACCGTGTCACGCACTTCCTCGCGAAAGGAACGCACGGTCCCGCGCAGGACGACTTCGTCGGGGATCACGTTGTAGGCATCGCCCCCGTGAATCTGGGTCACGGACACGACCAGCGAGTCGATCGGGTCGGTGTTGCGGCTCGTGATCGTCTGCAGCGCCGTCACCAGCTGTGAGGCCACCACGATGCTGTCCACCCCCTGGTGGGGCATGGCGCCGTGGCTGCCGCGCCCGCGCACCACCAGGTCGAAGATGTCGAACGCGGCCATCATCGGGCCGGCGCTGACCGCGAACTCGCCCACGGGCATGCCCGGCCAGTTGTGCATGCCGTAGATCGCCTCGACGGGGAACTGTTCGAACAGCCCCTCCTCCACCATCACCTCGGCACCGCCTTCGGCCTCCTCGGCCGGCTGGAAGATGAAATAGACCGTGCCGTCGAACTGCTTCGTCTCGGCAAGGTACTTCGCGGCGCCCAGCAGCATCGTCGTATGCCCGTCATGGCCGCAACCGTGCATTCGTCCCGGGCTTTGCGAGCGATGGGCGAAATCGTTGCCCTCCTCCATCGGCAGCGCGTCCATGTCGGCGCGCAGCGCGATCGCGCGGTTGCCCTCGCCCGCCTTTAGCCGGCCGACGACACCGGTCTTTGCGAGCCCGCGATGCACCTCGACGCCGAAGCTTTCGAGCCGTTCGGCGACCAGCGCCGAAGTGCGCTCCTCCTCAAACGCCAGCTCCGGATGGGCGTGAAAGTCGCGCCGCCACTCCGTCAGCAGCCCGTGATCGCGTGCAATCTCGTCCTTGATGTCCATGTCGGTCTCCTCAGGTGCCGAGCACCCGGTGATCCGCCACCGGGATGCGTGCGCGCACCGAACGCAGATAGTCCAGATCGATCGCCGCCGTCGCGTGTCCCGTCCCCTCGCCCGCCTGGGCACGCACCTGGCCCCAGGGATCGACGATCATCGAATGGCCCCAGCTCGCACGCTCGTCGTTGCCCTCGGGGTAGGTACCGGTCTGGGCTGCGGCCACGACCCAGGTCTGGGTCTCGATGGCGCGGGCGCGCAGCAGCACCTCCCAATGGTCCTTGCCCGTCTGGAGCGTGAACGCCGCAGGCACCATGATCACGTCCGCGCCCGCCTCGGCGAGCCGCAGATAGAGTTCGGCAAACCGCAGGTCGTAGCAGATCGAGCAGCCAATCCGCGTGTCCCCTGCCAGGTAGGTGACGACATCGCGGCCCGCACCGAAGGTCGCGGACTCTCGGTACTCGCGGCCGTCGGGCGTGGAAACATCGAACAGGTGGATTTTGCGGTAACGCGCCAGTTCGTCTCCGTCGCGGCCGAAGGCGAGGGTCGTATTGAGGAAGTCATCTCCGTCCCGTTCGACGAAGCTGCCGCCGTGAACGAAGACGCCGTGATCGCGCGCCATATCTCGCAAGCACTCATAGGCCGGCCCGCCATCCGCGCCGGAAACCGGCAGTTCCTCGGCTGCCGCCCGCTTCTCCTCGACGCTGCCCCCCATGAAGGCGAAGACCTCTGGCAGGACCAGCATGTCGGGTGCGTCGGCCGCCACCGCCGCATCGGCAAGCTCGCGCGCACGCACGAGGTTCGCGGATTTGTCGTTCCGCGTGTTCATCTGGATTGCCGCAATTTTCATGGCGGCATCGTAGCCGAGGTGAAAATGCCTGTCGCGGTTCCGTCGGCGGCGTTGGCGTGCGCGCCAAAACCCGCTAGCAAGGGAACTTGTAATCGGGAGGCCACTCGTGGCGAACGGTCTGATCACACCCGTCATCCTGTCGGGCGGCGCGGGCACACGGCTCTAGCCCATGAGCCGGCGCGACTATCCCAAACAGTTCCTGCCCCTGGCGGGCGACAATTCCATGCTTCAGGACACCGCGCTGCGGGTCGATGTGCCCGGCCGGTTCGCACCACCCCTCGTCGTGTGCAACGAGGAACACCGGTTCATGGTCGCCGAGCAGCTTCGCCGCCAGGATGCCGACCCTTCCGGAATTCTGCTCGAACCCGTCGGGCGCAACACCGCACCCGCCTTGACCGCTGCCGCACTGTGGCTGCTCGCGCGGGACCCGGACGCCGTCATGCTGGTCCTGCCGTCGGATCACGTGGTGCAGGATATCCGCGCCTTTCGCGAGGCGGCCGCGGCCGCGGCCAGCGCGGCACAGGCGGGCCTGCTGGTCACCTTCGGGGTCGCGCCGCGCGCACCCGAAACCGGGTTCGGCTACATCGCGGCCGGCGCACCGGTGGAAGGTCTCGACGGGGTGCGCCATGTCGCCGGTTTCGTCGAGTAGCCCGACCGGCCGACCGCCGAAGGGTTCGTTGCGGGCGGCAACCATTTCTGGAACAGCGGCATGTTCGTCTTCCGCGCCGACACGCTGCTCGCCGAGATCGAACGCCTGACGCCGGAAACGGCGACGGTCTGCCGCGCGGCACTGGCCGCCGGCACCGAGGATCTCGACTTCTTACGCCTCGACGCCGCCGCATTCGGTAACGCCCCGGCGCAATCCATCGACTACGCGGTGATGGAGAAAACGGACCATGCCGCCGTCGTGCCCGTCGATATGGGCTGGTCGGACGTCGGTTCCTGGCGTGCCTTGTGGGAGATCGGCTCGAAGGACAATGCAGGCAACGTCATCGTCGGCGATGTGGTGCAGGTCGGCGCGCGCGACTGCTACCTGCGCTCGGACGGAACGCTTGTCGCGGCGATCGGGCTCGAGGATTTCGTGGTTGTCGCATCTGCCGACGCCGTGCTGGTCGCACCCAAGGACGATGTGCAGCAGGTCCGCGTTATCGTCGAACAGCTGGGACAGACCGGGCGGGCAGAAGCCGTCACCTTCCCCGAGGTCTATCGGCCCTGGGGCTGGTACAAGACGCTGAACACCGGCCCGGGGTTCCACGTCAAGCGGATCACCCTGCATCCAGGCGGCGAAGTGCGCCTGCGCCGCCACCGCCATGCCGCCCAGCACTGGATGGTGGTGGACGGGATCGCCGAGGTCACGCTCGAGGCGGAAACCCATCGCATCGAGCCGGGCGCATCCATCTCGATCCCGGCGGGCGCGGCACACGCGCTGGCCACCGCGGACAACCGGGAATTGACGCTGATCGAGGTGCAGGCCGGCCCCAATGCCGGACGCGACGAGTTCGAACGGCTCTGACTTGGGCCGAATCGTGGGATTCCGCGCGCTTGCCCGCGCGCGCCCGGGAGCCTAGGTTTCCGCCTCGAAACGATCTTTCAATCAGGAGACGGCCCCATGGCACCGTCCGACCGCACCCAGTTCGCCCCCAATTCCCCGGCGGCGCGTGATATCGCCTACTACCTGCACCCGTTCACCAACGCCAAGGCGCACGAGGCGAACGGCCCGTTCATCGTCAACAAGGGCAAGGGCATCTACGTCTACGACGATCAAGGCCGCAAATATATCGAGGGCATGGCGGGCCTGTGGTGTACCTCGCTGGGCTTCGGCGAGGAGCGGCTGGCCAAGGTGGCCTATGAGCAGATGCTGGAGCTGCCCTACATCCAGGGCTTCACCCACCGGTCGAACGAGGTGGCGATCGACCTGGCCGAGAAGCTGGTCGGCATGGCGCCCAACAACATGGGCAAGGTGTTCTTCACCAATTCTGGCTCCGAGGCCAACGACACCCAGGTGAAGATCGTCTGGTACTACAACAACGCCCGCGGCAAGCCCGAGAAGAAGAAGATCATCGGCCGCCACAAGGCCTATCACGGCATCACCCTGGCCGCCGCCAGCCTGACCGGCGTCGAGTACGCCCAGAAGGGCTTCGACGTGCCGCTCGACCGGTTCCTGCACGTCCGCACGCCGCACTATTGGCGCGAGGGGCAGGACGGCGAGAGCGAAGAGGAGTTCGCCTCGCGCCTGGCGCAGGAGCTGGACGATTTGATCGTGGCAGAGGGCCCCGACACAGTGGCGGCCTTCATCGCCGAGCCGGTGATGGGCGCCGGCGGGCTGATCCCGCCGCCCGCGACCTATTTCGAGAAGATCCAGGCGGTGCTCAAGAAGCACGACGTGCTGATGATTGCCGACGAGGTGATCACCGGCTTCATGCGCACCGGCAACATGTTCGCGTGCGAGACCTACGACATCCGGCCGGACCTGATGTCGATCGCCAAGGCCCTGTCGTCGGCCTACCTGCCGATCGGCGCCGTGCTGATGACCGACGAGATCTACCAGGTCCTGCGCGATGGCGGCGACAAGTACGGCATGTGGAACACCGGCTACACCTATTCCGGCCATCCCGTGTCGGCGCGCGTGGCGCTCGAGACGTTGCGGATCTATGAGGAGCGCGACACGCTCGGCCATGTCCGCTCGGTGATGGGCACCTTCCAGGAACAGTTCGCGAAGTTCGCGGATCACCCGCTGGTCGGCGAGGTGCGCGGCGTCGGACTGTTCGCCGCCATGGAGCTGACGCCCGACAAGGAGAACAAGGGCACATTCGATCCGGCCGCCAGGGTCGCGCCGGGCATGATGGCCCGCGCCCAGGCTCACGGCCTGATCATGCGCGCGCTGCCGTCGGATTCCGTGGCCCTGTGCCCGCCGCTGATCATCAACGAGGCCGAGATCGGCATGTGCATGGAGCGTGCGGCCAAGGCGCTGGACGAGACATGGGCACACGTGCAGGCCGAGGGCCTCGTCTGATCGGGATTGCCGCCCATACGCAGGCCGACTAGCATGACGAGAAGGGCGTGAAGCACCTGAGGAACAAGGGGAAACAGCCATGAGCGAAGCAATAGCGATGGATACGGCCTCCGATGCGGGCTACGTGGTCAATCGCGGGAATGAACCCAATGTGGTGCCCGGTCGCCGGGCGTTCTTCGACTACATCGAGCTGGGCGTGACGGATGCCACCGACGGCAAGCTGCGGGTCCAGATCACAAAGGCGAAGCAGGGCCTGACGCGCCCCACCGGCTGGCACACGCATATCTGCGAAGGGCAGTTCGTCTACATGCTCGACGGCTGGCTCGATCTCGCCTTCGCCGACGGCACCGTGCATCTGGAGCCAGGCGATTCGATCTATATTGGCGGCGGCGTACCCCACAACGAGACCGGCACGTCCGACACGTTCGAGCTGATCGAGATTTCGATCCCGGCCGAGCTGGGCACCGAACCGTGCGCCCCGCCGCCGGGATGCGAAGCCTAGGTTCGATTCCATTCCGGGGCCGTGCGGCAATTTTAACCATTGCGCCGGACGGCCCCATGCGGAACATCCACTTGCCTGGATCGGTTCCGGTAGGGCATTCAGGATTCGTTAGCCATACCGGATAATATTGCGAGGATATCGGGACGCACCGGTGCGCCCGGCGGGACGGCGAGATGGACTACGAACAGTTTTTTGCAAACAATCTGAATGGCTTGCGGACCGAGGGCCGGTATCGCGAGTTCGCCGACCTCGAGCGTATCTCGGGCGACTTCCCGCGCGCCGTGCGCCACGTCGCGGGTGGCACCCAGGACATCGTCGTGTGGTGCGCTAACGACTATATGGGCATGGGCCAAAACCCCGAGGTGATCGCGGCCATGCACGAGGCGCTCGACAAGTCGGGCGCGGGCGCGGGCGGCACGCGCAACATCTCGGGCACCAACCACTATCACGTGCTGCTGGAAGAGGAACTCGCCGACCTGCACCGCAAGGAGGCGGCGCTGCTGTTCACCTCGGGCTACGTCGCCAACTGGACGACGCTGTCGACCCTGGCCTCGATGCTGCCCGAATGCCTCGTCGTGTCGGACGCACTCAACCACAATTCGATGATCGAGGGCATCCGCCACGGCCGCTCGGACAAGGCAATCTTCCGCCACAACGACCCCGCGCATCTCGACGAGATCCTCGCCGCAGCCGGCCCCGACCGGGCCAAGCTGGTCGCTTTCGAATCCGTCTATTCGATGGACGGCGACATCGCGCCGATCGCCGAAATCGTCGAGGTGGCCGAGCGCCACAACGCCCTGACCTACCTCGACGAGGTGCACGCGGTAGGCATGTACGGCGAACGCGGCGCGGGCGTGGCCGAGCGCGACGGGCTGATGCACCGGATCGACATCGTCCAGGGCACGCTGGGCAAGGCCTTCGGCAATGTCGGTGGCTACATCGCGGCGTCAGCGTCGCTCGTGGATTTCGTGCGCTCGAACGGCGCCGGGTTCATCTTCTCGACCTCTTTGCCGCCGCACGTTGCGGCGGGCGCGCGGACGGCCATCCGAATCCTCAAGGCCGACAATTCGCTGCGCGTGCGCCACCAGGAGCGCGCCGCGACCCTGAAGCGGCGCCTGGCGGAGGCGGGCATGGAGGTGATGCCGTCGGACAGCCACATCGTCCCGGTCTTCGTCGGCGACGCGCGGCTGTGCAAGATCGCCAGCGACGAGCTGCTCGACCGCCACGGAATCTACGTCCAGCCGATCAACTTCCCGACCGTGCCGCGCGGCACCGAGCGCCTGCGCATCGCGCCGACGCCGCTGCACGACGACGCGATGATGGATCATCTCGTGGCCGCATTCGAGGACGTGTGGACGCGCCTGAACCTGCGTTCGGCCGCCTGAGCCCCCGGGAAAACCGATGTACCGCGACAAGACACTGATCCCGACCGAGGCGCTGCGCCTCTGCATGCTGGGAACGCTCGCGGTGCGCCCCCACACCTACGCCGAACTCGCACGCGAGGTCCGCGCCTTCGCCAGCCGCATCGTCGGCCCGTCGCTCGACCTGATGGGCCTGTCGATCGAGGTGCTGCGCGCCGAGGGGCTGGTCCGCCCGACCGAGAAGACCGACGACCCGGCGGACGCCATCCTCGAACTGACCGATACCGGCCGCGCCGAGCTGCGCGAGCTGCTGGTCTCGAACCTGCGCAGCCCGGTGGACGGCAACTCGCAACTCGTCTTCGCGCTGAAGCTGCGCTTCCTGCACCTGCTGTCGGATGCCGATGCGCACGACCAGGTCGCGCGGATGCGCGAAATCTCGGAGAACGAACGCGCCCGCCTGCTCGACCTCAAGGCGCGCTATGGCGCCGAGCCGGGCCGCTTCGACGCCTGGCTCGACATCCAGCTTGCGGAAGTCGACGAGCGGCTCGCCTGGCTCGCCTCGCTCGAGGGGAACCAGGCGGCCCAATAGCCCCTCGGGTTTCGCCCCGGCGCGCCTACTCGGCCGCGTCCGGCCAGGCGCCTTCCGCCTTCATCCGTTCCACCGATTCCGGCGACCACTCGACCCCCGGCGTATCCCCGCCGACGATCGCCATGATCGTGCCGCGGCGCTCGCCCAGGCGCGGGCTCACGCACTCGAAGCGGCGCTGGATTCCCGGCGGGAAGGACACGATGTCCTTCTCCTCGAGGATGACATGGTCATCGCCCTGGTCGCCCTCCCACTCGAACTTCCAGGTGCCCTCGACGACCATGAAGGTCTCGTTGGTGTCGTGGTTGTGCATCATGACGCCCTGGCCGGGGTCGGCCGTGACGTAACCGATGCCGAAGCCCGCCTGGAGATGCGAGATCTTGGGCTTCGCCTCGTCGCCGATCGGCGAGTAGACATCCTTGCCGGACGGTGCCGCAAAGCCCAGCGCATTGCGGAAGGTGCGGTAGAAGCCATCAACCTTCTGATCGGGCAGGCCGCCATCGGCGGTCTGGATCTCGTCGAAACGCGCGACGCACTTCAGGACGTCGTCGCGCGAGGGTTTGTGGACGGGAATGGCCATCGATTTGCCTCCTTCGATTCGGATGCCGGAGGCTATTGCTTTGGACGCGATTTAGGCGACCAAACCGCGCACACGCAATCGCCCGGGGCGCGACACATCGCCGCCCACCGGCATCGCGGTCTACGTCCCGACAGTCCGCGCGGTTCGCCCTATTCCGCGGCGTCGGGCCAGGCGCCTTCGGCCTTCAGGCGCGCAACGGATTCGGGCGAGAATTCCGCGCCCGGCGTGTCACCGCCGATGACACCCAGGATCATGCCCTTCTCCTGGCCCGGCCGCGCGGCCTTGCACTCGAAGCGGCGCTGGATTCCCGGCGGGAAGGACACGATGTCGCGCTCCTCGAGGATGACATGGTCGTCGCCGTCCTCGCCCTCCCACTCGAACATCCAGGTGCCCTCCATCACGACGAAGGATTCGTTGGTGTCGTGGGTGTGCATCATCACGCCCTGCCCCGGCACGGCCGAGACGTAGCCCATGCCGAAACCGGGCTTGAGGTGCGAGATGTGCGGCTTGGCGTCGTCGCCGATGGGCGAGTAGGTCTCCGAGCCCTCGGGCTGCTGGAAGCCGACGACGTTGCGGAAGGTCCGGTAGTAGCCCTCGACCTCCTGGTCGGGCAGGCCCTTGTCGGTCGACGACAGGTCCTCGTAGCGGGCGACGCACTTGAGCACGTCTTCCTTCTTGGGCTTGTGGACGGGAATGGTCATGGCGGTCCTCCTAGTCCCTGCATCGCGGCCCCGTTCACGAGGCACGTTCGAGCGCAAGTCTAGTACAGGTGCTGGCCGCCGGTGACGAAGATTTCGGTGCCCGTGACGTAGCCGAAATCGGGGTTGCAGAGCTGGAACACCGTCGCCGCCACCTCCTCGGCCGTGCCCATGCGGTGCATCGGGATGCGGTTGACCAGCGGCTCGTACTCGTCGCCGATCATCTCGGTCTCGATCTCGCCCGGCGCGACCGCGTTCACCCGCACGCCGAGTTCCGCGAACTCGACCGCCAGCTCGCGCGTCAGCGCCGACAGCGCCGCCTTCGAGGTGGAATAGGCCGAGCCCGCGAAGGGATGGATCGCGTGGCCGGCGATCGAGGTGATGTTGACGATCGCCGCCCCGCCGTTGGGCTTGGGCGCGCGGGGATCCTCGTCATCGTCTCGCCCGGCGCGCGCCAGCGCCGTGGCGAAGCCGCGCGACAGGGCGAGCGGCGTGAAGAAGTTAAGCTGGAAGACCTCGCGCCAGTCTTCAAGCGGGCCGTTGAGGCAGCCCAGCCGCTCCTGGAAGTCGGTCTTGGGCGAGACGGCGGCGTTGTTGACCAGCGCGTTGAGCGGCGTCTCGCCGAGCAGTTCATTGGCCTCGGCGATGAACCGGTCGACGTCGGCCGGGTCGCTCAGATCCGTGGGGATGTGCGACGTCCAGTTCGGGTCGCGCTTGCAATGCTCAGGCACCGGGTCGCGCGAACAGGTGATGATCTGCCAGCCCTCGTCGGAGAACCGCTTGACCGTGGCATGGCCGATGCCCCGGCTGGCGCCGGTCAGGATCAGGCTGCGTCGCGTGTCGCCCATGCCCCCTAGGTAGTCCAGTGCGGCGCGCAAGGAAAGCGGCCAATGCGAGCGGCCGCCTCCTTCGTCAGTGCGGGTGGTTCTCGATGAAGTGCCGCAGCACCGCCACCAGCTTCGCCATGTGGGCGAAATTCCCCGTTTCGCGGGCATGCGCGATGTCGTCAACGATCATCCGCTCGATCCGCGCCTCGCCGTCGGGCGCGTGACAGAGATACTGGCCCAGTTCCATCGCCACCACCTCGGGCACGTGTTCGTGCTCGGCGATCGCCGCCACTTCCTCTTCCGTCAGCTCGCACAGCGCCAGACAGTCCTGCCGCGTCAGCATCGGTCTCTCCCGTGTCCGTTCATAAAAAGATCATGACAGACAAAAGATGGAGAGGCTTTGGCCTGGATCAAACACGGCCGGCCAATGGGAACGGCGCCGGATCGGCACCGAACTAGGGCTGCAGTCGGGATTCCCGCCAGCCGGCGCCGTCGCGCACATACAGCAGGCGGTCGTGCAGACGGTCGGGCCGGTCGGTCCAGAACTCGATGCGGTCGGGCACCAGCCGAAAGCCCGACCAGTGCGGCGGGCGCGGTACGTCGGCGCCGGCGTACTTCACCTCGAGATCGGCGACCCGCGCCTCGAGCGTTTGCCTGGAGTCCACGGTTCGCGACTGTTCCGAAGCCCAGGCCCCGATCTGGCTGCCGCGCGGGCGGGTCGCGAAATAGGCGTCGGCCTCGCCGTCGCTGACCGGATGCGCCGGCCCGTCGACACGGACCTGGCGGCCCAGCGACTTCCAGTAGAAGCACAGCGAGGCGTTGGGGTTCGCCAGCAACTCGTGGCCCTTGTGGCTCTCGAAGTTGGTGAAGAACACGAAGCCGTCCGCGTCATGGCCCTTGAGGAGGACCATGCGCGTCGACGGCCGGCCGTCCGCCGACACCGTCGCCAGAGACATGGCGTTGGGGTTGACCGGCTCGGCGGCGACCGCATCGCGGTACCACGCGCCGAACTGCGCAATCGGATCGATCTCGGACATGCTCTCAACACCCGTTCCCGGCACGAAAACCGGCGGCATCATAGGGGATCAGGCGGCAACCCGAAATCGCTAGCGCGCCTCGCTGTCATGCACGACGCGCGGAGTCTCGGCGGCCTTCTCGGCGGCCAGCACGAGGTCGCGAACCGACGCGCCCAGCGCCTCTTGGCGCGCCACCTCGAATGCCTCGATCAGTTCGGCGAGCGGCTCGCTCCAGCGCGGGTCGGTGTCCTCGTCACGGTAGGGATCGCCCGGCCCGTAGCCCAGCGCCGTGTGCAGGTCGGCCACCGTCACGCCGTCCAGGTCGCGCGCCAGCACCGGCTGGTCGGCCTCGGTGCGCGCGACATAGCCCGCATCCTGCAGCCGCGCGAGGACCACACTCAGTGCCTGGCCGTCGCCGTCCGTCGCTGTGAGCAGCCGTGTCTCGTAAACCTTCTCGTTGGCGCGCCCGGCCGCCAGCAACGTCCCCATCACCTGCAGCGCGCGCAGCAACACGCGCGACGGCGTCAAGGGCCCGAAGTCGGCCGCGCGGCGTGCGGCCATCCATTCGGGCCGCGTCGCGGCGACCACGGCCCCGATCAGCACGACGGCCCAGGCCAGGTACATCCAGATCAGGAACACGGGCAGCGCGGCCAACGATCCGTACACGCTCTCGAAGGTGCCGGCATGGCGCACATAGACTCCGAATCCGGCCTTCAGCAGCTCGAACAGGACGCTCGCCGCCAGCCCGCCGAGCACGGCGTGGCGGAACGCGACCCGCCGGTTCGGCAGGGCGAGATAGAGGATCACGAACCCGCCGGCGGCAAACAGAAAGGGCAGCAGCCGCAGCCCGAAGCTGCGCAGGCCATGCAGGTCGACGCCCAAGGCGGAGAAATTGCTCATCGCGAAGACCGCGGTGCTGAGCGACAGCCCGGCGCCGAGCAGCAGCGGGCCGAGGGTCAGGGTCGTCCAGTAGGCGAGCAACCGCATGCCCATGGGACGGGCGTGCTCGACCCGCCAGATTGCATTGAACGCGCTCTCGATGGTCGACAGCAGCATCACCGCGGTGACGGTAAGCCAGATTACGCCCAGCGCGGTGAGCTGGCTGGTATTGGAGACGAAGCGGTCGACATAGCCCTCGAGCTCGCCCCCCACATGCGGCGCGGTATAGCTCAGCACGATGCCGAGCAGCTTCTGGGTCATTCCGTCGAGGACGGGAAACGCCATCATCACCGAAAAGGCGATGGCGAACAGCGGCACGATGGCCAGCAGCGAGGTGTAGCTGAGCGAGGCGGCCGACACGAGAACACGGTCCTGGACGAACCGGCGCGCGACCGTGCGCAGGAACTGGAACTCGTCATGCAGCCGGCTGAGTCGTTCACCGTCCATGATGCCCTCCACGGAATTCCACTAAGTGTATCATATCAAAAGAGAAATGGTATCTTCCGCGGCGGGTCGCCCCAGCCTTGCCGCCCCGGAGCGTTGGTGTAGGATGCCGCCAGCAGTGGGCCCGGGCCCGTTCCGAGAGGATTCGATGAGCGCAGCAACGCAATTGATGGCCGGCAAGCGCGGCCTCGTCATGGGGGTCGCAAACGACCGTTCCATCGCCTGGGGCATCGCCAAGGCCGTCTCCGACCAGGGCGGCGAACTCGCCTTCACCTATCAGGGTGAGGCGCTGGAGAAGCGCGTGCGCCCGCTCGCCGAGAGCGTCGGTGCGAAGCTCGTCCTGCCCTGCGACGTGACCGACGAGGCGAGCATGGACGCCGTCTTCGCCGCGCTGGAATCGGAATGGGGCACAATCGACTTCGTGGTCCATGCCATCGCCTACTCCGACAAGGAGGAGCTCAAGGGCCAGTATGTCGACACCAGCCGGGCGAATTTCCTGCGCTCGCTCGACATCTCGTGCTTCTCGTTCACCGACGTCTGCCGCCGCGCCGCACCGCTGATGTCCGACGGTGGCTCGCTGCTGACGCTGACCTACTACGGCGCCGAACGCGTCATGCCCCACTACAACGTGATGGGCGTGGCCAAGGCCGCGCTGGAAGCCTCCGTGCGCTACCTCGCCGTCGATCTCGGCGGGCGCGACATTCGCGTCAACGCGATATCGGCCGGCCCTATCAAGACCTTGGCGGCCAGCGGCATCGGCGACTTCCGCTATATCCTGAAATGGAACGAGCTCAACGCGCCGCTCAAGCGCAACGTGACGACCGACCAGGTCGGCGGCGCCGGCCTGTACCTGCTCAGCGAGCTGGGCGCCGGGGTCACGGGCGAGATTCACCATGTCGACAGCGGCTACAACGTGGTCGGCATGGTCGCCGTCGACGCCGCGGCCGAGGTCGCCGACCTGCTCTCGGGCCTCAAGCCCGACGACGCCTGACCGAAGGAGCCAGCGCCATGGCCGGCAACAGCTTCGGCCAGATCTTCCGGTTCACCACCTGGGGCGAGAGCCACGGGCCCGCCATCGGCGTCGTCGTCGACGGCGTGCCGCCGCGCATCCCGTTCGCGGAAGCCGACATCCAGGGCTGGCTCGACCGGCGCCGGCCCGGCCAGTCGCGTTTCACGACCCAGCGCCAGGAACCGGACGCGGTGAGGATCCTGTCGGGCACTTTCGAGGGGATGACCACGGGCACGCCCGTCTCGATGCTGATCGAGAATGTCGATGCCCGCTCGAAGGACTATTCCGAGATCGCGGCCAAGTACCGGCCGGGCCACGCCGATTACACCTACGACGCCAAATACGGCATCCGCGACTATCGCGGCGGCGGCCGATCCTCGGCGCGCGAGACCGCGAGCCGGGTGGCGGCGGGTGCGCTCGCGCGCAGGGTAATCGACGCGCTGGTGCCCGGTGGCGTCGCGATCCGTGGTGCGCTGGTGCAGGTCGGCACGATGGGCATCGACCGCGCCAACTGGGACTGGGCCACGGTCGGGGACAACCCGTTCTGGTGCCCCGATGCGCAGGCGGCGGGCGGCTGGGAAGCCTATCTCGACGAGATCCGCAAGGCGGGCTCGTCGGTCGGCGCGGTGATCGAGGTCGTCGCCGAGGGTGTGCCCGTGGGCCTCGGCGAGCCGATCTACGGCAAGATCGATTCCGACCTGGCGGCGGCGATGATGACCATCAACGCGGTCAAGGGCGTGGAAATCGGCGAGGGCATGGGCGCGGCGGCGCTGACAGGCGAGGAGAACGCCGACGAGATGCGCATGAGCGGGGATGATGTACGTTTCGCCTCGAACCATGCCGGCGGCGTGCTCGGCGGCATCACCACGGGCCAGGACCTGGTCGTGCGCTTCGCCGTCAAGCCGACCAGCTCGATCCTGACCCCGCGCGAAACAATCACCCGCGACGGCGCGGACACAGAGATCGCGACCAAGGGCCGCCACGACCCGTGCGTGGGCATCCGTGCCGTGCCCGTCGGAGAGGCGATGATGGCGTGCGTGATCGCGGACCACCTGCTGCGTCATCGCGCCCAGATCGGCGCGTTCGGCTCGCAGGCGCCGTTCGCGCGCAAGGACGAAGCGGCGGAATAGCCGCCCGGCGCGTCCGCGCCTATACTCCCGGCAACGACACATCGCCGTTCAGGGAGGACCCGACATGGCCAAAAAGCGCGAGACCCCCGACCAGCTGCAGCACATCTCAAAACTGCCGATCCCCGAGGTCGAGACCCTCGACGAGGATCTGCAGAAATACATGCGCATCTGCGAGGAGAAGCTGGGCCTCGTCCCCAACGTGATCCGCGCCTTCGCGCTGCGGCCGGAGAAGCTGCGCACCTTCATCGGCAAGTACAACGAGCTGATGCTGGGCGAGCACGCGCTGCTGACGCGGCTCGAGCGCGAGATGATCGCGGTGGTCGTGTCGTCCCACAACCACTGCGTCTACTGCATCACCTCGCACAGCCAGGCTGTGCGCGAGCTGTCGGACGACCCGGTGCTCGGCGACATCCTGATGGTGAACTACCGCGAGGCGGCGCTGACCGATCGCCAGCGCGCGATCCTCGACTATGCCTGGAAGCTGACCTCGAACCCGGCCGAGACGGGCGATGCCGACCGCAACAAGCTGTTCGACGCCGGGCTGTCGCCGGAAGAGGTGTTCGAGGTGGCCGACACCACGGCCTACTTCAACTACACCAACCGGATGACCCACGGGCTGGGGATGCTGCCGAACGAGGAGTATTTCGGCATGAACCG
>JAYOFO010000060.1:0-14210 GCA_038117265.1 Rhodospirillaceae bacterium
AGCGCCAGCGCCTTGTCGAGGCAGGCCTCGAACTCGCCGGAATCGTAGATCGGCCCGTTCGGCGTTGTGTAGGGCATGGCCGAGGCCGGGATCAGGTTGCGGCGGCGGATGTCCACCCGGTCGAGGCCCATCTCCGCCGCGCCCCGGTCGAGCAGCTGCTCGATGGCGATGATCGCCTCGGGCCGGCCGGCGCCGCGATACGGGCCCAGCGGCGCGGCGTTGGTCAGGGTCATCGTCACGTCGATGTGGATCGCCGGGATCGTGTAGACGCTGGCTAGGCAGTTCTTGGTGTTGTTGGTCGCGAACACCGCCGAGAAGGTCGTCAGGTAGGCGCCCATGCCGACCCGGTTGTCGACGCGCAGTCCGGTGACCCTGCCGTCCGCATCGAACGCCATCTCCGCCGCGATCAGCGTGTCGCGGCCCGCGGTGTCGGCGAGAAAGCTCTCGAGCCGCGAGTTGCACCATTTGACCGGCCGCCCAACCGTGCGTGCGGCGAAGAGGATCGCGGCGTATTCGGGATAGGGGTGCGCCTTCATACCGAAGCCGCCGCCCACGTCGTGGGTCAGCACGCGCACCTGTTCGGGCGCGACCCCGAACACCTGGGTGGCGAACACCTTGGCGACCAGCGCCACGCCCTGGGTCGGTGCGGTCAGCGTATAGCGGCCGAGCGCCGCGTCCCATTCGCCGATGCCGCCGCGCGGCTCCATCGACACCGGCGCCAGCCGCGTGTCAAGCAGTTCGACCCGCGAGACGTGCGCGGCGGCGTCGAACGCGGCGTCCACCGCCGCCCGATCGCCATGCTCCCATGCGAAGGCGACGTTACCCGGCACCGAATCCCAGACCAGCGGCGCACCGTCGGCCAGCGTGTCGGCCACATGGGGGACCGCCGGCCGCTCGGCGATGTCGAGGCCGACCGCCTCGGCCGCGTCGGCCGCCTGGGCGGCCGTCTCGGCGACGACCAGCGCGACCGCCTCGCCGGCGTGGCGCACCTTGTCGTAGGCCAGCACGGGCTTCGGCGCGTCGGCCATCGCCATCCCGTCCTTGCCGGGAAAGCTGATCACCGGCGGGATGTCGCCGAGCCCCGAGGCCTTGAGGTCGGCACCTGTGATCACGGCCAGCACGCCGGGCATCGCCAGCGCATCGCGCGCATCCACCCCGTTGATCACCCCGTGGGCGACCGGCGAACGTACGAAGACGCCGTGGGCCTGGCCCGTCACGTTGATGTCGTCGGTGAAGCGCCCCGCACCGGTCAGCAGCGGCGCATCCTCGCTGCGCAAGGTGTCAATGTCGCTGCCATAGCGCGCGGTGATCTGGTCCACGGGCATCCTCTCCTCGACCTACGTTCCGCCCCGGCGTCTGGCGGCCGGGGTCGATGCGACAAGTCTAGGCAAAGGCGCGGGAGACGGGAAGCGGCGCGGCAGGCGAACGCCGACGGTTCACGTTGGCGCCACCGCGACGTCCTGTCGCTTCCCGGGGGTGCGCCGGCCAACTAGGATGCGCGCGGCTTTCAGAGTTCTGCTTCCGAGGAGCATCGAATGCATCGCTCCGCCCCGCTCGCGCTGGCCCTGCTTCTGGCCCTGGCTGCCGCCCCGGCCGGCGCCCCCGCCAGCGGCCAGGACATGAAGAAACCGATGGACGGCATGCATGCCGGCCGGATCGTCGTCGAGCAGCCCTGGTCGCGAGCCACGGCGGGGCGCGCGCCCAACGGCGCGGCCTTCATGACCCTGGCCAACCAAGGCGATGCGGTGGACCGGTTGGTCGCCGCGGCAACGCCGGTCGCCGAACGGGCCGAGATGCACACCCACCTGATGGACGGCGGCGTGATGCGCATGCGCCCGGTCGAGGGGATCGAGGTCGCGCCGGGCTCGCCGACGGTGCTGCAGCCCGGCGGCCTGCACATCATGCTCTTCGGCCTGAAGGAACGCCTCGCCGAGGGCGCCACCTTCCCCCTCACCCTATCCTTCGCCAACGCCGGCGAGGTCACGGTCGAGGTGACCGTGCGGAAGGCTAGCGCGACCGTCCCGACGGGCGCGGG
Source organism: Rhodospirillaceae bacterium (assembly GCA_038117265.1). Taxonomy (GTDB): domain Bacteria; phylum Pseudomonadota; class Alphaproteobacteria; order UBA6615; family UBA6615; genus JAYPUG01. The sequence continues at coordinate 2,036 of JAYOFO010000060.1, forward strand.
CGGGCACGGGCACGGCCACGGAGGTCACGGTTCCTGACCGCACGCCCGACCGCATCCACGCAAACGAAAGGGCCGGCCCCGCGGGGCCGGCCCTTCGTCGTTCGGTGCGATGGCGCGCCTAGAAGTCGTAGAAGGCTTGCGGGTTGGTCACCATGATGCGCGTGCGCATCGCCTCGTCGGGAACCCACTGGCCGAACGCCTCCACCGGGTCGGCGTCGTTCGGGTTCACCTCGTACTTGTTGGGATGCGGCCAGTCGGTGCCCCACATGACGCGATCCGAGTTCGCCTCGATCAGCGCCCGCGCCATCGGCTGGCAATCGTCATAGGGCGGCAGGTCGGTCGCGCTGACGCGGTTGCAGCCCGAGATCTTGATCCAGGTGTTGCCGTCGCGCACCAGCTTGAGCAGCGCCTGGAAGCCCTCGGCCGCGATGCCCGCCGTCGCCGGCTGGTAGGCGAAGTGGCCGATCGACATGGGCGTGGTCATCTTCGCGAAGACGGGCATCAGCGCGACGATGTCCTTGCCCGGGAACAGCCACTCGATGTGCCAGTCGAACGGCTTGATGCGCGCCTCGAGCTCGCCGATCTGGTCGAGTTCCAGCGGCATGCCGCCCTTGTTGTCGATGTTGAGGCGCACGCCGCGAATGCCCTGGTCGTGCAGCGCCTGCAGCTCGGCGTCGGAGAAGTCCATCGTCATGGCGCACACGCCGCGCGCGCGGCCGGGCGTCTCGGCATTCAGCGCGTTCATCCCGTCGAGGATGGCGGAATTGTCGGTGCCGTAGATCGAGGGCTGGGTGAACACCACCCGGTCGATGCCGAGCTGCGAATGCAGGTGCTTCAGATTCTCGAGCGTCGATTCCGGCGGGTTGTAGCCGCGCCCCGGCGACAGCGGATACTTGTCGTAGAAGACATGGACATGGGTGTCGATCGAGCCTTTCGGCAGGGTGATGTTGGGCTTGCGCGGGTTGCGGTCGGGCGCAATGCAATCGCGGATTTCGCTGCTCACGGCGACGTCTCTCCAGTGCTTGGATCTGGTCTTCGAATGTTCGTTTGGTGCCCGGCCGGGAACCCGGATCCGGGGCGGGGTTTCGGCGCCCTGCCTATCACATCCCCAGCCGCGATTGAAAGGCCGCGGCGGGCGTCGAATCCGGGGTCTGCGCGATCTCCAGCACCAGCTTCCTGGCGACGGCACGCGGGAAGTCCTCGGGCGACTTCGTGACGATCGCGAACGCGCCGGGACCGCCGATCACGAGTTCGCGGAAATAGCCCTCCAGGTCGTACTTCACCCCCTCCACCTCGGTCATCTCGAGCTGCGGATTGATCACCAGCCCGTTGACGATGATGCCGCGCGAAAGCGCGCGATCGCGCGCGGCGGCCACCAGGGCCTCCTCGCCATCGGTGTCGCGCCCGTCGGCCGACAGGTCGATCACCCGGCGCGTTCCCTCGATCGCGTTGGCGTCGAACAGGGCGGCGGCGAAGTCGAGCGCGCCGACGATGTTCGTCTGGCCGCCCGTGGGGATCGGGAAGGCTTCGACCGCCGCGGCGAAACGGCGCGCGTCATCCGGGCCGGCGATGACCGACCAGCCGACCGTGACGCGCTGGGTCTCGGACCATTCGACATAGGTGAGCGCGACCCGCCCCAGCGGGCCGCCGAGCATGGCGGAGATCACCTTGGGGTTGGTGAGCGCCGTGACGTAGCCGGCACGCTGCAGGTTGACCTCGCCGCCATCGATCGAGGCCGACACGTCCACGGCCAGCACGAGCTCGACATCGACGGCGATTTCCTGCGCCGCCGCGGGTGCCGCGGCAAGAATGGCAACGGCGAGCGCGAGCGCCCTAGCCCAGATGGGCACCGAAGAAGTCCAGCAGTTTCGCGGCCACCTGCGCATACACCTTGGGGTTCTGCGGCTCATAGACCTCGGCGTGGTTGATCCCGGGCACGACGAACAGCTCCTTCGGTTCCTTGGCGTTGGCGTAGAGCGCCTCGGCCTCCTCGATGCGGACCATGGTGTCCTTCTCGCCATGCACGAGCAGCAGCGGGCGCGGCGCAATGCGTTCGACCCAATCCTGGGCGCGGAACCCGCAGGCGAGTTCGAGATTCTCGATCGGGTAGCCGTCGGGGTAGGCGTCCTCGGTCTTGTACATGGTCTTGAAGGCGGCCCGCTCGGCCGGACCCGGGGGCGACATCTCCTGGTAGGGAAGCCGCTTCGATTCCCCCGTCATGGCCCGCCGGATGCGATCCTGGGCAAGGTCCTCCAGAACGGCGGCCCATTCCTCGGGCGTGCGCTTCGAGCGTTGCCAGCGCTCGCCATTGCCCGGCGCGCCCACCGTCGCGATGGCCGCGATGCCCCGGTCGACCGCACCGGCCTTGATCGAGGCGCCGCCGCCATGGCTGAGGCCCATCAGGCCGATCCGGGCGTCATCGACACCGTCCTGCGCGGCGAGCCAGATGCGCGCGGCGAGGATGTCGCGCACCTGCTCCTGCGGGTCGACCCGGTTGCGGATGCCCTCGCTGTCGCCGAATCCGCGATGATAGAAGTCGAGCGTGTGGAACCCGGCCGCCGTGAAGTCGCGCACGAACGGCGGCATGTAGGTTTCTTTGCGCCCGGTATAGCCGTGCACGCAGACGATCGCCGGGCGCGGGCCAGCGGCCGCGGCGCGGGTGAAGGTGCCTGCAAGCCGCAGCCCGTCCGCATAGAAAACCGCTGCCTCTCCGGTCATTTCGCCCTCGCCTCGCCGTTTCGTCGTGCCAGTTGATCGTCCGCCCGGGACGTGCGTCAATCGGTTTCGTTTCGAATGCCATTCTACAGGACGCGGCCCATGCGTACGACCACACCCACCCCAGAGGAGATGGAGCGCTACATCGCCCGCTTCGACGACCTGCCCGCCAACAAGGACCGCACGGCGGGCAGGATTCCGCCCGAGGCGCGCGAGATGATGACGGCGCGCGCGACCCGCACCGTGATCGCGACCGTCACCGAGGACACGCCGTGGGGCAACGGCGTGATCCCGGGACCGGAGAACTTCGCCGTCGTGATCGCCGAGTGCGAACCCGGCAACGGCCCGGGCCTGCACTCGCACGCGCACACGACCGAGACCTTCACCTGCCTGCAGAGCCGCTTTCGCATCTCCTGGGGCGACCGGGGCGAGCACGCGATCGAGCTCGGCCTCTACGACACCATCTCGGTGCCGCCGGGCGTGATGCGCCGGTTCGAGAATATCGGCGACGAGCGCGGCCTGCTGCACGTCACACTGCAGGGCCCGCTGCGCGACGTGGAGTTCGCGCCGAGCCTCGAGGACGAGCTGCGCGAGAGGTTCGGCGACGCCGTGGTCGGCGAGCTCGAAGGGCTCGGCTACTCGTTCCGCGCCGGCATCGACGACTAGCCTCAGTACAGCTTGTTCGCGTACTCGTCCTTCAGGCGCGCGTCGATCTGATCGGCATCGGCGCCGAACTCCTCGCCGTACCAGGCGGCGTTGATCTGCCCCAGGGTCGGGAAGTCCCGGCGATCCGTGCGCTTTTCCGGGTTCCACAGATCGGCGCGGATCACCGCCTTGCCGCAGTGGAAATAGACGGCGCGGATGTCGATCACCAGGGCGGCCAGCGGCATCTTTCCGTTCGCCACCATCGTCTCCAGCAGCGCCGGATCGGTGGACAGGCGCGCGCGCCCGTTGAGCCGCAGCACCTCGTTCAGCCCCGGCACCAAGAAGAGCGCGGCGACCTCGGGGTTTTCGAGGATGTTGTGGAACGTGTCGGTGCGCCGGTTGCCCGGGCGGTCAGGGATCGCGATCGTGGTGTCGTCGATGACGTGGACGAAGCCCGGCGCGTCGCCGCGCGGGCTGCAGTCGGCCGAGCCGTCGCCGGCGGCCGAGGTCGACAGCACGCAGAAGGGCGAGAGCGCGATGAACCGCTTGCAGTGCTCGCTCAGCGCCGGCTTTTCCTTGTGGCCGATATAACCCTGGGGCTCGCCGTAATGGGCGATCAGTTCATCGACCGTCTTGATGTCTCCGACGGGCATGGCGTGTTCCTCCGTATCTGGCGCAGATGGTGGGCGCAGCGCGGTTTCGCGTCAACACGGCACCGGCGACGCGCTAGAATGCGGCCATGTCCGATCCGATCTACCGCGGCTACACCCGCGAGCAACTCGATGCGCAGTACACCAACCTGACCTCCGACGCGGCCAAGGCGGCCGCGGCCGCCATGCAGGACCAGGCGAAGCGCAACCTCGAAACCCTGAAACCCCAGCGCGGCCTTTCCTACGGCCCCGGGCCCGAACGCGTCTTCGACCTGTACCGCGCTGACAAGGGTGCGCCGGCGCTGATCTTCCTGTCGGGCGGGCAGTGGCAACGCGGCGGGCCCGGCCTGTTCAGTTCCTGGTCGGATGCCTGCGTCGGCCGTGGCATTGCTTTCGTCGATGGCGGTTTCCCGCAGATTCCGGCGGCCCGCCTGCCCGAGATCGTCGACAGCGTGGTGATGCTGATCCGTGACGTGCGCGCACGGGCCGGCGAGCTGGGCATCGACGGCGCGCGGATTGCCGTTTCGGGCCATTCCTCGGGCGCACACCTAGCCGCCATGGCCATGGTGCGGCTGGCCAATGCCGACGACCTCGACGGGATCGCCGGGGTCTATCTGCTTAGCGGCCATTACGACCTGCGCCCCGCCATGCGCAACTACCGGGCCGAGTACCTCCAGCTCTCGGTGTCCGAGACCATCGCCCACTCGCCGATCCTCAACTTCGTGCAGCCCCTGCCGCCGACGATGGTCGCGGTGGGCGGCGAGGAGACCGACGAGATGGTCCGCCAGAGCCGGGAGTTCCACGCGAGCCTCACCACGGTCGGTCCGGCCGAGCTGCGGGTGGTGTCAGGCACCAACCATTTCGACGTCGCCGGGGATCTCGGCACGCCGGGAACGCCGTCCTGGGACTTCCTTGGCCGCGTGCTGGGTCTGGCACAGGCCGACGCGGCGCAATGACCGGGGGATCGCCATGAAGGACAGCCTCACCGCCGGGCTCGAGACGACCGCCCGGATCACGGTCGACACCGACCGGACCATCAGCTTCATGGGCGAGGAACTGCGCGTCTATGCTACGCCGTCGATGGTCCTCGACATCGAGCGGATCTGCAAGGACCTGCTGCTCAAACATCTCGACGAAGGCGAAAACTCGGTCCGCGCCCGGGTCGAGATCGACCATCTGGGCGCGACCCTGGCCGGGATGTGGGTCGACGTGCACGCCAGGATCGTCGAGGTCGACCGGCGGCGCGTCACCTTCACGGTCGAGGTCCACGACCAGGCCGGCGACCAAGTCGGCCAGTGCCGCCACACACGCTTCGTGGTCGATCTCGACAAGCAGCGCGAGCGGCTGGAGGCGAAGCGCGCGCGGCTGACCGGGTAGACGCGGCGCGCTGATCCTATTCCGCTGCCGCGGCCTTCGTGCCCGGCGCGCCGATCGCACCCGAGGCGATCAGTTCCCCGATCTCGGTCTCCGAGAAGCCGAACTCGGCCAGCACCTCGCGGCTGTGCTCGCCGATCAGCGGCGCGCCGCGCCGGATCTTGGCCGGCGTTGCGGAATATTTGTTGGGGTGGGCGATCACGCCGTGCGTGCCGCCCATGGCGGCCGGCACGTGCTCGATCATGCCGCGTGCGGCGGTGTGCGGATCCTCGGTCATCTCCCTGACGTCGTAGACCGGGCCGGCGGGGACACCCGCCGCCTCGAGCTTTTCGAGCCATTCCGAGGTGGTGCCGTGGCTGAGGATCTCGGTCAGGGTCGCGACCAGCTCGTCGAGATGCTCCATGCGCGTGTTGCTGGTCTCGAAGCGCGGATCGTCGGCCAGCTCGGGCGCGCCGATCGCCTCGACGAACTTGAGCCAGGTGCTCTGGTTCGCCGCGCCGACCACCAGCGAGGTGTCCTTCGTCGGGAAGGCCTGGTAGGGCGCGGACAGCGGGTGCGCCGAGCCCATGGGTTGCGAGATTTCGCCGCTCGCGAGATAGATCGAGGTCTGCCAGAAGGTGTGCACGATCCCCGCCTCGAGCAGCGAGGCATCGACATACTGGCCCTCGCCCGTGGCATTGCGATGGATCACCGCGCCGAGGATGCCCATGGCCGACAGGATGCCGGCCGTGATGTCGGTGATCGGCGCGCCGACCTTGACCGGCGGACGGCCCGGCGCCTCGCCGGTGATGCTCATGATGCCCGACATGCCTTGCGTGATCAGGTCGAAGCCTCCGCGGTCCGCGTACGGGCCCGTGCGCCCGAAGCCCGAGACCGAGCAGTAGATCAGGCCCGGGTTGAGCGCGTGCATCTCCTCCCAGCCGATCCCGAAATGCTCCATCGCGCCCTTGCGGTAGTTCTCGATGAACACGTCGGCCTGGGCGATGACGCGCTTCAGCGCCTCGCGGCCCGCCGCCTCGCGGGTGTTCACGGCGAGCCCGCGCTTGTTGCGGTTCATCATGGCGAAGGCGGCGGAATCGCCGTCCTTGCCCGCGCCGAAGCGGCGCGTGTCGTCGCCGCCGGGCAGGCGCTCGACCTTGATCACGTCAGCGCCCATGTCGGCGAGCATCTGGCCGCAGGTTGGCGCGGCCATGATGTGGCTCATCTCGATCACCTTGAGCCCGTGCAGCATGCCGGTCGTCTTGTCGTTCATCTCTAGCGTCCCTCGAACTCGGGTTTTTCCTTGGCCAGGAAGGCCCGGTATCCGGTGTTGAAGTCTTCCGTGTCGAAGCAGGCGAAGCCCTCGGCCTCTTCCTCGGGCGCGCGCGCACCGCCGGCGAGCACCCGGTCGACGAACTTCTTGTGCCAGCGGTTGACCAGCGGCGCACCGTCGGCGATCCGTCGCGCGGTCGCGTAGGCCTCTTCCTCGACCGCGTCGTCGGCGACGACCCGGTTGACCAGCCCCTTCTCCTTCGCCTCGGCGGCACCGAACACGCGGGCCTCATAGAGGATCTCCAGCGCGACGGAGCGGCCGACCAGGCCGACCAGCGCCTCGACCTCCGGATAGGCCATGACCAGGCCGAGTCGGTTGATCGGCACGCCGAAGCGCGAGCCCTCGCCGCAGATGCGCATGTCGCACATCAGCGCGATCTCGAGCGCGCCGCCCACGCACAGCCCCTTGATCAGCGCGATCACCGGGTGCGGGCAGTCGCGCACGGCGTGCATCGCGGAATGCATGAGCCCGCCATAATCGGCCGCCTGTTCGGAATTCGACCGTTCGGTCGCGAACTCGGAGATGTCGGCACCAGGCCCCATCGCCCTTTCGCCGGCGCCGCGCAGCACGACGCAGCGGATCGTCTCGTCTGCGCCGAGTTCCGTCATCACCTCGCCGACGCGCCGCCACATCGCCTTGTTCAGCGCGTTCAGCTTCTCCGGACGGTTCAGCACGACGGTGACGATGTCGCCGTCGCGTTCGACCAGAACCACGTCCGTTTCGGACCCCATGCCGCTCATCGCGTCTCCCCTGCCGGCGCCAGCTTCCTTGCCGCGCGCCTTTTGTCGGTTCTCGCAGGCCATTATAGTCCGCGCAACAGAACAAAGCGCCCCGGGCTGCCGCGGGGCGGAAACACGAGGGAGAGAAACCATGCCAGGCATGATGCCAGGCGATCGCCTGCCCTATTCGCCGATCACCGACCGCAAGCCGCTGACGCTTCCCGATGGCGCCCGCATGATCGTGTGGCCCGTGCTGGCGCTCGAGGTCTGGGACATCGTGCGTGCGATGGCCCGCATGGTAATCCCGCCGCCCCAGGGCCAGCCGATGATCCCCGATCATCCGAACTGGAGCTGGCACGAATACGGCATGCGGGTGGGCTTCTGGCGCATCAAGCGGATGCTCGACGATCTGGGCATTCGCCCGACCGTGACGCTCAACGCGCGCACCTGCCTGGAGTATCCGCGCGCGGCCGAGGCGGTGCTCGAGGCCGGATGGGAGTTCAACGCCCACTCCTTCGAGCAGCTACCGATGCACAAGCTCGACGACGAGCGCGCGGTGATCGACAAGTCGCTCCAGGTCATCGGCGACTTCTGCGGCAAGCGGCCGCGCGGCTGGTTCGGCCCGGGCCTAACCCAAACCTACGAGACCATCGACCATCTCGCCGACGCCGGCGTCGAGTATATCGGCGACTGGGTGCTCGACGATCAGCCCGTCCGCCTGAAGACGACGGGCGGCAAGCCGATGGTGGCGCTGCCCTACAATTACGAGCTGCACGACATCGTCATGATGGCGATCCAGTACCAAACGTCCGACGTCTTCAAGACCCGCGCGCTGGACTATTTCGACACCATCTATGCCGAGAGCCACGAGACGGCGAAGGTCATGGCCATCGCCATGCACCCCTATTTGTCGGGCTCGCCGCACCGCATCCGCTACGTGCGCGAGACCTTCGAGTACATCCTGTCCCAGCCCGGCGTCGTGTGCTGGGACGGCGAGCAGATTCTCGACTGGTACAACAAGGCGGTGCCGGCGCCGAAGCCGCGCAAGACATCCGCGAAGAAGAAATAGCGAGCAGCGAAGGCGCACCGACATGTCCGACCCCGCAATCCCCGCCGACACCGTCGGTGCGTTCATGCCCCATACCGTCACCGAGCCCATCCCGGGCGCCGGCGCCGGTCCGCTCGCCGGCAGGACCTTCGCGGTGAAGGACCTGTTCCACATCGCGGGGCGCAAGGTCTCGAACGGCAGTCCCGACTGGTATGCCTGGAGCGCGCCGGAGACGGCCACCTCGCCCGCCGTGCAGGCGTTGCTCGATGCCGGCGCCGACATCGTCGGCATCACCGTGTGCGACGAGTTCTTCTATTCGCTGACCGGCATGAACGCCCATTACGGCACGCCCGTAAACGTGCGCGCGCCGGGCCGCATGCCGGGCGGCTCGTCGTCGGGATCGGCGGCCGCCGTCGGCGCCGAACTCTGCGACTTCGCACTGGGCTCGGACACGGGCGGCTCGGTCCGCATACCGGCCTCCTTCTGCGGGCTGTACGGTCTGCGCCCAACCCACGGGCGGATCGACCTGTCCAACGCCCACCCGATGGCGCCCAGCTTCGACACCGCGGGCTGGTTCGCCAACGACGCGAAGCTGTTCCGCGACATCGGGCCGATCCTGCTGGACGACGCGGCGGTGGCCGGCACACCGTCACGCATGCTGGTGCTGAGCGATGCCTTCGAACGCACCGACCCAATGGTCGCCGACGCGCTGGGCGCGTTCCTCGGCGCGGCAGCCGGCGCGCTGCCCGAGGCCGAGCCGGTCGCGGTCGCCGGCGACGATACGCTGGAGATTTGGTGGGACGCCTTCCGCGTGATCCAGGCGGGCGAGGTCAAGCAGACCAACGTGCCCTGGGCCGAGGCGCACAACGCGAATCTGGGCCCCGGCATCAGGGAACGCTTCGCCATGGCCGCCGCGATCACCGCGGATGAAATCGCAGCCGCCAATGCCGTGCGCGCGCGGGTGCGCGAACGCCTGGCGACGCTGGTGACGCCCGGGACGATCCTGTGCCTGCCGACCGCTCCGGTCATCGCGCCACGGCTCGACACGCAAGGCGAGGCCCTCGACTTCTTCCGAGCCAACACGATGGCGCTGACCTGCATCTCGGGCCACACCGGCCTGCCGCAGGTCACGATCCCGGCCGTCGATGTCGACGGCTGCCCGGCCGGGCTCTCCTTCATCGGCTGGACCGGCGGCGACGAGGCTCTGCTCGACCTGGCCGTCGCGCTTCAGCCCTTCGCCACGCGCTGAGAATCGAATGCCCGGCACACTTGCGCCGGTTCGGGGACACACCATCTATTTGGCGGAGATTTCGCCAGGGCCTCACCGACATGCTTGAGACGCTGCACCCGGATTTGATCGGCACCGCCGCCGCCGTCCTGACGACGATCGCCTTCGTGCCGCAGGTCGTCAAATCCTGGCGGACCCGCTCCACCCGCGACGTCTCGCTGGTCATGTTCATGATCTTCGCCACCGGGCTCGCCCTTTGGCTGGTGTACGGCATCATGATCGAATCGCGGCCGATCATCGTCGCCAACGTCATCACCCTCGTCCTCGCCTCGACCATGATCGTGCTCAAGCTGCGCGGCGAGGGAGCGGCGGCACCGCCCGCCCCCGACCCCGAGTAACGGCCCGCGCCATCCCTCGGGGCCGCACCGTCGCGCAATTGCGCCCGACCGCCCCCGAGGTCGATACTCCCTCCGGGAACAGGGGAGAGACGAGATGAGCGCCACCGGGGTCCTGGATTTCGAGATCGAAGGCCACTGCGATCCGCGGTTCGCCGCCGTGCGCGACACGCTGGCGACCAACTTCCGCGAACGCAACGAGCTGGGCACCGCCGTCACCGTCTATTACGGCGGCGAGAAGGTGGTCGACATGTGGGGCGGCTGGATGGACGCCGCCCGCACGAAGCCGTGGCGCGAAGACACGATGTGCCTGATGTACTCGATCGCCAAGAGCATGTGCGCCACCTGCGTCCACATCCTCGTCGACCGGGGCCAGGTGGACCTCGACGCGCCCGTCGCCACCTACTGGCCCGAGTTCGCGCAAAACGGCAAGCACGGCGCGCTCATCCGCCACATCCTGTCGCACAATTGCGGGGTGTGCTTCGCCGACGCGGCGGAGCCCGGCGACATCTTCGACTTCGACCGGATGGTCACCGCACTCGAGAAACAGGCGCCCGCCTGGCCGGCCGGGAGCAAGGGCGCCTACAACACGGTCAACATCGGCTACCTGCTGGGCGAGGTGGTGCGCCGCGTCACCGGCACGCCGGTGCGCCAATTCCTGCACGAGAATGTCTGCGAACCGCTCGGTGCCGACTACCGCATCGGCGTCGAGGAAGCCGATCTCGACCGCGTCGCCGACCTCGTGCCCAACACCGAGGGCAACGCCATGTTGCGCGGCGGCGCCGCACCGGACGGGCCGCTGCCGCGCGCCTGGAAGCCGATGCCCAAGCCGTTCGACACCGACGCCCAGAACGGCACGAAGTTCCGCACCGCCGGCATCCCGTCGTTCGGCGGCTTCGGCGAGGCCCGCGCCATGGCCCGCATCTATGCCGCGCTGGCTAATGGCGGCGAGATCGACGGGGTGCGAATCCTCTCGCCCGCGGCCGTCGCGCGCGCGACGGTCACCCAGTGGGAAGACGTCGCCGACGGCATGACGGGCCGGCCGATGCGCTATGCCATGGGCTATGCCCAGAACCCCAAGGGCAGCGTCATCATGGGGCCCAACCCGAACGCGTTCGGCCATCTCGGCTCGGGTGGCGCGCGCGCCATCGCGGACCCGGACCGCAATCTGGCCATGTGCTTCGTGTCGAACTACCAGAGCGAGGGCATGGGCATCGGCGTGCGAACCGAATCGGTCGTCGAGGCGGTGTTCGCCGGTCTCTAGACCGGCACCGCCGGAGCATCCCCAATGACCCACCCTGCCGACGCCGGCACGGCCGGTGTCCTGCGCCGGCGCACGCGCGACGCCACGCTGTACGCGTGCGGCGGGCTGTCGGCCATGGCGATGGCGGGTGCGGCCCCCGCCCTGCCCGACCTGTCGCGGCATTTCGCGGACCTGCCCGACATCGACCTGCTGGCGCGGCTGGTCGTGTCGATGCCCACCCTGCTGCTGGCGCTGGCCGGCCCGGTCGTGGGCGTGCTGGCCGACCAGATCGGCCGCAAGCCGATCCTGCTGTTCGGCGCGGCCCTCTATGCGGTCGCGGGCGGGCTCCCGGTTCTGCTCGACGATTTGTACGCGATCCTCGCCAGCCGTGCCGCGCTCGGGCTCGCCATGGGCATCCTGTTCACCCTGCCGCCGACCCTGTTCGCCGACTACTACACCGACATCCCGACACGGCGGCGGATGATCGGGCGCTACGCGGGTGCGACGGCCACCGGTGGCGTCATCTTCGTGCTGCTGGGCGGCGTGGCGGCCGACTTCCACTGGCGCACACCCTTCGCGCTCCACCTGGTCGTCCTGCTGCTCCTGCCGAGCCTGCTCGCGACCGTCACCGAACCGGACCGCAGCGGCGAGGCCATCGCCCGCCAGGCCAACGGCGCCGCACCGGCACGCACCAACTGGCCCGCGGTGATCGCCATCTACCTGATGGTCGCCGCCACGGGCGGCATCTTCCTGCAGATGCCGCTCAACCTGCCCTTCCTGCTGGTGGACATCGGCGTCACCCAGGCGAGCATCGCCGGCTACGCCATCGCCTGGCCGCTCGTGCTG
>JAYOFO010000061.1:0-14095 GCA_038117265.1 Rhodospirillaceae bacterium
CGAAGAAGCCGGTGTTCGGCTACCTCGGCATGGCCTACGCCATGGTCGCGATCGGCTTCGTCGGCTTCATCGTGTGGGCCCACCACATGTACACGGTCGGCCTCGATGTCGACACGCGGGTCTACTTCACCGTCGCCACGATGGTCATCGCGGTGCCGACGGGGGTGAAGATTTTCTCCTGGATCGCCACCATGTGGGGCGGGTCGGTGCGCATGGACACGCCGATGCTCTGGGCGGTCGGCTTCATCTTCCTGTTCACCGTCGGCGGCGTCACCGGCGTCGTGTTGTCGAATGCGGGCATCGACCTGGCACTGCACGACACCTATTACGTGGTCGCGCACTTCCACTATGTCCTCAGCCTCGGCGCCGTGTTCGGCATGTTTGCGGGCTTCTATTACTGGTCCGGCAAGATGTGGGGCCGGCAGTACAACGAGACCCTGGGCAAGCTGCATTTCTGGGTCACCTTCATCGGGGTGAACCTCACATTCTTCCCGCAGCACTTCCTCGGCCTCGCGGGCATGCCGCGCCGTTATCCGGACTATCCCGACGCGTATGCCGGCTGGAACGAGGTTTCGTCCTGGGGTGCTTATTTGTCGGGCTTCGGCGTGATCATCTTCCTCACCGTCCTGTTCCAGATGTTCACCTCCAGCCGCAAGGTCGAAGCGAACCCGTGGGGCGAGGGGGCAACCACGCTCGAGTGGACGGTGCCGTCGCCGGCGCCGCACCACACCCACGAGGAACTACCCGAGATCAAGCCAGCACCGGCCCACTAGGCCGGCGCAGGCGCGCGGACGGAGAGAGGCCTTGGCCGACATCGGATACATGTCACGCGTCCAGCCGGGTGCGCTGCCGGTTGCCGGCGGCTCGCGCGTGTCCGATTTCATCGCCCTGCTGAAGCCGCGGGTGATGACGTTGGTCGTCTTCTCCGGGGCCGTCGGCCTGTTCGTCGCGCCGGGCGATCTGCATCCGCTGCTGGCCGTGGTCGCGATCCTGTGCATCGCGGTGGGGTCCGGCGCGGCGGGCGCGGTAAACATGTGGTACGAGCGCGACATCGATGCGGTGATGACGCGCACCGCCAACCGGCCGCTGCCGGCGGGCCGCGTGCGGCCCGAGGACGCGCTGGGCTTCGCAACCGTCCTGGCGCTGCTCTCGGTGCTGCTGATGGGGCTCGCGACGAACATGGTCGCGGCCGGGCTCCTGGCGCTGGCGATCCTATTCTACGTGTTCGTCTACACCGTCTGGCTCAAGCGGCGCACGCCGCAGAATATCGTGATCGGCGGCGCCGCGGGCGCGTTCCCGCCGATGATCGGCTGGGCGGCCGTGACCGGCGATGTCAGCCTGGTGTCGCTGGCGCTGTTCGCGATCATCTTCCTTTGGACGCCGCCGCATTTCTGGGCGCTGGCGCTCTATTGCTGCAGCGATTATGCCCGCGCCGGAATTCCGATGATGCCCGTGGTCGCGGGCCGCGCGGCCACCAAGCGTCAGATGCTGGCCTACACGCTGGCGCTGGTGCCGGTGACGCTGGTGCCCTGGGCGATCGGCGGAGCGGGTGTGCTCTACGCCGCCGGTGCCGCGGCGCTGGGCGGCATCTTCGTGGTGCATGCGTGGCGCGTCCTGCGCGAACCGGATGCCGCCGAAGACCGGCGCGCACGGGCCATGTTCCGGTTCTCGATCCTGTATCTGCTCCTGCTCTTCGCGCTGCTTCTGGCCGATGCGATGCTCGGGCTGGCGGGCTGAGGTGGCGATGGCCAAGCGATACCTCAGCGAGCGGCACCGCGAGCAGCGCGGCAAGAACTACGCAATGCTGGCCGTCATTGTCGGCCTGATCGCGATCTTCTATCTGGTCTTCATCGCGCGCGCGGGGCTTCTGGGATGAGCGTGGGCGAATCCAGGACGCGTCGGCGCCGCCGCAACCGCTACGTGTTCATCGGCGTGATCGGGGCGGTGGTCGCGATGAACGCGGCGGCCTATGCGATGGTGCCGGCCTATCGGGCATTCTGTCAGAAGTTCGGCTTTGCCGGCACGCCGCTGGTCGAGGCGAGCGCGCCCGAGGCGGATGCGGTTATCGAGCGGCCGGTCACGGTCCGTTTCGACAGCAACATCGAACCCGCGCTCGACTGGCGCTTCAAGCCGGTGCAGCGCAAGGTCGACATGAAGGTCGGCGAGACGGGCATCGCCTTCTTCGAGGCGACCAATCGGCACGCGAAACCCGTCACCGGCACCGCCACCTTCAACGTGACGCCGCTCAAGGCGGCACCCTATTTTGTCAAGATCGAGTGCTTCTGCTTTACCGAGCAGACGCTGGAGCCGGGTCAGACGGCACAGATGCCGGTCACCTTCTTCGTCGATCCGGCGATCGCCGAGGATTCCAATCTCGACGACGTGACGACGATCACCCTGAGCTATACTTTCTTCCGCGATCGCGATGCGGAGGCCGACCGCAAGGCCGCCTCGTTGCCGGAACGCGGCGACACCAACGTGAACTGACCACCCTTCGAAGGCCGGTCCGCCGGCAAAGCAGCGAGACGAGAACATGAGCGATCACGCACACGATCACGGACACGGCAACCACCCCTATCACCTGGTCGAGCCGAGCCACTGGCCGATCGTCGGTTCCATCGGCGGTTTCCTGACCGCCGCCGGGCTCGTGATCTTCATGCACCCCAGTGTTCTCGGCACGGGCCTCGAGGGCTTCTTCGAGACGATCGGCCTGTGGACGGTCGCGCCGGGGCTGATAATCGGCATGGCGACGATGATGGGCTGGTGGCGCGACGTGATAGACGAGGCCACGTTCCAGAAGGTGCACACCAAGGTGGTGCAGCTCAGCCTGCGCTACGGCATGGCGCTCTTCATCATCTCCGAGGTGATGTTCTTCTCGGCCTGGTTCTGGGCGTTCTTCGACGCCAGCCTGTTCCCGAAGGAGGCGGCCGGCTTCGTTTGGCCGCCCGAGGGTGTCGAGGTCTTCAACCCGTTCGACCTGCCGCTTCTCAACACGCTGATCCTGCTGACGTCGGGCTTCACCGTGACCTGGGCCCATCACGACATCGTCAAGGGCGACATGAAGCATGCGTCG
Source organism: Rhodospirillaceae bacterium (assembly GCA_038117265.1). Classification (GTDB taxonomy): domain Bacteria; phylum Pseudomonadota; class Alphaproteobacteria; order UBA6615; family UBA6615; genus JAYPUG01. The sequence goes on from JAYOFO010000061.1 coordinate 3,074, forward strand.
AAGATGCTGGGCTGGACCGTGTTCCTCGGCGTGCTGTTCACCGCCGCCCAGGCCTTCGAGTATGCCCACGCGCCGTTCGGGTTCCGCGAGGGCATCTATCCCTCGACCTTCTTCATGGCGACCGGCTTCCATGGCTTCCACGTCATTGTCGGCACCATTTTCCTCGCCGTGTGCTGGCTGCGCTGCGCGAAGGGCCACTTCACGGCCGACCATCATTTCGGCTTCGAGGCGGCGGCCTGGTACTGGCACTTCGTCGACGTGGTCTGGCTGTTCCTGTTCTCGTTCGTCTACGTCTGGGGCACCTTCGCCTGAGCGGAGGGCCCGATCGGACAGGATAGGCGTGGCCGAATACCATCCGCGGCAATCGAGCCTGAAGACCGGACTGCGTTGCGCCTGCCCGCGCTGCGGGCAGGGCAAGCTGTATGACGGCCTGCTCAAGCCGGCCGATCGCTGCACGGCCTGCGACCTCGATTACAGCCGGCTCAACGCCGACGACGGCGCGGCATTCTTCGTGATCGTGCTGTTCAGTGCGCTGATCCTGCCGGCCGCCGCGTGGTTCCAGTTCACGTTCGAGCCGGCGATCTGGGTCCATTTCGTGATCTGGATCCCGGTGATCCTGGTCGGCGCGATCGCACTGATGCGAATCTTCAAGGCTTGGCTGATCGCGCAGCAGTTCAAGCACAACGTCGACGATGCCGACACAACCCGCTAGCCGGGGGCGGTGATGGACCGATTGCGTTTCCGACCCACATTCTGGGCGAGCGTCGTCGCGTTGCCGGTCTTGGGCGTGCTGGTCGCGCTCGGCACCTGGCAGGTCGAGCGCCTCGAATGGAAGAACGAGCTGATCGCCACGCGCGCGGCCCGGGTGGCCGCCGCGCCGGTGACGGTCTCCGACGTCCTGCGCGACGGTGTCGCGGCGCGCGAGTACCGCCCGATCACGGTCGAAGGGACGCTGCGCAACGATGTCGCCATGCGGCTGATCAACCGCACGCGCGACGGTGCGCCGGGCGGCCATGTGATCGCGCCGCTGGTGCTGGCGGACGGCGGCGGCACCGTCATGGTCGACCGGGGCTGGATGCCGGTCGATGCCTTGCGCAACTTTCGCCCGGGGGCCGCGGAACCGGCCCGGATCGACGGATTCGTCCGCGATTACACGGTCCGGGGCGCGTTCGTTCCCGACAACGAGCCTGACCGCAACAACTGGTTTTTTCTCGACGAAGCGGCGATGATGACGGCGTCGGGGCTCTCGGGTCCCGTCGGGTTCTACGTCCAGGCCGGCCCCGCGAGCGGGGCGCCGGGCACCTATCCGGCAGGTTCGGTCCCGGACGTGAACCTGCGCAACTCGCATCTCGAATATGCGGTCACGTGGTACGGGCTGGCGCTCGTCCTGATCGTGATCTTCGTCGTCTTTCATCTGCGCCGGAGCGAAGCTTGAGCCACGCCAACATCCCAACGAACCAACCGGCCTACGCCGCTCTGCGGGCGCGGTTTCGCCGCGCCAGCCTGGTCCAGGACGCGCTCGGCATCCTCGACTGGGACCAGGCCACCACCATGCCCGAGGGCAGTTCCGACGGGCGCGCCGAACAGATCGCGGCGCTGAGCGTGCTGCGGCACGAACTGCTGGTCGATCCCGCGGTTCCGGACCTGCTGGCGCAGGCCGAAGCGGAACTCGGCGCACGCGATGCGCACGACTGGGATGCGGCGAACCTGCGAATCATGCGGCGCAGCCATCTGCGTGCCGCCGCCGTGCCGGCCGATCTCGTCGAGGCGGCCGCGCGGGCCAATTCCGTGTGCGAGCTGCGTTGGCGTCGCGCACGGGCCGAGAACGACTATGCGCATCTCGTGCCGTCCCTGTCGGAGGTCCTCGACCTGGTGCGCGAGATCGCGCAGGCGCGCTCTGCGGCGTTCGGGCTCGATCCCTACGATGCGATACTCGACGGCTTCGAGGAGGGCATCCGGGTGGCCCAGCTCGACCCGCTGTTCGGCGAGCTGGCCGACACGCTGCCGGGCCTGATCGGCGAGATCGTCGAGCGCCAGAACGTCCGCCCCGCGCCGGTCGTGCCCGACGGGCCGTTCCCGGTCGCAGCGCAACGCGCGCTGGGGGCCGAACTCATGGAAATCCTCGGCTTCGACTTCGAACGCGGCCGGCTCGATGTCAGCCACCATCCGTACTGCGGCGGCGCGACCGGCGATGTCCGGATCACCACGCGTTACAACGAGGACGATTTCACCGAATCGCTCATGGGCGTGCTGCACGAGACGGGTCACGCCCTCTACGATATGGGGCTGCCCGACGAATGGGATCATCAGCCGGTCGGCAAGGCGCTCGGCATGGCGATCCACGAGAGCCAGTCGCTTCTCGTCGAGATGCAGGTGAGCCGCTCGCGCCCGTTCCTGACGTTCGCCCTGCCGCGCATGCAGCGCGCCCTCGACGGCTCCGGGGCGGGTTGGGACGTCGAGAACCTGTACCGCCTCTACACGCGCGTGGAGCCCAGCTTCATCCGGGTGGACGCCGACGAGGCCACCTATCCGCTGCACATCGTGCTGCGCTACCGGATGGAGCGCGCGCTGCTCTCGGGCGACCTCCCCCTGGCCGATCTGCCCGGTGCGTGGAACGAGGCGATGCGCGAGCTGCTCGGAATCGTCCCGCCCGACGACCGCCACGGGTGCCTGCAGGACGTCCATTGGCCGTCGGGCGCCTTCGGCTACTTCCCGACCTATACGCTGGGCGCCATGGCCGCAGCGCAGTTCTACCGGGCGGCGCGTCGCGACCTTCCCGACCTCGACACGGAAATCGCGGCGGGCCGGCTGGCGCCGTTGCTCGAATGGCTGCGGACGCGCGTGCACGGCAGCGGTTCGCGGCTGCCGGCCGAGACCCTGCTGATCGAGGCGACGGGCGAGCCTCTGAACCCGGCGATCTTCCTCGACCATCTGCGCACGCGCTACCTGGAAGCCGCGTGAGACGCGCGGTTCTTGTGTCGTCAAAAGGCGTTGGATAGGTTAGCGCGCTTTTCATCGAGGGATGCGGACGTGGCGTACGTGAGCACCAGAGGGACGGCGCCCGAGCTTTCGTTCGAGGGCGCCCTGTTGAGCGGGCTAGCGCGCGACGGCGGCCTCTATGTGCCCAAGGCTTGGCCGACCGTCGGTGCCGCCGACATCCGTGCGCTCGACGGCCTCGCCTACGACGAAATCGCTTACCGTATCGTGCGCCGCTTCATCGAGCCCGAGCACATCGACGATGCCGCGCTGGCGGCGCTCGTGCGCGAGGCTTATGCCGGGTTTCGGCATCCCGCGGTGGCGCCGCTGCGCCAGGTCGACCACAACACCTGGCTGCTCGACCTGTTTCACGGGCCGACCCTGGCCTTCAAGGACTTCGCGCTGCAGCTCGTCGGGCGCCTGTTCGAGCATGCGCTGGCGAAGCGGGGCGCGCGGATCACCATCGTCGGCGCGACGTCGGGCGATACCGGTTCCGCGGCGATCGAGGCGTGCCGCGACCGCGACAACCTCGAAATCTTCATGCTCCACCCCCAGGGGCGGGTCTCGGAGGTGCAGCGGCGCCAGATGACCACCGTTGCGGCCGCCAACGTCCACAACATCGCCCTGCGCGGCACCTTCGACGACTGCCAGGACATGGTGAAGGCGCTGTTCGCCGACGAGGCGCTGCGCGACGAGCTGGGCCTGTCGGCCGTGAACTCGATCAACTGGGCGCGGGTGATGGGCCAGACCGCCTATTATTTCGCCGCCGCCGCCCGGCTCGGCGCGCCCGAGCGCGAGATTTCCTTCGTCGTGCCGACAGGCAATTTCGGCAACGTCTATTCGGCCTATGTGGCCCACCGGATGGGGCTTCCGATCGGCCGGCTGACGGTCGCCTCGAACCGCAACGACATTCTCTACCGCTTCTTCGCCAACGGCGACATGTCGATCGCCGGGGTGGAGCCATCCCTGTCGCCCAGCATGGACATCCAGGTGTCGTCCAACTTCGAGCGGCTCCTGTTCGAACTGATGGGACGTGACGGGGCGACCGTGGCCGAGATCATGCGGGCGTTCCGCGACGGCGGAACCTTGCCGGACGGGGCCAGGCTGAGTAGCGAGGCCGGCGCGCTCTTCGACGCGCAGCGCGTGGACGACGACGAGACGCTGGCGATCATCCGACAGGTTCATGAGGAAACGGGAATGCTGGTGGACCCCCACACCGCCGTCGGGATCGGCGCGGCCCGCAAGTGTGCCGACGATGGCCGCAAGCGCGTGGTGCTGGCGACGGCGCACCCGGCGAAGTTCCCCGATGCGGTGGAGAAGGCGACGGGGGTGCGTCCGGCCCTGCCGCCGCACCTGGCGGACCTGCTGGCGCGCGAGGAAAGGGCAGAGACGGTCGACAACGATCTCGACGCCATGCGCGGGTTCATCCGGCGCCACGCCGTGGCGGCGGGCGGAGGCGCGCGATGACGGGCATACGCGTCACCACGCTGGACAACGGTATTCGTGTCGTCAGCGACTACATGCCATCGGTGGAATCGGTGTCGCTGGGCATCTGGGTGCATGCGGGCACCCGGTTCGAACCCGCCGAGGTCAACGGCGTGGCGCATCTTCTGGAACACATGATGTTCAAGGGGACGGCGCGGCGTTCGGCGCTGGAAATTGCCGAGGCGGTCGAAAGCGTCGGCGGCCACATCAATGCCTACACGGCGCGCGAGGTGACGGCCTACTACGCCAAAGTGCTGAAGGGCGACGTGGCGCTGGCGGTGGACGTGATCTCCGACATCCTGCGCAACTCGCTGTTCGACGAGGCAGAGCTCAGCCGCGAGCGCTCGGTGGTCCTGCAGGAGATCGGGCAGGCCCACGACACGCCCGACGACGTGGTCTTCGACCTGTTCCAGGCGGTCGCCTATCCCGACCAGCCGCTGGGGCGCCCCGTTCTGGGCCGGCCCGAGGTCGTGGGCCAGATGCCGCGCGATGCCGTGGCGGGCTTTCACGCGCGGCACTACCATAGCGGATCGCTGGTTCTCGCCGCGGCGGGCAACATCGATCACGAGACCCTCGTCGCGCTCGCCCGCTCGAACCTTGCCGATGTCCCCGCCGGCACCTCCGAGCCGCTTTCCGCTGCCCACTATGGCGGGGGCGAGGTCCGCGAGACGCGCGATCTCGAACAGGTACACCTGGTGATGGGGTTCCGCGGGGCGCCGGTCGGAACCGACGATTATTACGCGCTGTCGGTGCTCTCGAGCCTCTTCGGCGGCGGCATGTCGTCACGGTTGTTCCAGGAGATTCGCGAGAAGCGCGGCCTCGTCTATTCGATCGACACCTTCCTGTCGGCCTTCTCCGACGACGGCGTCCTGGGCATCTATGCCGGAACGGGGCCGGAGCTTCTCGACGAGTTCGTGCCGGTGCTGTGCGACGAGATCACCGGCCTGGCCGCAACACTGCGCGACGACGAGATCGAGCGCGCGCGCGTGCAGCTGCGTTCGAGCCTGTTGATGGGCATGGAGTCGACCGGCGCCCGCAGCGAGCGCGCGGGTCAGCAGATGTTGTTGTATGATCGCGTCGTTCCCGTCGACGAGCTGGTGGCCAAGATCGGGCGTGTCGACCGTGCGGCACTCGTGCGCGTGGCGGAGGCGGCCTTCTCCACGATTCCGTGCCTGGCCAGTGTCGGTCCCGTTGACGCGATGGAGTCGTTCGAGAGCATCAGCCGCCGGCTGGCGGCCTAGTTGGACGGAGTCCGACTGGATGAGACTGTTCCGATCCCTGGCGGCGAACGCGTCCACCGTGCGGTTGGAGGGAGCGCGCACCTATCTGCGCCCGCCGCTCGAGCGCGACTGGCGCGCCTATGCCGAGGTGCGTGCGGCGAGCCGTCGCTTCCTGGAGCCCTGGGAGCCGACCTGGCCCTCCGATGCGCTCAGCCGAGACGCGTTCCACCGCCGTCTCAACCGCTGCACCAGCGACTGGCGCAACGACACCGGCTACAGCATGTTCGTGTTCGACCGGTCGAACAATGCGCTGCTGGGCGGCATCAGCCTGTCGAACGTACGGCGCGGCGTCGCCCAGTGCGGCACCCTGGGCTACTGGATCGGCGAGGCCCATGCCGGGCAGGGTTTCATGAGCGAGGGCCTGTCGCTGCTGCTCGATTTCTGTTTCGGCGATCTGGCGCTGCACCGGGTCGAGGCGGCCTGCCTGCCGACCAACGAGGCGAGCCGCCGCCTGCTGCTCGGTCGTGGCTTCTCCGAGGACGGCTATGCCCGGAAGTACCTCAAGATTCGCGGCGTCTGGCAGGATCACCTGCTGTTCTCGCTGCTGGCCGAAGATCACAAATCCCATCGTCGGTCCGGCGTCGGTCGCTGACCGCGTGATCGAGGGCGCATGATTCCCGATCATGTTCCGGCCGCGGTCGCCGTGCGCCGCCGCCTTCGGCTCTGGACGGTGCTGTTGACGAGCGGGCTGGCCTTCCTGGCGCCGAGTGCGATTGCGCCGGCCCTGCCGGCGTTGCAGGCCGAGTACGCCGTTGTCGAGAATGCCCAGCTGATGTCGCGGCTGGTCCTGACCATGCCGATGCTCTTCATCGCGCTGTCGGGCCCCTTCGTCGGACTGGTGGTCGATCGGTACGGCCGCCGCAACGTGCTGATCGTCTCGGCGCTCGCATACGGGCTGCTCGGGATATCCGGTCTGGTGATCGAATCGATCCACGTCCTGATTGCCAGCCGTGCCTTGCTGGGCATCTTCCTGGCGGGGATCATGACCAGCGTGACCGCGCTGGTCGGCGACTATTTCGTCGGCGAGGAACGCAGTCGGGTTGCCGGCTACCAGGGCGCGTTCATGTCGTACGGAACCCTGATTTTCGTGGTCATCGCCGGCTTGCTCGCCGAGATCCACTGGCGCGCCGGATTCGCGCTGTTCTTCGTCGCCTTCGCGCTGCTGCCGCTGATGCTGCTGAGCCTCTACGAGCCCACGACCGGCCGGGGCGCCGGCCGGGGTGTCGTCGAGCCGCCGCCGACCATGCACCAGTGGGCCGCCATCGGCTTCTACTGCGGGCTGGCCTTCCTCGTCATGGTGATGCTGTTCATGATTCCGTCGCAGACGGCCTTCTTCCTCGTCGAGATCGGGGTCACCGATCCGACCAGCGCGGGTCTCGCGATCGGCATGTTCAACTTCAGCGCCGGAACGGCGTCGCTCGTCTATGGCCGTGTCCGCAGGTATCTCAGCCCGGAATCGATCTTCGCCCTGGTCTTTGCCTTCGGCGGCGTCGGTTATGTCCTGACCAGCCGGTCGGGGGATCTCACCGAGACCCTGATCGCCATGGCGATCGGCGGCTTCTCGGTCGGCGCGTTTCTCCCGAACGCCAACCTGTCGGTGATCACCCGCACCTCGATGGGGGTGCGCGGCCGCGCGCTCGGCGCGCTCACGATGCTGCTGTTCCTCGGCCAGTTCGCCTCGCCGTTCTACAGCGTGCCCCTCGCCAACGCAGCCAGTGTCGGCCATGCGTTTTTCGTCAGCGGCATCGTGATGTTTGCGGTCAGCGCGGCGTTTGCCGCCTATGCGATCCGGGTCGGCTGGCGCGGCCGGCCACCTGCGGCGGGCTAGGCGCGCCCGGCCGAGCCCGACAGGACCGACAGGTCGACGCCGATGCTGTTGAACGCGCGCTCCCACTTGGCATCGTCGGCGGTGTCGAACACCAGGCGCGGATCGTAGGGCACCGACAGCCAGGCATTCTGCTGCATTTCCGATTCGAGCTGGCCGGCGCCCCAGCCGGCATAGCCGAGCGCCATGATTGCGCGCTCGGGCCCGGTGCCCTGCGCCAGGTCGCGCAGGATGTCGAGGGTTGCCGTCAGCCCGATCCGATCGTCCATGACGAGGGTCTCGGCGTGGCGATAGTCCATCGAGTGCAGCACGAAGCCCCGCTGGTTCTCGACCGGGCCGCCGAAGTGAACGGCGAGCGGGCGCATGTCGGCCGCGGCCGAGATGTCGAACTGACCGAGAAGTTCGCGGAAATCGATCGAGTCGAGCGTCTTGTTGACGACGAGACCCATCGCGCCGTCGTCATTGTGGGCACAGATGTAGATCACGGTCCGCTCGAACCGCGGATCGGTCATCGCGGGCATCGCCAGGAGCATCTGCCCCTCGAGGTACTGGTCCGTTCCCGTCTCGCTCATCGGTCCTGTCCCGGCCACCGGGCCGCTCGCTCCATGATGTTCGCGTTTCGCGGCGCCAATGCAAGCCATGACCGCATAAATCCGCGACACGCGAATGTGAGGTTGCTTGAGCGTCGTATGCCTAGGATCGGCAGGGAATTTTACTATATTTCAGGCGTTGGCACCTGTACGGAACTCTCAGGCGCACCTCACCAGGATCGAAGACGATGTTAACGCATTTCGGCCGTTTAGCCCGCCTGGCTGTCATTCTGGCCGCGTTTCCGGCGATTTTATGGTCGGCGCCCGCATCCGCCGATGCCGCGAGCGACTGGATCGACGGTCCCAAGGGCGATGTTCGGCTGATCGCATCGACGACGGCGGTCGGCGATCTGTCGACGGTCCCGCTCGGCGTCGAGGTTCGGCTCGACGAAGGCTGGAAGACCTATTGGCGCTCGCCCGGCGATGCGGGCATCCCGCCGCAGGTCGACTGGGAGGGGAGCGGCAACCTGGCCGATGCGGTGTTCCGGTGGCCGGCGCCCGTCCGCTTCAACTACTACGACCTCGAGACCTTCGGCTATTCCAAGCAGGTCGTCTTTCCCATCGAGGCGCAGGTCCGCAATGTCGGCGAGGCGCTGCAGCTGCGCGCGCGTGTCGATTTGCTCATCTGCGATGATGTCTGCATCCCGCACACCTTCGATGCGGCCCTCGATCTGCCCGCAGGTCCCGCGAACCCGTCCGAATTCGCCAACCTGATCGCGCGTTACCAGAACCAGGTGCCCGGCGACGGCAGCCGCAAGGGCCTTACGTTCGAGGGCGCCGAGGTTTCCGGCCCGGCGGCCAAGCCGCTGATCCGGACGGCCTTCCGGGCCGACAGCCCGTTCCGCACGCCCGATCTCCTGATCGAGGGGTCGGAGGATCTGGTCTTCTCTAAGCCCAGCTTCGAATTCGTGGGCGATGGCCGCCTGCTCCTTGCCTCGGTCACCGCAGAGGACATCTTCGGCGACGGCAAGCCCGTCGATCTCGAGAGCGCGCCGCTGACCCTCACCCTGATCGACGGCGCGCGCAGCATCGAAACGCGCGCCACGCCGGCGCTGGGCGGGCTGGCGCATGTCGACACGGGCGGGCTGTCGATCGCGACCCTGATCTCGATCATGGCGCTGGCGCTGATCGGCGGCCTGATCCTGAACCTCATGCCGTGCGTGCTGCCGGTCATTTCGATCAAGCTGCTGTCGGTCGTCAGCCATGGCGGCGGCGATCTGCGCGCGGTGCGGCTCGGCTTCCTCGCGACCACGGCGGGCATCGTGATCTCCTTCCTGGCGCTGGCGACCCTGGCGGTGGGCGTGAAGTCCGCCGGACTTGCCGTCGGCTGGGGCATCCAGTTCCAGCAGCCGCTGTTCGTCGTCGCGCTGGTCGTCGTCCTGACCCTGTTCGCGGCCAACATGTGGGGCCTGTTCGAGGTTCGGCTGCCCGGTCGCGTGTCGGACGCCGCCGTCGCGGCCAGCGGCGGCAGCTCGCTGGGCGGGCAGTTCTTCCAGGGGGCCTTCGCGACGATCCTGGCGACCCCGTGCACCGCGCCGTTCCTGGGCACCTCGATCGGCTTCGCGCTCAGCCGCGGCCCGGTCGAGATCTATTCGATCTTCGCGGCGCTGGGGGTGGGCATGGCGCTGCCGTTCATCCTGGTTGCACTGTTCCCGGCGCTGGCAACCAGGCTTCCGCGCCCCGGCCCGTGGATGAACAGCCTCAAGAAGGTCCTCTCGCTGGCCCTGATCGCCACCGCGGTGTGGCTGCTGTCGGTGATGGCGGTGCAGGTCTCGCTCGTCGCGGCGGTCGTCGTGGGCCTGTTGATGGCGGCGATCTTTGCCCTGTTCGCCGTTCGCGGCCGGACGGGCGCGAGCGCCGGCCGGCTGATGGGAGCGGGGATCGCACTGGCCGCGCTCGTCGCCTTCGCGGTGCCGGACGCGCTGCCGGCGCTGGGCATCGGCGTCCGCGATGCCGGTGCGGTCGCGGCGCAGGATGCGAACTGGGAGCCGTTCGACCTCGCCGCAATCCCGGGCCTCGTGGCCGACGGCAAGGTCGTGTTCGTCGATGTGACGGCCGACTGGTGCATCACCTGCCAGGTGAACAAGAAGCGGGTGCTCGACACGCAGGCGATGAACGATGCCTTCGCGCGCGCGCAGATCGTGCGCATGCGCGCCGACTGGACCCAGCCGAGCGACGCGATCGCCAGCTACCTCGCATCGTTCAACCGGTTCGGAATACCGTTCAACGTGATCTACGGCCAGGATGCACCCGACGGCGTGGTCCTGCCCGAATTGCTGTCCGACAGCGCCGTCCTGGGCGGATTGGCGCAGGCCGGCGCGACCACCTCCGTGGCCTCCGGCGGGGGGGCGTGATTTTTCGCCCGCACGGCGCTTCGCGGGCTGGAAACTTTCCGATTTCGGTCTATCTTCCGCAGTGAGGCACGGGTGCGGGGCCGGGGTTCCGGGTCCGATAGCGTGCAAACAAACACGATCCGAAGCGAGGAGGGGAGCTTATGGCTATCAGCAAGGGTGACAAGATTCCGGCGGGTGCGCTGGCGCACAAGACCGCCGAAGGCATCGACCAGGTTTCGACCGACGACCTGTTCGCCGGCAAGAAGGTGGTGCTGTTCTCGGTGCCGGGTGCCTTCACGCCGACCTGCTCGGCGAAGCATCTGCCGGGCTTTGTCGAGAAGGCCGCGGAACTCAAGGCCAAGGGCGTCGACACCATCGCCTGCATGGCGGTCAACGATCCGTTCGTGATGGAGGCCTGGGGCAAGGACCAGAGCGTCGGCGACAAGGTGATGATGCTGGCAGACGGCTCGGCGAAGTTCACCTCGCAGCTCGGCATGGAGCTCGATCTGGTGGATCGCGGGCTGGGCGTGCGC
>JAYOFO010000062.1:0-14020 GCA_038117265.1 Rhodospirillaceae bacterium
GACACCAACAAGGTCACGATCTGCAAGGGCGCCAACAGGGTGGAAGACGGCGGCGGCATCACGGAGGAGATCGTGCTGCCCGCACGCTCGGTGATCGAGCAGGTGCGCGCCAACGATGAGAACTTCGCCGCGGCCTGCGAGGGCGATGAGACCTACCTGTTCACGCCGGACGAGATGGCCCACACGGCCGCGGTGCACGAGGCGATCGCCAAGTCTGCCAAGGCGCACGCCCCGACGGCGGTCTAGGCGGCGGTTCGGGCGGCGGCGATAGGGAGCCCTACTCCGCCAGCAGGAACGGCAGCACCTTCTCGAGGGTCTCGGCCGGGTTCTCCTCGACGAAGAAGTGGCCGCCATCGACCAGCGCCACCTGCGCGCCGGGCAGCCATGCGTCGAGCCCCTCGTAGTTCTCGACCGGCATCGGCGGCTCGTCGGTGCCCTGCAGGATCAGCATCGGCATGGTCCAGGCCGGGATCAGCCGAGTGCGCCGGTCGATCCAGTCCTTGCGGAAGGTCGAGGCGTGGAAGTAGCGCTCGACCGCCGAGCCGGTGCCGGGGCGCGAGAATTCCTGGATCGCGCGCACCACGGTGGCCTTGTCGATCGGGTGCTTGCACAGCCGCCCGAAGCCCCACTGGAACATCGTGACGGGGTCCTGGAGGATTCCCCGCGTCTCGACGTCGGTGAACAGCACCTCCTGCGGCGCCAGGTCCGGGTGGAAGTGGATCAGGTGCTGCGAGCCGCGCACGTAGCGGGTCACGCGCGACGCGTGCTTGGCGGCGATGTAGTCCGCCTGCATCGTGCCCCGGTCGTGGCTGAACAGCGCGAACCGGTCGATCCCCAGCGCATCGATCAGCGCGACGACCTGGTCGGCAACGCCCTCGTGGCGATAGTCGCCGCAGCGCTTGTCTGACTGGCCGTAGCCCTTCAGGTCGATGGCGATGCAGCGGAAGTGCCTGGCCAGCTCGGGCAGGATCGGCCGCCACATGCACCAGGATTGCGGGATGCCGTGCATCAGCAGCAGCACGGGGGCGTCCGCGCGCCCGGCCGGCCCCGCCTCGACGAAGTGCCAGGTCAGGGTCTCGCACTCGCCCGGTGCCTCGACGAAGCGGTGGGTGACCGTCAGCACGCCGATGTCCTCCACCTCGCCGTCGCGGTTCGCGGGCGCCGGAGGCACGCCTTCGGCCGCGATCTCGGCGAGGGTGGCCACCATCTCGGGATGGTTGTGGCCGGTGCGCATCAGCGCCAGGGCGGCCGCGCTGGGCTGGCGGTATTCCAGGTCCATCGGCCTAGATCTCGAACACGGTCGAACCGGTGGTCCGGCCCGCGGCGACGTCGGCATGGGCCCGGGCCACGTCGTCCAGCTTGTAGCGCTGGCCGATCACGGTCGCCACATCGCCCGCCGACAGGGCGGCGAACAGGGTGGCCGCGCTGCCCTCCAGCTCCTCGCGGGTGAGCTGGTAGAAGCGCATCGAGGCCTTGGTGAAGAACAGCGAGCCCTTGACGTTGAGCTCGACGGAATCGATCGGCGGCAGCGGGCCCGACGAGTTGCCGAAATTGACCATGTAGCCGCGCGGGCGCAGCGAATCTATCGAGCGCTGCCAATGGTCCTTGCCAACGGAATCGTAGACCACGTCGACGCCCCGCCCGCCGGTGACGTCGCGCGCCACCTCCTGGAAGTTCTCGGTCTTGTAGTTGACCGCATGGGACGCGCCGTGGGCCAGGATGGTCTCCTTCTTCTCGTCCGAACCCACCGTGCCGATGACGCTGACGCCCCTGGCCGCGAGCCACTGGCTCAGGAACAGGCCGACGCCGCCGGCCGCGGCGTGGACGAGCGCGGTCTCGCCCGGCTTGGCGGGATAGCAGCGATGGATCAGGTATTCCGCCGTCATGCCCTTGAGCATGCTGGCCGCGGCCACGTCGTCGGGCACACCGTCGGGCAGCGCCACCACCTGGGACGCGTCGATCAGGCGCGCCTCGGCATAGGCGCCGGGCATGGTCGCGGCATAGGCGACGCGCTGGCCCGCGGCGAAGCCGGTCACACCCTCGCCGACCGCCTCGATCACGCCGGCCGCCTCGGTGCCCAGCACCGAGGGCAGCTCGGGCAGCACGGGATAGACGCCGCGGCGCACCGCGATGTCGAGGAAGTTGAAGCCGATCGCCGTGTGGCGCAGGCGCAGCTGGCCGGGACCGGGATCGCCGACCTCGATCTGTTCGATCTTCAGGACGTCGACGTCGCCGAATTCGTGGATGCGGACTGCCTTGACCATGCTCTCTTCCCCTTCGACCCCTGGCGGGCGCAAATCTGTGCGTATGGCTTGTTCGTCGCGGCCTGCCTGACTAGGCTTCCGCGCGAACCACGTTTTACAGGGCGCCCGGAAACGTGAACAGGGCGCGCCCGACAAATAGCTCTTCCAGGGGGGAACACCAGCATGCCAGGACCGGTCATCATCAGCTGCGCGCTCACGGGCGCCGCCGACTCCGCGGGCGCCAACCCGGCCGTCCCGGTCACGCCCGAGCAGATCGCCAACGAGGCGATCGCCGCCAACAAGGCCGGCGCGGCGATCGTCCACATCCATGTCCGCAACCCCGAGACGGGCAAAGCGAGCATGGACCCCAAGCTCTACAAGGAGGTGGTCGACCGCATCCGCGACGCCGGCGCGCCGGTGATCATCAACCTGACGACGGGCCCCGGCGCGCGCTTCGTGCCCGACCGCGACAATCCCGGCCAGGCCGCGCCCGGCTCGGTGATGAAGACGGCCGAGGAGCGGGTGATCCACGTGCTCGAGAACAAGCCCGACATCTGCTCGCTCGACGTGGCGACCATGAACTTCGGCGATCGGCCGATGGTCAACGCGCCCGACATGCTCAACGAGATGGCGAAGCTGATCCAGGAGGCCGGGGTGAAGCCCGAGCTGGAGGTGTTCGACACCGGGCATGTGCGGCTCGCCAACCACATGGTCGAGACCGGCGCGATCAAGGACGACAAGCCGCTCTACCAGCTCTGCCTCGGCATTCCGTGGGGCGCGCCGGCGACGGCCGAGATGATGATGGCCATGCGCGACATGCTGCCCGAAAACGCCAACTGGGCCTCGTTCGGCATCTCGCGCTTCGAGTTCCCGATGGTGGCGAGCGCCGTGCTGCTGGGCGGCCACTGCCGGGTCGGGCTCGAGGACAATCTCTACATCGCGCGCGGCGAGCTCGCGAGCGGCAACGCCCAGCTGGTGGGCCGCGCCGTCGAGATCGTCGAATCCATGGGCTCGGAAGTGGCCAACGAGGCCCAGGCGCGGGAGATCCTGGGGCTGTAGTCCCAGCGCCTGCACTCCTTCAGGCAAACACCCTGCGGATCGGGCACATTACCCTCTCCTCCTCGGAGGAGAGGGTGGTGAGCGTGTGTCCGCCATAGCGCGAAGGCGGCAGCGAACCGGGTGAGGTGGGGATGTCGGTTCGGCCAGAAGCAAGGCGCGCGCGGGAACTTCGGCGCAATATGACCAACGCCGAGCAGCAGCTCTGGCGCGCCCTTCGCGAGGCCAAACCTGCTGTCAGGATTCGCCGACAACATCCGATCGGAAATTACATCGTCGATTTCGCGATTCCGTCCCGAAAGTTGGCGATCGAGATCGATGGCGGTCAGCACGTGGAAACGATCATCGAAGATCAGCAGCGAACGGCCGCGCTTGAAAAGCACGGCTATCGAGTCATCCGTTTCTGGAACAACGAGGTCTTCGAGAACCTGGACGGCGTTCTGGAAACGATACTCGGAGAGTTCGAAGCCGCCCCCACCTCACCCCGACCCTCTCCTCCCCATGGGAGGAGAGGGAGATGAGCGGCGGCCTACGCCATCCCGCCCATGCACATGTACTTGATCTCGATATAGTCCTCGATGCCGTACTTCGAGCCCTCGCGGCCCACGCCGCTCTCCTTGAAGCCGCCGAACGGCGCGACCTCGGTCGAGATCAGCCCGGTGTTCACGCCGACGATGCCGGATTCGAGCCCCTCGGTGACCTTCCACACCCGGCGCAGGTCCGAGGCATAGAAATACGCCGCCAGGCCGAACTCGGTGTCGTTGGCCATGGCGATGCCCTCCTCGTCGGTCCCGAACCGATAGACCGGCGCGACCGGGCCGAACGTCTCCTCGCGGGAGACGTCCATGGTCGGCGTCACGTCGACCAGCACGGTGGGCTGGAAGAAGGTGCCGCCCAGATCGTGGCGCTCGCCGCCGACGGCGACCTTGGCCCCCTTGGCGACGGCGTCGGCGATGTGCTGCTCGACCTTCTCGACCGCGGCCATGTCGATCAGCGGGCCCTGGGTCACGCCATCGTCCAGCCCGTTGCCCACGTTGAGCCCGCGCACCGCCTCGGCCAGCTTCTCGGTGAACGCCTCGTAGACGCCGTCCTGCACCAGGATGCGGTTGGCGCAGACGCAGGTCTGGCCGGTGTTGCGGTACTTCGAGGCCATGGCGCCGACGACGGCGGCATCCAGGTCGGCGTCGTCGAACACCAGGAACGGCGCGTTGCCGCCCAGCTCCATCGACACCTTCTTGATGTTCTGGGCGCTGGCGGCCATCAGCTCGCGGCCCACCTCGGTCGAGCCGGTGAAGGTCAGCTTGCGCACGATAGGGTTCGAGGTGATCTCCGCGCCGATCTCGCGCGAGGAGCCCGTCACGACCGACAGCACGCCCGCCGGCACGCCCGCCCGCTCGGCCAGCTCGGCCATCGCCAGCGCCGAATAGGGCGTGGACGTGGCGGGCTTCACCACCATGGAACAGCCCGCGGCCAGCGCCGGGCCGGCCTTGCGGGTGATCATGGCGGCGGGGAAGTTCCACGGCGTGATCGCCGCCGTCACCCCGATCGGCTCCTTCATCACGACGATGCGCGTGTCGCGCGTGTGGCCGGGGATGGTGTCGCCGTAGATGCGCTTGCCCTCTTCCGCGAACCACTCGATGAAGGCGGCGGCGTAGGCGATCTCGCCGCGGCTCTCGGCCAGCGGCTTGCCCTGCTCGGTCGTCATCAGGACGGCCAGATCTTCCTGGTTCGCCATCATCAAATCGTGCCAGCGGCGCAGGATCGCGGCGCGCTCCTTGCCCGTCAGCTTGCGCCACTCGCGCTGCGCGGCCTCGGCGGCCTCGATGGCGCGGCGGGTCTCGGTGGCGCCCATCTTCGGCACCGTGCCGATGACCGACCCGTCGGCGGGGTTGGTCACCTCGATGGTCTCGCCGGAATCCGCGTCGGCCCACGCGCCGGCCACGTAGCATTGCTGGCGGAAGAGCTTTTCGTCTGAGAATTTCATGGTCGCGTCCCTGCTGGAATTCGTTTTCCCGAGCATAGGACTCCGGAGACAGTGGGGACAACCAGGACACCCACCTCACCCGGCTCACTTCGTTCGCCACCCTCTCCCCCCTGAAGGGCGGAGAGGGTTAGTTTGCTTCTCCCTCTCCTTCCCCCTTTGCGGCGCTTGTCGCCGCAAGGGCGACAGAGCGTGGAAGGAGAGGGTCGGGGTTAGGTAGGTTCGCCGCCTACTCCGGGAAGAACCGCGATTTCGGCCGGTCGAGCCCGAGACTGTCGCGCAGGGTGGTGCCCTCGTACTCGGTGCGGAACAGCCCGCGCGCCTTGAGGATCGGAAGCACCTCGTCGATGAACGGGTCCATCAGGGCGGGGATGACCGGCGGCATGTAGTTGAAGCCGTCGGCGGCCGGCCCGCCGGGCGCGTCGGGGTCGCACCAGTCGGCGATCAGGTCGGCGATCTGCTCCGGCGTGCCCGCGGTGGTGTAGTGGCCGCGCCCGCCGGCGAACCGCGCCAACAACTCACGAAGCGTCAGCCCCTCGCGTTCGACGATGCGCACGATCAGCGCCGCGCGGCTCTTCATGGTCTCCAGCCCCTCGGGATCGGGGAAGTCCGACACCTTCAGCTTCTGGTCGAGATCGAGATGCGAGAAGTCGTGGCCCGCGAACCGCTGCGACAGCGTGCGGCGGCCGACCTCCGGGTCCATCCGGGCGTTGAGCTCCATCAGGTTGCGCTTCGCCTCCGCCTCGGTGCCGCCGAGCACCGGGTTGAGGCCCGGCAGGATGACGATCTGGTCGGGGATGCGGCCGAACGCGCTGGCGGCGCGCCACTTGATGTCGGCGTAGAACTCCTGCGCCGTCTCCTTCTCCAGATGCGCGGTGAAAATCGCCTCGGCGTGCCTGGCCGAGAAGTCGCGCCCCCGGTCGGACGCGCCGGCCTGCACCAGCACCGGGCGGCCCTGGGGGCTGCGCGGCACGTTGAGTGGGCCCTTCACCCGGTAGAATTCGCCCTCGAAGTCGATCGGCGTGATCCGGCTTGTGTCGCCGCACACGCCGCCGCCCGACATGTCGTCGACATAGGCGTCGTCGGCCCAGCTGTCCCACAGATCCTTCACGGCGGCGACGAACTCCTCGCCCATCGCATAGCGGTCGCCATGGGCGGTGTGCTCGCGCCCGTAGTTGGCGGCCACCGCCTCGACCCATGTGGTGACGATGTTCCACGCCGCGCGGCCGCCCGAGATGTGGTCGATCGAGGCGAACTGGCGCGCCAGATTGTAGGGCTCCGAGTACGTGCTCGAGCCGGTGGCGACCAGCCCGATCCGCTCGGTCGCCATGGCGATGGCGGCGAGCATGATGACCGGGTCGGGCCAGAAGCGGCCGGTCTTCATGGCGTCTTCGGTCAGCATCAGCACGTCGGCGAAGAAGATGGAATCGAACTTCGCCGCCTCGGCCCGCTGCGCCAGGTCGACGTAATAGGAGATGTCCATCAGCGAGCGCGGGTCGGCGCCCGGATGGTCCCACGCGGTCTCGTGGTGGCCGCGCGACTGGATGAACAGGTTCAGGTGGATGGGGCGGGGCATGAGGCGACGTTCCGGCAAATGATCTTCGTGTTCGTGTCGGCACGGAGCATAGAGCCGGGGGTGCGGGATTCAAGCCTGCCCGCCATAGCGCGAAGCGCGACGGCGGGGGTGGGCACACCTGCCTTCGTCGTCCCTGCGCCCTGCCCCGTCTTCCCTGCGAAAGCAGGGACCCATTATCGCCGATGCCCAACCGGACGGCTGCCTGAGTTAATGGATGCCCGCTTTCGCGGGCATGACGAGAGTGGAGTAGACGCCCGCCCTCAGGAATCCGCGATCTTCCGCCACCACAGGGTGCGCCGCTCGGCCGGCCGGCCGCCATAGGGCTGCAGCGGCGGGCGCAGCACCATCAGATCACCCTCGAAGGTGACGTCGCGCACCTGCTCGGTGCCCATGCGCGCCTGGTCGGAGCACTGGTCGACCTTCGTGACCAGGGTCTTGCCGTCGAAGGTGTAGAGGCCGGTGTAGCAGGAGTATTCGCGCGCCACGCCGGCGGGCAGGACGGGCCGGGAATCGACGATGGTGGACGACAGCCGGTCGGCCGTGAGCACGACGCGGCCGATGAAGTTCCCGTCGCCGAACGGCGCGGGGGAGACGGGATCGCCGTTGGCGTCCACCGCCTCGACGCGGACGAGGGCCCAGGTGCCGATGTGGTTGGTCATGGGGTTCAAACTCCTGATGGGGCTCACACGGCGTGATGAAACGACACCCGAATACTAAAGCACACACCCCGCGTCACACAGATTGCGGAAACCGGCGCCGGGACCTCCCGTTTTGCGGGTTTTCAGGACGAGCGCACCTAGTTAGCTTTGTCCTATGAACTACTACCTGAACCTATTCACCCCAGAGACGTGGAGCGCCTTTCGCGACAACGACGCGCATTTGAGCGGTTTCAAGCTGCGCCAGAGTCGCATCGCACGAGAGCGCATCCGGAGCGGCGGCATCTTTCTCTGCTATCTCGTCCGCCTCTCCCGGTGGTGCGGTGCGTTGGAAATCACCTCCGAGGCCTTCGAAGACGAAACGCCTATTTTCGCCAATCCGGATCCGTACGTCGTTCGCTTCAATGTCCGGCCGATCGTCGTGCTTCCGCCAGAGCTGGCCATCCCGATTTTCGAGCCGGAGATCTGGCAGAACCTGTCGCTGACAAAAGACTACGAGCCGGGCACGTCGTCATGGACGGGCTTCTTTCGTGCGTCTTTGGGGCAGATTCCCGATGCCGACGGCGAAATGCTGTTCGCTGCGCTCCAATGGCAGGACCAAGACCAGCACGAATATCCTTTCACGGAACGGGATCAACGCCAGCTCGCGCGAAAGCTGACGGTTCGTGCTCACGACCGCGAAGTCGCGGTCGAGGTTCCAGACGAAGACGAAGATGTTGAATTCGAGGCTCCGACGACAGCAGAGCCAGGCGACACCCGCCAGTCGATCCAGATGCAGGCGAAGGTCGCACAGATCGGCGTCGATATAGGTTTCAAAGTCTGGGTGCCGCGTAACGACAAGGCCCTCGTTCTGGAGTTGGTGCCCCAGGAGATGCACCCGGCATTTTTGAATGTATTACCGCTGAACTACGACGACACCACACTGCGGACCATCGAGAACATCGATGTCCTCTGGCTCAAGGGACGTTCCATGGCCCGTGCGTTCGAGGTCGAGCACACGACGGCGATCTACTCGGGCCTTCTGAGAATGGCCGACCTGCTCGCGCTGCAGCCGAACATGTATATCCGGCTACACATCGTCGCCCCCGAAGAAAAACGAGACAAAGTACTTCGCGAAATCAAACGGCCGGTGTTTTCACTGCTCGAGCGAGGACCACTCTACGAGAAGTGCACTTATCTGACATACGAAAGCGTGGTTGCCTTAGGCGAGACCCCGCACTTGGCCCACATGAGTGACTCGATTATCGAAGAGTACGAAGAAGCAGCTGAGGATTAGACAACAAACTAGACGTGGAATTTCACGCGCACAGGTGCCCGTAAATCGGCCTGAACCGGTGTTCTCTGGTCGCATAAATCGTTAAATGCACCACCGCCTCATAATCGAGGTCGACGAAAGTAGCGATAACTACGACGGTGTTTATCGCTAACGATGGCGACGCCGAAGCGTGCCCCCTACCCCACAATCACGCCCGGGTTCAGCACCCCCTTCGGGTCGAGCCGCTTCTTGGCGTCGGCGAGCACCTCGCCGAACAGCGCCGGGCGCTGCCGCTCGTACCATTTCTGGTGGTCGCGCCCCACGGCGTGGTGGTGGGTGATGGTGCCGCCGTTGGCGATGATCGCGTCCGACGCGCGGGCCTTGATCTCGCGCCACTGCTCCAGCATCCCGCCCCCCTTGCCGTCCGACCGGCCGTCGCCGGGCGCGTGGAACGCGAAATAGGGCGCCGGCCCGTCGGGATAGGCGTGGGAGAAGCGGCACGAGACCGCACCGTCATGGCCCGTCGCGTCGCGGATGGCGGCGCGCGTGGCGTCCTTGATGGCGTGATAGAACGCCTCGAAATTGTCCCAGGTCGTCGCCGTCTCGAACGTGTCGGAGATGATGCCCCGTGGGGTCAGCTGCTCGCGGTTGTACGGCATGCGGATGAAGGCCGTCCGCCATTCGCCCACCGCGCCCTGAAGGTTGGCGTCGGGGTTGTCCTGCCAGGCCACATCGACCGTGCCGCCATGGTCGAGGCAGCATTGCTCGGCCCGCGCCATCCAGGCGTCCACCGGGTGGTCCGCGCTCTCGAACGAGACGACCATCAGGGTGAACGATCCGTCGCCCGCGCCGTTCACCCGGAGCTCGACCCCGTCGACGATGCGCACGTTCGCCGGGAATAGCCCCGCCTGGCTGACGGCGCGCACGGCGCGCGCGGCAGCGAAGAAGTCGGCGAAGCGATAGCCCGCCGTCGCCTTATGGGTGGGGCGCCCCTGCAGGCGCGCCCAGCCCTCGGTCACGATGCCCAGCGCGCCCTCCGAGCCCATGGCAAGGAACCGGTCGGGGCTGGGCCCCGCGCCCGAGCCGGGCAGGCGGCGCGAGACGATGTCGCCCGCGGGCGTGACCATGGTGGTGCTCTCCACCAGATCGTCGATATGGGTGTAGAGCGTGGCGAAGTGGCCGCCCGAGCGCGTCGCGATCCAGCCGCCGAAGGTCGAGTGCTCGAAGCTCTGCGGGAAGTGGCGCAGGGTCAGGCCGTGGGGCTTCAGCTGGGCCTCCAGCTCCGGGCCCCGCGCCCCGCCCTGGATGCGTGCCGCGCGCGAGACCTCGTCGACCTCGAGCACCCGGTTCATGCGGCCCATGTCGACCGAGATGGTGCCGTCGAACCGCGCGCCCACGTCGGACGTGACGCCGCCGACCACCGACGAGCCGGCCCCCCACGGGATGACGGCGGCGTTGGCCTTGCCCGCCCAGTCATAGATCTCGGCGATCTGTTCGTTGCTCTCGGGGAAGGCCACCACGTCGGGCGCGTGGGCGAAGTCGTTGTCGTAGGTGCGGATCGAGTCCGGCTGGGACTGGCCGAAGGAATGGTACACCCGCTCGAACCGGTCGGTGGAGCAGACTGCGGCCAGGTTCGCCGGCGGCGACAGCTTGGGCGCCGGCAGGTCGATCGCGTCCAGGGTGGGGAAGCTGCCGTCGCGTGACGGCTCGATGCCGAACCCGTCCCTGAACGTCGCCAGCAGCGCCTTGGTCTGCGCCGCATCCAGCCCCACATCCTCGTAGCCCCAGCCCCAGTATTTCAGCCGCCGTTCGCTCATCTTTTCCCCCGTGACGTCTGCGGACGGCCCGAAACGGCCGGGTTTCCGCACTTCTTGTGATATATTTGTTGGATATTTAATGGTCTCACGCCATTTCCTCCAGGGTCGCGCGGGTGAAGCCGGCGAGGTAGCCCATCAGGGCCTCGTTCGCCCGCGCGGCCGCCGCCGCGTCGCCCGCGCCCACCGCCCAGGCGACCTTGGCGTGCAGGGTCGCCATGCGTTCGAGATCGCCCACCCGGCGATGGTGGCGGAACCAGAAGCGGCGCGACAGCGGGTTCCACTGGGCCATCGAGGCCCGGGCGAAGCGGTTGTCGCAGGCCTCGCCGAGCAGTTCATTGTAGGCCCGGTCGAGGCTCATGAAGGCCTCCTCGTCGCCCTCCACGGCCGCGCGCTCCATCTCGCTGGCGATCTCGCCGAACCTGTAGGCCTCGTCGCGGCTGCGCCGGCGCGCCGCCATGCGCACCATCAGCCCCTCGAGCTCGCGCCGGAACTCCAGCAGCTGCAGCTGGGCCTCGGCATTAATGTCGGTCACCACCATGCCGCGCCGCGGCAGGATGGTGATCAGCCCCTGGCGCGCGAGCTGCTGCAAAGCCTCGCGAACGGGCGTACGGCCGAAGCCTGTGCGCGCACAAAGTTCGGATTCGGAAATCGGGCTGCCCGGGGCGAGCTGCAGGGTGACGATCAGCTCCTCGAGCCTGGAATAGGCACGTTCCGACTGGCTTTCCGACATGGCGGGTCCCGGGGTTCGACCTCGACTGTGTGAAACATTACGCGTATCCCTGTGATATATCAATAGCGGTATGGCCCCCGTTTCCGGGGACTGGGGCACCGGCGCGCACCGCGCTAGAATGCCCGCCGGGGCACCCACCCCGCGACCGCCGCCGCACCCACCCGGGGGGAGTTCCGCGTGCCGGCCCGAGACGTCATGTCGCCCGGGCGGCACGAATCGCGCCGCCGGTCGGGTAGAAACGCATGCGGGCGGCCGGCGGGCGGGCGCGCATGCAACGGGGGAACGGCCGATGGCTGGGAAGAAGGCACTGATCGCGGGCGCACTGGGCGTCGTCGGCCGGGCGCTGGTCGAACATCTGAACGACGATCCGGAATGGCAGGTGGTCGGCCTGTCGCGCCGGGCGCCCGACTTCGAGACGAACGCCACCTTCGCCTCGCTCGACCTGCTCAATCGCGCCGCCGTCGAGCGCGCGGCGCCGGACCTGGCGGACGTGACCCACATCTTCTTCACCCCGTATGCCCCGCGCGAGAGCTTCGCGGCGGAGGTGGCGCCCAACCTCGCCATGCTGGTGAACCTGGTCGAGGCGCTGGAGCCGGTCGCCAAGGGGCTGGCGCACATCCAGCTGATGCAGGGCGCCAAATGGTACGGGGTGCAGTTCGGCAAGCCCTACAAGACGCCCGCCAAGGAAGGCGACCCGCGCCACATGCCCCCCAACTTCTATTACGACCAGCAGGACTGGCTGGCGGAACGCCAGAGGGGACGCGACTGGACCTGGTCGGGTCTGCGCCCCCACGGGGTGTGGGGCTTCTCGGTCGGCAGCGCCATGAACATGATGACCTCGCTGGCGGTCTATGCCGCCGTCGCGCGCCATATGGGCCTGCCGCTGAAATGGCCGGGCAACGCCGCGCTGCTCGAGGCGGCCTACAATGTGACCGACGTGGCGCTGCTGGCTCGCGCCATGGTCTGGGCCGCGACGACGCCGGCGGCGGCCAACGAGGCGTTCAACATCTCCAACGGCGACTTCACCCGCTGGAAATACCTGTGGCCGCGCCTCGCCGACTTCTTCGGCATGGAGGCCGGCGGGGTGCAGACCATCCGGCTCACCGACGTGATGGCCGACAAGGAAGCAGTGTGGGCCGCGATCGTCGCCGAACACGGGCTGCGCCCCTACGCCATGGTCGACATCGTCACCTGGCCCTTCCTCGACTACGCGTTTGCCAACGGCTTCGACCAGATGATGAGCCTGACCAAGATCCGCCAGGCCGGCTGGACCGAGGTGCTCGACACCGAGGAGACGATCACCGACCAGTTGGCCAAGGCGCGCGCCGCGAAGGTCATACCCTGATGGCGATCCTCATACCCCCACCTCTCCCGGCTCACTTCGTTCGCCACCCTCTCCCCCCTGATGGGCGGAGAGGGTTCATTTGTTTCTCCCTCTCCTCCCACCGGGGAGGAAAGGGTCGGGGTGAGGAGGGTTCGCACTGATGGTCGACAAGACCGCTCTCATCGCCGGCGCCCTCGGCGTGACCGGGCGCGGCCTGATCGAGCATCTCGACACGCTACCCGACTGGGACGTGATCGCACTTTCGAGGCGTGCGCCCGACTTCGAGACGAAGGCGGAATTCGTCGCGGTCGACCTGACCGACCCGGCCGACTGCGCCGCGAAGCTAGCCGGTCATACCCGGGGTGTGACCCACATCTTCTACACGGCCTACAGCCAGCAGCCCTCGGTGCCGGCCGAGATTCCGGTGAACGTGGGCATGCTCGCCAACCTGATGGATGCGGTGGAGCCGGCGGCCCCGGACCTGCACCACGTGCAGCTGATGCACGGCGGCAAGTGGTACGGCACCTATCTGGGCTCCTACAAGACGCCGGCCAAGGAGGACGACCCGCGCCCCGTGCCGGTGAACTTCTATCACGCCCAGGGCGACTGGATCGTCGAGCGGCAACGCGGGAAGCACTGGAGCTGGTCGGCGCTGCGCCCCCACGGCGTGTGGGGCTTCTCGACCGGCAGCCCGATGAACCTGCTGACCGGCATCGCGTGCTACGCCGCCATCTCGAAGGAGCTGGATCTGCCGCTGCGCTGGCCGGGCAATGCCGGCTTCTTCGACAAGCTCTACCAGCTGATCGACGTCGACCTGCTGGCCGAGGCGATGGTCTGGGCCTCGACGACGCCGACCGCGGCCAACCAGGCGTTCAATATCACCAACGGCGACCTGTTCCGCTGGCGCGACATGTGGCCCCGCATCGCCGCCTTCTTCGACATGGAGGTCGGCATGCCGCAGCAGATCCCCGTCGCCGCCACCATGGCCGACAAGGGCGATGTGTGGGCCGCGATGGCTGACAAGCACGGGCTGCGGCCCTACGCCCTTCCCGAGATCGTCAACTGGGCCTATCTCGACATGGCGCTCAACAACGACATCGACCAGATGTCGAGCCTGACGAAGATCTTCCAGGCCGGCTGGAACCGGGTCTGGGACAGCGAAGAGACGATCACCCGGCAGCTGCAGAAGCTGCGCGACGCGAAGGTCATTCCCTAGACGGTCATACCCCAGGACGTTCCATGCCCCTGCACATCTCCGACGCCTTCGACAGCGGCAACATCGCCGTGCTGGCCGCAGACGACCCGGCCGACATCCGCCTCGAGATCCGCAAGGACCACAATTCCGACTTCTACATGTGGTTCCACTTCCGGCTCACCGGCGC
>JAYOFO010000063.1:0-13943 GCA_038117265.1 Rhodospirillaceae bacterium
TGGTGAAGCCGAACTTGCGCAGGGGATCGCCCTTGCCCGGCGGCTCGACATGGATCACCTCGGCGCCGAAATCGGCCAGGTGGCGGCCGCACAGCGGCGCGGCGATCACCGTGGCGCACTCGACGACCTTGAGGCCCTCGAGAGCCGCGGGTTTCGGATCGGACATCAGCGATTTTTACCTTCGCAACGGAACGGCGGCGATTTTTGCACGTGTGCCGGGGACAGTTCATGGGGTTTGTGGAACGGCCGCGCGCGCCCCCGGATTTCTCCCGGGAACAGGGATCGGACGGATTCGACATGCGTCACAACGATCATGGCGAGAATGCTTGGTCTGGAAGGCTTCATGCGCGATATCTCGGGAGACGGATGGCCATGTTGGACGACGGCGAAGCAGCGGCTTCGCCGGATTTCCGCAGGTGCGCGAGAGCAATCTGGGCAAGCGCATCCACCCCGACAAGCGGTGCAGGTAAGCGCCGCGGGGCCATTTGCGTCAGGCCGCCGCCTCGACGGTCTCGCCGCCCCTGAGCTGGGTGCGGTGCATGACGCGGCGCGCGCCCGCATAGAACGGGTCGCGCTTGTGCATGGTGCAGCGATTGTCCCACATCAGCAGGTCGCCCACCCGCCATGTGTGCCGATAGGTGAACGCATCCCGGTCGCAATGGGCCCACAGCCGGTCGAGCAGCGCGTCGCTCCCCTCGACCGGCATGCCGACGACCCAGGCGTGCAGGCGCCGTCCGAGGAACAGGGCCGGCCGGCCCGTCTCGGGATGCGCGCGGATGATCGGATGTCTTGCGCCGGGTGCCTCGCTGACATCGCCGAAGGCGGTGTGATTGGAGCGCAAATTGCCGGCGCTGTCGTGGCTGGAATCGTGGTTCAGGACCCTGCCATCGATCGCGGCACGCAGGTCGGCCGGCATTTCGTCCAGCGCGGCGTACATGCTCATGAACGAGGTGTCGCCGCCGCTGGGCGGGATTTCGAGGCTGTAAAGCGCGCTCGCGGGCGGCGGCAGGTCGAGATAGGACATGTCGGTATGCCAGGCGGCTTCGCCGTCCCCCAGCACGCCGATCGCCGTGCCGTCCTCTTGTACGTTCGAGATGATCAGCACTTCGGGGTGTCCGTCGGGCGAGAAGGGCTCCCACCCGGGCACCGTGTCGAGGTCGCCGAAATGACGGCTGAAGCGAACCAGGTCGGCATCCGTCAGCCGTTGATCGCGAAACACCAGGACCTGGTTCTCCAGCCATGCGGCGCGGATCGCCGCGACGGTCGTTGCGTCGAGCGGTTGCGCGAGGTCGATGCCCAGTATCTCCGCGCCCAGAGCTGGGGCCAGACGCCGCGTTTGGAGTTCGTTCGTCACCGCTTCCTCTCCCTCTGCCGCCCGACAGATTCATCCGATGCGCGGCCGTGAGTCAATCGACGCACCCGCTGTACGGCGCGACTTTGGGTGCGCGGATCGGGATGCTATACAGCGCAAACACTGTTTCGGAGGAGGAGCCACGGTGGTTGCCAACAAGCCCAAGATGACGCGGCCGACGGTCTATCAGTTCAAGCTCGGCGATTTCACGATTACCAACATTCTGGAGGGGTATGCGCACCGCGAGGACATGCACCCCCAGACGGCGACCAACGCCACGCCCGAAGAGGTGGCGGCGGTGGCGGCGGCGCATCGCCTGCCGTTCCCGCAATTCGAACACCAGTTCATCCCGACCCTGGTCGACACGGGCGACAAACTGATCGCGCTCGACCCGGGCTTCGGCGATCGCGCGCCCGGGCCGCTGGCCGGAAAGTACAACGAGCGCCTGGCCGACGCGGGATACGATGTGAACGACGTCGACATCGTGGTCATCACCCATTGCCACCCCGACCATATCGGCAACCTCACCACCAAGGGCGGCGACCTGCGCTTCCCCAACGCCGAGATCGTCTTCGGCGAGACCGAGTTCGCGTTCTGGAAGAAGGGCGAGAACATTCCCAGCTTCCGCCCGCCGACCCTGGCGATGTTCAACGAGGTCTGCATGCCGCTGGAAGACCAGGCGCGCTACGTGAAGCCGGGCGACGACATCGTTTCTGGCGTTCGCGCGGTCGATGCGTTCGGCCACTCGGCCGGCCACATGGCCTATCACGTCGAGAGCAACGGCCAGAACCTGATGATCATGTCCGACACCGTGGCGCATTTCGCGGTGTCGATCAGCCATCCCGATTGGCATTTCGCCATGGACGACAACCCCGAGACCGCGGTCGTCTCGCGCAAGCGGGTCCTCGAGACCGTCGCGTCCGAGCAGATGCTGGCGATCGGCTTCCACATGCCGTTCCCCTCGGTCGGTTACATCGACCGGCACGGCGACGGCTACACCTGGGTGCCGCACGCCTATCAGATGAATCTCGGCTAGTTTCGCCCCGGGAACGGGGCGTGCGTCCTAATCGGCCCGACGGTTCGACGGGCCGATTTTCGCTTCGGCGACGATTTCGGGGATCGCTTCCTGCTGGCGGATCGCCATGATGTGGACGCCGGCGACGCCCTCGATCTCGCGCATCTGCTGGATCAGCTCGACGCAGATCCTACGGCCTTCGGCGCGTTCGTCCTCGGCCTTCTCCATGCGCGTGACGATCTCGTCGGGAATGATCACGCCCCACAGATTCTCGCGCATCCAGACCGCGGAGCGGGCCGACAGGATCGGACCCATGCCGGGCAGCATGAACAGCCGGTCGGTGACGCCGTGGTCGCGGAGCCGCGCGAAATAGCGCTCGAGCACGCCGATGTCGAAGCAGAACTGCATCTGCGCGAACTGCGCACCCGCGTCGATCTTCTCGATCAGCCGGTCGGGTGTCCAGTCGCGCGCCGGTTCGATCGGGCTGTCGGCGATGCCGATGAACAGGTTGGGAGAGACCGAGATCTCGCGGCCCGAGGGCAGCACGGACTCGTCGCGCATCTGGCGCGCGGTCTCGATCAGTTCCACGGTGCCCAGGTCGAACACCGGCTTGGTGTCGGGCTGATCGCCCGCCTTCGGGTCGTCGCCGCCCAGGATCAGCAGATTGTGGATGCCGAACGCGCCCGCGCCCAGCAGGTCGCTCTGCAGGGCCAGGCGGTTGCGGTCGCGGCAGGTAAACTGGAGCACCGGTTCGAAGCCGTTCTGCACGAGTATCCCCGCAGCCGCCAGGCTTGCCAGATGCGGCCGGGCCCCCGCACCGTCGGTCACGTTCACGGCGTCGACGCAGCCGCGTGTCGGTTCCGCCTTCTCTAGCAGTTCGGCGGGATCGCACGACAGTGGCGGGACGATCTCTGCCGTGACCGCGAATTCTCCCGCAAGCAGGTTGCGGACGAGGGCGCTTTCACCGGGGAGCGGGCGGGTCGCGTTCATCGGTCAATCGGCCCGGCGCGTGACGACGTAGGATTCGTTCTGGAACCACAGGCCGCCATGGCGCTGGAGGACGTCGCGGGTCGCCTCGAGGTAGCCACCGCTGGTCACCGACTCCGAAATCAGATCGTCCTCGATCTGATAGACATAGATTGCCGCGTTCCACGCCGCGAACAGGGTCGATGTGCCGATGCTTTCGTCGATCTCCGTGGGCAGCGTGTGCATGTCGTATCGGAACAGGGAGCGCTTGTCGGAGTAGGTGTTGAATCGCAACTCGCGGCTCGCCGATCCCAATTCGGACTTCAGCGTTTTCATCAGCAGGTGACGGTTCGTCTGTTCGAGCTCGCGGCCCGGCCAGATGCCCTGGATGATCTCGCGGCCCGGGTCGTAGCCGTGCGAATGCACGCCGAGCATGCGCCCGCCCGGCGCCAGCGCACGGGCCAGCGGCTCGAGCACCTTCTTGACCTTGAATTCCGCGCTCATGGGCGCGCGGTAGGGCTGCGAGGCGATCACCAGGTCGTACTGCCCCTCGGTGCGTCCCGGGCGCGGGACGACGCGATCGAGGAAGAACTTCTGGTCCTCGCGATACAGCACGAGCACCGACGGGCGCACATATTGCGGGTTGCCGGTGGTCGGCGAGGTCTGGACCTGCCAGCCGTCGCTGAGCAGCGGGTACAGCGCCTTGATCTGCTCGTCGAAATCGTGGGCGGTGTTTCCCTTGAGCGCCACCTCGTGCCAGTTGAGCGCCGCGGCCGCCGGCACGCTGCGCGGCATCAGCGACGGTGCCTCGGTGTAATACAGGTTGGTGACGACCAGCACCGTCGCGGGGTGCTCGAACAGCCGGTCGGGAAACTTCTCCAGGCTCAGGCGCACGTCTTCGAGGCTGATCTCCTTGCCCACCACCACGAACGGGACGGTCGGATGTCGCCGGTGCATGTCGCGAAGCACCCGCGACATCACGGTGCCGTCGCCGATCCCGGCATCGAAGACCCGCATCGCCGGCATCTTCGGCTTGATCTGGTCCAGTTCCACGCCGATGCGTTGGGCGATGGCCCACTTCTCGGAGCAGGTGTTGACGAACATCAGATACTTCTGACGGTTGTCGTAGAACCGGAAATTGCGCTCCTTGTCGGTGGTCGCCGACGGCGCCGCGTCTGCGGCAGCGCCTTGGGCGCCGGCCTTGGGGGGCTGGGGCGCGCACTTGTCCGGAGATGTGCCCGCCGTGCGACCGCCGGGTGTGGTGCTGACGTTTTTGCCGGTTTTCTGAATGAAAGTTCGGACTCGCTCCAGGGTCTTTGCGGTCACGGTTCGGCCGGAACGCAGGCGCCCCATGAACTTTCCGTCGTTGACGGCCATTCGGCCGAATGTCGATTCCGCCATGTCGTTGTCACGGCAGAATGTCTCGATCTCTTCGATCAGGTCGTGCATCTGGTCCATGCTCCGCTTTAGACCGCAGTTTGACGGGTGGCAATTGGAAAATCCCATTGTGCGATGCAATAATACAAATAGGATATTACCCACTATCTGCCCTCGGCAAATGGGCCGTCCGATGGGCCGGTTGCCCGCCTTGCGATCCATGTGGTCCGGCGCTAGCGTCTGGCCGCACCAAGCGAGATGGGGGGAGTCCGTGGTGGACGTGTTCGTTGCGAATGTCGGCGAGATCGCCGACCGGGAACGCAAGAT
The DNA here is from genome assembly GCA_038117265.1 of Rhodospirillaceae bacterium. Taxonomy (GTDB): domain Bacteria; phylum Pseudomonadota; class Alphaproteobacteria; order UBA6615; family UBA6615; genus JAYPUG01. Next base: position 5,037 of record JAYOFO010000063.1, read on the forward strand.
TGTCGTCGATGGCGCGCTCGAGATCGGCGTGTTCCGGCTCGGGGACGAGTACTTCGCTTGGGAGAACGACTGCCCCCATATGGGCGGGCCAGTCTGCCAGGGGCGCGTGATGAATCGCGTCATGGAAGTGCTGGATGCCGAGAAACGCAGCCACGGCTACGCGTGGGTCGAGGAAGACGTCCACATCGTGTGCCCGTGGCACGGGTTCGAATTCAACATCCGGACCGGACAGCACCCCGGGATGTCGAACGTCGGGCTGCGCGGCTTCGAGGTCACGGTGAGAGACGGGGCGATCTATGTCAGCACCTGAGGACTGCCGTCCCTTCGACGAGCTCGTAGAAGCAGCGGCGCGGGCCTGCGAAGCGCGGCTCGCGGGGCATCAGACGGGCGACGTCTCCGACGAGACGGTGCAGCAATTGTTGACCGCAGGCGTGCGGCTGTTTGCGCGCAAGGTCGACGAGGAGGGGCGCCTGTTCGCGCCGACCGACACGGACGGTGTCGTCACCGCCACGGACGTGGCCGTGACGGTGACCGAACTCCTGCGGGTGGTCGATCTGAACCTGTTCGACCTGGCGATGTGGGCCAACCGGGCGCGGCCCGGCGAGGAAGGAAAAACGCGCAATGGATGATCATTTCGAGCGGACCTATCCCGAGATCGACGACTGGACCGACAGCCGCGAGCTGCTCGCGCGGGCGCGCCAGCAGGCCGACAGGAGGCGCTTCGACGACGTGTTCATCGTCGACATCGATTCCCATGTCAGCGACGACAAGAGCTGGCCCGAGGTGATGGACTACATCGAGGACCCGGTGGTCCACGAGGCGGCCTCGGCGTTCGGCGACGGATCCAAGCGCGGCGCGTTCCTCAACAACACCCCCGGCCTGCAGTGGCAGAACGTCTGGGGGCGCATTCCGCACGGCCAAGGCCTGAAGGAGAAGCTTCCCGAAACGGATCTGCCGCGCGAGATCGTCCAGGCGCGCCGCTGCATCGATGCGATCGGCCTCGACTATCAGGTTCTGTTCCCCAACGCGATGCTGTTCCTGGGCATGCACCCGGTGCCCGAGATGGAGATCCACCTGGCCACCGCCTACAACCGCTGGCTCGTGGAGCGCGTGCTGCCCGAGGATTCGCGGATCAAGGCGATGCTCTACCTGCCGTTCAACTCGCCCGACGAGGCGGAGGCGACGGTCCGGCGATTCCTCGGCAAGCCGGGCGTGGCCGGGTTCCTCGTCACCTCGTCGCGCCACAAGCCGGTGCATTCGAACGAGTATATGCGGCTCTACGCCATGCTCGAGGAGGCCGGGCAGGTGCTCGGCTTCCACACGCATCTGAACTGGCAGGACGAGTACACCAAGCAGCTCAACCGCTTCATCTCGATGCACGCGATCTCGTTCGTTCTGTGCAACCTGGTGCACCTGACGAACTGGGTGATCAACGGCCTGCCCGAGCGGTTTCCCAAGCTGAACGTGATGTGGATCGAGAGCGGGGTCGCCTGGCTCGGCTTCGTCATGCAGCGCCTCGACCACGAGTACATGATGCGCACATCCGAAGCGCCGCTCCTGAAGAAGCTGCCCAGCGAATACATCCGCGACATGTACTTCACCTCCCAGCCCATGGAGCGCACGAACATGAAGCTCCTGGAGGCGACCATGGATGCGATGAAGGCAGACACCCAGCTGCTGTACGCGTCCGACTGGCCGCACTGGGACTTCGACCTACCTTCCACGGTGTGGGACCTGCCGTTCCTCGACGAGACCGCGAAGCGCAACATCCTGGGCTACAACGCGGCCCGCATCTTCAATCTGGAGATTCCCGCGCGCTACAAGGCGCTCGCGGCGGAATAGTTTTTTCGCGCCCGGCCAGATTCCGCTTGAAGGCGACGCGCGGCCCGATGTTAGGCTTTTTGAGTTCTTCAACAACCGAAAGGAGGTGATCCGATGTCGAGTGAGATCGTTGGTGGAGTATCCAACCCAGTGTCTCGGGCTCGGCTGGCGGAGCAGCCTCTTCTTGCCGGCTAAGAGACAACGGTCTTCATTGACCCGGGGCGGACACGACGCCCGCTCACGGAGCCGCCCCCTCGGGGGCGGCTCTTTCCGTTGCGGCCTAGTTCACAGGCTCCCGGCCACCTCCTCCAGAATCCGGACGATGTCGTCCGACGCCGTGATCATCGCGTCGTGGCTGGTCTCGAGCACCTCGGCGCGCCAGGCGGGGTGCGCGCGGTAGGCCTCGAGGTTGGCATCGAAGGTGGAGTTCCGGTAGCCCGTCGCGCGGATGTAGGTCCGGTTCCCGATGGCGTCGATGGCGCCCGTGATCCGTGCCCGGTCGCGGAAAGTCTTGGCGGACTGGACGGTCATCTTGGCGGCGATCCAGGCAGCGTCGTCCGGGTCGGTCACGCCGATCAGCTCGGGCGTGGGCGGCGGCATGCGCCACGCGTCGGGGTCGCGCGCGATCTCTTCCTCGATCATCTCGCGCCGCCAGTCGGGCAGCATGTCGTTCTGGGACACCCCGTCGGCGGCGATGAAGGCGTTCTGGTAGACCAGCGCCGCGATGCGATCGGGCATCCGGTCCGCGACGCTGGTGGTCACCATGCCCGCATAGCTCGCGGCCACGAGGATCACGTCCAACAGGTCCTCCCACGCCAGCACGTTGGCGATGTCGGTCACGTTGGTCTCGAGCCCGACATCGGGCGAGAGCAGGTGGCTGCGCTCGCCGAAGCCGGTCATGGTGGGCGTGAACACCGTGTGCCCCGATGCGCGCAGCCGCGGGGCGACGCGCGCCCAGCACCAGCCGCCGTGCCAGGCGCCGTGAACCAGAACGAAATTGGCCATGCGGTGTCTCCGATGCTTTCCGTCACGCGTCCCGTTCGGCGGGCGAATCCTTGAAGTCCGCAGCATAGGGGTTCGCCGCGCGGTCTGTCGCGGGGCCCGTGCCCAGCGGCGGCGTGGGGAAATAATGCGCCGGCGTCGCGCCGCCCGCCGCGATACGCGCGCGCGCGTCTGACGGCGACTCCAGCAGGTCGCGGGCGGCGAGCGCTGCCTTGCGGTCGACGGGCACGGGGGCGGGCGTGTCGGGCGGCGGCATCATGCTGGCGTAGTGGTACGCCATCCGCTGTGTGGCGGGGTCCACCCGGCGCCCGGGGTCGATCTCGCGCGTGTTGGCACCCTTCGGCGCGACAGTGCGATCGCCGACGATCTCGTGATCGAACCACCATTTCTTGGCGGGGTTGCGCCGGCCGTTGCCCAGCACGTCGTCGGCCCAGGTCGCGACCGGGACCAGCAGCGGCTTGAGAAAAAGGGCGTTGACCCCGAGCCAGCTGGCGACGCGCGCCAGCAGGGGGCCGTCGCTGTCGACCACCTTGTTGATCGGGCAAGTCTTCATGCAGCGCCCGCAGGCCGAGCCGTGCGGGTTGGTCAGCCGGTAGCGGGTGCAGCGCTCGACGTCCGGCTTCCACATCTCGTAGCCGTTGAACATTACTTTGTCGCCGAAGGGGATCGCGTCGCACGGGCATTCGCGCGCGCATTTCAGGCAGTTCTCGCAGAAATGCTGCAGGCCGAAATCGATGGGCTTGTCGACCGCCAGCGGCATGTCGGTGGTCAGCACCACGGATTTGAAGCGCGGCCCCACGAACGGGTTGAGCACGAGTTCGCCGATGCGGCTGAGCTCGCCGAGGCCGGCCAGCAGGACCAGCGGGATCTGCAGCACGTCGCTGTCGGCATTGGTTTGCGCGCGCGCCGGGAAGCCCTGCATCCCCAGGAACTCGGCCATGATTCCGGCGATCTCGGCGCCGCGCATTTAGCCGCGCATCGACTGGGCGCCCGAGATCCAGTCGTCGCCGCTCGCCCCCTCCATCGTGTCGTAGCCCTGGTCGATCAGCATGACCACGGCAAAGCGGTGATAGGGCGCGATCGGGGTGCCGTCTTCCTTGTGGGAATGCCAGGCGTAGCGCGGGACCTCGCAGATGCCCGTAAGGTCGGCACCCAGCAGGTAGGACAACGCCTTCAGCGCGCGCGTTGCGGTCGCCGTCGGCCAGGGCACCGGCCGGCGCTGCGGGGTCGATCGTGGCCGCCTGGTGCGGCACCATCGTGCGGATCAGCGACACCATCGAGCGCGCGAGCGGGTGCTTTGTCGCGAAGCGGGCGCGCTCGCGCTGGGCCTTTTCGCCGAGGTCGCCCTGCAGGGCTCGTTCGAAGAAGGCCTCCCGCTTGGGCACTCGGGCCACGGTCGACATCCACACCGGCCGCAAGCGGGTCCTCGACTATCTGGTGCAGCCGGTCCTCAAGACGACATCCGAGGCCTTTCGCGAGCGCTAGGCCCGCGGCCGGTCAGGCGAAGACGACGGTGCGGTCGCCATGCAGCACCACGCGCTGCTCGATGTGGTATCGCACGGCGCGCGCCAGGACGACGTTTTCCAGGTCGCGGCCGATCCGTTCCAGGTCCTCCGGCGTGTGCGCGTGGGTAACCCGTTCGGTTTCCTGCTCGATGATCGGTCCCTCGTCGAGGTCGGGCGTCACGTAGTGCGCCGTGGCGCCGATCAGCTTCACCCCGCGCGCATGGGCCTGGTGATAGGGCTGGGCGCCCTTGAATCCCGGCAGGAACGAGTGGTGAATGTTGATGCAGCGGCCCGCCAGGGCGGCGCACATCTCGGGCGTGAGGATCTGCATGTATCGTGCGAGCACGATCAGTTCGGCCGCCGATTGCTCCACGATCTCAAGAATCTGTGCTTCCTGCGCGCGCTTCGTCTCGCGCGTGACCGGCAGGTGGTTGTAGGGCAGGCCATAGAAGTCGGCGAGGGGCTTCTGGTCGGGATGATTCGAGATCACGCCGACGACGTCCATCGGAAGGGCGCCCGCTCCCGTCCGGTAGAGAAGATCGTTCAGGCAGTGCCCCGGCTTCGAGACCAGGATCAGGACCTTCGGCTTGCGGGACCGGTCCTGGATCGACCAGTCCATGCCGAACCGCTTCGCAACCGGTCCGAAGGCGGCCTCGATGTTTTCCAGCGACGGGGTCGTCTTGCCGGCTCCGAACACCGTGCGCATGAAAAAATGGCCGGAGATTTCATCGTCGAACTGGGCGGATTCGAGGATGTTGCATTCCTGCTGGGCCAGGAACGTCGCGACGGCGGCGACGATGCCCATCCGGTCGGCACACGAAAGCTTCAGGACATATCGGCGCTCGAAGAACTGCATCGCATCGGGTGCGGGGGAAACGTCGCTCATCGAAGGCTCGCCGGAACGTGTTGAATGGAACGCATCGCGCCGCGATGTAGGCCGATTGATCGGCCAAGGCAAGACGGCTGCGGCGCCCTATCGTTCGCTCGGCGGCGCGAGGTCGATGATGTCGATCCAGTACTGCCGGGCCAGCCAGCGCACATCCGAAGGCGCGACCCGAACGAGGCGGGTCGTGTGCCCCTCGGTTCCGCGCTGCACGCCGATCTTGATGTAGACGTTGGATTGAAACCGCTCGGGCGGGAATTTCGCGGTGACCAGCAGGTCAAGCTGCTCGGGGCCCTTCGCGAGCTCGGCCTGCAACGCGCTGCTCATCCGGTCCGGGCTGGTGAAACGGCCATAGGCGTTCCAGCCGACCCAGATCGCCACGACGACGGCGATGAACAGGATGTCACGGCGCGTGTACCAGCGTCGCCGCCGGCGCGCATTTCGCGCGTCGTGATGTTTCGGCACCAATCCTGTGCGCCCGGCGCAAGAATTTGCGCGCCGGGCACGAAACTGGATTCAGGCGTTCAGCGCCTGCCACACACGCTGCGGCGTCACCGGCGTGTCGATCGCCTCGACCCCCAGGGGGGCCAGCGCATCGAGGATGGCATTGACCACGGTGGGGGTCCCGGCGACCGTGCCGCCTTCCCCCACGCCCTTGGCGCCGATCGGGTTCGACTTGCTGAACACCGGGCTAAAATCGACGTTGATCGACGGCAGCGTGTCCGCGCGCGGCACGCCATAATCCATCAGCGAGCCGGCGATGAGCTGTCCCGAACTGGGATCGTAGGCCACGTCCTCGAGCAGCGCCTGGCCGACACCCTGTGCGACGCCGCCATGGATCTGGCCTTGCGCCAGCAGCGGGTTGATCACCGTGCCGATGTCGTCGACGACCGTGTAGCGGTCGATCGTCACCGCGCCGGTGTCGGTGTCGACCTCGACCTCGGCGATGTGACAGCCGTTGGGGAAGCTCGGGACTTCGGCGGCGAAGGCGCCTTCGCCGCGCAGGCCGACGCCGAGTTCTCCGGAGGGCAGGTGAACTGGGATGAACGACATCTGGGCGACCTGCTTGAGCGGTATCTGCTTGTCGGTGCCCGCGACGACGAACTTGCCGTCGCCGAACTCGATGTCGGCGGCATCCGCCTCCATGAAGTGGGCGGCGAACTTCTTGCCCTTTTCGATGACATCGTTGGCCGCGGCCTGCAGCGCGCTGCCGCCGACCATCATCGAACGCGAGGCGTAGGTGCCGCGACCGATCGCCACCTCGTCGGTGTCGGCCTGGGCCAGCCGGATGTCCTCGGGCGGCACGCCGAGCCATTCCGAGACCATCTGCGAGAACGTCGTTTCGTGGCCCTGGCCGTGCGACAGCAGGCCGGAGATGATCGTGACGGTTCCGCTCGGGTCGAAGCGGATCTCCATCCGGTCGTTGAAGATGCCGGTGTTGTCCACGTAGTAGACGAGCCCGCGTCCGCGTTTCAGGCCCTTCCCCTCGGTCGCCTTGGCGCGTGCCGCGTAGCCGTCCCAGTCGGACAGCGCGCGTGCCTTGTCGAGCGCCGTTGCGTAGTCGCCGGTGTCGTAGGTCCAGCCGGTCTGGGTTGCGTGCGGCATGTCGGCGGGCGCGATGAAGTTGATGCGCCGCAATTCGGCCCGGTCGATGCCGGTCTCGCGCGCGGCTTTGTCGATTAGCCGCTCCATGATGTAGACGGCCTCGGGTCGGCCGGCCCCGCGATAGGGCACGGTCGGCGAGGTGTTCGTGAACACCGCCTTGTTGATCACGTCGACCGCGGGGATGTTGTAGACGGTCGGCGCCAGCTTGACGGCGAACAGGACGGGCACCGCGCCCGCGCCGATGACATAGGCGCCGACATTGTGCAGCGCGTTCCAGCGCAGGCCGACGAACTTGCCGCCCGCGTCGAGCGCGAGCTCGGCGTCGACCGCCTGGTCGCGGCCGTGGCCATCGCCCAGCATCGTCTCGCTGCGCGTCGCGATCCACTTGACCGGGCGGCCGATGCGCTTGCAGGCCCAGGCGACGATCGCCTCCTCGGGGTAGACGTGGCCCTTCATGCCGAATCCGCCGCCGACATCGCGCGCGACGACCCGGATCATGCTCTCGGGCACCTTGAGGTTCTGCTGCGCCAGGCCCTGGCGGATGCCGTGCACGTTCTGGGTGCTGGTGTAGAAGGTCAGCCGGCCGGTGCTGGTGTCGAACTCGCCCAGGCAGCCGCGCGGCTCCATGGTCATCGCGTCGAGACGGTTGTTGAACAGCGACAGCCGGGTGACATGGTGCGCGCTGGCGAATGCGGCCTCGGTCGCATCCGCGTTGCCGAGCCGCAGCGTGAAGCTGACATTGCCTTCGGCCCCGTCATGGACCAGCGGCGCCCCGTCGGCCACCGCATCCTTGGCCATGACGGTGGCGGGCAGGATTCCGTAGTCGATCGAAACGAGTTCGACCGCATCGCGCGCCTGGTCCTCGGTCTCGGCGATGACGACCGCGACCCGCTCGCCCACGAAACGCGCCCGGTCGACGGTCAGCGGCATGCTGAAGGTCCGGTGTCCCGGCGGGCCGCCCATATCCTCGGGCATCACGCCGCCGGTCGGGCCCATGCCGTCGCCGACATAGTCCGCGCCGGTCAGCACCGCGACCACGCCGGGCGCGGCCTCGGCCGCGCTGGTGTCGATCGACTTGATGTCGGCATGCGCATGCGGCGAATAGACGAACGCCGCATGGGTCTGGCGCGGAAGCACCATGTCCGAGACATACCGGCCGCGGCCGGTCAGGAACTTGGGGTCTTCCTTGCGATGGACGGATTGTCCGATTCCGAACTGCATGCCTCGTCTCCTCCCATGAAGCAATCGCGCCAGATTAGCGGCCCTTCGCTGCTACGGCGAGTCCGCGTCGTCGAGCCAGGCCTGTCCACGCGCATAGAGCGCCGCGACCGCCGGTCCGCGCAGGCCCGGCATGTCGCGTTTCACGTCGAATCCGGCCAGGGTCTGCAGGTAGGCAAGGTGCCGGTACCCCTCGGGAAACTGCGCGAGCAGGTCGGCATCGAGCGCAAGCGTCGCGGCCGGGTCGACCGGATCCATGCGGTCCTTCTCGTAGATCGGCTGGCGAAACACCAGGCCCCAGCGGCCGTCGCGCCGCGCGAAGAAATCGTAGAAGCGGCCGGTGCAGACGACGTCGACCTCGACATCGTGGACGGGCGCGCGCTGGGCAATCTGCATCTTGGTCTGGGCGATCGCCCGGTCGCCGGCCACATCGATCGAGCTGCCGCCCAGGAAGTGGTGCACGTTGAGGCCGTTCTCGAAGCCCTTGCGGCTGATGGCAATGAACTCGTCGGCGGTGCCTTGCGTCCAGGTCGCCTGCATGACGCCGTCGTCGTGCCAGACGGTGCGGAACCGTTCCCAGTCGCCGGAATCGCGCCAGACTACCCAGTTCTCGACCAGTTCGCGGATCGCCAGCAGGTCGTCTCGTTCGTGCGTCATCGGTTGCCTTTCGCGGATGCCGGGCGTCAGGGCTTCGCCCCGGCCGCCTCCAGTATCCTGACGATATCGTCGTAACCGCGCTCGCGGGCAAGCGAGAGGGGCCGGATACCCCGGCCATCGGCGAGGTTCACGTCGGCCCCGGCCGTGACGAGCGCATCGACGGTGGCGATGTGGCGCGCCCCGCCATTGCCCAGCACGATCGCCTCGATCAGCGCC
>JAYOFO010000064.1:0-13895 GCA_038117265.1 Rhodospirillaceae bacterium
GGTCGCACAGGCGGCAACGGCACCTTCTGCCGCCGTCGAACCGGTCGCCGAAGCCATGCCGGAGCCTGCACCGCAGCCCGCGCAGCCGGCGGTTTCGCCCGAGGCACCGGCCCCGGTCGCCGCGCCCGCAGCCGTCGCGGCGCCGGTTCAGCAGACCCTGGCCGATATCGAGCCCGCCGAAGCGCGCACCCGCGCGCGTGACGACGAGGACATGCTCGAAATCCCGGCGTTCCTGCGACGCCAGGCCAACTAGTACGGGGATATCGGGAAGCTGCGGATTTCTCCAGTTATCCGCGGCTTCCCACCCGTAACATTCTGTAACAAAGAGTGATTTGAGAGAACGCCGGGGCAATTGTTACACCCCATGGAGCGAATGTTTACCAAAGGCCGCCGCGACGCGCGCCGAACGCAAAAGAGAACAAGAATCAAAGCGATGAACGAACACCTCCCCCCGGATGCCGCGATGCAGCACACGCTCAAGAGCGAGATCGGCTGCAGCGGTACAGGCCTGCACACCGGGGAAACGGTTTCGATCGTCCTCCACCCGGCCGCCGCGGACACCGGTGTCGTGTTTCGCCGCACCGACATGGACAACGGCGAGATCGCCGCGCACGTGGACAACGTCGTCGACGGCACGCTGTGCACCACCCTCGGCAACGAGGCGGGCGTCAAGATCGCGACCGTCGAACACCTTCTCGCCGCGCTGGCCGGCTGCCAGATCGACAACGTGATCGTGGACGTGGATGGACCCGAGCTGCCGATCATGGACGGCAGCGCCGCCCCGTTCGTGTTCCTGATCGAGTGCGCCGGGATCGTGACCCAGGACAAGCCGCGCCGGATCATCGAGGTGCTGAAGCGGGTCGACGTCGCCGTCGACGGCCGCGAGGTTTCGCTGTCGCCGTCGAGCGGTTTCTCGGTCGGCTTCGAAATCGACTTCAACTCCGATGCCATCGGCAAGCAGGACCTCAGCGTCCAGCTCGTCAACGGCACCTTCAAGGGCGAAATCTCCCGGGCGCGGACCTTCGGCTTCGCCGAAGAGGTCGACCAGCTGCGCCGGATTGGCCTGGCGCGCGGCGGCAGCCTGGACAACGCCGTCGTCATCAGCGGCGACACGATCCTCAACGACGAGGGGCTGCGCTACGACAACGAGTTCGTGCGCCACAAGATCCTCGACTGCGTCGGCGACCTCTACCTCGCGGGCGGTCAGATTTCGGGCCATTTCCAGGGCTATCGCTCGGGCCACGCGATGAACCACGCCATCGTGCGCGCGCTGTTCGCCGACCCGACGGCCTGGCGTTATGCCGAGCCGGAATGCCTCGTCGACGAGGAACCGGAACTGCTCGTCGCAACGGCCTGACGCGTCACACACGCGAATCCGCGACGGCGGGCCGGGTTTTCCGGCCCGTTTTGCTGTGACTCCCGTGCCGGCATGATATAACAGCGGCAGGCGACGCGCCGCCGGCGCGGCAGCATGCGCCGGCCTCGGGCCAAGCCGCTTCGATATGCACACGGCAATGACGAAACGCACTCACGAACGTTCCAGCCGCCTTCTGCCCCTCGCGCTCACTTTCGCCGTCGCGACCCTGCTCGCGGCGTGTTCGAGCGACGAACCGGCATATGTCGAGCGACCGGTCGAGCAGCTCTACAACAAGGCCGTCGATGCCGTGGAGGTCAAGGAATACGGGCAGGCGGCAGACCTGTTCCTCGAGGTCGAGCGCCAGCACCCCTACTCGGTCTGGGCGACCAAGGCCCAGCTCATGTCGGCCTTCAGCTATTACTCGGACGGCCAGTACGACGACGCCATCCTGGCGGTCGACCGGTTCATCCAGCTGCACCCGGGCAACCGCGACATCTCCTACGCCTATTACCTGAAGGCGCTCAGCTTCTACGAACAGATCTCCGACGTCGGACGCGATCAGCGCACCACCGAACTCGCGGAACAGTCGCTTCGCGAAGTGGTGCGGCGATTCCCCGACTCCAAGTATGCCGGCGATGCCCGTCTGAAGCTCGACCTGACGCGCGACCACCTCGCCGGCAAGGAAATGAAAGTCGGTCGCTACTACCACGAGCGCGGCAACTACCTGGCTGCGATCAACCGCTACAGGGCCGTCATCGACAACTATCAGACGACGACCCATGTCCCCGAGGCGCTGCACCGCCTGGCGGAGGCCTATTCGGCGCTGGGCATCGAGCCCGAAGCGCGCTCCAGCGCCGCCGTCCTGGGACACAATTTCCCGGGCAACGAGTGGTACATCGACAGCTACGAGCTGGTTGAGGGCAAGGTGGCGCTGGACAGCGACGGCGACGGCGAGCCCGACCGGGCGGACGACGGCGGGTTCTTCAGCCGCCTCTGGCCCTTCTAGGCGCATATGCTGCGACACCTGTCGATCCGGGACGTCGTCCTGATCGACCGGGCCGAGATCGATTTCGGGCCCGGCCTCACCGCCCTGACCGGAGAAACGGGTGCCGGCAAGTCGATCCTGCTGGATGCGTTCGGACTGACCCTCGGCGCGCGATCGGACGCGGGCCAGATACGCGATGGCGCCGAGCGAGCGACCGTCACCGCCACCTTCGACGCCTCGGTCACGGCCGACCTCGCCCCGCTGCTCGACGAGCACGATCTCGACCTCGATCCCGGCGAGGACCTAATCCTGCGCCGCTCGGTCGGGCGCGACGGACGCAGCAGGGGTTTCGTCAACGATCAGCCGGTGAGCATCGGCCTGCTGCGCCGGATCGGAGACGCGCTGGTCGAAATCCACGGCCAGTTCGAGCGCTTCTCCCTCGCGGAGGCCGCCATCCAGCGCCAGGCGCTGGATGCCTTCGCCGGACTGGACCGGGACGCGCGCGAGGCCGCGGCGCGCTTTCGCGAATGGCGCGAAGCCGTTGCGGCGCGGACGGCGGAGGCCGCCGCCCTCGGGGCATCGGAAAGCGAGGCTGCGGAGCTGCGCGCGGCACTGGACGAGCTGGATGGCCTGTCTCCGGCTGTCGGCGAGGCCGGCGAACTCGCCTCGCGGCGTCAGCTGCTGCAGAACGCCGGCCGGCTGCTAGAGACACTGAACGAGGCCACGGAGGCACTTTCGGGCGACCCGAGCGCGGAAACCCTGTTGCAGCGCGCCGCACGCGTGCTGGAGCGCGACGACGCGATGGCCGGGGGGCGGCTCGCCCCCGTCATCTCCGCCATCGACAAGAGCGCCGCCGAGCTCGCCGAGGCGATCCTGGCCCTGAATTCGGTCGCACACGACCTCGATACCGACACCGGCGATATCGAGCGCGTGGAAGAGCGCTACTTCGCCATCAACACCCTCGCCCGCAAGCACCGGGTGGACCCTGACGCACTGCCCCGCCTGCGCGACGAACTGGCCGCGCGCCTCGACGCGATCGAGAACCGCGACGCCCGTCTCGATTCGCTCGCCCAGGCGGCGGAAACGGCACGGCGCGCCTACAGCGAGGCGGCGGAAGCCCTGTCGCGCCGGCGCACGGCGGCGGCGAAGGATCTCGACAAGCAGGTCGTCGCGGAGCTGCCGCCGCTCAAGCTCGAGAATGCGCGCTTCCAGACCCGGATCGAGCGCCTCGGCGAGGATGATTGGAGCGAGCACGGCATCGACGCCGTGTTCTTCGAGGTCACGACCAATCCCGGCAGCACGCCCGGGCCGCTGGGCAAGATCGCGTCGGGCGGCGAACTCAGCCGCTTCATGCTCGCGCTCAAGGTGGTGTTGGCCGGAACCTCGGGGGCCGCGACGATCGTGTTCGACGAGGTCGACACGGGGGTCGGCGGCGCCACTGCGGCCGCGGTCGGCCAGCGCCTCGCCGAACTCGCCGGTGCGGCGGACAGCCAGCAGATCCTCGTCGTCACCCACAGCCCCCAGGTCGCCGCCGCGGCCGGGTCGCATCTGCGGGTCGAGAAACAGTCCCGCAAGTCCGGAGACAGCGCCCGCACCACGACCGATGTCATCCGTCTCGACGGGACGGATCGCCGCGAGGAGATCGCCCGCATGCTCTCGGGCACACGCATTACCGACGAGGCGCGCGCGGCGGCCGACAAGCTGATGCTGAACGACGACACGCCGGTCCGGGCCTCGGCGTGACACCCGCGCGACGCGAACTTCTGGTCGGTCTCGCCTGGGTCAGCACGATCACCGTCATCTGGTCTGCCTTCCATCTCTCGGGGCGGCTCGCGGCCCAGTACACGCTGACCCCGTTCGACCTCACGACCTTGCGGATCGGCGTCGCCGGCCTGCTGTTCCTGCCATGGCTGATCCGGCGCGGGCTGGGCGGCCTGACATTCTGGCAGGCGCTGCTCCTGGCCGTATCCGCCGGGCCGGGATTCTCGCTGTTCGCGTTCGGCGGATACCTGTTCGCGCCCGCCGCACACGGTGCGACGATCCTGGCCGGAACCCTGCCGCTGTTCACCGCACCGCTCGCCTGGTGGCTGGTCGGCGAGCGGATCAATCCGGTGCGCGCGGTCTCGATCGCCATGATTTTCGCCGGCGCCATGCTCCTGTTGCTCGACGCGACCAGCAGCGATCTGCCCGACCAGTGGATCGGCGACGTCTCGTTCTTCATCGGCGCGGCCTCATGGTCGGTGTTCGGCGTCCTGGCGCGCAAATGGCGGGTCGACCCGTTGCGCAGCGCCGCCATCGTCGCGACCTTCACCCTGGCGATCTACACGCCCATCCACCTGCTGTTCCTGCCGTCCGCCCTAACCGAGGCGCCGTGGCAGGAGATCGCCGCGCAGTGGGTCTTCCAGGGCGTGATCGTCTTCGTCGCCTCGACCTTCGGCTATGCCCGCGCCGTCGCGGCGCTGGGCCCGACGCTCACGGCGACAATCGTGGCCGTGGTCCCGGCCGCGGTCGCCCTGGTCGCATGGTTCGTGCTGGACGAGGCGCTGAGCGCGATCGCGACCGTGGGCGTGGCGCTTGTCGTGGTGGGCATGGTGGCGGGTGGACTGCGCCTGCAGCGCAACCGGCAAGCCACCGACCAGGCCGGCTGAGGGCGCATCAAGGAATCGGGAACATCCGCTAGACATCGGACGATGAACGGTACGTCAGACAAACCTGTGGATGCCCTGAGCGAGGCCGAGGCGCGCGACCTGCACGCACATCTCGCCGAGGAGGTGCGCGCCCACAACGCCGCCTACTATCAGCAGGACGCGCCGGTCGTATCGGATGCCGCATACGACGCCCTGTTCCAGCGCCTGGTCGCGCTCGAGGACGCGTTCCCGGCCCTGTGCACCGAAGACAGCCCGACCCAGCGGGTGGGGGCGGCCCCGGCGCAAGGCTTCGCCAAGGTGCGCCACGCCGTGCCCATGCTCTCGCTTGGCAACGCCTTCGACGACGACGACGTGGCCGAGTTCCTCACCCGCATCCGGCGTTTCCTCAATATCGGAGAGGCGGATTCCGTCGCCATCGTCGCCGAGCCCAAGATCGACGGGCTCTCGGTCTCGCTGCGCTACGAGGGCGGCCGCTTCGTGCGCGGTGCGACGCGCGGCGACGGTTCCGAGGGCGAGGACATCACGGCCAACCTGCGAACCATCGGGGACATTCCCGACACGCTTACCGGCGATGCGCCCGACGTGGTCGAGATCCGCGGCGAGGTCTACCTGCCGAAGTCGGCGTTCCGGAAGCTCAACGCCGACCAGGTGGCCGCCGGCGACAAGGTGTTCGCCAATCCCCGCAACGCCGCGGCGGGCAGCCTGCGCCAGCTCGATCCCGCCATCACGGCCAGGCGCCCGCTGCGCATGTTCGCCTACGCCTGGGGCGAGCTGAGCGCCGAGGTCGCCGACAGCCAGTGGGGATTCCTCGAGCGGCTGCGCGGCTGGGGTTTCGAGACCAATCCGCTGGTGCGCCTGTGCGCGAGCCTCGACGAGATCCTCGCCTGCTACGCCGATATCGGCGACCGGCGGGCCGCGATCGACTACGACATCGACGGCGTCGTCTACAAGGTCGACCGGCTGGACCTGCAACGCCGGCTCGGCTTCGTCAGCCGCGCGCCGCGCTGGGCGATCGCGCACAAGTTCCCCGCCGAACAGGCGACGACGATTCTGCGTAGCATCGACATCCAGGTGGGCCGGACGGGATCGCTGACGCCGGTCGCCCGGCTCGAGCCCGTGACCGTGGGCGGCGTGGTCGTCTCCAACGCGACCCTGCACAACGAGGACGAGATCGCGCGCAAGGACGTGCGGATCGGCGACACCGTCGTGGTCCAGCGCGCCGGGGACGTGATCCCCCAGATTGTGTGCGCCATCACGGAGAAGCGCCTGAAGGATGCGAAGCCTTACGCGTTCCCCACGGCCTGCCCGATCTGCGGCTCGGACGCGGTGCGCTCGGAAGACGAGGCCGTGCGGCGCTGCACCGGGGGGCTGATCTGCGCGGCGCAGGTCGTGGAGCGCCTGAAGCACTTCGTCTCGCGCAACGCATTCGACATCGAGGGTCTCGGCGCGAAGCACATCACGGCCTTCCACGCCGACGGCCTGCTCGCCTCGCCCGCCGACATCTTCCGCCTGGATTCGGCCGTCATCGCCGAGCGCGAGGGCTGGGGCGAACAATCGGCGGCAAACCTGATCCGCGCCATCGAAGCGCGGAAGGGCGTTTCGCTGGACCGTTTCATCTACGCGCTGGGCATCCGCCAAGTCGGCGAGGCCACCGCGCGGCTGCTGGCGCGCAACTACGGCAGCTTCGCGGCCTGGCGCGATGCCATGAGCGCGGCCGCCACGGAACGCGCGGCCAACCCGGACGAGATGAAGAAGCCGGAACTGGTGGGCGAGGCCTTCGCGGCCCTGTGCGATATCGACCAGATCGGCATCTCGGTGGCCGACGATCTGATTGCGTTCTTCGCCGAGCAACACAATCGCGACGTGCTCGCGGACCTGGCGGGCGAACTGAAGATCGAGGGCTTCGCACAGCCGTCGGCGGATTCGCCCGTCGCGGGGAAGACCGTCGTTTTCACCGGCACGCTAGAGAAGATGACCCGCTCGGAGGCCAAGGCCCGCGCCGAGGCGCTGGGCGCCAAGGTCTCGGGCTCGGTGTCCGCAAAGACCGACCTGGTGGTCGCCGGGCCAGGCGCCGGCTCGAAGGCCCGCAAGGCGGCCGAACTGGGCATCGAGACCATCGACGAGGATGGCTGGATCGCGCTGATCGGGGGTTGAGCCGCCCCCGCCGCGGATGGGCTCAGAACGCGGCCCGGACCTCGTCGGGGATCGGGCAGGCCTCGATCACACCGGGTTTTGCCGGGTCGACGCGCACACACACCCGGGTCTCCTGCGCATCCGCGATTGTCGCGCCGCTCGCCGAATGGAAAATCCGGTGGCTGACGGTCAGCGATTTCCCGCCCCAGCGGCTGACGACGCTCTCGATCGCGATCTCGTCATCCCAACTCGCCGGCAGCCGAAACTGCGCCTCGACATTGACGATCGGCAGGGTGACCCCCAGCCGCGCCTCGAGCTCGCGCATCGCCAGCCCCGCCCGCGCGAACAGCGCATGGCTCGCCTCGTCGATCCAGGCGAAGTAGTTGGGGTAATAGACGATCTGGGCGGGGTCGCAGTCGCCGAACGCGACGCGCCGGTGCCAGACCTCGACGCTGCCTTCCAAGGTGCCCGTATCAGCCATGGCTGCCCGATGCCGCGTTGCGTCCTTCGTAGCGCTGCATGAACCCCGGCGCCAGCTTGCGCAGGCGTTCGGCGTCGATCCGCCCCGAGCGCGTGATGTAGCTGTAGGCGAAGTCGAGCGGCGCCAGCTTCATGTGGTCCTCGAAATCCTCGTACCAGCGCGCGCTGGTGGTTGCGGCGCCGACCAGCTTCTCGACGATGGGCCGGCGCTCGGCCTCGTAGCGCGCAAGCCCGGCGCGCACGTCGCCCGGTTCGGCCTCCACCGCGGCGACCAGCGCGATCACGTCCTCCATGGCCAGCCGGGTGCCCGACCCGATCGAGTAGTGCGCCGTGTGCAGCGCATCGCCGACCAGCGCCATGTTCAGGTGCGTCCAGCGGTCGTTCCTCAGCACCGGGAAGTTGCGCCAGCTGGACTTGTTGGTGATCAGAGGCTTGCCGTCCAGGGTCTCGGCGAAGAGCCGCGAGCAAAGCGCGGCGGATTCGTCCTCGCCCATGGTCGCGAAGCCCGCCTCGAGCCAGGTCTCGCGCCCGCACTCGACGAGGAACGTGCTCATCGTCGGGCTGTAGCGGTAATGGTGGGCGTTGAACGGGCCGTACTCGGTCTCGATGAAGGTCTGGGACAGCGTGTCGAAGGGCTTCTCGACCCCGTACCAGGCGAACTTGTTCTCGAGATAGGACAGCGACATCGCGAAATCGCCCTCGAAGCCGCGGCGGACGACGGAGTTGAGGCCGTCGGCGGCGAGAATCAGGTCCGCCTCGCCCAGATCGGCGACCGAGGGGATCACCCGGTCGAACGTGAGCTCGGCGCCCACGTCCAGCGCGCGCTCCTGCAGGAGCTGCAGCAATTGCAGCCGGCCGATGGCCGAAAAGCCCATGCCGTCGATGGTGACCTGCTCGCCGCGATGGAACAGGTTCATGTCCTGCCAGGTTTCCATGCGCGGCGTGATCAGATCGTGGGTCTCGGGATCGTCGCCGCGCAGGAACTCCAGCGCGCGATCCGAGAACACGACCCCGAAGCCCCAGGTGGCGTCGGCCGGATTCTGCTCGTACACCCGCACCGTGTCGTCCGGATGCCGCTTCTTCCAGAGAATCGAGAAGTACAGGCCGGCGGGTCCGCCGCCGGCGACCGCGATACGCATGGTCACGATTGCTCCCGCGTTCGGGTTCAGGCCGCCAGCGGCTTCAGGCCCATGATCTCGCGGGCCTCGGCCGGCGTCGCCGGCTCCATGCCCAGTTCGCGGATGATCCGCACGATCCGCTCGACGAGCTGGACGTTGGTCGCCAGCACGCCGCGCTCGTAATACAGATTGTCCTCGAGCCCGACCCGCACGTGCCCGCCGAGCAGCAGCGATTGCAGCGCGGCGTTGAGCTGGGCCGGACCGATGGCGCTGACGTTGAAGTTCGCGCCCTCGGGCATCAGGTCGACCATGTCCTGCAGGATCTTTGGCGAATAGGGCATCGCGCCCTGGAAGCCGCGATCGGCGCCCAGCACGAAGTTGATGAAGTAGGGCGGCTCGTCGAGCCCGTCCTTGAGCAGCCGCATCACGTCCTGCAGCAGGTGGGTGGGGCTGAAAACCTCCCATTCGGGCTTGATGCCCTTGGTCTGCATCTTGGTCGCCAGCTCGCGGCAGCGCTCGGGCGAGGTGTTCATGAAGATCTCGCGACCCTCGAAGTTAGCGACGATGGTCGTCGGGTCGAGGGTGCACATCTCGGCACCGGCCTCGATCCCCTTCAGGCGCTCCTCCCAGGAGATTTCGAGGAACCCGTCCGAACCCTCCTTCAGCATGTCGCCGTTGATGCCGCCGCCGGTCGAGTTGTTGAGGATGATGTCGCACTTGTCGCGGATGCGCGCGTTGATGTCGCCATAGATGGCCGGGTTGCAGGTGGCCTGGTCGTCGGGCCGGCGCGCATGCACGGCGACCACCGAGGCGCCGGCGTTGTAGCACTGGTAGACGTCGTCGGCGATTTCCTGCGGCTGGGTCGGGATGTGCGGGCTCTGCTTCTTGCTCGCCATTCCCCCCGTCGGCGCGATGGTCACGATCACCTTGCGTTCGGCCATATTACTCTCCCCTGTTTTTGTGCGGATCGACGCGATTTCCCGTCCCGGACACGCGTTCGTCCTGAACCCCAACAATACTTCGTTTCGACAATAGCGAAAGAGACGACAGCATTGTCACGACCAAGCACGATCCGGAAGCAACGGATCGGCCAAGGGAGGAAACATGGCGAATCCGAAAGTTATCGTGAACCTTTACCCCGTCCTGCCGGCGGGCGGCGAGGAAGACCGTGCCGCGCAGCGGCCGATCGGGCGCAACGCCGCGCTTTACCACAAGATGCTCCACGACATGACGGACATCGTCAAGGCGGCGGACGAGCTGGGCGTGTGGGGCGTCAGCACGATCGAGCATCACCTGCACTCCGAGGGCTACGAGCTCGCGCCCTCGCCCGGCATCATCAACGCCCACTGGGCCAACCAGGTGAAGAACGCGAGGGTCGGCACCCTGGGCTATGTCGTCGGCACCCGCGATCCGATCCGGGTGGCCGAGGAGATGGCCGTCATCGACCATGTCTCGAAGGGCAAGTTCTTTGCCGGCTTCGCGCGCGGCTACCAGAAGCGCTGGACCAGCATCCTGGGCCAGTACAACGACGTGCAGGCCACCATGTCGGATGGCAGCGAGGCGGACCGGATGAACCGCGAGATCTTCGAGGAGCGGGTCGACCAGATCCTCGCCTGCTGGACCCAGGAGACGGTCGAGTTCGACGGCAAGTACTACAAGGCCCCCTACCCCTACGACACCGGGGTCGAGGAGTTTCCGGCGCGCGAGGTCGCCAAGAAAATGGGCGCGGCGGGCAAGATCGACGCCAACGACGCGGTGCGCCGCGTCTCGGTGGTCCCCGCCCCCTACCAGCAGCCGCACCCGCCGACCTTCACCGCGGTCAGCGCGAGCATGGAATCCATCGAGTTCTGCTCGGAACGCGGCATCGTGCCGGTCTATTTCTCGAACATAGACGGCGTCATCGCTATGTCGCAGCACTATGTAGAGCACGGCAAGAAGCAGGGCCGGCCCTGGCAGCATGGCGAGCGCCAGTGCATCGTGCGCTGGCCGCACTTCGCCAACAGCGAGGCCGAGGCGCGGCGCAAGCTCGCCGAGCAGGACGAGGAGTTCTACAAGAACATCTATGGCTCGTTCTTCCCGTTCCTGGTGGCCGGCGCCAACAACATGGTCGACCGGATTGTCGAGACGGGCCTGTTCCCGACCGGCACGGTCGACGAACAGATCGCCTACTGGCAGGACACGCTCGACAAGGTGCCGTGCGAGTATCTGTGCCTGATCTGGCACTACGCGCAGGCGCCCAAGCAGTCGGTCATCGACGAAATCGAGACGTTCATGACCAAGGTGCTGCCGCACCTGAACATCCCGGAATTCGCGGAGTTCGAGGCGACGACCGCGAAGGCCGCCGAGTAGGGCGCGGCCCGCCCGTGCGCCGCTAGTCCAGCGGCGCGGTCGCGGCGGCCAACCAGTCGGCGGTATCGCCGTCGAGCAGCGGGCCGACATCGGCCGCCACGCGGGCATGATAGGCGTCGAGCCACTCGCGCTCCTCGCGCGTCAGCAGCACGGTGTCGATCAGCGCGCGGTCGATGGGCGCCAGGGTCAGGGTCTCGAAGCCGTGCATCGCGCGCTCGCCGCCGACAATCTCCTCAGCGGGCGTGATGGCGACAAGGTTCTCGATGCGAATGCCGTATTCCCCGGTCTTGTAGTAGCCGGGCTCGTTCGACACGATCATGCCCGCCTGCAGCGCCACCGCACTCCCGGCCTTGGAGATGCGCTGCGGGCCCTCGTGCACGCCGAGATAGCTGCCCACCCCGTGGCCGGTGCCGTGGTCGTAGTCGATCCCGGCCTGCCACAGGGCGGCGCGCGCGAAGGCGTCGATCTGGGCGCCCGTCGTGCCCGGCGGGAAACGCAGGGTGGCGAGCGCGATGTGGCCCTTGAGCACACGGGTGAAGCGGTCGCGCATCTCCGCGCTCGGCGCGCCGATGGCGACGGTTCGCGTCACGTCGGTTGTGCCGTCGAGGTACTGCGCGCCGGAGTCCAACAGGTAGAGCTCGCCATCGCCCAGCGCCCGGTTCGTCTCCGGCGTGACCCGGTAGTGGACGATGGCGCCGTTTGGGCCGGCGCCGGAAATGGTGGCGAAGCTGGTGTCGCGGAAATGTTCGCCGGTTCGCCGGAATTCCGCGAGCGCGGCGGCGACCCTCATCTCGTCGAGCCCGCCGCCGGGCGCCGAACAGTCCAGCCAGCACAGGAAGCGCGCCAGCGCGACGCCGTCGCGCAGATGCGCCATCCGCGTGCCGGCCAGCTCCACCTCGTTCTTGATCGCCTTGGGCAGGGTCACGGGATCCGCGCCCCGTACGGTCTCCGCCCCGGCATCCGCGAGCCGCTCGAACACCCATGCCGCCGCCGTATCGGGGCAGACCCGGACCTTGCGCCCCTTCAGCGCCGCCAGCGCGCCGGCGAAGGCATCGGGCGCATGCACGCGCACGCCGTTGCCCAGATGGGCGGACAGCGCGTCCGACGTCTTTCCCGGGTCGACGAACCAGTCGAGGGTGGCGTCGGCGTTCAGGATCGCGAAGCTCAGCGGCAGGGGCGTGTGGTCGACATCGCCGCCGCGCACGTTGAGCAGCCAGGCGATCGAGTCGGGCTGGGTCAGCACGGCCGCATCGACCCCGGCGTCGCGCAGCGCATCGGCGATCCCGGTGCGCTTGTCGGCGCTCGCCTTGCCCGCGAAACGCGCCTCGTGGGGCACAACGGGCGCCGTCGGCGGCAGCGGGCGGTCGGTCCAGACCGCGTCGAGCGGGTTGGCCTCGACGGCCACCAGCGTCGCACCCGCCTTCTCCACGGCCTGCGCCAGGCGCGCCACCTGCGCGCGGGTGTGCAGCCACGGGTCGTAGCCCAGCCGGTCGCCCTCGGACAGGTGCCCGGCCAGCCAGTCGGCGACGGGTTCCTCGATCAGGTGCCAGAACTCGTAGAGGTCGCCGTCCGCCTGGTCGCGCACCTGCAGCGTGTAGCGCCCGTCGACGAAGATCGCCGCCGCTGCGCGAAGCACCACGGCGGTGCCCGCCGATCCGGTGAAGCCGGTCAGCCAGGCCAGCCGCTCGGCGCATGGGGGCAGAAACTCGTTCTGGTGCTCGTCAGCATGCGGCACGACGAAACCGTCGAGTCCCGCCTCCTCGAGGCGCGCGCGCAGGGCAGACAATCTCCGGGCGGAATCGCTCATGGCCGGCGAGGCTACGCGACGGCCCGGGCCAAGACAATCGCGCAGCGGCGCGCTAGTCTCGGCCCAGGCAATTTGCGACTCGCACAAGATCAATCCGGAGGACATCAAGGATGGCACGCATCGATCCCCCGCCCGGGCCCAGCATCAAGCCGGCTGACATGGAGGCGAATGTCGCGCGCTTCAGCAACCTCAAGGGCGGCGACCTCTGCTTCATGGACCAGCGGATTCCCGGCCACGAGCGCGAGATGGTCAACCTGCTCGGCCTCGGCGTGAGCGAGAACGAGGCCGACCCGGACCTGGCGCCGAAGCTGGGGGACGCGCACGGCTTCGCCTGCGGTTTCGCCAAGTGCGAACCCGGCTGCGGCGCCGCGCTGCACTGGCACGAGACCGAGGAGGTATTCATGCCGCTGGACGGAAAATGGTCGATCTACTGGCGCGACGGCGAGGACGAGCACGAGGTGATCCTCGAGGCCGGCGACACCGTCTCGGTGCCCGTCGGCATCTACCGCGGCTTCAAGAACGTGTCCGACAAGCCCGCGACCCTGCATTTCATCGTCGGCGGGCCCGACACGGGCAAGGTGCACTGGCACCCCTCGGTGATCGAGGCGGCGCGCAAGACTGGGCTCGACGTGGACGACAACGGCCTGCTGATCGAGCTCGGCTCCGACTGACCCGGGCACGGAACCGTCCATGAAGCACCTCGGAACCTTCGACTACGTCATCGTCGGCGCCGGATCGGCGGGCTGCGTCCTCGCCAACCGACTGTCCGAGGATCCCGACGTCCGCGTTCTGCTGCTCGAGGCGGGCGGCAAGGACAATTACCACTGGATCCACATCCCGGTCGGCTACCTCTACTGCATGAACAACCCGCGCACCGACTGGCTGTTCTCGACCGAGGCGGAGGACGGGCTGAACGGGCGCGCGCTGGCATATCCGCGCGGCAAGGTGCTGGGCGGCTGCTCGTCGATCAACGGCATGATCTACATGCGCGGCCAGTCGCGCGACTACGACCAGTGGC
>JAYOFO010000065.1:0-13786 GCA_038117265.1 Rhodospirillaceae bacterium
CCGCAGCGGCGCAGGCCGTTCTGCCGGCACGCACGGCGGAGTTGCTGATCCTCGGTGCCGGCCCGGACGCACGCGCGTTCGCCGCCGCCGTGGCGTCGGGTGCGGCCGGCGCGCGGCCCGCGAAGATCACCCTGTCGAGCATCGACGCCAAGGACCTGGCCGAGGTACGCAAGCGGCTGACCGGCGACGGCCAGGCGTTGCCGGTCGAGATTCGCCACGTCGAGAATGCCGGCGAACACGACCGCCTCCTGGCCCTGATGCCGCCGGGGAGCGCCATCGTCAGCGCGCATGACGATCCGACGGCATCGCCGGTCGGTGCCGCCGCGCTGTTCCCGCACCAGAGCACCGTCTGCGACCTGCTCGCGCCGCTGGGCGCCTCGCGCCTCCTCGCCGAGGCCGCGCGTCCACGCGCCGCCTCCGAACTCGTCATCCACGACAGCACGCCGTATCGCACCGAGCGCGCATTCGCCATCCTGCACAAGATGTTCGGGGCCGAGGCGAGCGACCGCCAGGAAGCCGCGCTGCGCAAGGCGATCGAAAAGCACCTGGCGAACTAGGATATTTCGGCAATCAGCGAAGCGCCGCCTCGATGTTGCCGCCGTCGACGGTTAGCACCGCGGCGGTCGTCCGGTCGGCCAGCGCCAGGTCGACGAAGGCCCGGGCCACGTCCTCGGCGCGAACCTCGCGCCGGAGCAGGTTCCCCGCCATGTAGTCCGCCTCGCTGAGCCCGCGCGCCTTCGAGCGCGAACGCACCATCTCGTCGGTGAGCAGGCCGCTGCGGATGCGGTCGGCGTTGACCGCGTTGGACCGGATGCCCTCGTTGCCGTGGTCCAGCGCGTACTGGCGCGACAGGAACAGGGTCGCGGCCTTGGGCAGACCATAGGGGCCGAAGTCGCGCCCGGGGTTCACCGCCTGCTTGGAGGTGTTGAACAGCAGGCAGCCGCCGGTGCCCTGGACTCGCATGATCGCGACGGCCGCCTGGGCGACCCGCTGGTGGGCGAAGAAGTTGAGCTCGAAGCTCTTGCGGAGCGTCGCGTCGTCGACCTCGCCAATCCGGCCCTGCCAAGCCGCCCCGGCATTCGACACCAGAATGTCGACGCCCCCATAGCGGTTGCAGATCGCAGCGAACGCGGCGGCCACCGAGCGGTCGTCGGTGACGTCGCACGCCAGCGCGAGCCCACCGATTTCCGCCGTCAGTTCGGTGACGGCGGACCGGTCCACGTCGAGCAGCGCGACCTCCGCCCCCTCGGCACGGAATGCCCTTGCCGTCGCACGCCCGATCGCACCGCCAGCGCCCGTGATCGCCACCACCTGGCGCGCCAGGGGTTTTTCCCTCGCGCTGCCGAGCTTCGCCTGCTCAAGCGACCAGTGCTCGATGTCGAACATGTCGGGCTCGGAAATCGAGCGGAACCGCCCGATTGCCTCGGCGTCGGTGATGACCTCGACGTTGTTCTGGTAGACGTCCGCCGCGATATCGGCCGCACCGGCACTGTTACCGACCGCAAAGAACCCCAGCCCCGGGACCAGCAGCACCCGCGGCACCGGATCGAGGGGTTTCTTGGGGTCGCGCGAATCGCTGTTGTTGCGCGCGAAATAGGCCCGGTAATCGTCGGCGAAGCGCGCGATGGCACGTTCCGCACCCGCATAGAACCGGTCGAGATCGCCCGAATCGGCCGGCGGCAGGATCACCGGCGTCGGCTTGATCCGGATCGCGTGGTCGGGCGTGACCGTACCCTGGCGCGCATAGCGGGCCACGTCGGCGCCCGAGACGAAGCGCTTGATGGCCGGGCTGGTGCGGAAGGTCATGACATAGCGGGTCGGCGCGTCGCGCGTTCCCTCCGCCAGCATGCCACGCAAGCGCGGCGCGATCTCGGCCACCTTTGCCGGGCGACCCGGAACCTTGGCGGACGGCACGAACACCGGCTTGGACCGCCCCTGGCGCAGCCGCCGCTCGGCGAGGCTCACCAGGTCGATCATCCGGCCATAGGCCTCCTCGGCGCTCTCCCCGAAGGAGAAGATGCCGTGCTTCAGCAGCACCAGCCCCTCGACGTCGGGATGATTCGCATGCACGGCCGCGCACGCCTTGGCCAGCGCGAAACCCGGCATGATGTAGCGAACCAGCGCCACCCGGTCGCCAAAGACCTCGCTGCAGATCTTCGCGCCGTCGGGCTGGTCGGTCAGCGCGAGCACCGCCGTCGAATGGGTGTGGTCGACGAACTTGTGAGGCAGGAAGGCGTGCAGCAGGGTCTCGACCGACGGGTTGGGCGCCTTCGAATCCAGCAGGTTGCGGCGCTGGACGTTGACCATGTCCTCGTCGGACAGCCGGTCGAGCGAGATCAGCTCGCGCAGCGGCGCCAGGCGAACCGCCGGCAGGCCAGCCGGCTCGATGTCGCCCATGTCCCAGCCGCTGCCCTTGACGCACAGCACCTCGACGGCCTCGCCGGTCACGTCGGTGGCCGTCGTCTTCACCGAGGTGTTGCCGCCGCCATGCAGCACCAGCCGCGGGTCGTTGCCCAGCAGGCGCGTCGTATAGACCCGCCGCGCCAGGTCGGCGTTGATGTCGTCGGCCGCATAGCGGCGCATGAAGGCGCGTGCCGCACGCTCGGAGAACAGGTTCTTCATGGGACCCGCGTCTACAGATATTCCGCGAACCATGCGAGGGCTTCCGCCTTCTGGATCGCGTGCTTCTCGGCGTTGCAGAACTGGTAGGATTCGTAGTGCTGCGCGCCGGGCAGCTTCACCAGCTTCTTGGGCTCGCCCAGCGCCGCATAGCAGGACAGCTGCTCGGAGGGCGGCACCAGATTGTCGTTCTCGGCATAGATCATCAGCACCGGGCGCGGAGAAATACGGTGCGCCACCCATTCCGGCTTGTAGCGCATGTTGGCCGTTGCGCTCTCCAGATCGTATTCGGGGTTGTAGCGGTCGCTCTTGGAGTGGAACTGGTCGAGCACCATCTGGGTGTGCGGGTCGGTGAGCATGATCTCGGGCAGCGCGATCATCGTCTTCTCGCCGGTCAGCACGCGCCGGCGCTCGGCCTCCTCGACCTTCGCCTTGAACGCCTCCCACTCGTGCGGGCGGCGCACCGACTGCATCCAGCGCGCGCCGTCGGCGACCATCACCGCCGAGACCACCACCTTCACCCGCTCGTCGAAGGCGGCGCACCAGATTGCGTGCGCACCGCCATAGCTGGAGCCGTAGAAGCCGATCCGCTCGGGATCGACCCCGTCGACCGTCTGCAGGTAGGTCACGCCGTCATAGATGCTCTGGGCCTGTTCGAGCGGCCGGTGGCGGCCCCGCTCACCCTCGCTGATGCCGAAGCCGGGATAGTCGTGGGACAGCACGAAGTAGCCGTTCTCCCAGAGCCACCGGGGCACGTCCATGCCATAGACGTCCTTCATGCCGGAATAGCCGTGCAGCACGCAGATGCCCGGGCGTGGCGGGTCGCCCGGCTTCCAGTCCCTCGGCCGGTACAGGTAGGCGGCAATCTTCCTGCCGTCCGAGTAATACTCGATCTCGTCCCAGACCTTCTCGTATGCCATCGGGCCCTCCCCGTCGTTCGAAGGCGTGCGCTACGGCTCGCTTACAACCCGGCGTGCCACGCGGCAAGGGCCTTGCCGATGTCGTCGGGCGAATCCTCCTGCGGGTGGTGCAGCCCGCGCACGACCACCTCGGTCGCGTTCGACCAGGAGCGCAGTATCTCCAGGTCCTTCTCGAAGACGATCTGGCCGGGTTCGACGTTGATGAACAGCTTGGGCACGTCGTTGGTGCGCATCCAGTCCGACAGCGTGTCCATCAGCGCCGCCACGTCGGCCGGTTCGCCCTCGATGGGAATCTGGCGCGGCCAGGTGAGCGTCGCGCGCCGGCCCTCGCCCGGCTCGGCATAGGGGCGGCGAATCTCGGCCATGGCCGCATCGTCGATGTCGCGCATCACGCCGGCGGTGAACACCTTCTCGACGAAGAAGTTCTGCCCCAGCACCAGGGTCTCGCCCTCCTCCGTGCGCAGCCGCTTGAGCATCTGGCCGACCGCGTCGGGATAGTCGTCATAGCTCTCGTGGTTGCAGACCAGCACCTCGCAATAGGCCAGCCCCTTGATCCGGTCCGCATGGCGATGCGCCCAGCTCATGCCCAGCGGCCCGCCCCAGTCGTGCATCAAGAAGGTGACGTCGTCGGCCACGCCCAGCGCGTCGAGAACCCCATCGATATAGGTCTGGTGCTCGGCCAGGGTGTAGGAGCCCGGGCCGCTGTCGGGCAGCCACGCCGAATCCCCCTGGCCGATATTGTCGATGGCGATCAGCCGCGCCCGGCCCTCCAGGTGGGGCATGATGTTGCGCCACATGTACGACGAGGTGGTGTTGCCGTGCAGGAAGACCACGGGGTCGCCCGCGCCGTGCTCGACAAAGGCCATGCGCCGGCCCTGCACCTCGGCGAACCGCTTCTCGTAGGGCATGCGTGGGCTGATATCGGTCATGGTGTCTTCCTCGTGCCGGGGGTCAGATCGAACGGTACCAGTCGGCCAGGCCGCGCCCGATCTCGTCGGGCGAATCCTCCTGCGGATGGTGCAGGCCGCGAACCTTGATGCGCGACTGGTTGGGCCAGCTCGCGATGATCTCGCAGTCGCGCCCGAAGACGATCTGGCCGGGATCGGCCTCGATGAACAGCTTCGGGCAATCCGTCGTCGCGACCCACCCCGCCAGCCTCTCGCTCAGCTCCGCGACCGCGCGCGGCTCGCCGCCGATGGGTATCTGGCGCACCCAGGACAGGGTCGGCCGGCGCGCCTCGCCCGGTTCCTCGTAGGGCCGGCGAATCTCGGCCATGGTCTCGGCGTCGATCTCGCGCAGCACGCCGCCGGTGAAGACCCGTTCGACGAAGAAATTGTCTTCGAGCACCAGCGCTTCGCCCTCGGGCCCGCGCGCGCGGCGCAGGCGCTCGCCATGTCCGTCGGGATAGGCCTCGTAGCTCTCGTGGTTGGCGACGACGATCTCGCAATGGGCGAGGCCCTTGATCGCGTCCGGATGCCGCTCGGCCCAGGACAGGCCCAGCGTGCCGCCCCAGTCGTGCATCACGAAGGTCACCTTCCCGGTCACCCCCAGCGCGGCGAGCGCCCCGTCGAAGTACATCTGGTGTTCGGGGATCATGTAGCTGTGCGGCCCGCTGTCGGGCAGCTTGTCGGAATCGCCCTGGCCGATGTTATCGATGGCGATCAGCCGGCCCAGCCCCTCCAGATGCGGCATGATGTTGCGCCACATGTAGGACGAGGTGGCATTGCCGTGGACGAAGACGATGGGGTCGCCAGTGCCTTCGTCGACGCAGGCCATGCGCCGGCCGGCCACCTCGATGAACGTCTTCACATAGCGCATGCGCGGGTCGATCGCGGGCATCGTGCCTCCCGGGCTGGTCCCTTCCGGACAATATGTTTCGACGGGACGGCGGTCCACCGCACGGCCGGCACACGTGTTTTGAAACGCGCACAAGGATTGCGGCGCATGCAGGCCGCGGCGTGCTAGTTTGCGCGCCGCCATGACCGAACACGTCCACCACACCCACCTGTTCACGCAAGATATCGACGCCACCATCGCCTGGTGGCGCGAGATGCTGGGCGCGGAGGTCGCTTTCGACGGCGACTTCGGCGGCGCGCGCAACGTCTTCCTGCGGGTCGGGTCGGGCCGCATCCACCTCTACGAGCAGCCGCCGCGCGGCGACGGGCCGGGCGCTGTGCACCATATCGGCATCCGCACCGACGACCTCGAGGCGCTGGAGGCAAGGCTGCGTGCCAAGGGCGTCGCCTTCCGCAGCGGAATCCGCGACTTCGGGGCGTGGAAGTACATCATGTGCCCGGCCCCCGACGGGGTCCTGCTCGAGCTGTTCCAGGCCGACCCGGAGAAGCTCGGCGGCGCGGCGGGCGCATACTTCGCCGACTGGCTCGGCGACTGAGGCCGCAAACGTGAGCGACGCCTCCCCGGCGGCGAAGCCGGCCGCCCCGCCGATCTTCTTCCTGGGCACGCTCGCCGCGATCAGCCCGATCTCGCTGGGCATCGCCGTTCAGTCGATCCCGGCGATCGCCACCGATTTCAATGCGTCCTACGCCTCGGCCCAGCTCATCGTTTCGGTGTTCCTGCTGAGTTTCGCGGTCTCGCAGCTCGTGGTCGGCCCCATGTCCGACCGGTTCGGGCGCAAGCCGGTCCTGTATGCCGGCCTCGGCCTGTATGGCGCGGCCAGCATCGCGGCCGCCTTTGCCCCCAGCATCGACATCCTGGTGCTTGCGCGCCTGGCCCAGGGCGCGGGCGGCTGCGCGGCGCTGATCACCTCGCGCGCGGTGGTGCAGGACAGCTATCGCGGCCTCGAGGCCGCGCAGATGATGGCCTTCGTCGCGATGCTACAGTCGGTGGCGCCGGCCATCGGCCCCGTGATCGGCGGCGGCATCGATGCCGTTTTCGGCTGGCGCGCGATCTTCGGCTTCCTCGCCATCGCCGCGGGCCTGCTGGCGCTGGGAAGCATGGCCTGGCTGCGCGAGACGCGCCCGGTCACGGCCGAGGGCGTCGCCAGCTGGGCGACGATCCTGATGCGCTATGCCCGCCTGCTCCGCTCGCGGCTGTATTTGGGCTACACGCTGACCTTCGCGTTCGGGACGACCGGCTTCTTCGGCTTCGTCGCCGTCGGTCCGGCGCTGCTGATCGAGGAACGCGGGCTCGACCCGTTCGGCTTCTCGCTTACGCTGATGGTCGTCTCGACCCAGTTCGTGGTCGGCTCCTACACGGCCAGCCGGCTCGTGCGCCGCTACGGGCTCGACCGGACCCTGTGGATGGGCGCCGCCGGCGTCTCGTTCGCCGCCTTACTGCTCTATGCGTTCGCGGACCGGACGAGCATCGCCGCCGTGATCGTTCCCATCGCGGTCTATGCCCTGTTCAATGGGTTCATTTTCCCCAACGCCATGGCCGGTGCGACCGGCGTCGACCCGATGATCGCGGGGTCGGCCGCCTCGTTCCTGGGCTTCGTACAGCTCGGCCTGGGCGCGGTGATCGCCTTCGTGCTCAGCAACCTGCCGACGGCCGACGTGGTTCCGCTCGCCACCAGCCTGATCGGGCTGGGCGTGCTGACCGCGGCCGGGATGGTCCTCGTCCTGACCGCCCAGCGGCGGTGAAAGAGGACCAGCGACCCGATTCTATGCGCCGAACTTGGCCTTCGCCTCGGCGCGGCGCGCGTGCAGGATCGGCTCGGTGTAGCCGCTGGGCTGCGCCAGCCCCTTGAAGACCAGGTCACAGGCGGCCTGGAAGGCGACCGAGCCGTCGAAGTCCGCGGCCATCGGCCGGTAGGCCGGATCGCCTGCATTCTGGCCGTCGACCACGCCCGCCATGCGCTGCATCGTCTCGCGCACCTGGGCCTCGGTGCACACGCCGTGGTGCAGCCAGTTGGCGATGTGCTGGCTGGAAATCCGCAGGGTCGCGCGGTCTTCCATCAGGCCGACATTGTTGATGTCGGGCACCTTGGAACAGCCCACGCCCTGGTCGACCCAGCGCACGACGTAGCCGAGGATTCCCTGGGCATTGTTGTCGAGTTCGGCCTGGATGTCCTCGGCCGGCCAGTTGGGCCGCGCGGCGACAGGGATCGACAGAATGTCGTCGAGGCTGGCACGCCCCCGCGAACGCAGCTCGGCCTGGCGCGCATCCACATCGACCTGGTGATAGTGCAGCGCGTGCAGGGTCGCCGCGGTCGGCGACGGCACCCAGGCTGTGTTCGCACCGGCCATCGGGTGGCCGACCTTCTGTTCCAGCATGGCGGCCATCAGGTCGGGCATGGCCCACATGCCCTTGCCGATCTGGGCGTGGCCCGGCAGGCCGCATTCCAGCCCGATGTCGACGTTCCAGTTCTCGTAGGCCTGGATCCACGCGGCGGCCTTCATGTCGCCCTTGCGGATCATCGGGCCGGCCTCCATCGAGGTGTGCATCTCGTCGCCGGTGCGGTCCAGGAAGCCGGTGTTGATGAAGAAGACGCGGCTCTTGGCGGCGCGGATGCACTCCTTGAGGTTGACGGTGGTGCGCCGCTCCTCGTCCATGATGCCCATCTTGAGCGTGTTGCGCGCGAGGCCCAGCGCATCCTCGATGCGGCCGAAAAGCTCGCTCGCGAACGCGACCTCCTCGGGCCCGTGCATCTTCGGCTTCACGATGTAGATCGAGCCGGCGCGGCTGTTCATGAGGGCGCTGTTGCTTCGCAAATCGTGCATCGCGATGAGCGAAGAGAACATGCCGTCGAGGATGCCCTCGAACGCCTCGTTGCCGTCCTTGTCCCGCACCATGCCGATGGTCATCAGGTGGCCGACATTGCGCACCAGCATCAGCGAGCGGCCGTGCAGCACCAGGTCGCCGCCGCCGGGAGCGGTGTAGACGCGGTCGCCCTCGAGCGCGCGCGCCACCGTCTTGCCGCCCTTCTGGAACGATGCGGTCAGGTCGCCCTTGATGAGCCCGAGCCAGTTCCGGTAGGCGACCACCTTGTCCGCGGCATCGACGCACGCGACCGAATCCTCGAAGTCCATGATCGTCGTCATGGCGGATTCGAGGATCACGTCGGCCACGCCCGCCGGGTCGTCCTTGCCGATCGGGTGCTCGATGTCGATCACGATCTCGAGGTGCAGCCCGTTATGGACCAGCAGGACCGAAGTAGGCGCGCCGGCCGGGCCGGTATAGCCGGCGAACTGCATGGGGTTGGCGAGGCCCTTGCCCTCGCCGTTCGCCAACGTCACCGACAGCGCCCCGTCGATAACCGCATAGCCGACCGCATCGGCATGCGAGCCATCGGCCAGCGGCGCGGCCTGATCGAGGATGTTGCGCGCATAGGCGATGACCCGCTCGCCGCGCACCGGGTTGTAGCCCGACCCCAGCTCCGCGCCGCCCGCCTCAGGAATCGCGTCGGTGCCGTACAGCGCGTCGTAGAGGCTGCCCCATCGCGCGTTCGCCGCATTCAGCGCATAGCGCGCATTGGTGATCGGCACCACGAGCTGCGGACCGGCAATCGTGGAGATCTCCGGGTCGACATTCTCGGTCTCGACCTGGAAGTCCGGACCCTCGGGGACGACATAGCCGATCTGCTCAAGGAACGCCTTGTAGGCGGCCGGGTCGAAATTCTCGCCCTGGTGATCCTTGTGCCAGGCGTCGATCTGCGTCTGCAGCGCGTCACGCCTGGCGAGCAGCTCGCGGTTGCGCGGGCCGAGGTCTTGGACGATCTCGTCGAGACCCGCCCAGAAGGCGTTCTGCGCAACGCCGGTGCCCGGCAGCGCCTCGTCGTTGATGAAATCGTAGATGGTCTTGGCGACCTGGAGGTTTCCCGCCTGGATCATCTCGGTCATGGCTCTTCGTCCCTGTCGGCGTCTTTGTCGGTTTGCGGCTGATTCGCGCGGGTCCGCACGATTCGTGATCATTGTCCCTGAATAGCACAGAACCCCGGGGGTGAATCGAGTCACGAGGCGCAAGTTTCGCTATATTCGCTGCCGGTTTTTCACCCGGCCGTCCGCGCCCGGGCCAGCGGGAGGAACACATGATCACCAAGGGCATCAAGGAGCTCTGCGCCGAGGCGGAGCAGGAGATCGAGACCATGACGGTCGAGGACGTCATGGCCGTGCGCGACCGGGACGACGTGGTCATCGTGGACATCCGCGACATCCGCGAGCTGTGGCGCGACGGCACGATTCCCGGTGCGCTGCACGCGCCGCGCGGCATGCTCGAATTCTGGGTCGATCCCGAGAGCCCCTACTACCGCGACGTCTTCGGCTCGGGGAAGAAGTTCATCTTCTACTGCGCCGGCGGACTGCGTTCGGCGCTCGCCGCCCAGTCGGTCCACCGCATGGGCCTCGCCCCCGTCGCGCACATGCGCGGCGGCTACGGCGCCTGGGTCAAGGCCGGCGGGCCGACCGAGGAGAAGGAAGCGAAGCTGCCCGAGAAGAAGGCGGACTGAGGAGCGCGCGGCGCGTCAGCTTCCCGTGTTCCGCACCGCCTTCTCCCTGAGCTTCGGAAAGACATCGCTCATCCGCGCGCCCGGCGCAAAGGCCGCGGCATAGGACGGCCGCGCCTCGATCGCGGCAAACCAATCGGCGACGCGGGGCGCGTCTGCCCACATCTCGGCCATCCCCATGTCGCACATCCGGTCGAACAGGGGCGCCATGCAGATGTCAGCGATGGTGAACTGTTCTCCGACCAGCCAGGGCCCGTCCTTGGCCAGCGCCGCCTCCATGCGTTCGATCGTCGCCCGCAACTGGCGCAGCGAGTTGTCGTACTCGGCCTCGGAGAACCCGGTGTGGTTGAGCCGCATGAAGAAGTCGCGCCGCAGCGTGTTGCGGTCGCGGAACGCTGCATACTCCTCGTCGCTCATCGCCCGGAACCGGTCGATCAGCACGTCCTGGAACGTCGGCACCCGGATCGCCATCGACGGCACTTCGTCGATGTAGCGCAGCCAGGCGCGCATCTGGGCACGCTTCTTGGGGTCGGCAGGGGTCAGGCGCGGTTCGTCGGGCCACACCTCGTCGACATATTCGCACATCACGGTCGACTCGATGATCGGCGTGCCGTCATGCACGAAAGCGGGGACGACCCCGTTCGGATTGATGGCCAGGAACTCGGGCGTCAGATTCTCACCCGCCGACAGGTCGACCGGCCGGTCGACCCAGCCGACCCCTTTCTCGGCCAGGCAGATGCGCACCTTCTGGGAACAGGTGGAAACGATGCTGTGATAGAGCTCGAGCGCCAGGGCGCACCTCCCGACGGTACATCCAGTTCGGGCGCACGCTAGACCCGGCCGCCCGCGCGAGGCAAGCGGCATCGGGCCGGCACGCTATTCCGCCGCGCGCGCCGTTTCTTCGTCGGCGTCAGGAAACGCGGGGATGATCTCCTTCGAGAAGGTCCGCAGACCCTCGATGCCCGAGCCGCCGTCGGCAAACAGCAGGTAACGCACCCCGGCATCGTGCAGGCTCTGAATCTTCTCGGCGATCTCGTCAACCGTGCCGTACATCGCGGCACCCGCAGTGCTCTCGGTCGTATCGTCGTAGGACATGATCGAGGCCTTGTTGCCGCCATCGGGGCGCTGGGCCAGGTTGTCGACGCGCCGGCGCGCATTGATGCGGTTCTCGATCGCCCGGTCGCGATCGGCCACGTCCTTGGCGACGTAGAGGCCGCGCGCGACGCCCACCTCGTTAGCGTCGAAGGTGCGCCCGCGCGCCTCGACGGCGTTGCGGAACACTTCGATGCGCTCGAGGATCGTGGCCGGCGGCGCGAACTGGTCGAGCAGCAGGTTGTAGCCGCGCTCGGCCACCTTCTCGATCGAGGCCGGGCTGCCCGCCCCCATCCAGAACGGCGGGTGCGGCTTCTGGGCGGTCGGCGGCTCGACCACAACGTCCTCGTAGGACCAGAACTGGCCTTCGTAGGACCAGGGCTCGTCCTCGGTCCACGACTTTTCGAGAAGCTTCAGCGATTCCTCGAACCGCGCCTCCGCCTCTTCCATCGGGATCTTGAAGCCCTTGAACTCGTTGAAGCGGTAGCCCTTGCCCACGCCCATGTCGAGGCGGCCTCCCGACAGCAGATCGAGCGTCGCGGCCTGTTCGGCGAGCAGCACCGGGTTGTGCCAGGGCAGCACCATCACGGCCGTGCCCAGCCGGATCGTCGAGGTCTGGGCCGCCAGATAGGTCAGCAGGTTGATCGTCGCCGAGACCTGGCCAAATCCGGTGAAATGATGCTCGACGGCGAAAGAGCTGTGGAAGCCCAGCGCCTCGGCCTCGGTGTTGTATTCCAGCCAGTCGCGATAGCCCTTGGCGCTGTCAACATCGGGACCCTGGCCCCGCTTGGCCTGGGCGCTGCCGAACAATCCGAATTTCATGACCAGTCTCCTTTGTGCGACGTGCTAGATATCATGGCACTTATACGCCGGGGCATCGTCACTGGATTTGTCTCGGAATGTGAGCATTTTTACGAGCCGCTCACAGCGGCATAAAGCGGCAGAAACCGGGGGAATTCGATGCTGAACGTCGCCGTCATCGGGCTGGGCTGGTGGGGCCAAACCCATATTCGCGCGCTTCACGGCAACAGCGACAAGGTGCGGATCGCCACCGTCGTCGACCTGGACGCCGCGCTGGCGAAGAAGACCGCCGACGCGATCGGCGTCGCGCCCACCGAATCCTTCGAGGCGGTGCTCGCCGACCCCGAAATCGACGCCGCGATCCTGGTCACGCCCCACTCGCTGCACACCGACCAGATCGTCGCCGGCGCGGCCGCGGGCAAGCACATCTTCACCGAAAAGCCCTTCGCCCTGTCCAAGTCCGAGGCCGAGCGCGCGGTCGCGGCGGCCGATGCGGCCGGCATCCAGCTGGGGCTGGGACACAATCAGCGCTTCCTGCCCCCGCAGGTCGAGATCAAGCGGATGATCGACGCCGGCGAGCTGGGCGAGGTGCTCCACCTGGAAGGCAACATCAGCCACGACACGCTGGCCGACGCCCATGCCTGGCGCCACGACCCCGCCGAGGCGCCCGGCGCCGGCCTGTGGCACATGGGCAGCCACTTCCTCGACCTGTTCGTCCACTATCTGGGCCCGGTCGCGGAGGTCTATGCCCAGACCGTCGACCGGGTGAACCCACGCGACGCGGCCGCCGCCCTGCTCACCTTCGAGGCGGGCCCGAGCGCCTATATCGGCAACATGATGACCACCGCGCCCAACCGCATGCTCAACGTGTTCGGCTCGAAGGGCTGGGCCAAGGCGACCAGCCTGACGGACCTGCTGATCTGCATGCGCGGCGGCGAGCCCAAGACGCTGTCGCTGGCGCCGGTCGACCATGTGCGCGCGAACCTGGAGTGCTTCGCCGACGCGATCGCCGGCAAGGCGCCCTACCGGTTCACCACCGACGAG
Organism: Rhodospirillaceae bacterium; assembly: GCA_038117265.1. GTDB lineage: Bacteria > Pseudomonadota > Alphaproteobacteria > UBA6615 > UBA6615 > JAYPUG01. The sequence continues at coordinate 12,877 of JAYOFO010000065.1, forward strand.
ATGATCCACGACGTGGCCGCGCTCGATGCCATCGCGCGGTCGCTCAAATCGGGCAAACGGGAACGGGTGCTCTAGGCGCCACCCAACAACGAAACAGGGGATGAGACCATGATCAATACCGCCATCGTCGGACTGGGCTGGTGGGGCCGCAACCACGTCGTCGCGTGCCAGGGTTCCGAACGACTGCGCTTCACCCGCGCCGTCGACATCAACCCCGACAATGTCCGCGACTTCTGCGACGAGCACGGGCTGCCGCTGACCGACAGCTATGACGAGGTGCTGGCCGACCCCGACATCGACGCGGTCGTCCTGGTCACCCCGCATAGCATGCACGCCGACCAGATCGTCGCCGGCGCGGCCGCGGGCAAGCACGTGCTGACCGAGAAGCCGTTCTCGCTGAAGAAGGCCGACGGTGCGCGCGCGGCCAACGCCATGAAGGATGCCGGGCTGACCCTGGGCATCGGCCACAACTACCGCTACAGCCCGGCCGTGGCCGAGATGAAGCGGATCGTCGAATCCGGCGATCTGGGCGAGATCCATCACATCGAGGCCAATCTGAGCCACCAGGGCCAGATCGGCGTCGAGGGCTGGCGGCGCAGCGCCGAGCAGGCGCCGACCGGCGGCATCGTGCATTTCGGCGCCCACATGATCGACATCATGTGCTGGTACGCCGGGCCGATGACCGAGGTCTATGCCCAGCTCGAATCCCACATCATGGAGGCCGATGTCGGCTCGGTGCTGGTGAAGTTCGCGAACGGCACGACCGGCTACCTCGCTGACCTGATGACCACGCCCGCCACCCTGCACCTGCAGGTGATGGGCTCGCAGGGCTGGGCCCGCGCCCAGGGCTGGCTCGACACCAACAAGGTCACGATCTGCAAGGGCGCCAACAGGGTGGAAGACGGCGGCG
>JAYOFO010000066.1:0-13612 GCA_038117265.1 Rhodospirillaceae bacterium
CGCGCCGATCACGGTGCACGAGAATTCCGACGATTGCGGCGTCGCGGTCTTCGGCGGTGAGCCCGACACGTTCTGGCACGACCACAAGGGCGCGCTGCTCAACTCGGTGCGCACCGGTACCCTGATCGAGGACGCCGACGTGGTCGTCGTGCGCTTCGGCGAGAAGTACAAGCAGTGGAACGCGGCCTTCGATGCCGGCTACGCCGCCGCGCTGGGCAAGCCGATCATCACCCTGCACCCGGTCGAGCACGACCACGCGCTGAAAGAGGTCGACGCGGCCGCCAAGGGCGTGGCGCGCGAGCCCTATCAGGTGGTGCAGGCGCTGGCCTATGCCATCAACGGCGCGATGCCGGCCCAGTGGTACCAGAAGGACGCCGCCGAGTAGGCGAACGCTTCTATCTGCGGGAATTCAGGGGGCCGCGTCGCCGCCCGTTCTTTCGGGGCGCGGCGCGGTTTTCTTTATGCGACGCGCACTGTCGGGATGGCGTCCAGCTCGTCCTTCATTTCAACCGCGAGTTTCTGCAGGTCGTGGTCGCGCTGAAGATTCAGCCACAGCGTCGGGCCATTGCCGCAGAGCTTCCCCAGCTTGAGCGCCAGCGAGGCGGACACGGGCGCCTCTTCCCGAAGGATCGCATGCAGGTGCTGGCGCGACACGCCGAGCATCCTCGCCAGCGGTGCGATCTTGATGCCGAGCCCGGGAACGACATCCTCGCGCAGAAGCTCTCCGGGGTGCATCGTGTTCATCAGTGATAGTCCTCGATATCGAAATCGATTGCGTCCTGGCCGTCCCAGCCGAACGTGATCCGCCAGTTTCCGCTCACCGTAATCGCGTAACGTCCCTTGGACTGTCCGGCCAGGACGTGAAACCGGTAACCCGGCAGGTTCACATCCTCCGGTCGTTCGGCGGCGTTCAGGGCGCGCAACATGCGTGCCACGCGCGCCGCATTCTCGGCCGGCAGGCGTGCGGTCCGGCAGGATGCGAACAAGGCCGCCAGCGCCTTGCTCCGGAACGAGCGGATCATAACTGTAATGTAATTGGCTACAGTTCGGCGTCAAGCCGAAACTGTAATCCGATAATTTACACTATGCCGCTCGACTACTCCGCCGCCTTGGCCTGGGCGAATGACAGCGCCTGGTCGAGGTCGGCGATGATGTCGTCGACCGTCTCCAGCCCGATCGACAGCCGCAGCACGTCGTCGCCGGCGCCGGACGCGGCGCGCTGCTCGTCGGTGAGCTGGCGATGGGTCGTCGAGGCAGGGTGGATGATCAGCGAGCGGGTGTCGCCGATGTTCGCCAGGTGCGACAGCAGTTCCACGCTCTCCACCGCGCGCACGCCGGCCGCATAGCCGCCCTTCACGCCGAAGGTGAAGACCGAGCCGGGCCCCTTGGGCAGGTACTTCTTCGCCAGCGCGTGGTATGGGCTCGACTTCAGGCCCGCGTAGCTGACCCACTCGACCGCCGGGTGCGCCTCGAGGAACTCTGCCACCGCCTGGGCGTTCTGCACGTGCCGGTCCATGCGCACCGGCAGCGTCTCGATGCCGGTGATGATCTGGAACGCGTTCATCGGCGCCAGCGTCGGGCCGAGATCGCGCAGGGCCACCGCCTTGGCCTTGGTCGAGAAGCCGAAATCGCCGAACGTCTCGTAGAAGGTGAGGCCGTGATAGGCCGGGTCGGGCTGGGTCAGGCCGGGAAACTTGTCGTTCTGGGCCCAGTCGAAGCGTCCGCTCTCCACCACCACGCCGCCCATGGCGGTTCCGTGGCCGCCGAGGAACTTGGTCATCGAGTGGATCGCGATGTCCGCGCCCCACTCGAACGGCCGGCACAGGTAGGGCGTCGCCATGGTGTTGTCAACCATCAGCGGGATGCCGAACTCGCGCGCGACCTCGGCCAGCGGCTCGATGTCGATGATGATGCCGCCGGGGTTCGCCAGCAGTTCGACGAAGATTGCCTTGGTGCGGCCGTCGATGGCGGCGCGCACCTGCTCGGGATCGGTCGCGTCGGCGAAGCGCGCGTGCCAGTCGAACTTCTTGAAGGTGCGGCCGAACTGGGTGACCGAGCCGCCGTAGAGGTTCTTCGAGGCGACGAAATTGTCGCCCGGGTCCATAAGCACGAACATCGCCATCATCTGGGCCGCATGCCCGCTGGCGCACGCCACCGCACCGCGCCCGTCCTCCAGCGCCGCGACCTTTTCCTCCAGCGCCGAGACGGTGGGGTTGGTCAGCCGCGTGTAGATGTAGCCGAAGGTCTGCAGGTTGAAGAGCGAGGCCGCGTGGTCGACGTCGTCGAACACATAGGCGGTGGTCTGGTAGATCGGCACGTTGCGCGCGCCGGTCTTCTCGTCGGGCGAGGCGCCGGCGTGGATCGCCAGGGTCTCGAAGCCGGGCGGGCGGTGGTCTCGCGTGTCGTCGGACCTGTTGTCGGACATTGGCGCCTCCCTAGGCCCGGATGCGCCGCGAGCGGCGGCTCGTGATGACCTTGGTGTTGATGCCGCTCCAGCCGAGCTCGCCCGACAGCCGCCCGAACTCGATCTTGGGACAGCGGTCCATGACGACCGTCATCCCGGCCGCCTCGGCCTTCTTCGCTGCCTCGTCGTGGCGCACGGTGAGCTGCATCCAGACCACCCTGGCGCCGACCGCGATCGCTTCGTCGACGATCGGCGGCACCCGGTCCGAGCGCTGGAAGATGTCGACCATGTCCACGGGCACGTCGATGTCGGCGAGGGCGGCCACGACGGTCTCGCCCAGCAGCTCCTCGCCGGCCGAGCGCGGGTTCACCGGGATCACCCGGTAGCCCTTCTCCTGCAGGTACTTCATGGCGAAGTGGGAGGGCCGGTTCCAGTTGGTGCTGGCGCCGACCATGGCGATGGTGTCGACGTCGCGCAGCACGCGGCGGATCAGCCAGTCGGGGTAGTACAGATCGCTCATATCCGCGTTCTAGGCCGCCGCATCCAGGCGCGGCAGCTCGATGGCGGGGCAGCGGTCCATGATCACGGTGATGCCGGCCGCCTCGGCCTTGGCCGCGGCCTCCTCGTTGATCACCTTCAGCTGCATCCAGATGTAGGGAACCTTCATTTCGATCGCCTCGTCGACCACCGGCGGCACCTTCCAGGGCAGGCGGAAGATATCGACCATGTCGACCTTCTCGGGCAAATCGGAGATGCGGGCATAGACCTTCTCGCCATGGATCTCCTGGCCCAGCGCATCGGGGTTCACCGGATAGACCTTGTAGCCGTGCTGCTGCAGGAAGCGCATGACCCGCCAGCTGGCGCGGGTCTCGCCGCGCGGGCTGGCGCCGACCAGCGCGATGGTCCGCACCTCGTCGAAGACCCTGCGCAGCAGATCGTCGGAATAGGTGAACTGCTTGTTGGAGTTCATCATCATGATTGCCTCGATCGCCCCGTTATTCGTCGTCTCTCGGGCCCTGGTCCCAGTCCGGGTTGCGCTTCTCGACGAAGGCGTCGATGCCCTCGGCCGCGTCCCGGTCCATCATGTTGCGCGCCATCTCCGCGCCGGCCAGCGCATAGGCATCGGTGATGCCCATCTCGAGCTGGCGGTAGAAGGCCTGCTTGCCCAGGGCCAGCGCATAGGCGCTCTTGCCGGCGAGCTTGGCCGCCAGCGCGGCAACCGCGGCGTCGAGTTCCGCATCGGCGACGGCGGCGTTGATCAGGCCGATCTCGGCGGCGCGCGCGGCCGAGACGAAATCGCCGGTCAGCAGCAGGTCCATGGCGTGCTTGCGCGACACCGCGCGGCCCACCGCGACGCCGGGGGTCGAGCAGAACAGGCCGACATTGATGCCCGAGGTGGCGAAGCGGGCGGACGCGCCGGCGACGGCCAGGTCGCAGGTGGCGACGAGCTGGCAGCCCGCCGCGGTCGCCAGCCCGTGCACCTTCGCGATGACCGGCTGGGGCAGGCGCAGGACCGAGAGCATCATCCTCGTGCAGGTCTCGAACAGGCCCTTCTGATAGTCGAGCGTGTAGTTGGCGCGCATCTGCTTGAGGTTGTGGCCGGCGCAGAAGGCGCGTCCGGCGCCGGCCAGGACGACCACGCGGACCGCCTTGTCGCCGGCGATGGCGTCGAGTTCGGCCTGCAGCGCGGCGAGCATGCCCTCCGACATCGCGTTGAGCTCGTCGGGACGGTTCAGGGTGAGGGTGGCCACCCCGTTGGCATCTTCGCGCAGCATGAAGGGCGCGCCGGATGCGCCGCCAGGTTTTGCGAGGGTTTCCGTGTTGCTCATGGGCCTGCCTGTGGGTCGGTCGGGGCCAAACATGGACCGGGTGCGGGGCAATGGCAATGGTTGGCCGCCGTCCGGCCCCCGGACTCTTGCGTATTATAATACCGTTCTCGTAACTTCATGCAGAAAAACGCATTTTCCGGTTTGACATCGCATTTTCGCTACCATACAACCCAATCGCCGTTGCCGGGGCCTTTGCGGCTCCCATGGCTGCGTCGCGTTCGGAACTCTCCGCACGCGCTTTGGATATCAGGAGTGGATGGCTAGCGCCATGAAGACGTATTCCGCAAAGCCCAGCGAGGTCGAGGCCAAGTGGTGGCTGATCGACGCCGAGGGCGTCGTACTCGGCCGGATGGCGGCGATCATCGCCGACCGGCTCAGGGGCAAGCACAAGGCGAGCTACACGCCGAACATCGACTGCGGCGACCATGTCGTCGTGATCAACGCCGAAAAGGTTCATCTGACCGGCAACAAGCGGGCAGACAAGACCTACTACTCGCACACCGGGTACCCGGGCGGCATCAAGAGCCGCACGGCGGACAAGTATCTCGAGAGCGAGCAGGCCGACACTGTCGTGCGCAAGGCCGTCGAGCGGATGCTGCCCAAGACCAAGCTGGGGCGCGATCAGTTCCGCAAGCTCAAGGTCTATGCCGGTGCGGAGCACCCGCACGAGGCGCAGCAACCGCAGACGCTCGACCTCGCTTCCATGAACGCCAAGAACAAGAGGGGTGACGCGGCATGACCGACGAAACCCAGACCGCCGGCGAGACCGGCGCCGAAAACAGCCAGCTCGCGGCGGCCGCCGCAGCCCTCGCCGAAGCGGCGGGCCAGGTCCGGGCCGAGCCCAGGATCGACGAGCACGGCCGCACCTATGCGACCGGCAAACGCAAGGACGCGGTCGCCCGCGTCTGGATCAGGCCGGGCAACGGCCAGCTCACGGTCAACGGCCGGGGCGGCGAGGCCTATTTCGCGCGCCCGGTGCTGCGCATGATCCTGTCGCAGCCCTTCCAGGTGACCGACCGGCTCGGCCAGTACGACATCGTGTGCACCGTCACCGGTGGCGGGCTGTCGGGCCAGGCGGGCGCGGTGCGCCACGGCATCTCCAAAGCGCTGGCGCTGCGTGAGCCGGAGCTGCGGCCGATCCTCAAGAAGGTCGGCATGCTGACCCGCGACTCCCGCGTCGTGGAACGCAAGAAGTACGGCCGGGCCAAGGCGCGCCGGAGCTTCCAGTTCTCGAAGCGCTAAGCCGATACCTGAAAAAACACAAAAAAATCAAAGGCCTCACTACGGTGGGGCCTTTTTTTTATGGAAGCACGTAGAGGCACGTGACAGGAATACGCCCCCTGAAAACATTAGATTTTTTGGCAGGTTACAGTTCTCTACTTTTACACGCCTGAGGCACCCAAAAAAATTGACAAAAGAATTTTTCTAGATGACGCTTAATTATCTCAATTACAATTAGGACTCTGACCGATGAAAGCTACTCTCGTTAAACTAGGGTGCTTATTGATAGTAAGCTTAGGGTTCTCACTAACATCAGCAAACGCAATTGCTGGTGAACGTTGTTCAAAAATAGCGAATCGATGTTTTGAATGGCCACTTGCCCCGCATGGAACAAAGTTTGAAAAAATTTCCACAAATGGTGTTTGGAGCAAGCCTGAAGGTAGCGGACCCTTTCCAGCACTGGTAATTGCTGAAAGCTGTGGCGGATCTAAACCTTCTGTTGACAAGTTTTGGCCTGAATATTTTAAAAGCCTTGGATTTGCGACCTATACGCCCAGAGTACTTGCGCAATTCAATCAAAAGTATTGCCCAAATTTAAAATTTGTAGTCAGCAATGAAAACAGGCTAAAAATGGCACGAATTCTTTACTCCGCATTAGACGAAATGCGAAATAAAGAATATGTTGATAAGAATTCAATTGGTATTATTGGTTTCTCTTTAGGTGGACTTGTTATTCGCGATGTTGGCGAGATCAAAGACCTTAAATCACCTGAAGGAAACAAATTTAAATATGCAGTGAATGTATACGGAAATTGTACCCTACTAGAACGCCAGGGTGATAATATTCCAACTCTCATGTTGCTTGCAGAAAATGACAATGTGGGTGGCAAAATGAAATATTGCGATGAAGCCAAGGCAAAGAATTTTGAAAACATGACTTGGCACACAATCGCAGGTGCGTGGCACGCCTTTGATGATCCTTCAGCTGATGGCAAAACTGATCCAGGTAAAAACAAAATGAAATATAGTAAGAGTGCTACAGAGGAGGCGAAGTCAGTCATAAAAGACTTCGTGATGAAAAATAAATAACAGCTAAAACATTGGCGTCTGATTAGACGCTTCAGAAAGCACTTTTCCTACCCTGACTACGGCACCATTATTCCTATCAATTGATGGTTGATGGTGCCGTTTTTTTACTTAGCATGCTTAAATATACGGGCACCCAAAGGGCTAAGACTATTAACGCTAAAGCATTATATTTTTTCGTGCCAAAAGCGAAGCACGCTGGAGGCACGCGGCAGAATAATTCTAATACTCTCAATGTTTACAATAAGTTACACAGCTATCAGTTCACGAAGCGCTAGACGCCTTCGGACGTTACAGTTTTCGGGAAACGCCGCCCCTTCGGGCGGCGTTTTTCGTTCGGGCGGACGCAGCGTATCGCGTGCCGTGGCGCGACGTGCCTGTCCGGGAACGCCGGCTTATCATGCCGGTTCGCTGCCGGGCAGCTCGGGGGTGGGCGTCGTCACATGGGACAGAGGGCCGTTTCCGGGTGGAACTGCGACCAGGCGAACCAGAAGGCTTCGTGGCTGCCCAGATCGGCGCCGTCGGCACCGACGGCCTTCACGCCGCCGGCCTCGAGTTGCAGGCGCACGTTCTCGAATGCGATCTCGTCGCCGCGTTTCAGCGCCACGATCGCCTTGCTTCGCTGGAAGGCCACCGGTTTGCCGGAGGCCGTGACGACGCCGATGACGTCTTCTTGCACCGGTAGGCGCGGATCGACGTCGTCGATCGGGAAGATCGGACCATTGGCGTCGCGGCCGTTGTGGAAGTCGGGATCGCTGCCGAGCGCGTATCGCTCGAGGAGCACCGTCGTCTGCGGGTATTTGCGCCTCCACGTCCCCCAATCGGTGGTGATGACACTCGCCTGTTTCAGCACCAGGTTCTTCTCCGCAAGGGGGCCCGTCACCGCGTGGCCCAGGAACGTGTCGAACACCGAGTAGGTCGCGACGTCGTACATGACCTTGTTGGACCGGATGAGCAGCCCCGAGGTGCGCAGGATCGGCCGTCCGATGCCCTCGGGCAGCCGGTCGGTGAAGTAGGCCTGGGCGGAGCCGCACAGGGTGCAGTAGGGGATGCCGAGATGCCGGCCGCCCAGCGTGTCGTTGACCATCTCGCGCACTTCCATGATGCGTCGCGGATAGGCCCGGTACTCACCGTTCACCTCGATGCCGAAGACGATGTCGTCATCCTCGAGCCAGGTCGCGTCTTCGGCGCTGCTCACCTCGGGATTGTCGGCGGCGGGGATGCAGTTGCACGGCTCGTCCGTCGTGTCGAAGGGGCGGTCATCGATGAACACGCCGCCCCATGAGACGTGCCGCCAGTCGATGTCGCCCTCGACGAAGATCCTGTCCCAGCTCGGTACGAGCGACGTGAAGATGGCACGTTTCACGCGCAGATAATCGGGCGGTGCCGGAATGTCCCAGGCGATGAGGTGGTCGGTGATCACGCCCCATTCGTTCTTCTTGGGCGCCGGGATGCCCAGAAGCGTGGCGGCGGCATCGGCGAGCTCCAGGCTCAGGTGGTGGTCGGGTGCGAATCGCATCAAATCGGCAATGAGCCATGCGACCTGCGGGTCCCCGGCTTCGACGATCTGTCCGAACGCGACCTTCTGCGCGCCCAGCCAACTCAACCGCTTCATGCTGTCGACAAAGGCCACCGTCACGGCAGAACGCAGCGCCTCGGACAGCGGCCCGTTCGGCACCGCGGGTGGGTTGCCGAATTCCTCGATCACATGGTCGGGCAGCGACGCGGGTTCCCGGGCTTGCGCGATGTCGCCCCAAAGGATCGCAAGCGCGATCAGAAACGCAGATAGAAAGCTGCGAGATTTGTCGCGAACCGCCGATGACATTTCAGCCTCTTGTGCTTACCTGCCTGTTCCGTGAACACACAGGCCGCGAAATCATTCCGTTCATGGATGCGTCGCACCCTGTATGGCGACTCCTTCCCGGAACCGGAATCAACAAGACGCGCGATTCGATTGGATTCGAAGACGCGGCTTGGCGTTCCCGCAGACATGTCGAGGCGGTATTGTTCTGACACGACGGGCGAGTCGCCCGCCGACCGGCAGCGCCGCTCGAAGGACCGTGGATGGCATGAGACGGACAATCAGAAAGGCCGTGAAGATCGGCGCCGTGATGGCGGTGCTGGCGGTGCTGTTCTGGGCGCTGCCGCTCTGGGCGGTGGCGGTGCCGGTTCTCGTCTACCTGCTGTTCGGGATCATCGATGTCGCGCGCAACGACATGGGTGGCGTGGCTCCGGTCCTGAAACGCTATTTCTTCGGCAACGGCCTGCTTACCTGGGCGCTGTCGCCGTTCAACCTGCTGATGGACCTGCTTTCGAAGCGTACCGGCGGCATTCTCCGGGTCTCCGACCTGCCGGCCGACATGCAGGAGGAGATCGAGATCATGCTCGCCGCCGTGCGGCGCGAGAAGGACGGCATCGTCGCGCGGATCGAGGCCCGGAACACGCCGAGCGAGCGGGTCATGCTGATGTATAAATGGTAAGACCAGACGGTCGATACCTCGATCCCCGAACTCAACCGCGAATTCCGCTACATCAAGACGGTGGGCGTCTCGACCTTCCGGCCGAACGTCGGCACGAAGTACCATTACGGCCCGCTGCGGATCACCTATCGGCTGCTCTACAATCTGGACCCGGTCGACCGGGACGACGTGTTCATCGAGGTCGGCAACGCGAAGCACCTGTGGCGCGACGATCCCTGCTTCATCTTCGACGACACGCTGATGCACCGCTCGGTCAACGGCAGCGACCGTGCGCGCCATTGCCTGTTCGTCGACGACATGCGCCCCTCGCCGGTGCTGGGTCTCACCACGGGCATCCTGCATGCCGTTGGAACCCTGCTGAAATCACTCAACCGGTTGTTCTACAAGAACTGGGAGTTTATTTAGCCGTTTCCCGCCCGGGCTCGGTTCCCGCCGAGGCGCCCGAACGGGTGTGATCGACGCTTGAGCGGTAGCAACATGACGACCAACGTCTTCATCGACGGCGAGGCCGGCACGACCGGCCTGCAGATCCACGAACGGCTCGCGCCGCGCGCCGATGTTTCACTGATCCATCTCGGCGAGGCCGAGCGCAAGGACGCAGAGGCGCGCCGGCGCGCACTCAACGACGCCGACGTGGCGATCCTGTGCCTGCCCGACGACGCGGCGCGCGAGGCCGTCGCGATGATCGAGAGCGACACGGTGGTGATCGACGCCTCGACCGCGCACCGCGCCGTCGCGGGCTGGACCTACGGTTTTCCCGAGTACGATGCGGGTCATCGCGACGCGATGCGCGGTGCGGCGCGGATCAGCAATCCGGGCTGCTACGCCATCACCTCGGTGGCGATGCTACATCCGCTGGTGAAGGCGGGCCTGATCCCGGCCGACTATCCGATCGCGATCAACGCGGTGTCGGGCTATTCGGGCGGCGGCAAGTCGCTGATCGCGGCCTTCGAGGATCCGGGCGCGCCGAACCACACCGAGAGCACGATCTATGCCTACGCGCTCGGCCTGCAGCACAAGCACCTGCCCGAGATCCGGCGCTGGGGCGGGCTGGCGCATGAGCCGATCTTCGTGCCGTCGGTGGCGGACTACTACAAGGGGATGCTGGTGCAGATTCCGCTGGCGCTGTGGCACCTGCCGGGATCGCCTGCCGCGGCCGACCTGCACGCCGCGCTGGCCGAGCACTATGCCGGCGAGCGGTTCGTCACGGTCGCGCCGCTGGGAGCGGGCGGCGATCCGGCGACGCTGGACCCCGAGGCGCTGAACGACACCAACGAGCTGCGCCTTTATGTTGCGCACAACGACGCGTCGGGCCAGGCGGTGCTGGCCGGCGTGATCGACAATCTGGGCAAGGGGGCGTCGGGCCAGGCCGTCCAGACCCTCAATCTCGTGATCGGCGCCGACGAAGGCGAAGGCCTGTAGGAAGGAACGTCCAACGATGACCAGCCCTGTCAAACCCTATCTCGGCGTCATGCCGACCCTCGCCGACGACGTCTTCGTGGCCGACACCGCGGCGGTGATCGGCGACGTGCACATCGGCGCGGGCTCCAGCGTCTGGTACGCCTGCGTCCTGCGCGGCGACGGTGCGCCGATCCGCATCGGCGAGCGGGTCAACATCCAGGACGGCACGGTGATCCACGTCAACGGGCCGCGCGCCGACGGCACGGCTGCCATGCCGACCCATATCGGCGACGACATCACCATCGGCCATTCGGCGCTGATCCACGCCTGCACCCTGCAGTCGGGCTGCTTCATCGGCATGCGCTCGGTCGTCCTCGACGGCGCGGTGGTCGAGTCGGCTGCGATGGTGGCGGCCGGCGCGGTCGTCTCGCCGGGCAAGGTGGTGAAGGCGGGCGAGCTGTGGGCCGGCATCCCGGCCAAGCCGCTGCGCGAACTGCGCCAGGCGGAACTCGACTTCTGGCCGGAATCCGTCGCAACTTACTGCGAGCTGGCGCAAAAACACATCAAGTCCGGCAACGGCGGGCGGTAAATTCCACACACGACCGTCATGCGCGGACCTGTTCCGCGCATCTCGGACACCGATTCAAAAGATGCCCGGGTCAAGCCCGGGCATGACGACCCGAGACGGAGAACCCGCTACGCCGCGTCGTCGTCCTTCGCATCGGCGGCGTCGATGCGCAGCGACGCATAGCTGCCCGGCGCCGCCTCGATCACCTTCAGCTTGTGGTCGCCCGGCGTGCAGGCCTCGACCTGGCCGTCGGCGGACTTCGCCAGCCATTTGCGCCATTCCGGCCACCACGAGCCCGGATGCTCCTTGGCACCCTCCAGCCATGTGTCGGCGTCGGCGGGGTTCTTGGCGTTGGTCCAGTAGCCGTACTTCTCGACGGTGGGCGGGTTGACCACGCCGGCGATGTGGCCCGAGCCCGCCAGGCAGAACTTCACGGGGCCCTTGTAGAGCTGGGTCGCGGCGTAGGTCGATTTCCACGGCGCAATGTGGTCTTCCTTGGTCGACAGCATGAAGACCGGGGTCTCGATCTTCGTCAGGTCGATCGGCACGCCGTAGATCTCGATTCCGCCCGGCTCGACCAGCTTGTTCTCCTGATACATGCGGCGCAGGTAGAAGCTGTGCATCTCGGCCGGCATGCGCGTGGAATCGGAGTTCCAGTAGAGCAGGTCGAAGGGGAAGGGCTCCTTTCCCAGCAGGTAGTTGTTCACCACGAACGACCAGATCAGGTCGTTGGCGCGCAGCATGTTGAAGGTCGTCGCCATGGACGATCCTTCGAGGTAGCCACCCTCGGCCTCCATGCGCTCTTCGAGGGCCTCGAGCTGTTCCTCGTCGATGAACACGCCAAGCTCGCCGGGGTCCGAGAAATCGGTCAGCGCGGTGAAGAAGGTCGCGCTGGCGAACCGGTCGTCGCCCTTGGCCGACATGTAGGCGAGCGTGGTGGCCAGCAGGGTGCCGCCGAGGCAGTAGCCGATGACGTTGGCCTGCCGCTCGCCCGTTGCCGCCTCGATCGCGTCGAGCGCGGCCAGCGGGCCCTCGAACATGTAGTCCGAGAAGGTCTTCTTCGCGAGTTTGGCGTCGGGGTTCACCCACGACACGACGAACACGGTCAGGCCCTGGCTGACGCACCAGGCGATGAACGAGTTCTTCGGCTGCAGATCGAGGATGTAGTACTTGTTGATCCAGGGCGGGATGATCAGCAGCGGGCGCTTGTCGACCTTCTCGGTCGCCGGCTCGTACTGGATGAGTTGCATCAGGTCGTTCTGGTACACGATCTTGCCCGGCGTCACCGCGATGTTCTCGCCCAGGGTGAAGGCGGTCTCGTCGGTCTGGCGGATGCGCAGCTGGCCGCCGCCGCGCTCCATGTCGTCGAGCAGGTTCTTCAGTCCCTTGACCAGGTTCTCGCCGCCAGATTCTACCGTGGCGCGAATTACTTCGGGGTTGGTCATCAGGAAGTTGGTCGGGGCGAGCGCGTCGACGAACTGGCGGGTGTAGAAGTCGACCTTCTTGGCCGTCTTGTCGTCGAGGCCCTCGACGTCGCGCACCGTGCTGGTCAGCCAGCGCGACGACATCAGGTAGGACTGCTTGATGTAGTCGAACAGGATGCTCTCGTCCCATTCGGTGTCGCGGAACCGGCGGTCTTCGCGGTCGGGCGAGACGATGGGGGCGGCGTCGTTGCCCATCATCTTCTGGGCCGTCGCCTGCCACAGGTTCATGTAGCCCTGCCACAGTTCGAACTGGGCCTGCATCAGGTGTGCGGGGTTGGCCATCATGCGCTGGGTCAGTTCGATGAAGGCCGAGCCGACGTTCAGCGGATCGCCCATTCCCAGGGCGCCCGACTGGTTCGAAAGGAAGCCGTTGATCAGCGCCTGGCTGCGCTCGGCGATGCGGGACATCGATTGCGCGAGTTCGTCCGCGCCCGAATCTTTGTCGGCATTGTTTTCATTCGGTTGATCAGCCATCAGCCAATCCTCTATAACTTCAACGTTTTTTCGATTCGTGCCGGGCCGTGACCTGGGGCTCTGACGCACGCGGACATACGAACGGAAAGTATGTTGCAGTGCACAAGAGTTCAAGGAAATACCATGCCCGGCAACGAGTCGTGCAACGCCGCGAGGGGTGGCAGACCATGAAACACGGGCCTTCCAACTATACACGCCGCACGCTTCCCGTGCTGTTCGCGCTTGCGCTGGGCGGGTGTTCCTTTTCCGACCTCGACGTCTTCGGGCTGTTCGAGGACGACGCGCCCGCGGCCCAGACCGCCAGCGGCCAGGACGTGCGCGCGCGTGCCGATGCCGAACGCGAAACCGCGGCGGATGCCGACACCCCGGCGCTGTCTTCGGTCCCGAGCCGGCCCGCGGCAGGCGCGCCGGGCGTGCGCGACCGGGTGGTGGAGGGCCTGATCTCCGACCGCAACAATGCGCGCTACACCGACGAGGCGATCCGGCTGCAGGGGTCGACCCGCACGCCCGACACCTCGCAGCTCGCGGCGCGCACACCGCCGCAGCCGCCGGCCGTGACTCCGCCGCCGCCCGCGTCGGCGCCGCAGACGCCCGTGGCATCCGCTCCCCCGCCCGCACCAGTTCCTGTGCCACCGCGTTCGCGCGTGCAAAGGAGACGTCGAAGT
>JAYOFO010000067.1:0-13023 GCA_038117265.1 Rhodospirillaceae bacterium
GGTGGATATCGGCCAGATCGACGACTACCGGCGCGCCAACGAGGAATTCGCGTCAGTCTTCTGACGCCGGCACCTAGAGCTGCCAGCGGCGCACACCCTGCGCCAGGACGGTCCCGCGCCACATCCCCTTCACGTCCGCGATCAGGCCATCGGGTGCGACCAGCCGCGACAGGGTTGCCGTGTCGAAGGCCGCGTATTCGTCGTGGCGAACCGCCCCGACGACGGCGTCGTAACCCGACACGGCATCGAGGTCGTCGACCAGATCGATCCCGAAGAAGCGACGTGCCTCGTCGGGGTCCGCCTCGGGGTCGTGGACATCGACCGTGTGGCCCAGCCCGCGCAGGGTCTCGACGATGTCGACCACGCGCGTGTTGCGCAGGTCGGGCACGTTCTCCTTGAAGGTCAGGCCCATGATCAGCACCCGCGCCGGACGCACGGCAAGGCCGGCATCCACCTGGCAGCCGATGTAGGAGCCCATCGAATCGTTGATCCGGCGGCCGGCGAGCACGACCTCGGGATGGTGTCCGATCGCCTGGGCCGCATGCGCCAGGTAAAACGGGTCGACGCCGATGCAATGGCCGCCCACGAGGCCCGGCTGGAATGGCAGGAAGTTCCACTTGGTGTTGGCCGCATCGAGCACATCGAGGACGTTGAGGCCCATCCCGTTGAGGATGACGGCGACCTCGTTGACGAACGCGATGTTGATGTCGCGCTGGGCGTTCTCGATCACCTTGGCAGCCTCGGCCGTGCGGATGTCGCGGGCACGGAAGACGTCGCCCCCGTTGACCGCGCCATAGATGGCCGCGAGCCGCTCGGTCACGTCCGGCGTCTGGCCGGCGACCACCTTGGTGATCCGGTCGACCGTATGCTGCCGATCTCCGGGGTTGATGCGCTCCGGCGAGTAGCCGAGGTGGAAGTCGGCGCCGCATGCGAGCCCCGACCCCGCCTCCAGGATCGGCCCGCAGACATCCTCGGTGACACCGGGATAGACGGTCGATTCGTAGACGACGATGTTGCCCGCCCGCAGGTGGCGCGCAACGGCCTCGCTGGCGCCGCGCACTGCCGACAGGTCGGGCCGGTTCTCGCCGTCGACCGGTGTGGGCACCGTGACGATGAACACATCGGCCCCGTCGATGTCGGCCTCGTTGGCGGTCAGCCGTATCGTGCTTGCCGCCAGGTCCCCGGACTCCACCTCGTCGGTCCGGTCCTCGCCCCGTTCGAGTTCGGCGATCCGGCCCGCATCGATGTCGAAACCCGTGACGTCGAAATGCCGGGCCAGATGGACGGCCAGCGGCAGGCCGACATAGCCCAGGCCGATGACGGCAATACGCGGCTCGGACATGTTTCGGGCTCCCCCAGTAGGCGCCGCTCGTGCGCGGCGACGCGCGAGGCTCATAACGCGGACGGGGGGCCGATGCCAAGCGGGATGGACACCCCACGGTCCATCGCATGCGCGACAATTCCACTTGCATCCGACTCGCGAATGCCTAAACACGAACACGCAATCACGGGAATCGCGGCACTGTGCGAAGATTCGCCACGCTGGCTTGCCCTGGCAAGGTCCGCGCCAGCGTTCTGCGCCCGACGTGAATGTGAAGAACGCACGACTAGCAAACTGTCTATGTAAAAATGGATCGTCTCGACCGTCTCGAAGCCCAGAGCGTCTATATCCTGCGCGAGGCCTATGCGTCCGCCCGGCCGCTGGCGATGCTGTGGTCCATCGGCAAGGATTCCAACGTCGTCCTGTGGCTGGCGCGCAAGGCTTTCTTCGGGCGCGTGCCATTTCCCGTTGTCCAGCTCGACACCGGGATGGAGCTCGACGAGGTCTATGCGTATCGCGACCGCTACGCGAAGGAGTGGGATCTCGACCTCGTCGTGATCGACTGTCCGCCGGAAAGCGAGATGGACCCCGACCTCCCGCCGATGACACGCGCGGCGGCGCGCAAGAGCGCCGGGCTGACGAACCTGCTCAAGGCGGGCGGCTACAAGGGCATCATCGTCGGAATCCGACGAGACGAAGAGGCGACCCGCGCCAAGGAACGGGTGTTCAGCCCGCGTGCAACCGACGGGGCCTGGCAATTCCGCGACCAGCCGGCAGAATTCTGGGACCAGTACAGCACCGATGTCCTCGACGGTGCCCATCTGCGCATCCATCCGCTGCTGCACTGGACCGAGGTCGATGTCTGGCGTTACTCGCAGCGCGAGGGCATCCCCATCAACACCCTGTACTTCGCGAAGGACGGCAAGCGTTACCGCTCGCTGGGCGAAAAGAACATCACCGCGCCCGTCGACAGCGACGCGGCGACGATCGACGACATCATCGCGGAGCTCGAGACCACCCGCGTGCCCGAACGCGCCGGGCGGCTGATGGACAACGAGGCCGAGGATTCGTTCGAGCGTCTGCGCACCACGGGATACATGTGATGGCAAACCTGTCGGAGGCGCCCTCCACCGTCATGACGGGCACCGCGAAGCTCGCGCCGGCCGCGCAGATGCGCGTGGTGATCGTCGGCCATGTCGACCACGGCAAATCGACCCTGGTGGGCCGGCTGTTCCATGACACGGGCCAGCTGCCCGACGGCAAGTTCGAAGCGATCCAGGAAATGTGCCGGCGGCGCGGGATGCCGTTCGAATGGGCCTTTCTGATGGACAGCCTGAAGGCCGAGCGCGACCAGGGCATCACCATCGACACCTCGCAGATCTGGTTCCGTCACGACGGCAGCGAGTATGTTCTGATCGACGCGCCGGGCCACCGCGAGTTCATTCGCAACATGGTCACCGGCGCCTCGAATGCCGACGCCGCGCTGCTGATGATCGACGCCGACCAGGGGGTGCGCCGCCAGTCGCGCCATCACGGCTACCTTCTCCAGCTGCTCGGCGTTACCGAGGTCGCGGTGGGCGTCAACAAGATGGACCTCGTCGACTACGACGAGGCGCGCTTTCGTGCGATCGAGACGGAGTACCGGGCCTATCTCGACGGGATCGGGATTGCCCCGTGCCAGGTGATTCCCATATCGGCACGCGAGGGCGACAACGTCGCCCACCGGTCCGAGCGCATGGCGTGGTACGACGGCCCGACCGTGCTCGACACGCTGGCCATGCTCGAGCGCCCCACATCGGCGGCCGACAAGCCGCTGCGGCTGCCCCTGCAGGACGTCTACAAGTTCGACGAGCGGCGCATCCTCGCGGGACGGATCGAATCGGGCACGATGCATGTCGGCGACGAGCTGGTCTTCTCGCCCAGCAACCGGACGGCGCGCGTCGCCTCGATCGAGGCCTGGAACAGGGATGACGACCCGAAGAGCGCCGGTGCGGGCGAGTCCGTCGGCATCACGCTGGACGAGCAGATATTCGTCGAGCGCGGCGAGGTCGCCAGCCACATGGCAAGCGCGCCCATCGAGACCTACGTCTTCCACCTGCGGCTGTTCTGGCTCGCCGATGCGCCGCTGGAAACCGGCGCGGCATGCGAGCTCAAGATCGGCCCGCGCCGCGTCAGCGCCGTCGTCGAGAAGATCGAGCGCGTCATCGACGTCGACGCCCTGTCCGACCGAACCGCCGATCGAGTCGCGCGCGACGAGATTGCCGATGTCGTCGTACGGACAAGCCGGCTCGTCGCGATCGACGAACACGAAACCCTCTCACGCACCGGCCGCGCCGTGATCGTCGACCGCCATCGCACGCTGGGCGGCGGCATCGTCTCGCTGGGCAGCTATCCCGACCAGCGGCAGCTCGTCACCGTGCGCTCGACCAACGTGACGGCCGTGGCCCACCGGGTCGACACGGCGCGTCGCATCGCGCGCAACCGGCACAGTCCCGGCGTGCTGTGGTTCACCGGCCTGTCGGGCGCGGGCAAGTCGACCCTGGCCATGGCGCTGGAACAGCGCCTGTTCGACGAGGGCTACCAGGTCTATGTGCTCGACGGCGACAATGTGCGCGGCGGGCTCAACGCCAATTTGGGCTTCTCGCCGGAAGACCGCGCCGAGAACATCCGCCGGGTCGGCGAAGTCGCGGCGCTGCTGGCCGATGCGGGGCTGATCGTCGTCACGGCCTTCATCTCGCCCTACCGCGCCGACCGGACACGCGCGCGCGAGGCGGCGGGCGAATCCTTCCACGAAATCTTTATCAAGGCCGATGTGGCGACATGCGAGGCGCGTGACCCCAAGGGCCTATATCGCCGCGCACGCGCGGGCGAGATCAGCGACTTCACGGGAATCGACGCGCCCTACGAGGAGCCCGACAAGGCCGAGCTCGTGGTCGACACGTCCAATCGTGACGTCGAGGCCTGTCTTGACGAACTGGTCGCCTATGTTCGCGCGAACTTCCGGGTGCAGCCCTAGCGCTTTCGCTTAACACATTCGAATCGCTTGACGTTCATGTGGTGAACGCAATATGTTCACCGGATGAACATTGCGCCCGAGCAACGCGGAACGCTTTGAGCAACGCCGAACGCATATCCGCCAACGGCAAGACGGACGATGCCGAGATCACGCTAGGCATCCTGAACGCCGTGCACGAGAACGAGCGCATCACCCAGCGCTCGGTCGCACAGGATCTGGGAATCGCCCTGGGCCTGGCGAACGCCTATCTCAAGCGCTGCGTGAAGAAGGGCCTGATCAAGGTCAGCCAGGCCCCGGCCAACCGATATGCCTATTACCTGACGCCGCAGGGCTTCTCGGAGAAGAGCCGGCTGACGGCCGAATATCTATCGGACTCGTTCCGGTTCTTCCGAAGCGCCCGCGCCCAATGCACGGCGGCGCTGCAGACGGCGGGCACGCGCGGCTGGCGGCGAATCGCGCTGTACGGCGCGAGCGAGCTGGCCGAGGTCGCCTCGCTGTGCGAGGCAGGAAGCGTCGAGATCGTGGCGATCGTCGACCCCGACCAGCCCGGCGAGAGCTTCGCCCGCCTGCCGGTGGTCCGCGCGATCGGCGAGAACGATGTCGACGCGGTGTTGCTGACGAGCCTGCGCGATCCGCAACAGGCCTACGACGCGCTCACCGGGATCTTCCCGGCGCAGCGCGTGCTGGTTCCCGAGTTGCTGCGCCTCGCCACCCAGAACACCGTGGGGGAGACACCGCTGTGAAGCGCTGGTTCGTCGTCCGCACCCACCCCAATGGCGAGTTCAAGGCGCTCGGCCATATCGTCCGCCAGGGTTTCGACGCCTACCTGCCGCGTTACCTCAAGCGCCGTCGGCACGCGCGCAAGACCGACACCGTCCAGTCACCCCTGTTCCCCGGCTACATCTTCGTCGGCATGGACCCCGAGCAGGCGCGCTGGCGGGCGCTCAACTCGACCGTCGGCGTGAGCGAGCTGATCTGCCACAGCGGCCGCCCGGCCCCCGTGCCCGACGAGATCATCGACGATATCCGCATGCACGAGGACGAGCGGGGATACGTCGTGCTCAGCCGCCAGGCCGCGCTGCAGCGTGGCGACAGGGTGCGCATCACCGACGGCGCGATGGCCGACCAGGTGGGCATCTTCGACGCGCCGTCCGACCAGCACAGGGTGTTCCTGCTGCTCGACCTGCTGGGCCGGCAGGTCCGGGTCAAGATGCCGCTGAGCGCACTGGCGCCCGCCACCTGACGCCGGGACGGGTAAGCCTCCATTAACCAGCCCGGGCGCACAATCCGCAGACCACGCGGATTAACCACGTTCGGCGCACATGAATATCGCAGACCGCACGATCGGGCCGGGCGGCCCGGCCTTCGTCATCGCCGAGGTCGCACAAGCCCATGACGGCTCGCTCGGCCTCGCCCACAGCTTCGTCGATGCGGCCGCCGATGCCGGCGCCGACGCGATCAAGTTCCAGACCCATATCGCGGCCGCGGAATCGACGCTGGACGACGAGTTCCGGATCAAGTTCAGCCAGCAGGACGCGACCCGCTACGACTACTGGCAGCGCATGGAGTTTACGGCCGAGCAGTGGGCCGGGCTCGCCGAGCACGCGCGCGCGCGCGATCTCGTCTTCCTCAGCTCCGCCTTCTCACCCGATGCCGTGCGCATTCTCGACGCGATCGGCATGCCGGCCTGGAAGATCGCCAGCGGCGAGACCAGCTCGCGCGTCCTGATCGACCAGATGGCCGCAGGCGGCCGGCCCTTCATCGTCTCGACCGGCATGAGCGACTGGGCCGAGATCGACGCGATCGTCGATCAGCTCAACGGGCACGGCAGCGCCTTCGCGCTGCTGCAATGCACGAGCAAGTATCCGACGCCGCTCGCCGAAGTCGGCCTCAACGTGATCGACGAGTTGCGCGCCCGATATGCCTGCCCGGTCGGCCTGTCCGACCATTCCGGCAGCATCCATCCCGCCCTCGCCGCACTGGCGCGCGGCGCGAACCTCCTCGAGCTGCACATCACGCTCGATCGCCGGATGTTCGGGCCCGACACGATCGCCTCGCTGACCGTCGCAGAGTTTGCGCAAGTGACCGCCTTCCGCGACGCCCTCGTCGCGATGGACTCTGCGCCCGTCGACAAGGACCGCCTGGCAGAGGATCTGGCGCCGTTGCGACGTCTGTTCGTGCGCAGCCTGGCACCGGCGCGCGCGCTGTCGGCCGGCGAAACGCTGACGCCGGACATGATCGTCACCAAGAAGCCGGGCACCGGCATCCCGCCGACCCGCCTGGACGAGTTGGTCGGGCGCGTGGTTGCCCGCGACGTTCCTGCCGATCGCCTGTTCTGCGAAGAGGACTTCCGGTGACCTGGCAGGGACACAAGGTTCTCGCAGTCGTGCCGGCACGCGGCGGCAGCAAGGGCATACCGGGCAAGAACCTGCGCGCCGTGAACGGGCTTTCGCTGATCGCGCGCGCCGCCGTGGCCTGCCGGCAGTCGCCCTGGATCGACCGCGCCATCGTGTCCACCGACGACGACGCGATCGCCGCCGAGGCCGAGGCCCACGGACTCGCCGCGCCGTTCCGCCGGCCCGCTAGCCTGTCGGGCGATGCCGCCAGCTCGATCGATGCGTGGCGCCACGCCTGGGAGGCGTGCGAGCGCATCGACGGGCGCCGCTACGATCTGGGACTGCTGCTCGAACCGACCAGCCCGATGCGCCGGCCCGAAGACATCGAGCGCTGCCTGCTCGCGCTCGACGATCCGGTCCACGACGCCGCCGCAACGGTCAGCCCAACACCCGCCCATTACACGCCGCACAAGACGTTGACCCGCACCGCCGACGGCTGCATCGACTTCTATCTGGCCGACGGTGCACGCTACGCGAACCGGCACACGATCCCCGACTTCTTCCACCGCAACGGACTTTGCTATGCGGTACGGCGCGCCACCGTGATGGAGCAGGCACGCATCATCGAGCAGAACTGTGCGGCTGTGATCGTCGACCGCCCGGTCGTCAACATCGACGAGCCGATAGATCTCGAACTGGTCGAGTTCCTGTTTTCCCGTGCGCCGGGCAACGATCCGACAAACGATGCATTTGCACGCTCGGACGATGGGGACGTCCTGGTCGCCGAGTGAACCGGCGCTCCCGGCCCGACCTCTCGTCCAGTAAAGCGGTCGCCGCCGACGGCTAGCCGTGGCGGGGGCCGGTGCGGGCCTGGTCGATGTTATCGACGAACCAGGCATAGGTCTTCTCCAGACCCGTGCGCAGATCGGTCTTGGCCTGCCAGCCCATTGCCTGGACCCGCGAGGAATCGAGCAGCTTGCGCGGCACGCCGTCGGGCTTAGAGGGGTCGAAGACGAGGTCGCCCCGGAAGCCGACCACCTCGCGCACGAGCGCGGCCAGCTCGGCGATGGTGACGTCGGTGCTGGTGCCGATGTTGACCATCTTGTCTTCCGAGTAGCGTTCGAGAAGGAAGACGCACGCGTCGGCCGCGTCCTCGACATAGAGAAACTCGCGGCGCACCGTGCCGGTGCCCCAGACCACCGCCTCCTTCGCGCCACCGACCTTGGCCTCGTGGAACTTGCGGATCAGGGCCGGGATGACATGGGATTTCTCAAGGTCGAAATTGTCGCCGGGACCATACAGATTGTTGGGCATTGCGGTGATCGCATCGAAGCCGAACTGGCGGCGGTAGGCCTCGCACATCTTGGCGCCCGCGATCTTGGCCACGGCGTACCACTCGTTCGTCGGCTCGAGCGGCCCTGACAGCAACATGTCCTCGGTCATCGGCTGCGGCGCCTCGCGCGGATAGATGCACGCCGAGCCGAGGAACAGCAGCTTCTCGACACCCGACTTGTATGCCGCATCGATGACATTGGTCTGGATCATCAGGTTCTGGCCGATGAAGTCGGCCGGCAGGGTGTCGTTCGCATAGATCCCGCCGACGAAGGCGGCCGCGAGGACGACCATGTCCGGCTTCTCGTCCGCAAAGAACGCACGCACGTCGGCCTGTTCGCGCAGGTCGAGCTCCTGGTGCGTGCGGGTGACGATGTTCTCGACGCCATCCGCCGCGAGGCGTCGCACGATCGCGGACCCCACCAGGCCGCGGTGTCCCGCCACGAAAACCTTCTTGTCCTTCGCTATCGCCAACACACCCTCCGCAAACCAGCGCCGCGCCCGATCGCAGCCCTGGGTATCACCGAGCCGGCCTTCCGCCGCCGACGCGCCGCGTTCATGTCCACCGGAACCCGCCGTCGATGGCGCCGCGTTCCCTGAGCTTCTGCAACCGGGTCAGCCGGATGTAGGCCTCACCGAACAATTCTTCGATGTCGCGCGGGTGTGCCTCCAGCCAGGCCAATGTCTCCTCGGCCCCCTTCTCGAGGTTCCATTGCGGCGTGTACCCCGGCAATTCGTTCAGCACGCGCGAAAAGTCGACGCGGTAGGAGCGAGGGTCGTTTCCTGTCTCACCCGTGATCGCGATCTCACAACCCTCGAGGACGGAGCCCGCAATCTCGGCGATCTCGCGCACCGTGTAGTTACAGCCGGGGGCGCCCACATTGAAGACATCGTGACGTAGTGCGCCGACGTCCGCAGACACGGCTGCCACGGCCGCCCGGCTTATGTCCTCGATGTGCACCATGGGCCGCCAAGGAGTCCCGTCGGACAAAACCTTGATCGTGCCGGTCGCATATCCCGAAGCCATCAGGTTCGCGAGCACGAGATCGAGCCGCATACGCGGGCTCGCACCATAGGCCGTCGCGTTGCGCATCATCACCGGCCGGAACTCGTCCGATGCCAGATCCTTCAGCGCGGCCTCGGAGTCCACCTTCGAGATCGCATAGGCCGAGACCGGAGCGATCGGCGCCGTCTCGTCGAGCGGCGCCGTCGAATCGCCCGAGGCGCCGTAGATCGAGCAGGACGACGCAAACACAAAGCGCGGCACCCCGGCGGCCTTCGCCGTCTCGGCACAACGGATCGTGCCCAGCGTGTTGATCGCATGGGTCTGGTCCGCCGCAATGTTGCCCATCGGATCGTTGGACAGGGCCGCCAAATGGATCACCCCGTCGACGCCCGCAAACGCATCCGCCGAGATGTCGCGAATGTCGCCGACGATTTCGTGGTCGGCGAGGCATTCCTTCGGGGGATCTTCCACCAGGTCGCGAAAGTATCCGGTGTCGAACGCAACCACCTCGTGATTCGCGGCATGGAGACGCGCAATCATTACAGGCCCGATATAGCCGCAGTGGCCGGTCACCAGGATACGCATCGTCGAACCTCCGTCCGGCTTATTGCGATGTGCGTTCGAGATACGCACGATACCATTCGATGGTCGCGCGCAAGCCAGCATCGAGGTCGTGTGCCGGTCGCCAGCCAAGCATCTCGCGTGCCTTGGTCGAATCGACCCGCATGAAACGGATCTCCGCCTTGGCGTCGGCATTAACCCGCGGCGCCACCTCGACCCCCATCAACTCGCCGATCCTGTGAACCATGTCGAGAATTTCGATGTCGACCTCGAGCGAGAAGTTGAAGGCCTCCCCCCTTACCGAGGGGTCTGCCAACACTCGCTCGGCAAGCATAAGCTGCACGTCGACGGCGTCCTCGATATAGAGGAAGTCTCGGGTAAATCGGCCGTCGGACCGCAGCGTGATCTGTTCGCCGCGTACGATCGCGCTGATCGTGTAGGGGATGATCCGGGTCCAGTTGAAATCCCAACCGCCAAAATAGTTTCCGCAACGCGTCACCGCGACCGGCAGGCCGAAGACCTTTCCGTAGCTCTGGGTCATTAGATCCTGCGTCGCCTTCGCAACCTCATACGGATGGTGCGGCCGCAGGGCGGCGCTTTCGCGATACGGTGTCGGCTGCGGGCCATACGCCTTGTCGGAAGACGATACGATCATCGCGCATTCGGGCCGGCGCGTGCGCACCTGTTCGAGCAACAACATCGTGCTGTCGATGGCGCTTCGGAAATTGTCGACCGGATCGGCAAGCGCATTGTTCACGTCCGCGTTTGCCGCCGTGTGGAGAATCACGTCCGGGGTGTGGGCGTCGAAAATTCCAGCGATCAGGTCCGGGTCCCAACCTTCCCCACGAACGACATGGCAGCGATCCGCGTACGATTCGAGCGCAAACTGGCTGTCGGGCTTATCGCGCCGCACCTGTGCCACGACTTTCGCGCCGTAGTCCAGCAACCGGCCGACAAGCCAACCACCAAGAAATCCCGTCGCGCCCGTCACAACCACCGTCCGGTCGCGCCAGGCTTGCGGGTCTATCTGGCGCGTCGTCATGGAAGCATCCGCAGGGTCGGGATTTCGGGGCGCGGCCAAGTGCGATGCCGCGTTTGCTGCCGCGAGGCAACTGGCCGCTATTCAGCAAACGGCCCGGTGCTTTGTCAATCTGGCGCGACGCGAATCACCGATGCGAGGTAGGTTGGACGCGCGCCCTCCGCGCACTCGCCGCCGGTGATTCCAGACGATCCGAATGAACAGGGAACGCTATAGATGAAGGGACGGATCACCGTCATATCACCCTGCTTCAACGAAGGTGAGGGTGCGCGTATCTGCTACGAGGCGGTCAAGCGCGTGTTCGACGAGGAGTTGCCCGACTACGAGCGTGAGCATATTTTCGCAGACAACGCGTCAACGGACGACACACCCGAGATTCTCCGCCAGCTGGCAGCCGAGGATCCACATGTCCGCGTCATCGTGAATGCGCGCAACGTGGGCCCGCTGCGCTCGACCTATAACGCGCTTAAATCGGCGTCGGGCGACGCCACGGTCGTGATGATGGCGGTCGACCTGCAGGATCCGCCCGAGATGATCGCGACGTTCGTGCGGCACTGGGAAGAGGGCCACAAGGTGGTGCAGGGCGTGCGCACCAACCGCGAAGAGGGCTTCGTGTTCCATACGATGCGCCGCGTCTTCTATCGCATGGTGAAGCTCGTCTCGAACATCGACATTCCCGTCGATGTCGGTGAGTTCCAGCTGATCGACCGGAAGGTCCAGAAGGCCGTCGTCTCGCTCGACGACCACTATCCCTATATCCGCGGCCTGATCGCGTATTGCGGTTTCGTGCCCTACCAGATTCCCTACACGCTGCGCGCGCGAAAACGCGGTTTATCAAAGAACCGCTTCCTGACGTTGATCGATATCGCGCTCAACGGGCTGCTCACATTCACCACCGCGCCCGTGCGCGTGCTGAGTGTCTTCGGCCTGC
This sequence comes from Rhodospirillaceae bacterium, assembly GCA_038117265.1. Taxonomy (GTDB): domain Bacteria; phylum Pseudomonadota; class Alphaproteobacteria; order UBA6615; family UBA6615; genus JAYPUG01. The sequence continues at coordinate 11,543 of JAYOFO010000067.1, forward strand.
TGCTCGCGCTCGCGAGCATCGTCTACGCATTCGTCAATTTCCTGCTGCTGATCTTCGTCAGCGACCTCGCGGTCCCGCCGGGCATCTCGACTCTGCTTGTCGCAGTGTTTCTTTTTTCGGGTCTGCAGTTCGTGTTCCTCGGCATCCTTGGCGAATACATTGTCTCGATCCACGGTCAGGTCCGCTTCGGCTCCTTGGTCGTCGAGGCGGAACGGATCAACTTCGAGAACGATGAAACGGGGGGCGAGAACGCCCCGGGCGATGACTGATACCCCGCTCAGGGTCGTCGTGTTCGGCGCCGGATTCGGAGCCTATTGCCTGACCCCTGCGTTCCAGGCCGACCCCCGGACCGAGGTCGCGGTCCTGTGCAGCCCGTCCGCCGGGCGGCGCGATGCCGCGGTGCGCAAATACGGGATCGGGCGAGGGTGTGCCACGATCGAAGAAGCGTTCGAGCAGGGGCCGTTCGATATCGCCGCGATCGCGGTGCCGCCCGCGGCACAGCACGATATCGCCATGGCGTGTCTGGCAAAAGGCATACCGGTCTTGGCAGAGAAACCGATGGCGGCCGACACCCGCGAGGCCACGGAGCTGAGCAACGCAGCGGAACAGGCGGGTTTGCCAACGGCGATCGACTTCCTGTTTCCGGAAATCGCCGAATGGCGTGAAGCCAAAAGGCGCCTCGACGCCGGCAAGATCGGCCGGCTTCGCCATGTCGTGGTCACCTGGCTCATGGAAAGCTATGACGTGCGAAACCGGCTGTCGGGCTGGAAGACGGACGGTGCGGCCGGGGGCGGCGTAATGTCCCATTTCGGCTCTCACACGCTCTATTACCTGGAGTGGTTTTGCGGCCCAATCACGGAAACCCACGCCCGCCTCGATACCACCGCAGGGCTCGACGTTCCAGGCGATACGATGGCGAACCTCGTGCTGCGTTTCGCATCGGGTGCAAGCGCCTCCGTCTGCCTGTGTTCCACGGCAACAGCAGGGACCGGGCATCGGGTCGAGTTCTACGGCGATGACGGCATGCTCGCGCTAGCCAACCAGCCGCCCGACCATGTTGCGTTCCGCCTCTACGCAGCCACGCGCGAGGACGCCACCCCGCGCCAGGTCGCGGTAGCCGGCACGAACCGTGTCAACCATGACGGAGAAGATCCGCGCGTCGCACCGATCGCGAACCTGGTGCACCGGTTCGTCGACGCGCTGCAAGCCGGCGAAGACTTCATCCCAGGGTTCCGTGAGGGCTTGCGCACACAGCGACTTCTCGACGAAATTCGCACCGGAATATCGGCCGATTGACCGGATTTGGGTGCGCACCGCGGCGGGAAATGTCGTAAGACACGTCGCAGGAGATGCAGGGCAAGAGTTTCAGGAGAATGTCGCGATGACAAAGCCCAACCATGACCTCGAACCCGGCCACCTCGAGGCCTGCCAAGTGTTCTTTTAATGATCTTGACTCTCCAGCAAAAACCAATGGAGGAAAG
>JAYOFO010000068.1:0-12775 GCA_038117265.1 Rhodospirillaceae bacterium
GCGACGGCCCAGCCGGGCGCGGCGACGCCGTTGGCCATGCGCGCCACGTCGGGCAGCGACGCGCGCCGCAGCCCGCGTCCCGGCGCGAGGAACGACAGGGCCTCCAGCAGGTTGGTCTTTCCCGCACCGTTAGGCCCGGTCAGCACCACCGGCCGCGAATCGACATCGAGGCGCAGCGCGGGATAGCTGCGGAAGTTCGTCAAATCGAGGCGCGCCACGTGTCCGCCGGCGGATTCGCTGCGCGCGCTGGCGTGCAGTCCGGTCTCGGGCGGGGCGGTGATCGTCATGCGGTCGTCGTCGTCACACGCGCATCGGCATCAGGACGTAGAGCGCGTTGGCGTCGCCGGCATCACGGATGATCGTCGGCGACGAGGCATCGGCCAGGACGAACTCGGCACCGTCGCTCTCGATCTGCGAGGCGATGTCCAGCAGGTAGCGCGCGTTGAATCCGATCTCGATGTCGCTCTGGTCGTAGGAGACCTCAAGCTCTTCGGTGGCGCTGCCGTTCTCGGTGCTGGTCGCCGACAGGGTGAGCAGGCCCGAGCCGACCGCGAGCTTGATCGCCCGGCTCTTCTCCGACGAGATGGTCGACACCCGGTCGACCGCCTGGGTGAACGCACCCCGGTCGACGGTCAGAACCTTGTCGTTGTCGGTGGGAATCACCCGCTGGTAATCGGGGAAGGTGCCGTCGATCAGCTTCGAGGTGAGGACAGCATCGTCGAAGGTCATGCGGATGCGCGTCTCCGACAGCGCGATCTCGATCGGATCGCCAGTCTCGTCGATCAGCTTGCGCAGCTCGCCGATCGCCTTGCGCGGCACGATCACCCCGGGGATGTCGGCGCCGCCGTCGGGCATGGCCAACTGGACGCGCGCCAGGCGGTGCCCGTCGGTCGCGACAGCCCGCAGCACCGGCGTTCCCTCTTCGTCGGCGGCGTGCAGGTAGATGCCGTTCAGGTAGTAGCGGGTCTCCTCGGTCGAGACCGCGAAGCGCGTCCGGTCGATCAACGACCGGAGATCCTCGGCCTCCACGGTGAAGGAGTGCGGCAGGTCGCCGCCGCTCATGGTCGGGAAGTCCTCGACCGGCAGGGTGGCGAGATTGAACTTCGAACGCCCGGCGCGGATCATCAGCTGGGCCGCCGATGCGTCGGTCTCGATCTCCACCTGCGCGCCCTCGGGAAGCTTGCGCACGATGTCGTAGAAGGTATGCGCCGGCGCCGTGGTCGCGCCGGCCTGGGAGACGTCAGCGGGCACGCTTTCGTTGATCGCGATATCCATGTCGGTCGCGGTCAGGGTGAGCGTGCCGTCCTTGCCGTCCAGCAGGACGTTGGCCAGGATCGGAATGGTGTTGCGGCGTTCGACGACGCTTTGCACGTGCGCCAACGCCTTCAGGAAGGTCGCACGTTCGATGGTGAGCTTCATTCTTCTTCGGTCCCCTCTGGCCCCGGGGGCGCCCGGCCGCCGGCCCTTTGGGCCAGTTTGCCGGCGACGGGTCTGTCGGTCGTCGCAAGCCCCCGGAATTCCGCCGAATCCGCGCGGATTCAGGTGAACGGAAAGTATAGCAAAAGCAGTTTGATTCGACAGGGATTTCGCCCCCGCGAGGAGGGCGGAACGCACAAAATTACCCGTTTGAAATCAAAAGCTTGCGCGCAGATTGCCGATCAGATCTCGAGCATGCGCCGCAGCAGCTCCACATTCTCGTTGAAACCCGGGTCGGCCGCGCGCAACTCCTCGACCTTGCGCACCGCATGCATCACGGTCGTGTGGTCGCGGCCGCCGAACTTCCGGCCGATCTCGGGCAGCGAGCGCGAGGTGAGCTGCTTGGCGAGATACATCGCCACCTGGCGCGGCCGCGCAACGGCCCGCGCCCGCCGGGCGGAATGCATGTCTGCGAGGCGGATGTTGAAGTGCTCGGCAACCCGCTTCTGGATTTCCTCGATCGTCACCCGCTTGTCGTTGGCGCGCAGCAGGTCGTGCAGCACGTCCTGGGTCGTCTCCAGGGTCACCGGGCGCCCGACCAGGGTCGCGTGGGCGACGATCCGGTTCATTGCGCCTTCGAGCTCCCGCACGTTGGAGGTGATCTTGTGGGCCAGGAACTCCAGCACCTTGTCGGCAATGTCGGCCCCGATATGCTCGGCCTTGGCCTGCAGGATGCCGAGCCGCAGCTCGTAGTCGGTCGGGTGGATGTCGGCGACGAGGCCGCAGCCCAGCCGCGACCGCAGGCGCTCTTCCATGCCTTCGAGGTCCGACGGCGACTTGTCGGCCGACACGATGATCTGGCGGTTCTGGTCCACCAGCGCGTTGAACGTGTGGAAGAACTCTTCCTGGGTCGAATCCTTGCCAGCGATGAACTGGATGTCGTCGATCATCAGCACGTCGACGGAGCGGAACTGCTCCTTGAAGTCCATGATCGTGCGGTACCGCAGCGCCCGGATGAACTGGTACATGAACTTCTCGGCCGACATGTACAACACCCGCCGGCGCGGCTCGCGCTCGGCGATGTGCCAGGCGATCGCGTGCATCAGATGGGTCTTGCCGAGCCCGACCCCGCCGTACAGAAACAGCGGATTGAACGGGACCGATTTGGCCTCGGCAACGCGCCGCGCGGCGGCATGCGCCAGCTCGTTCGACCGGCCGACCACGAAATTCGCGAACTTGAACCGTTCGTCGAGAATGGCACGGACATCCTCCAGCGCGCCGTCCGCGCCCGGGGCCGAACCGTTGCCGGGACGCGCGTCGGCCTGGGTGGCCTCGCTCTCGATGCGCTCGGACAGGCTCTGGCGCGGCGGTGCGCCGGCCGGCTGGATGATCGTCCGGTTCGGCTGCACGATGATCTCGACCGTGCGGACAGAGTCGTTTTCCTCGCCCCAGAACTCCGCGAGGCGCTCGCCATAATTCTGGTCGATCCAGTCGCGCATGAACCGCGTCGGGACCGCGACCCTGAGCCGGCCGCCGTTGAACTCCCCGAGCGTCAGCGGCTTCAGCCAGCTGTTGAAAGCGGCTTCCCCGATGTCGGACCGCAGCCGCGCACGCACGCGCGTCCACTGTTCCGCCAGGGCCCCTTCAGCCTGCCCCCAATTGTCTCCCATCTGGCGACACTCTCCGAATAAACAGCTTCTTTCTCAGATGCACGGCCCGCCAGGTCTCGGCCACGCACCACCCAATCACTGCCGCGCTGCCAGACCGAATTCCGGTTGCCGCGAGACACTTTAGACGGACAATTCCATGCCATGGGCGAAACGACCCAGGTTCACACCACTGTCCAACCCCGCCCCCAGCGACGCGGCGTCAGGACCCATACAGAACCGTCAAAACGACGCCCAGAACCCGATGACCGGGAATACGTCACACCCGAACGTGTGACCAACTGCGAAAGACCGGAATACTTATTTTTATGTATTTTATCCGGAATTTTATTGACTACGAACGCAGATTTCCCTCTCCAGCCTTGTTGTTTTTTATTCAACGAGGCCTGAATCAAGTCCTTTTCTGTATTGTTTCCCAAAACCGCCTGCCGAGTACTTATTTTTACTGTTAACTCGGCACTGGAAGGCAGGACAGACCATAACGTGGTAGGCAGGGTCCCGCAACCAGTCAAAAGTCGGAATCGGTAAAAAAACACGAAAATTTCGCGCACCCGCCGCGCGCGACGGCGCAACGAAAAACCGCGCCCGAAGGGCGCGGTCTCGAAAAACTTAGAGGGGATGGCGGGTTAGGCCAACGCCTTGATGCGTGCTGACAAGCGCGAGAGTTTGCGCGACACGGTGTTGCCGCGCATCACGCCCTTCTGCGCGCCGCGCTGCATCTCGGGCTGCGCCTCGCGCAGCGCGGTTTCGGCCGCCGCCTTGTCGCCCGAAGCGATCGCCGTCTCGACCTTCTTGACGTAGGTGCGGATGCGCGTGAGCCGATTCCGGTTGATCGTCTCGCGCCGAGCGTTGCGCCGGATGCGCACCTTTGCCGAATTGTGATTGGCCATGTCGATCTCTGATTTTCGTACCTGTTCCGGGCGCGGTGTATAGCCGCGTGGGTGGGGCCCGTCAAGCGCGTAAGCGGCTGAAATCCGGCTTGTTTCTCGCGACCGCGCGGCCCCGCCCGGTCGGCGCGCCTACTTGTGGGTGAAATTCGGCGAGCGTTTCTCCACGAATGCCGCCATCCCTTCCTTCTGGTCGTCCGTGGCAAAGGTGGAGTGAAACAGCCGACGCTCGAAGCGCACGCCCTCCGCCAGGGTCGTCTCGTAGGCCCGGTTGACCGACTCCTTGGCCAGCATGACCACCGGACGCGACAGGCCGCAGATCGTCTCGGCCACCTTGACCGCCTCGTCGACCAGCGCGTCGGCCGGAACGACCCGGCTGACGAGGCCGGACCGCTCGGCCTCCGCCGCGTCCATCATCCGGCCGGTCAGGACCATCTCCATCGCCTTCGACTTGCCGACGAAGCGGGTCAGGCGCTGGGTGCCGCCAGCCCCGGGGATCGTGCCGATGGTGATCTCGGGCTGGCCGAATTTCGCCGTGTCGGCGGCGATGATGAAATCGCACATCATCGCCAATTCGCACCCGCCGCCCAGCGCGTAGCCCGCAACGGCCGCGATCACCGGCTTGCGGCACCGAGTCACCCGTTCCCAGCCCGCGGTGATGAAGTCCTCGAGATAGGCGTCCATGTAGGTCTTACCGGCCATTTCCTTGATGTCGGCACCGGCCGCGAACGCCTTCTCCGACCCGGTCAGCACGACGCAGCCGACATTGTCGTCGTCTTCCATGCCGTCGAGCGCCGCACCGAGCTCGGCGACCAGCGCGTCGCACAGCGCGTTCAGGGCCTTGGGCCGGTTGAGCCGGATCAGGCCGACATGGCCACGCGTCTCGACCTCGATGTTTTCGTAGGCCATTGGAACTTCTCCTCGCTGCGTCTTGTTCTGTTGATGTTGTGATGCGGCGCCGTGCGTCAGCGCGGCGCGATCGAAAACCGTGTCCGAACGCCCGCCCCGTCGCGTTCGATGCGTATCTCCAGCCGCTCGCTTCCCCGCGTCCATTCGCCGCGCGCGGTGCGCGACCAGCCCAGCGCCGGCAGGGCACCGTCATAGAAGGCCTCGACCGCGCCAACCGACACCGCGCCGTCGGCCACGGCCTCGACGATGCGCCCCTCGGGCTTGTCGAAGGCCACGCGGCCAGCCGGATCCTCCACCAGGCCCGGCGCCAGCGGCATGTCGTCCACATCGGCCAGATAGGCCGTGTCCCGGGCGAGGCCCGGCACGACGGCGCCCGGCGCGAGCGCGATCAGCGCCGCAAAGGCGGCGGCGGCGGCCCACCGGAGGGTTATTGTGCAGAGCAACATAACGCCGCTCATAGCCTACCGCTGTTGCCGTGAGCAATAGAAAGTCGAGCGGCCCGACTGCACGATCCGGGATATCCGGCAATCCCCGTGCCCCGCGTCGGGGCATTTGGCGCACGCCTCGCCCTCGCGGCCATAGACCGTCCAGCTGTGCTGGAAATAGCCCAGTTCGCCGTCAGTGTGGACATAGTCGCGCAACGACGATCCGCCCGCCTCGATCGCGTCCTCGAGCACCGAACGCACCGCAGCAGACAGGCGCGCCGCACGGCCTCCGGCGATCGTGTGTGCGCTGCGGCGCGGGCTGATCCCGGCCCGCCACAGCGCCTCGCAGGCATAGATGTTGCCGATCCCCGCCACAACGTGCTGGTCGAGCAGCGCCGCCTTGACCGGCGTCTTGCGGCCGCGCAGCGTCGCGGCCAGGTACGGCCCGTCGAAGGCGTCCGACAGCGGTTCGGGACCGAGATCGCGCAGATGCGCGCTCTGTGCCTCGCCGCCGGGCGGCAGCAGGTCCATGAAGCCGAACCGCCGCGTATCGTTGAACACCAGCCGGTCGCCGGAATCGGTTTCGACCACCACATGGTCGTGCTTCTCGAGCAGCGCCCAGCCGGAGTTGTGGCCCGCCTGGCCGGAACTCGCCGCGGCGCCCGGCGCGACCGTGAACCGCCCCGACATGCCGAGATGGGAGAGCCACGTCTCGCCGCTGTCGAGGCGGATCAGGATGTATTTCGCGCGGCGGACCACCTCGGTCACGGTGCGGCCGGTCAGCCGCTCGGCAAACCGCGCGGGAAACGGGAAGCGCAAGTCGGGGCGGCGGGTCTCGGCGCGCGCGATTCGCCGGCCCTCCAGGGCGGGGCGTAGGCCGCGGACAACGGTTTCGACTTCGGGCAGTTCCGGCATGGTCCGGGCCGTTCGGCAGCTGCGGGAACGCCTGTCATATCATGGTGGCCGGCGGCGGGGCTTTTCTTTTGCGGCCCGGGGTCCGTCTCGATATTGTCGCCTCGCTATGCGCGAACCTGGCCCCACATCGCCGCACGACACCACGCATTTCGGCTTCGAGGAGGTTCCCGTCTCGGAGAAGGTCGCGCGCGTGCGCGACGTGTTCTCGTCGGTCGCGGACCGCTACGACCTGATGAACGACCTGATGAGCATGGGCGTGCACCGCCTGTGGAAATCGGTCTTCGTCTCGCGGATCGCCCTGCGGCCCGGCATGCGCATCCTCGACGTGGCGGGCGGCACCGGCGACATCGCCTTTCGCATCCGCGAACGCGCCCGGCCCGACACCAAGATCACCGTGTGCGACCTCAATCCCGACATGCTGCGCGTCGGGCGCGCCCGCGCGCTCGACCGCGGCATCCTCGACACGAACGACGGCATCCGCTGGCTGTGCGGCAACGCAGAGCAACTCCCGGTGCCCGATTCCGCCTTCGACGCCTATACGATCGCCTTCGGGCTGCGCAACGTGACCGACATCCCCGCCGCGCTGGCCGAGGCCCGGCGCGTGCTGCGGCCCGGCGGCCAGTTCCTGTGCCTGGAGTTCAGCCGCGTGGTGCTGCCGATCCTCGACAAGATCTATGACCGGTACTCCTTCTCGATGCTGCCGTGGCTGGGGCGGCGGGTGGCAAACGACGAGGCCGCCTACCGCTATCTGGCCGAGAGCATCCGCCGTCACCCCGACCAGGAGACCCTGGCCGGCATGGTCGCCGAGGCCGGGCTCGACCAGGTGCGCGTCCAGAACCTGTCGGGCGGGGTCGCCGCGATCCACAGCGCGCGCCGGATCTGAGCGGACGCATACGATGATCCGGTCTGCCCGCAATCTGCTCCGCCTGGTCGGCATCGCACGCACCCTGGCGCGCTATGACGCCCTGTTCCCCGCCGACTGGCTTCCCGCCACGGGCGGACTCGTGTTCGTCGCGCGCATCCTGTCGGGATTCCGCACCGCACCGGGCATGCGCGACCTGCGGCCGGGCGAGCGGCTGGCGCGCGCGCTGCAGGCGCTGGGGCCCAGCTTCATCAAGTTCGGCCAGATGCTGAGCACACGGCCCGACCTGGTGGGCGAGACCATCGCCAACGACCTGTCGAGCCTGCAGGACCGGCTGCCGCCCTTCTCCAGCGCACAGGCGCGCGCGGCGATCGAGGCGGAGTTCGACCGCCCCGTCGACGAGGTGTTCGCGACGTTCGAGGATGCGCCGGTGGCCGCGGCCTCCATCGCCCAGGTGCATTTCGCGACGCTGCACGCCGCCGGCACTGACGAGACGGATGCCGCGGCGGGACCCGGCGCACCGGCGATGCGCGAGGTCGCGGTCAAGGTGCTGCGCCCGGGCATAGAGCGCGCGGTGGCCCGCGACATCGACCTGTTCCGCTGGATCGCGGACATCGTCGAGCGCACCCAGCCGCGCCTGCGCCGCCTCAAGCCCGTCGCCACGATCGAGACCTTCGCCGAGAGCGTGCGCTGGGAGATGGACCTGCGCATGGAAGGCGCGGCGGCCTCGGAGCTGCGGGAGAATTTCGCCGACGACCCGATGTACGTGGTTCCCGCGGTCGACTGGGAGCGCACTGGCCGCCGCGTGCTCACCACCGAGCGGATCGACGGCATCCCCATCCACGACGTCGACGAGTTGGTCGCCGCCGGCCACGACCTGGAGGCGGTCGTGCGCAAGGCGTCGGAAAGCTTCTTCCAGCAGGTGTTCCGCGACGGTTTCTTCCACGCCGACATGCACCCCGGAAACGCCTTCGTGCGCGACGACGGGGCGCTGTGCGTCGTCGATTTCGGGATCATGGGCCGGATCGACCGCCGCACCCGCTATTTCCTGGCCGACATGCTGCTCGGCTTCATCACCCGCGACTATGCCCGCGTCGCCGACGTGCACGTGCAGGCGGGCTATGTGCCCCCGGGCACCGACCGGGCCGTGTTCCACCAGGCGATCCGCGCCATCGGCGAGCCGATCTTCGACCGGCCGCCCAGCGAAATCTCGATCGCGCGCCTGCTCGCCCAGATGTTCCAGGTCTTCGAGCGCTTCGACATGGAGGCCCGGCCCGAGCTGCTGCTGCTGCAGAAGACGATGCTGGTGGCGGAGGGCGTCGGCCGCCGCCTCGCCCCGGAACTCAACATGTGGCAGCTCGCTCTGCCGCTGGTCGAGGAATGGATGTACGAGCATCGCGGCCCTGAGGCGCGGCTGGCCGACATGGCCGCCGATGCGATTCGCACCGCCGAGAAGCTGCCCCGCGCGGTCGATGCGGTCGAACGGGCGGCCGCGCGGATCGCCGACGGCACCCTGAAGCTCGACCTGGGCCGGTCGGGGCCGCCCCAATGGCCGCTGTGGATTGCCGTTGCGGCCAGCGCCGCCATGGCGCTCGCCGCGCTGCTCGGCTGAGCCGCGCCGGCCCTGACATCCGGCCTATCTATCTACAATAGTTTGCCGTAAAATCCGCCGCCATCCGCCGAATGCGGGTAAATACGGGAGAATTCCCACGATGTTGCATGGCAAACGGATTCTGCTGATCGTCAGCGGCGGGATCGCGGCCTACAAGAGCCTCGAACTGATCCGGCGCCTGCGCGCGAACGGCGCGGCGGTGCGCTGCATCCTGACGCGCGGCGGCGCCCAGTTCGTCACCCCGCTCTCGCTCGCGGCCCTCAGCGAGGACCGGGTCTACACCGATCTGTTCTCGCTCACCGACGAGGCCGAGATGGGCCACATCCAGCTGTCGCGCGACGCCGACCTCGTGGTCGTCGCGCCGGCCACGGCCGACATCCTAGCCAGGATGGCCGGCGGCATCGCCGACGACCTGGCGACCACGGCGCTGCTGGCGACCGACAAGGCGGTGCTGGCGGCGCCGGCCATGAACGTGCGGATGTGGGAACATGCCGCCACCCGCGCCAACGTCGAGACGCTGGCGGCGCGCGGCGTGCGCTTCGTCGGCCCCAACGAGGGCGACATGGCCTGCGGCGAGTTCGGCCCCGGCCGCATGGCCGAGCCCGACGAGATCGCGCAGGCGGTATCGGATTTTTTAGGATATAGCGCACCGCTCTCGGGCCGGCGTGCGCTGGTGACCAGCGGCCCGACCCACGAGCCGATCGACCCGGTGCGCTACATCGCCAACCGCTCCTCGGGCCGCCAGGGGCACGCGATCGCGGCCGCGCTGGCGCGCCGCGGCGCGGCAACTACGCTGGTGTCCGGGCCGACCGCCTTGCCCGATCCCGCCGGGGTCTCGGTGATCCGAGTCGAGACCGCGCGCGACATGCTGGCCGCGTGCGAGCGCGCCCTGCCCGCCGATGTCGCGGTGTGCGCGGCCGCCGTCGCCGACTGGCGGGTGGCGCGCGAGGCCGCCGAGAAGCTCAAGAAGAACGGCGCCGGTCCGCCGGCCCTGGAAATGGCCGAGAATCCCGACATCCTGGCCACCCTGGCCGCGGCGGCAAACACCCGCCCGCGCCTGGTCATCGGCTTCGCCGCCGAGACCGAGAACGTGGTGGAACACGCCAAGGCCAAGCGCGCGCGCAAGGGCTGCGACTGGATCCTCGCCAACGACGTGTCGCCTGAGACCGGCACCTTCGGCGGCGCGGAGAACACCATCCACCTGGTTACCGCCGACGGCGTCGAGGACTGGCCGCGCATGTCGAAGGCCGACGTCGCCGAGCGCCTGGCCGACCGGATCGCGGAAATCCTGGGTGCGGAGGCCGGCCGGTGAGCGCCGCCGTCGAAGTTGACGTCACGCGCCTGCCCCACGGGGCCGACCTCGACCTTCCCGCCTACGAGACCGAAGACGCGGCCGGCATGGACCTGCGCGCCGCGGTGGCCCAGGACATCACCCTGGCGCCGGGCGAACGCGCGCTGGTGCCCACCGGGCTCGCGATCGCGCTGCCGCCGGGCTTCGAGGCCCAGGTGCGGCCGCGCTCGGGCCTGGCGCTGCGCGACGGCATCTCGCTGGTCAACACGCCGGGCACCATCGATGCCGACTATCGCGGCGAGGTGGGGGTCATCCTGATCAACCACGGCACCGCGCCCTTCACGGTCACGCGCGGCATGCGGATCGCCCAGATGGTGATCGCGCCCGTGACCCGCGCGGCGTGGCGCGAGGTCGCGGCGCTGCCCGACAGCGCGCGGGGGACCGGCGGCTTCGGCTCGACCGGCACGACCACCGGCAAGGCCGGGAGCTGAGCGCCATGTTCCGCCTGTCGCGCAAGACCCTGTTCGCCATCGAGGCGGTGCTCGACATCGCCTACCACGCAGGCTCCGGACCGGTGCAGAGCCGCGAGATCACGCGCCGACAGGGCATTCCGCGCCGCTACCTGGAACAGGTGCTGCAGCACCTGGTGCGCGCCGGCGTCCTGACCGGGGTGCGCGGACCGCGCGGCGGCTACCGTCTGGCGCGCGAGCGCCGTCGGATCACGCTGGCCGACATCGTGCGCGTCATCCTCGACATGGAGGCGCACAGCGACCCGGCCGAGGCCGAGGACGGCTCGCCGCTGGGAACCGTGGTGGTGCGGCCGCTCTGGCGCGAGCTGTCGGAGGAATGCATGGGCCAGCTCGAGGCGGTCACGATACAGGACCTTTGCAACAGGGCCCGCGAGGCGGGTATTGAGAGCGAGGACAACGAACGCCTCGACTACACCATCTGACCGGTCGGGGCGGATACCACAGCTACGGGGCTCGCTCGATGACCAGCACTGCCGAATTCCGCGGACACATCTACGAATCCATCGTCGACACGATCGGCGCCACCCCGCTGGTGCGGATCGCCCGCTTCGCCGAGACCCATGGCTGCAAGGCCGACCTACTGGCCAAGCTGGAGTTCTTCAACCCGCTCGCCTCGGTCAAGGACCGGATCGGCAACGCCATGATCTCGGCCGCTGAGGCGGAGGGCAAGGTCGGGCCCGGTTCGGTGATCGTCGAGCCGACGTCGGGGAACACCGGCATCGCGCTCGCCTTCGTGTGCGCCGCGCGCGGCTATCGCTGCATCCTGGTGATGCCCGACTCGATGTCGCAGGAACGGCGCAAGATGCTGGCGCTGCTGGGCGCCGAGCTGGTGCTGACCCCGGCCGCCGAGCGCATGCCCGGCGCCATCGCCAAGGCGCAGGAGATCGTCGATTCCACCGAGGGCGCGATCATGCTGCAGCAGTTCCAGAACCCCGCGAACCCCGAGGTGCACCGCCACACCACGGCCGAAGAGATCTGGCGCGACACCGACGGCGGCGTCGACGTGTTCGTGGCCGGCGTGGGCACCGGCGGCACGATCACGGGCACCGGCGAGGTGCTCAAAGCGCGCAAGCCCGGCGTCCACATCGTCGCCGTCGAGCCCGAGGATTCCGCCGTCCTGTCGGGCGGGGCGGCGGGCCCGCACATGATCCAGGGCATCGGCGCGGGCTTCATCCCCGACACGCTGAACGTCGAGGTCTATGACGAGATCCTGACCATCGGCAACGAGACCTCGCTGGAGATGGCGCGCCAGCTGGCGCGGATCGAGGGCATCCCCGTCGGCATCTCGTCGGGCGCGGCGCTGGCCGCGGCCGTGGAGGTCGGCGCGCGACCGGAGATGGCCGGCAAGCAGATCGTGGTCGTCCTGCCGTCCTTCGCCGAACGCTACCTGTCGACCGCGCTGTTCGAGGGGATATAGACTGCCGCCCATGGAACTCACCAACGAGCAGTTTCACCGCTACGCCCGCCACCTGATCCTCGACGAGGTCGGCGAGGAGGGGCAGGAGGCGCTGCTCGCCGCGCGGGTCCTGGTGGTCGGCGCCGGCGGGCTCGGCGCGCCGCTGTTGATGTACCTGGCCGCGGCGGGCGTGGGGACGCTCGGCATCGTCGACGACGACGCGGTCGACCTAACCAACCTGCAGCGCCAGATCGTCCACACCACGGGCGCCGTCGGGCAACCGAAGACCCGGTCCGCAAGCGCGACGATCGCCGCGCTCAATCCCGGCGTTCGGGTCGTGGCGCACGACATCCGGCTGACGGCCCAGAACGTGGCCGAGCTGATTTCGGGCTACGACCTGGTGGCCGACGGGTCGGACAATTTCGAGACGCGCTATGCGCTAAACGACGCCTGCTATCGCGCCGGAATTCCGCTGGTTGCCGCCGCCATGCTGCGCTTCGAGGGCCAGCTCTTCACCTTCCGCCGCAACGACGATGCACCCACGGCCTGCTACCGCTGCATCTTTGCCGAGGCGCCGCCCGCCGACCTGGTGCCGCGCTGCGAGGAGGCGGGCATCCTGGGCGCGCTGGCGGGCGTGATGGGCTCGCTGCAGACCACCGAAGTGCTCAAGGAGCTGCTGGGGCTGGGCGAGAGCCTGGCCGGGCGGATGCTCATCTACGACGCGCTGAATACCGGCTTCCACACCATCCGCGTGCCTCACAATCGGGGCTGCGCGCTTTGCGGCGACCGCCCGACGATCGCCGTCGCGCAGGGGGCCTGAGCGTGCGCGCGCGCCGTGGCGCCGCGTGGGCGGCCGTCCTGGTCG
>JAYOFO010000069.1:0-12383 GCA_038117265.1 Rhodospirillaceae bacterium
GCGCCTGGCCGCCCGTCTCGCGGCGGCCAAGGCCGACGCCGTCGCCGCGGATGCGCCGGGTGCCTATGTGCTGGCCGCCGACACGGTGGTCGCGCTGGGCCGCCGCATCCTGGGCAAGCCGGGCTCGCGCGACGAGGCCCGCCGCTTCCTCGAACAGCTTTCGGGCCGGCGGCACCGCGTGATCGGCGGGATTTGCGTCGTCGCGCCCGACGGCCGGCGTTCGGAGCGCGTGTCGACCACGTCCGTCCGCTTCAAGCGGCTGACCGCGCGCGAGATCGACGCCTATCTCGACACCGGCGAATGGCAGGGCAAGGCCGGCGGCTATGCCATCCAGGGAGCCGCCGCCGCCTTCGTGCCGGCGATCAACGGGTCCTATACCAATGTTGTCGGCCTCGACGTCGCGCGCGCCGGCGCGATGCTCGCGGGGCTCGGCTACGGGAGCGGCTCGTGAAGGGTACGACGGTGATCATCGAGCGCAGCCCCGGCGAGATTCGCGGTGCGCTGCTGCGTGGCGGACAGGTCTGGGACGTCATGCACGAGCGCGACGCCCGGCCCAGCCTGGTCGGCGCGGTCTATCGCGGGCGCGTGCGGCGCGTCGATGTGGGCCTCAACGGCGCGTTCGTCGATATCGGGCGCGGCGCCGATTCGTTCCTGCGCGCGCGCGACGCCGCGGTGCCGGGCGAACGCGGACAGCGGCATGCGCGGATCGCCGAGCAGCTCCACGAGGGCGCGGCAATCGACGTGCGCGTCGTCGCCGACGGGTTCGCCGACAAGGGCCCGCGCGTGGCACGCATCGCCGACGCGGCGGGCAACGGCGCACCGGCGAAGGTTCCCGCCGAACTCGTTCCGCCGCCGGCGCCGGTGGCGCGGATCCTCGACCGGCTCGCCGAAGACCCGGCCACATCCATCCTGTGCGGCGATCTGGCAAGCGAGAACGCGGTCCGCGAATGGGCCGCTGCGCAAAATCCGGGCCTCCTGCCGCGCGTCTCGCGCGCCGCGGGGACGCTGTTTGCCACCCACGGGGTGGAGGATGCCATCGAGGCCGCGTTGGCGCGCCGGGTGCGCGTCGCCGGCGGGGCCGAGCTCGTCTTCGACACGGCCGAGGCGCTGTGCGTCATCGACGTCAATGCCGCGCAGGCGCCGGGCAAGGGCGGCCGCGCGGCGCGCGACGTCAACCTCAAGACGATGCCTGAGATCGCGCGCCAGCTCCGGCTGCGCAACATCGCCGGGGCGGTCGTCATCGACGCCCTGCGCATGAGCGCGCGCGACGACTGCAACCGTGTGCTGGCGGCGCTCCGGACCGCGCTCAAGGGCGATCCGGCGCCGTGCCATGTGCTGGGGGTGACCAATCTCGGCCTGATCGAAATGACGCGCACGCGGGTGGGTTCGACCCTGGCCGAACGCCTGCTCGCACCGCTGCCCGACCCGCAGCCGTCGGTCGATGCGGTGGCCTACGATGCGCTGCGCGCCGCCATTCGCGCGAATGCCGCGCGCCCCTCGGGCGGCTGTCGGCTGGAGGTCGCGCCCGAGGTCGCCGCGGCCCTGTCGGGGCGGCTGCAGGCCGCGCGCGACGAGGCCGCACGCAGCGTCGGCGCGCTCGAGGTGGTCGGCGATCCGGCGCGTGTGCAGGCGCGATTCGACGTCGTGCTAGGGTCTGGCTGAACGAGCGCCCGAGTTGCGATGACGAAGTCCTGCCCGATCTGTTCCAAGCCGGCTGCCGACCAGCATCGGCCCTTCTGCTCCCAGCGCTGCGTGAACCTCGATCTGGCGCGCTGGCTCGACGGGGCGTACCGGATTCCGACCGACGAGGCGCCGACCGTCTATGAAGGCGGGCTCGAAAGCGCGCGGGACGAAGACGAGACCGGCTGACGCTGGACACGCTCGCGCAATTTCCGTATATCCGCGCGGTCCAACTGACCCCCGTGTGCCCAGGTAGCTCAGTTGGTAGAGCATGCGACTGAAAATCGCAGTGTCGGTGGTTCGATTCCGCCCCTGGGCACCACTCCCCATCCCAACGATCCGCTTGTGAACGGCGGCCAACTGCGCCGGTGCGCGCGCTCCCCGGTTTCCCTATAGTTCGGGGATGCCGCGCAAAGACGCGGCCGCGCATACCGAAGGGGAGGAACCACGCCATGGCCCGCCGCATTATCGATCTGAGCCTCGACATCGAGGACAACATGCCGTCGCACAAGCTCTTCCAGAGCCCGGTCTATCTCAAGGCGATGACCCACGATAACACCAAGGCGCTGAAGCTGGGCACGCCCGACGACCCGATCACCTTCCAGACCAATTTCATCTCGACGCTAGATCATGTCGGCACCCATGTCGACGCGCTGCGCCATTTCGACCCGAACGGCGCCTCGATCGACGAGATGCCCATCGACCGGTTCTTCGGCAAGGCGGTGTGCTTCGACATGCGCCATGTCGGCGACCTGGGCGACATCGACGTGGCCGACATGGAGAAGGCCGAGGCAGAGTCCGGCGTGAAGGTGGACGGCCACATCGTTCTGCTGTGCACCGGCCTGCACAAGCGCCACTACCCGAACCGCGAGGTCGTGCTGTCGAACGCCGGCATCACGGTCGCCGCGACCCAATGGATGTACGACCGCGGTTCGCGCCTGCACGGGGTCGAGGGGCCGTCGACCGACAAGCCGTCGGACAGCCTGTTCGCCCAGCATCGTATCTGCCGCGAACTCGGCATCAGCCATATGGAGTGGCTGGTCAACCTCGAGGAGCTGATCGGTCGCGGCGAGTTCGAGTTCTTCGGCGTGCCGCTGCGCTTCAAGGGGGGCTCCGGCTCGCCGATCCGCGCCTTCGCCATTGTCGAAGACTGATCGCGGCCGCCGGCGGACCAGCCGAAACGCACCAAGAGGGGAGGCGGTCGATGCCGCACGAGTTCGACTATATGAGTGCCGCCGAGATGCGCCTGCGGGTCGCCCGCCGGGACGTCTCGCCGGTGGATCTGACGCGCCGCGCCCTGGCGCGGGCGGAGGAAACCCAGCCGGTCCTCAACGCCTTTTTCGAGCTCTATTCGGACCGGGCGCTGGCCGATGCGCAGGCGGCCGAGGACGCCGTGATGCGCGGCGGCCCGCTCGGCGCGCTCCACGGCGTTCCCATGTCGGTGAAGGATTTGATCGCGGTCGGCGGGGCGCGCTTCGCCTTCGGGTCGAAGGTCATGGCCGAAAACGTCGCGCCCGCCGATTCCCCGGCGGTCGAACGCGCGCGCGCGGCGGGTGCGGTGGTCATCGGCAAGACGACGACCAGCGAGTTCGGCTGCAAGCCGGTGGGCGATTCGCCGCTCACCGGGATCACCCGCAACCCGTGGAACACCGACAAGACGCCCGGCGGATCGAGCGCCGGAGCCGCGGCATCGATCGCGGCCGGCGTCACGCCCTTCGGGCTGGGCACCGATGGCGGCGGTTCGATCCGCATCCCGTCCTCGCTGACGGGGCTGGCGGGCCTCAAGGGCAGCTTCGCCCGAGTCCCGGTCTGGCCCACCACCGCGACCCCGACCTTGGCCCATGTCGGGCCGATGGCGCGCACCGTGCGCGATGCGGCGATGCTCTTTTCCGCAATCGCGGGATACGATGCCCGCGATCCGTTCGCGATCGCGGGGCCGGTGCCCGACGTGCTGGGCGCGTGCGACCGGGGCGTGGAAGGCCTGCGAATCGCCTGGAGCCCGACCCTGGGCTATGCGCGGCCCGATCCCGAGATCGTCGCGATCGTCGAGGCGGCGGTGAAGCGCTTCGAGGAAGGCGGCGCCCGCGTCGAGCTGGTCGAGCAGGTCTTCGAGGCCGATCCGGGCGAATTGTGGACCGCGGAATTCTATGCCGGTGTCGGCATCAAGCTGCGCGCCGTGCTGGAGAACCAGCGCGACATGCTGGATCCGGCCGTGGCGGACATCCTCGAGCCGGCCCTCGGCCAGGAGATGCGCGACTACTACACCAAGGTGTTCGAGCGCTATGCGCTGCGCGAGCGGATGGCGAACCTGTTCGCCGACTACGACCTGCTGATCTCGCCGGTGCTGCCCGTCTCGTCCGTCGATGTGGGGGTCAACGTGCCGGCGGGCTACGGAGACCGGAACCTCGTGTCCTGGGTCTATTACACCTATCCGTTCAACCTGACGGGGCAGCCGGCGGGTTCGGTGTGTGCCGGCATCGCCGCCGATGGCATGCCGGTGGGCCTGCAGGCGGTGGGCCGCTACCTCGACGAGGAATCGGTCGTGCGCGCGCTCGCATTTGCCGAGCGGACCCAGCCGCCCGGCTACAATTTCTGCCGCTACGACGCCTGACGCCTAGGCCGCCTTCGCCTGCTTCGGGATGCCGCCGTTGCGCACGAGGGCGTCGCGCTCGGCGAGGATCGGCGCGAGTTCGCGCCGGCGTTCGTCCTCGAAGGCGATCCACATGCGCAGCAGATGGCGCTTCAGCTTGGGATCGTCATAGTCCTCATAGGCCTCGCGGGCGTGCAGGATCGCGTGGTTGTTGATGAACTGCATGTCGCCTTCTTGGAAGTGCATCTGCAGGCGCAGCTCGGGGCGATTGGAAATCTCCTGGAGTAGGTTGAGCGCTTCGCGCTGGGTCTCGCCGAGCGCCAGCTCGTCGCCGTAGCGCTTCACCGATTCCATGAATTCGCGGCTGGTGATGCGCGCCGCCATCCGGCCCTTATGGGCGCTGAACATCGGGCAGTCGTACCAGGGCTGTGCGCCGTCGGGATGGTCGCCGCGCCAGTCGATGTGGAAGGGCTGGTAAAGCACCTCGAGCAGGTCGGGGCGCTCCTTACGCATCGCGTTGTGGACGGCGGGCGCGCTGACCAAATAGCTCGCGCCGCCCGACTTCGACTTACGCAGGCAGAACAGCCCCAGCAGGTCGACCGGAAGCTGGTCGCAGTGGAAATCCAGCTTGTTGCGGGTCTGGTAGCCGCGCGCGTTGGGGTCGTCGAGGGTCTTGCCCTCGTCGGTGACGTGGCCGAGCAGGTGGCCGCGCGAATTCTGCGAGACCGGCCGGCCCATGTGCACGCCAATGCCCCAGTAGATGAGCGCGCATTCCGCGTCGGTGTAGCGTGCGCGCGGCACGCCGCGGATCAGGATGACGCCGAGCCCGTCCGACACGCGGCGCGCCAGCTCATCGATGCGCCCGGCGAACCCGGACAGCGGGAAATGCGCTGCCGTGAACGGAATGTCCACGCCGGCGGCCTTGGCCGCCTGGAGTGCCGTGTCGATCTCGGCGATCTCGTCATCGGAAAGTTCGTAGAGCCAGCGCGGGTCGTCCTGGATCGCGGGGCCGACCCATGCGTCGGCGGAGGTGATCTCGTCGCGCACAATTTCGATCATGGCATCCTCGCTGTGGCGTCGTTCGTCATGCGCCGTTGGACTTCGTCGGAGGCAAACCTATCCGGAAGCGTCGTGGGGGTGCAAACGGCCGAAGCGAGCAAAATGTCGCGCGCCGCGAGACGCAGGAATTGTTCGCATGACGGATTTGTAAGGACAAATGGGCTTGATATCCGCGATGGTCACTGCCATCGTTTTGGAATTAAATACGGGTGTCGGGGCTTGCCATCCGACACAGGCTTTTCGTGGTGCTCAATCCACGCAACCGGGTTCATGATCTTAGGGAGGGATCCATGAAGTTCGTTTCCACACTTATTGCCGCGGCCAGCGTAGTTGCGCTTACCTCGGCCGCGCATGCCGCCGAATCGTATCGTATCGGTGGCGGCCCCGCCGGTGGCGGCTGGCATCCGTCGGTCAGCGCCGGTGCGCAGCTTCTCAACGAAGAGATCGGCAAAGACTTCAAGTTCGAGTATTCGCCGTCCAACGGCTCGGTCGACAACGTCCGCCGCGTCGGCTACGGTAAGTTCGACACGGCATGGGGCCATGTCGGCCAGATCTATCAGGCCTGGAACGGCGTCGAGCTGTTCAAGGAAGACGGCAAGCTGCAGGACTTCCGCATCATCGCGAACGTCCGCAAGCAGTCGCAGATCATCGCGGTGCTGGCCGACAGCCCGATCAAGTCCTACTCGGACATGGTCGGCAAGAAGGTCAACCTGCTGAACAAGGGCTCGGGCTCGTTCGTGAATTGCCGCAACATCATGGATGGCGCGGGAATCCTCGACAAGATCGATGAGCGCAACCTCGGCTTCTCCGACTCCGCGCGTGCGCTCGGCGACCGTCAGATCGACGTGTACTGCTCGGCCGGTGCGCCGTTCACGATCCCGGCGCTGACTCAGCTGTCGATCACCAAGCCGGTCCGCTACATCAGCCTGACCGACGAGGAGCAGGCGGCCGTCATCGCGAAGAACCCGTTCTACGCGGCCGTCACGATCCCCGTGCAGCCCGACGTGAAGGGTATGGATGCGCCGGCGAAGTCGATCGCCTATGACGTCTACTGGCTCGCCTACAAGACGATGTCCGACGATGCCATCAAGGCTATGCTCAACGTCGTCGCCGATCCGGAAAACCTCAAGAAGCTGATCGCGGTCGCGGGTTACTGGAAGACGCTGAACGGCGACTTCTCCAACCTGAAGCCGCTCGGCATTCCGGTGCACCCGGCAGCCGCCGAGTACTGGAAGGGCCGCGGCTTCGACGTCGCTGCCGAGTCCGTCAAGGCGTTCTAAAGCGGGGGTCGACCCGGCGACATCGTTAGTCGCTTGCGGCAAGGCGCGAAGAGGGAGCACTTCTTCGCGCCTTGTCCGCATTCGCCCCGTATCGGCGCTGCAGGCGCCACATCTGAAACGTAGGCCAAGCCAATGAGCACTCTATCCGTCCTCACCAGGATCGGGATCATCGCTGACGAGATGACGCCGCCGCGCGGCCTCTCGCGAATCGTCCGTGTCTTCTTCTCGATCGTGGCCGTCGCCTACGCCTACTTCTTCATCCACATCTCGTTCTTCGGTCCGCCAGTCGAGCAGGTGTTCCGCGGAACCTTCATCATGGGCGTCGGCGTGATGTCGCTGCTGGCGTTCAAGAACCGGCAGCGTTCGTTCCGCGACAACCCGATCATCCTCGACGAGATATTCAGCGTCGTGAACCTGGCGATGCTCGGCGCGGCGATCTCTGTCTGGATCGACTACCAGCTTGGCGACCACCCAAAGCAGTGGTTCCGTTATTTCGACGATGGCGTTCTGACGATCGGCTGGATCGGCGCCGCGGGCGGCGTGCTGGTCTATCTGTGGGAAGGTTTCCGCACGAAGCGGGGAGACGGATTCTCGATCTCCGACATTGCGTTCATCGCGTGCACGGTGATGGCGGTGCTCTGGTGGAGCGACAACGTCCAGGAACTGAGGGAGTCGACGGGCCGGCCCATTCCTGCCTTGCTGTTCATCTATTCGGTGATGCTGGTCTCATCCAGCTTCGAGATCGCGCGCCGCATCGTCGGCCCGCTGATTCCGCTGCTTGGCTTCCTGTTCTTCATCTATTCGTTCGAGGACATCGCCCAGGCCATGCCGGGCCTGCTCTACCATTCGGGCTATGAGGCCGAGGAGGTCATGGACTTCCTGATCGCCTCGACCGAAGGCATGTTCGGCCTGATCACCAACGTGTTCGCGACCTTCATCGTGATCTTCGTGATCCTCGGGGCGTTCCTCGAAAAGACCGGGCTGGGCGCGGTCATCATCAACACCGCCTACCGGCTGACGGGAGCGCGGACCGGCGGGCCGGGCCTGGCGGCCGTCATCAGTTCCGGCCTGTTCGGCATGATCTCGGGCTCGGGCGTCGCCAACGTCATGACGACCGGCACCCTGACCATTCCGCTGATGAAGCGTGTTGGCTATCGTGCGGAGTTCGCTGGCGGCGTCGAGGCCGCGGCTTCGACAGGCGGCGCCTACATGCCGCCGATCATGGGCGCGGGCGCCTTCCTGCTCGCCGAGCTGACCGAGACCAGCTACTTCGACATCGTCAAGATCGCGGTCATCCCGGCGATCCTCTACTACCTGTCGGTCGGGCTGATCGTCTATTTCCGCGCGCTGAAGGCAAATCTTCGCGGCGTCAAGGAAAGCGAGTTGCCGCGGTGGGGCGAGATCATCCCCAAGCTGCACCTGCTGCTGCCGATTCCGATGATGGTCTTCTTCCTGGTGGTCGGGGACTCGCCGTTCCTGGCTGCGGCCAAGACGATCGTCCTGATCATCATGCTGAAGACGATCGACCTGCTCGATTCGATCCCGACCCGGGTCCGGCTGCAATCCTGGAAATACTACCTGCCGATCTCGGTCCTCGTGGGCGTGTTCGTCTACTTCTTCGGTGCGCAAATCGGTGCGCCGTTCCTGTGGTTCGTCGAGGACTATGTGGGCATCCAGTTCGGCGACGCCTTCTTCTGGGTGGTGTTCACCTTCCTCGTGCTGAAGTTCGCAGAGGTCCTGATCTACGGGCGCGACGAGGAAGAGGCCGCGCGGATGGACGCCGCGCTGGCAGCGCAGGAAAACCTGATCGGCGTCCACGAGAACCTGTCGACCTTGAACGGCGTACGCGACGTTCTCGTCGAACTGGTGCGCACGATCTGGGTCTCGCTGGAGGCGGGCGCGCGCAACACGCTGGTGGTGAGCTGCATCGCCGGCGTGCTGGGCATCCTGCTGTCGGCGGCGACCAAGTCGGACCTGCCGGGCCGTGTCGCCTCGCTGCTCGTCGAGGCCAGCGGCGGCATCCTGCCGATCACCATCCTTCTGGTCATCGTTGCCGGCTACATCATCGGCATGGGCCTGCCGATCGTTGCCAGCTACGTTCTGCTGGCGATCTTCGCGGTCGGCGCGCTGACCGATCTGGGCGTGCCAAGCCTGGCGGCGCACATGATCAGCTACTGGGTGGCCGTGGTCAGCGCAGTTACGCCACCGGTGGCCCTGGCGGCCTTCGCGGCCAGTTCGATATCGCAATCGGACCCGGTGGCGACCGGCAACCAGGCGTTCAAGATGGCATCGACGATCCTGATCATGCCCTTCCTGTTCGTCTACACGCCGCTGCTGCTCGAGGGCTCGACGCTGGAGATCGCGATCACCACGGCTGCATGCGTCATCGGCGTGGTCACCTGGGCGGTCTTCCTGGAGGGCTTCGGCACGGGCGGGTTCCTGCGGCCGGTTGCGGGCCTCGCCTCGTTCTGCCTGCTGATCCCGTCCGGCGCGATCATCGGGGCCTTCTTCGGCATCCAGAACGAGCTCCTGTTGGAACTGTATGCCGTGGGCACGGTGCTGACCGTGATCATGATCATCCTGATGTGGCGGCACCGGGAGACGATCGCCGTCTCGTGACGACCGATGCCTTGCGTTATGCTGTTGGCTCTCGTTCCTGAAGGATCGTGCGCGAGGGCCCGAACATGACGGCAGCGAAAGGCGGCGGTGCGCCGCGACACCGGATCACGAAGTTCGAGGAGGCGGAGGAAATCCGCCCCTTCGGCACGCCGGCGCGTGTGATGATGCGCACCGAGGACACCGGCGGCGCGTTCTCGGCGCTACTCGTCATGCACGGGCCCGGCGAAGGGCCGCCGCCGCATTTCCATGCGGGCCAGTCGGAGTATTTCTTCGTCGTCGAAGGCCGCTACGAGATGACGATCGCGGACGAGACCACGATCATGGAACCGGGCGACATGGGCTTCGTGCCCCCCAACACGGTCCACACCTTCCGCAACATCACCGACCGGCCGGCTAAGATGCTCGACTGGAGCCTGCCGGGCGGGCAGGACCGCTATTTCCGCGAGATCGACGAGATGGGCAAGGGCGGCCGCGGCTTCGGCGAGGACATGATGGAGCGTCTCGCCGAGACCAACGCGCGGCACGACGCGCATTTCGTGAAATAGGCGCCAAACCGGTGCGGCCATGACAACCGGCAAGGTCGAGACTGCGCCGCTGGCGACCGCCGTGGTCGGCAGCTACCCGCAGCCCGACTGGCTGATCGACCGCGCGCGCCTGCTGACCCAGGGGCCGTCCCGCGTGCGGGCGCGCGAAATCTGGCGGTTGGCCGAGGACGAGCTGGAGGCCGCCCAGGACAAGGCGACGGTCGAGGCGATCCGCGACATGGAGGCGGCGGGCGTCGACATCGTCACCGACGGCGAGGCGCGGCGCGAGAGCTACTCGAACCGGTTCGCGACGGCCCTCGAAGGGGTCGACATCGACAATCCGGGCCAGGTGACCAACCGCATGGGTGGCAAGACCTGGGTGCCGCGCATCACCGGCCCGATCCGCCGCCCCGCGCCGATCCAGGTGCGTGACACCGAGTTCCTGCGCGCCAACACCGACCGGATCGTCAAGATGACGGTCCCGGGGCCGTTCACGATGACGATGCAGGCGGTCAACGAACACTATGCGAGCGACCGCGAGGCCGCGATGGCCTATGCCGACGTGGTCAATGCCGAGGTGCGGGATCTGTTCGCCGCGGGCGCCGACATCGTCCAGCTCGACGAGCCGTGGATGCAGGCGCGGCCCGAACAGGCCAAGGCGTTCGCGGTCGAGGCGATCAACCGCGCGCTCGACGGGGTCGGCGGGACGACGGCTATCCACATGTGTTTCGGCTATGCCAATGCCGTGAAGAACAAGCCCGACGGCTATTCCTTCCTGCCCGAACTCGACGCGGTCGATGCCGACCAGATCTCGATCGAGGCGGCCCAGCCGGGGCTCGACACCGCGATCCTCGAGCGGCTGCCGTCGAAGACCGTCCTTGTGGGCGTGATCAGCATGGAGAGCGGGGAGGTCGAGTCTCCGGCCGTTGTGGCCGGTCGAATCCGCGCCGCGCTGGGCCATCTTCCCGCCGAACGGATGATCGTCGCGCCCGATTGCGGCATGAAATACCTGTCGCGGGAGTCCGCCTTCGGCAAGCTCAAGGTGATGGTCGAGGCCGCACGCATGGTTCGCGACGAACTGGCGGGCACCGCATAGCGCACCCGCGTTGTCCGCCCGGTTTGGACCGGGTATTACAGACGCGTTGAAACATTCACGAACGGCACCGCGTGACGGGCCGCGATAAGCCTCCAGGGGGAGAAACGAAATGGCGAAGATGACGGGCGCGCAGGTCATGGCAGACCTGCTGAAGGGTTACGGGGTCACCCATATCTTCCAGGTGCCGGCGGTGCTGCGCACGACGATGGTCGAGCTCGAGAAGCGGACCGACATCAAGCGCCTTCACGTCCACTCCGAGGCGACGGCGGCATACATGGCCGACGGTTACGCCCGCGCGACCGGCCGGCCCGGCGTGTGCATGGCCCAGGTGATCGGCGCGCTGAACCTGGCCGCCGGCCTGCGCGATGCCTGGCTCGCCCGGTCGCCAGTGATCGCCATGACCGGCGGCCGCGACCCCAAGACCAAGTTCCGCGGCGTCTATCAGGAGGTCGACGACATGCCGGCCTTCGAGCCGGTGACCAAGTTCAACGCCACGGTCGACGATGTGGCCCGCTTCCCCGACATGGTGCGTCAGGCCTTCCGCAGCGCCACCTCGGGCACGCCCGGCCCGGTGCACCTGCAGTTCCGCGGCAACGAGGCGCAGATCGACGCCGAGGAAGCCGACATGGAGGCGCTGGTCGAGGAGGCGTTCGCATCGCTGCCGCCGTACCGGCCCGAGCCCTCGGACGCCGCGGTGCGCGACGCGCTGGCCGCAATCGAGGCGGCCGAGCGCCCGGTCATCGTGGCGGGCGGCGGCGTGCGGGCATCGGGCGCCAAGGACGAGGTGGTCGAGCTCGCCGAGCGGCTGAACATTCCCGTCGCGACCTCGCTGAACGGCAAGGACACGATCCCCGGCACTCATCCGCTGTCGGTCGGTGTCGTGGGCACCTATTCGCGCGAGAGCGCCAACATCATCGTCGGCCAGGCCGACCTCGTGATCTTCATCGGCACCTCGACGGGTGGCATGACGACCCATTTCTGGGCCGTTCCGCCGATCGGCACGCCCGCCGTCCAGATCGACATCGAGCCCGAAGAGCTCGGCCGCAACTACCCGCTGAAGGCGGCGGTCCAGGCCGACGTGAAGGTCGCGGTCTCGCGCATGCTGGCCCAGACCAACGCGCAATCGGCGAGCAAGCGGCAGAAATGGGTCGAGCAGGCCGCCGCTGCCGACCGGTCGTGGCGCGAGAAGTACAACGACCTGCTCACCTCCGACGCCGTGCCGATGCGCCCCGAGCGCATCTGCAAGGAGCTGTCCGATCACCTGCCTGACGACGCCATCGTCGTCGCCGACACCGGCCACACCGGCATGTGGATGGGCGGCATGTACGACCTGCGCACGCAGAACCAGAGCTACATGCGTTCGGCCGGACACCTGGGCTGGGCCTTCCCCGCGGCGCTCGGCGCCAAGTGCGGCGTGCCCGACCGGCCGGTCTTCTGTTTCACCGGCGATGCCGGCTTCTGGTACCACATCGGCGATGTCGAGACGGCGGCGCGCTGGGGCATCAACACGGTCACGCTGGTCAACAACAACGCCT